>CALRTZ010000089.1:0-3274 GCA_943371235.1 Sphingobacterium thalpophilum | reverse complement strand
TTAATACGATCTTGTTTGAATTGTGCTTGACGGATATTTTCCGCTAATATTTTACGGTTCGATTCTGTAGCTAATACAGCGAAACCTTTTGGGATTAAATAGTTACGTCCGTAACCATCTTTTACTCTAACTACATCGTCTTTGTAACCCAAACTCTTGATATCTTGTTTTAATATAACTTCCATTTCGTATCCCTCCTTATTTCAATGAATCTGCAACATAAGGTAATACACCGATATGACGAGCACGTTTCACCGCTTGAGCAACTTTACGTTGGTATTTCAATGATGTACCTGTTAAACGACGTGGTAAAATTTTACCTTGATCGTTTATAAACTTCAACAAGAAGTTCGCGTCTTTGTAATCGATATACTTAATACCGTTTTTCTTAAAACGGCAATACTTTTTACGTGTATCCTCCACCTTGGGAGCTGTTACGTAGCTAATGTTATCTTTTGCCATCTTAGTTTGCCTCCTCTACTGCTTTAGTTCTTTTCGGAAGTGGAGCTAATTGCCCGTTACGCTTACGATCATTGTACGCTACTGCGTGCTTGTCTAAAGCTACCGTTAAGAAACGCATAATACGCTCATCACGCTTATACTCTACTTCTAACTTGTTAATTAATGCACCGTCAGCTTTAAACTCCGTCAAATGGTAGAAACCCGTAGATTTCTTTTGAATAGGGTAAGCTAGTTTTTTCAGACCCCAATTGTCTTCTGCGACAATTTCGGCACCGTTATCAGTTAACACTTTCTTGAATTTGGCAACTACCTCTTTCAATTGTTCTTCTGATAACAAAGGGGTCACAACGATTAACGTTTCGTAATTTTTCATTGTGTTACTTTGCTTTTTATTTATTTAATTAATTGATTTCCCGCTTTAAAGGGGCTGCAAATGTAGTAAATGATTCGGAACTGTGCAAGTTTTTTTTAGTCTTTAGTCACTAGTCTTTAGTCACTAGAAATGGAGCCTTTAGCACGGTCTAATGACTAAAGACTAACGACTAGCGACTAAATAATACACACAAGTAGTTACAAAATTCCTCAAAAACGGTACATTTCGTACAATTGGGAGTTGTAAACGTGGTTCGAGCTTGAACTTATAACGGTATATCGGATTGATTAAATAATGATTCTTTTGGATGATTTTATACCCAGTTTTCTCGCAAATACGCTCAAATCGCTCTATACTGATGCCAGTATCTTTAATCTCTAGTAATTCTTTAACGGCTGCCGGATGCTCTCCTGCCCTCTCTAAAATCCACTTATAAATACCAGCAGGTAATAAATGGTAATAAGGCAATTTGCTCAACCACTTATTCTTACATATTTGCTGATGTCCGCCAAACGGCATGTACCATGGTGGAAATCCGAAAAAGATTACCCCGTCTTTCGCCATGTATTTCTTTAACTGTGCAATTATTTTCTCCTGCTCCGGAATGTGCTCAATCGAATCTTTTAATATGATGACATCAAACTGATTCGCAAAATCCTTCTCAAAATCAACATCATAAATATTTTTAGCAATAAACCTTGCCAATCCTTTATCCACATACTCACGCATGTAATGCTCTGCTTTCTCTACCCTCGATGGTTCTAAATCGACTCCCACAACCTTACAACCTAATTCTGTAAAGGCCTTTAATACACCGCCTTCTCCACAACCAATTTCCATAACCTTAGTGCTCGCATCAATCTTTTTCGATTGCGCTATAAATGGTAACACATAATTTTTTGAGTTTTCGTATTGCTGTTTAAAATATACGTCCCAATCGGTATGAAATTCGAATGCCATTTTCTGAGTCTTTAGTCGTTAGACGATGCAATATTAACAAAAAAAAGGAAATCCCTTTTCTAATGACTAAAGACTAGCGACTAGTTACTTTTTTTCATATTTTAGCGCCGTGGAGAATTTTATTGTTTCGGCTCGTAAATACCGCCCAGCTGTGTTTAATACAGTAGTGGGGCAATCACATATTACCAATACCTTAAAAAATGCGATTAAGAATAATCACTTAGCGCAAGCATTTTTATTTTGCGGACCAAGAGGAGTTGGTAAAACCACCTGTGCACGTATACTTGCTAAAACCATTAATTGTACTAACCCCACTTCAGAAATGGAGGCATGCGACCAATGCGAGTCATGTGTTTCGTTCAGAAATGGAACATCTTTAAATATACACGAACTCGATGCGGCTTCTAATAACTCGGTTGATGATATTAGAAACCTGGTAGAACAAGTTCGATTTGCACCACCATCAGGAAAATATAAAATTTATATAATTGACGAGGTTCATATGCTTACCACGAGTGCATTTAATGCATTCTTAAAAACATTGGAAGAACCACCATCGTATGCTATTTTTATTTTAGCTACTACGGAAAAACATAAAATTATTCCAACCATTTTATCGCGTTGCCAAATTTTCGATTTTAACAGGATACAGGTTGATGATATAGCTACACATTTGAAATTTATTTCGGATAGCGAGAAGATTGAAGCAGACTCTGAAGCCTTGCATGTAATAGCTCAGAAGGCCGACGGTGCTTTGCGTGATGCGCTCTCTATCTTCGATCAAATAGTTTCTTTTGCTGGTCAGCATTTAACCTACCAATCGGTTATCGATAATTTAAACATACTCGATTACGATTATTATTTTAAAATTACCGATGCCATTTTAAACCAAAGTGTAAAAGATATTTTATTGACTTTTGATGAAATTTTACAAAAAGGTTTTGATGGAAATAATTGCATCAATGGTCTAAGTGAGCACTTCCGAAACCTATTGGTAGCAAAGGATGCAGCAACAGTGCAATTGTTAAAAGTGAGCGAGCAATTAAAGCAACGCTATTTAGATCAAAGCACTAAATGTTCGGTATCTCTTTTACTCTCTGCCTTGAACATTGCGAACCAATGCGACATTCATTATAAACAAAGTAAAAACCAACGACTGCATGTAGAGTTGGCCTTTATGAAAATGTGCCACATACAATCGGCATTAAATTTATCTCTTTTACCTGATGATGTTTCGGGCTTAAAAAAAAAATGAGTAATGAAGCTGCAAATCCTGTAAATACAGCTACTTCAGCGAATTCAACTATTAGCACAACTGCAACACCTACCCTACCATCAACAGAAATAAAAATAGAAAATGCTCCAATTGCAATGCCTAGCAATGGAGGTACTCCTTTAAAAACGAATACCAATTCAGGTAAAAAACCTGCCATCAAACTTCCGAGCATAGCCGACATTAAATCGGGAAAATTTGAATTA
>CALRTZ010000088.1:0-3789 GCA_943371235.1 Sphingobacterium thalpophilum | reverse complement strand
TTCGCTCCTAAGTTCGAGCAATTGAAGGTTGTTTTATCAATACTGATGTTTGCAATAGAACAATTATCTGTAGATCCATTATTTACATCAGCCGCTACAATACTTGCATTACCTGTTGCATCTAAGTTGATGCTTAGGTTTTGAGCAATTGCAGTTGGTGCAGTGTTATCTACAACTGTTACTGTTGCATTTGCAGTACTTGCATTTCCAGAACCATCTGTAACAGTTAACACTACTGCATTCGCTCCTAAGTTCGAGCAATTGAAGGTTGTTTTATCAATACTGATGTTTGCGATTGAACAATTATCTGTTGATCCATTGTTTACATCTGTTGCTGTGATGCTTGCATTACCTGTTGCATCTAAGTTGATGCTTAGGTTTTGAGCTATTGCAGTTGGTGCTGTGTTATCTACAACTGTTACCGTTGCATTTGTTGTACTTGTATTGTTTGCAGCATCTGTTGCAGTTAAGCTAACCGTGTTTGCTCCAATATTTAAACAAGTAAATGTGGTAGTATTTAAAACTAATGTTGCAATAGCATCATTATCTGATGAACCATCATTTACATCATTTACATTAATACTTCCATTTCCATTTGCATCTAAAAACACGGTAGCATTTTTAGTAACAACTATTGGGTTCTCGTTATCAATTACTGTAATGCTTGCATTACATGTACTCGATAAACCTGCAGGATCTGAAACTGTAAGCACAACATTAGTTGTACCTAAAGCATATGGGCCTGCCGGACTAACCGTAAAGCTTAACACATCATTTTCTGCATCTGTAGAACCATTGTTAAAATCAATTGCGGTAGCATTTGCAGTATTTGTTGATGCAACTGTTGGTATCGTAATCGATTTACAAATAGCAATTGGAGCTGTATTACATGAATTTGTTATTGTAATATTTGCTGATTGTGATGAGCTGTTTCCTGAACCATCTGTAATAGATAATACAACTGGGTAAACACCACTTATAGTATTACAATCGAACACACTGTTTCCTAAAATCGTAATACTAGCAATTGAACAATTATCATAACTACCGTTATTAATATCGGCAGCAGTAATGGTAATTGCACCTGCTGAACTTGTAATCGTTCTTGAAATATTTTGTGTTATTACAACAGGATTTTCTGTATCGGCAACAGTAATGTTTATTGGCAATGAAGTTACTGTACAGCCTGGAGCCGAAGTAATATCAACAGTATAACTACCAGATGCCATTGCATTATAAGTTGAATTATTAGAATTTAATAACGGAGTTCCATTGTAATTCCACTGGTATGTAAATGCACCCGAATTGTCTGCTTGTAAGCTTACCACATTTCCTGGGCAAACATTTGTTGGACCACTAGCGGTAACTATATTACTTGCTAATTGATTCACCACAATGGTTTGAGAGGTAGAACTAGAAGCACCACTGCTGTTTGTAGCTGTTACTGTATATGTTGTAGTATTTGTTGGAGTAGCAATAACTACTGCTCCCGTGGTAGTATTTAATCCTGTAGTTGGGCTCCACACATAAGTATGTGTTTGTGGAGTAACCGTTCCACCCAAAGTAGAGTTCATGTTATTCTGAATTTCAGATTGTGTACGTGTTGTTTTCCATAATCTTAATTCGTCTATAGCACCATCCATAAAATTACATTGGCAACCGTTTGGATCTTGTCTGCCAATGTTCATATTACCACTGTTGAATGATAAACCTGAAAATAGTGTATGTTGAGTAGTTTGAACACCGTTTACATAAAATGTTAAACTTGTGGTTTGCGAATTCCAAGTTGCTGCAACATGCGTCCATTGGTTTGTTGGGATAAAAGTATTATCATATTTCCATCCAATGTTAGGGTTGTAAAAACCTAAACCTTGTTGTCCATGTGGATTTGCTTGAAACAAGAAATTATAATTTCCTCTATCAACAATGGTGTTATTATCATTATCTGTTGGCTTAATCCATGCTTCAATAGTAAAATTATTTTGCATAGCATTAAATGCATTGTTATCTGGCACTTGTACGTAACTTCCATAACCGCCAACACTAAGTGCATTGTTAGAACCTGTAAATGCTGTAGAGCTTGTCCAGAATGAACTTCCGTTACCAGCAAACGAGCCATTTAAATTATTAGATGAATTATCGGAAACTGTTGTTCCTGAAGTTTCATCAAACTTATAATAAGCCACTAAATTAGCATCGTTAACACTTGTGTTTTGCGAAGAAGCAGGAAGTGTAGTAGTAGCATTTGCAGTTAAAGTAATTGCTCCAGTATTATTATTACATAAAACACTATCACTTGCTTGTAAGGTTACTACCGGTACAATTGGTGCACATGGTGTAAATACAACAGTATCTACAGTAGAACAACCTTGAGCCCCAGTAATAGTTACTGTATAAGTACCTGCTACTAAATTGGTAGCCTTAGCACCTGTTTGTCCGTTGCTCCAAGCAAAGTTTAAAGATCCTCCTCCACTAGCTGCTCCGGCAATATTTGAAATGGTGTTTGCTTGTAAAGTTGCAGATCCATCATTTTTATTTATCAATAAAATTTGACTACCTCCGCCACCACCTTGTATTGCATATAAAGTTCCTTGCGAATTAAAAACTAAATCAGAAATTTGGGTGTAACCAGTATATCCTATGTTATAAATAGAGTTTGTACTTATATCAATTTTATAAATATAGCTTCTATCTGTAGCCCATAAAGAACCATCAGTCGGGTCGAACTGTATTCCACTATAACCATTACCTGTGTACATTACTTGAGTTTGTGTACCAGTAACAATGTCAACAGTATATAAATAACCACATCTATCTAAAACATATAATATATCGTTTTTAAATGTCATGGCAGAAACAACACTACAATAATAGATGCTTCTTATGTATGTAGCATAACCAGTGTTCTTATCTAAACTATACAAATCATAACCTGTAGTTCCATATATTTCTCCTAAACTATTAACCGCAACAGCTGGCATACCTGAAGTACCTGTAAAACCAACAGTTGTAGCTACTCCTGTAAGTGGGTCGAAGGTAACTAAACGAGTTCCACCAGATTGATTACCGGTAGTTCCATAGTATAAATTCGATCCTACGCCAGATGAGCTGGTGCTTATTTCTGCGGTACCTTCGTTACCAAATACACAAGTACTGTTTTGTGATATCGTATACTGTGGTATAAAAACTACATTTACTTGCGCATTAGCAGTATCAGTGTGTCCATAGTAATCTTCAACTGTTAATTGTACTGTTTGAACACCAATATCGCTACAATCAAACTGATTGTTTGAAATGGTAATAGATTTTAATCCGTTTGCATCAAAAGAACCATTATCTATATCGGTAACAGTAAAAAGACCAGTGCT
Source organism: Sphingobacterium thalpophilum (assembly GCA_943371235.1). Classification (GTDB taxonomy): domain Bacteria; phylum Bacteroidota; class Bacteroidia; order Sphingobacteriales; family Sphingobacteriaceae; genus CAJBVG01. The sequence goes on along the minus strand of CALRTZ010000088.1, from coordinate 421 downwards.
ATTTTGTGCTAAATTTAAAGTGTAATTTTTTGCAATAGCAGTTGGAGCGGTTGTATCATACGCACCTACGTATACTGTTCTTGTTAATGTGTTTGATAAATTACCACCCGCATCTTTCATTTGGTATGATAATGAATAAATTCCTTTAGTGTTTACATTTACAGTACCTGTAATTGTAACAGGTTTCGGACAATTATCTGTAGCTGTTACATTTGGATCATTCCAAGGGCCACCAAACGGAGCAACCTCAATTGAATTTCCATTTAGGCTTATAACAGGTAAAATCGTATCTAATAATTGTACACTATAATCTTTAAACCCAACATTACCTAAATTATCAGTTACAGTTAATCTAACAATAGAAGAACCATATCCATTATTTAAATAAGTATTTCCTTCCGATATTTTATAACCATATATG
>CALRTZ010000087.1:0-3938 GCA_943371235.1 Sphingobacterium thalpophilum | reverse complement strand
AATAAAAATAGAACCTGATGCATATCGAATAAGATTAGAAGGAGGTCTTACTAATATTTCGTTAATTTCTGGACTATTATTTGAGTTGTAAGGAACCATTATTTTTCTAATTCTAATTGATTTTTCACCAAATCGTAATAATGTCGTTTGTTTGAGATAAGATCTTTATGGTTACCAATTTCAACAACTTCTCCATTATTCAAAACAATTATTTTATCTGCATTCTTTACAGTGCTTAATCTATGTGCAACTATAATTGCCGTACGATTCTGAAAAAAAATTGATAACTTATTTTGAATAATATTTTCGTTACTAGCATCTAATGCATTAGTTGCCTCATCAAAAAGAATATATTGAGGGTTTTTATAAACTGCTCTAGCTATTAGAATTCTTTGTTTTTGACCTTGGCTAATTCCATTCCCTTCAGCTCCAATTTTTGTATTATACCCTAATGGTAAATTATCAATAAATTCTCGAAGATTTGAAACATCAATTGCATTTTCAAATTTTTCTTTATCGAACTCTTTTCTTCCAATTGTGATATTGTTAATTATAGAATCTGAAAACAGAAATCCATCTTGCATTACGACTCCACACTGAGATCGCCAAAAAGAATGAGAATATGTATTAATATCTCGTCCTCCTATTTGAATTATACCGTTCTTAATGGAATAATATCTTAACAACAATTTTAAAAGAGTTGTTTTTCCACTCCCGCTAGTGCCAACAATAGCCGTTGTTTTTCCGCTTTCAATATTTAGATTGATATTTTTTAATACTGGTGTATTATTTGATGCATCATATGAAAAACTTAATGATTGAATATTTATATCACCACTATTTAAAATGTCATTTGTTATTACATCATCTGGATCCTCATCTTTTAACTGATGAATCTCATTTAATCTGTTTAATGAAAGTTTCGCATCTTGTGCTAATTGAATAAATTGAACAAGTTGCTCAACAGGACTATTTAATTGACCAATTATGTACAAAATTGCGAGCATTCCTCCTAAAGTCAATTCGCCATTTATTACTGATGTTGCTGCTAAGAAAGTAATAAATATATTTTTTGTCTCATTAATAAAAAAGGCTCCTGTTTGTTGAAACTGATTTAAATATAAACTTCTAATGTTAAATTTAAAAAGTTTGGCTTGAATATTATCCCATTCCCATCTCTTGCTAATTTCACAATTATTTAGTTTTATTTCTTGTATACCATAAATTAATTGTACCAATATACTTTGATTTTTAGAGGAATATTCAAATTTATGAAAATCTAAAATCTTACGTCGTTTCAAAAAAATTAAAATCCAAAATAAATATATTACACTACAAGAAATAAATATGAAGAATATTTTAAAATTGAAAAATGCCAAAATAATACCAAAAACAACTAAAGTAATTAACGAAAACAATAAATTTAATGAAGTACTAGTCAAAAAACTTTCTATTCTATGATGGTCTCCAATCCTTTGCATAATATCACCTATCATTTTCGCATCAAAGAACGAGATTGGTAACTTCATTAATTTTATTAAAAAATCAGAAATTATAGATACATTAAGTCTGGTACTAATATGCAACAGAATCCAAGAGCGAATAAAATCTATAACTGTTTTTCCAGCAAATAGAACTATTTGCCCAATTAAAACGAGATAAATAAAGCTTAAATTACTTGTATTAATCCCAATATCAATAATTGATTTTGTTAAAAACGGAAAAATTATTTGCAGTAGTGTTCCAGCTAATATCCCTAAAAAAATTTGAAAAATTAACTTTTTAAAACCCCATAGATAATTAAGTACACCAGTAATTGCATAATTAATATTTTCTTTTGGGATTTCATTAATATCTGGCGTATAGAATCTATTAGAGGGTTCTAGTAAAAGAGCAATACCACGTTCTGTATCTTCTTTTTTATCAGTAATCCAAAATTTATTAAAATCTATATAAGTATATTTTAATAAATCTTTAGAAGGATCTGCAATATAAACATACTTCTTATCAATTTTATAAACAACAACGAAATGGTTTTGATCCCAATGTACAATACATGGTAAAGGTGCTTCAAATTTTAACTTCTCAAAAGAAATCTTAACTGCAAAAGATTTAAATCCTAATTTTTCAGCTGCTACACTAATACCAAATATTGAAACTCCATCTTTATTTAGTGAACTATTAAGTCGTATATTTTCAATATGTGAGTTCTTACCATAAAACTTGCTTATCATTTTTAAACAAGCAGGACCACAATCCATCTGATCAAATTGTTTAAAGAAAGGAAATTTTTTATTAAACAAATACATGACGAAAAACAGTGAAAAATTTAAAAAAATATAAAATAATATTACTCCTAACTTAGATTATAGTACTTTATTGAAAATGATTTTATTGGATTATCAGACCAATTTTCCCATTTATTAGTATAAGGATCATAACCACATTTTAACGGCTTACTATATTCATCAAGTGGATTTTCTAAAAACGCTCTACAGTCAGTACAAATAAATCTATGCTCACATACATTGCAAGTATTTATAATATTTTTATTTACAAACCAAAGTTTAGTATATTCCGGATTAACTACAGTTTCAATGATTTTGGTATCAATAATATTACCATAACTCTTTGCCATTGATGGACAATTTTTTATCTCACCAAATCTATCAATAGAAATTTTTCTATTTAAGCAACTGTTATACTTAAGCCCTTCGAAATATGTTTCAAAATTTATAACAAAATTATCTTCATTTATAACACCACAAGATTTTTCATTTAAATTTTTATTTAAATAAATTATATCCGTATTTATGTAATTTGTCTCAGTGGAAATATATTTTGGCGAGTTATAAATAACAACTTTAAATAATCTATTAAACATATTAGCAAAATCTGAAACCAATTCTATTGTTAATGAATCATCGAATGGTATAAATAATTCTATTGAAGTAATTGTACTCAAGTTAAGTGATGATAGAACACTCTTTAAATAATCGATATTGACTTTAAAATAAAACTTAATATGAATACTAGAACATCCTAATTCCTCTAATTGATAAAAAATACTCTCTATATATAAAACATTATTATAGCTAATATCAATAATAGCATTTGTAATAATACTAGATTGAATATAATCTGAATTTAAAGGAGGAAAACTATTTAATTCATTTTTTGTACACAAGTGAATAACTTCAGATTGAACTAAATACTTAAAATAATTAACAATTACCTCCAAATTATCTATACCATAAATATTAACAATAGACTGAATAGTATAATTTGAATTATTGATAATAACATCATACATGTCATTAGGTATGTATGTGTAAGTATTTCTTTGTAAATCACATATCAATGATCTATTTACACCTTTAACAAATTTACAACTACTAAAAACTATATAATGAGAATCTAGATTATCTAAAATATTCATAAAAATTTAGCTACATGCTTATGATGCGAGATGGTATAAAATACTTCAGCATTATATTTTTTAACACTAATTATTCTAATTAAGTTGGAATGTTTTTGAGGTTTTGTATACTTTAGCGTGCTATAATAAATTGGTAATTTGTTCGATAGACTTTCTATATACAATTTTATTTTATCAAGATTATTCATATTAAAAACTCAGCAATTTTTCTATCTATATTGTAATTACATGGTAAGGAAGTCATACCATATTGACCAACAGGATTAACTTCAAACAATATATGCTCGAAGTCAATATTAAAAGCAATATCAAAAGAAGCAGTATTCAATTTAAAACGATCAATTAATAATTTTAATTTATTTTCTATGTTTTCAGGAAGATTATAGGGAACTGTTCTATTTGGTTTTTGATAATTATAATCTCTAAAATCTACACTTGTTTTATTATCTATTTGTGAAAATATTGCCATAGAATAAAAATTACCATCTAAATAAAACGT
>CALRTZ010000086.1:0-4194 GCA_943371235.1 Sphingobacterium thalpophilum | reverse complement strand
CCATCAATAAAAAGTTTAGTTTTATACAAGAAGCACCAGGTTCTAAGTGTTGGTTTGCCAGTACGCTTATAGAGCCTATGGTGAGGGTTAGTTTTACAAAAGATGGTAAAACTCAGCCTGCAGATTTAGAACTTAATATTGCTGCATTTATAGAGGTGAAGGGGATGAAAGCAATTGGTAATAAAATGGGCAAATTCAATGTAAAAGAAGTGGTAGACATATCTGAAACGCAAAACATAGATGAGTTTGACGAAGACGATATGGAAGCCGTACAAAAAGCATTGGAAGACATTAAAGCAAAGAAAAGTGGAGCGGCAGATGCAACGAATACTAAAACAAAAGATAAAATAGAATTTATTATTACCAACCCCGACGATGTTGATATGAATGGGGAAGGACAAACGAAATTGTTTTAATTATATTATTCCTAAAGCTTTATTTTTGAAATACAAACCATAAATAATCTTTATGGTTTGTATTATTATTATAAATAAAATTTTATGAAATAGAATTCTCAAATTTGTATTATCATCAAATAATATAAATATGAGAACATCACAAATCATCACGATCGCACTTTCTGGTTTATTATTGTCGAGCTGTGCAATAGTTAGGCCTGGAGAGGTAGGGGTAAAACAAAAACTTGGCAAACTTTCGGAAAAAAGTCATAGCCAAGGTCCAGTTTGGTTCAACCCATTTACCACTAAAGTTATTAAAACAAATGTGCAAATAAACGACATCGAACTGTCGCTTAGCTTACCAAGTAAAGAAGGGCTAAGTGTAGTCGCGCAAATTTCTATTTTATACAGGATTGATCAAAACAGTGTACCGAAAGTTATTAGAAGTATAGGGCTTGGCTATGAAAATATAATTTCTAATGTGTTTAGGTCGGCATCTGCAGATGTATGTTCTAAATATTTTGCTAAAGACATGCATTCTGGTATGAGAGCAGAAATTGAAAATGCCATAAAAAATAAAATGGCAGAAACATTATTGCCGCAAGGAATACTTATGGAAGCGGTGTTGATGAAAAGCATACAATTACCTACAGGTTTGGCTAGTTCAATTGAACAGAAATTAAGAGCGGAACAAGACGCAATGCGTATGGTATTTATTCTTCAACAAGAAAAGTTAGAAGCAGAACGTAAAATTATTGAAGCAACCGGAACAAAGGATGCGCAGAAAATTTTATCGGAAGGATTAACAGACCAAATTATAAAAATTAGAAGCATAGAAGCTTTTATAGAACTTGCTAAATCAACCAACAGCAAAGTAATTATTACAGATGGTAAGGTTCCATATTTAGTAGAATAAATAGCATGAATTATTTCACACAATTTAAAAACAAATAAAATGATGTTAAACAAGAGATTTATTATTGGAACCCTAGTGTGTTCTAGTATGCTTACAGCGTGCGATCAAGTTACACAAAAAGTGACAGAAGAAGCAGGTACACTCATCACACAAACAAGCGACGATGTTAAGAAAGTGATCAATGATTTAGGCTTACAATATGTAGAGGAAGGTGCGCAAACAGTAATTACGTATGATGAAGTGAATGCAGCTCAACAGGCATGGTGTGATGCGTTGGTTAAAATCGGAAAAATAAAAGAAGAAGGTGGAGATTACAAAGCGTTTGCATCACAAGTATTATCCGAAGCTTATAATTACGATAGCGGTAAGGTGTTTTTTAAGCCAACACTAGCTTTTGGAGACCAAACTTTTAGGAATGATAAGAAAGGAGCCTTAGCTTATTTTGTAGGAGGGGATCCAGATTTTCCAAACGACAAAGGATTTGCATTAACACCATGGGTAAAAGCTAGGTATGATAATGCTGGGAAAAAGAATGAAGGAATACAAATTTACGGTTCGATTGCAATTACAATGGGAAATGTTTGGGTTACAGGTAAAGATGGAAAGGAAGTAATGGTAGATAAAACATGGGTTTTTAAAAAAGGGAAAGATGGGAAACTAAGAATCATTGTGCATAAATCAGCACTACCATTTAGTCCATCAAATTAATTTACTTGAAGGATTAAGTTTAAAAACTTAATCCTTTTTTTATTTTTGGAGAATATGAAAAACAAGTTTTCACTTATATTAATCATACTTATTATTCCACTGCTTTCATTTTCTCAGAATTCGAGAATTAGTGATCAAAATTCAATTGGATGGTATAACTTTTTTGGAACATATAAACTATCTACTAAAATTGGTTTGCATACAGAATACCAATGGCGAAGAAATAATGTTATTACAGATTGGCAGCAAAGTCTTTTAAGGCTAGGTGTAAATTATCAACTAAATCCAAGAATTTTAGTTAGAGTTGGATATGCTTGGATTGAAACCTTTCCATACGGAGAGTATTCAATTAATAGCATGGGTAAAGATTTTACCGAACATAGAATTTTTCAAATACTGCAACTTTCGCACAAAGAGTCAATGGTAGATGTTTCACATCGATTCATGCTCGAACAACGATTTATTGGGAGTTACAGTGCTGCCACGCTTTCTAAGGAAGATGAATATAAGTTATTAAACAGAATAAGATACATGTTCCGATTGCAACTTCCCTTAAAAGGCAAAGAGATATCTGATAACACTCCATATGCTGCGATTTATAACGAAGTTTTTATAGGATTTGGTAAAAATGTGAATGCAAATATTTTTGATCAGAATAGAATCGGTTTATTACTAGGTTACCGATTTAATCAACACATAAGAATTGAGGGAGGGTATTTGAATCAGATAGTACAATTTGGCCGATTAATCAATTCACAAAATGTTTTTCAATATAATAATGGCTTAATAGTAAATGCGGTAGTGAACATAAACTAAATACTTGCCATGTAATAATAAATAGGCATGCCAATGGTAATATTTATGGGGAAACTAATCGCGAGTGCCATCGGCAAATACAAGCCCGGGTTTGCATTTGGTGCGGCAATTTTCATTGCAGCTGGCACTGCAATATAAGATGCACTGGCAGCTAATATTCCAAACATAAATCTGTTCGATACATCATGAGTAATAAATGAACTTAATGAGGTAAATATTATTCCATTTATTAATGGTATAAAAATAGCGAAGGCAATTGGAAACCAACCACTGTTTACAAAGGAGCTTAATTTTTTACCGCTTGTAATTCCCATATCTAATAAGAAAACAGCTAAAAATCCTTTAAATATATCGTTGGTAAATGGCTTAATCCCTTCTGCCTGCTTTGCATTGGCAAAATATCCAATTAGTAAACTTCCAATAATTAACAAAACGCTTCCGTTGGTAAAAGAATGTTTAATGGCAGTACGTTTGTTATATATACTCTGCTCGTTTTTATTGTAAATGGATATTAAAAGTAAACCTGCAACAATTGCTGGCGATTCCATTAAGGCCATAATGGCTACCATGTGTCCGCTCATGTGCAATTGCATGCTTTCCAAATAGCTCACAGCAGTCACAAACGTAACCGCACTTACAGAACCATAGGATGCAGCAATAGCCCCTGCATCGTCATTCCCTAATTTTAATCGTAATATATAAAAAGTATAGATTGGTATGATGAGTGAAATGCAAATTCCAAAAAGTATAGAAAGCAGAATTTCTTGGTTAAATACTTCATGTGAGAGCTCTTGCCCGCCTTTAAAACCAATAGACAATAATAAATATAATGAGATGAACTTAGATGTATTCGGAGGAATCTCTAGATCACTTTTAATTAATACCGCTATTATTCCGAGTACAAAAAATAAAAGAGCCGGGTTGCTCAGGTTATCAATTAATAGACTATAATTCACGCTTGTTATTTGATGTTAATTGTAGACTGGATGCTTAATTCAGTACCAGACTCTAGCTTAGACAATAATTCTTTTAGATTTTCTTTAGATTTTTTTAAGTCTTCTATTCGCTCTAATGAATGTATACCTGGCTTAGAATTGCGTTCTTGAGCACTGAATATCTTAGATTGATGATAATTTAATTTGTACTCAATCAGTTTTATTAACAATTCGCGAGCATCCTCTACCTTAAAATCTCCATCTATTAGCTTTATTTCCATATTTTTTGTTTTTATAATGTTGCAAACTTCATTATTTTGAGTTATATATTTTTATTTATATTTGTTATGTATTACATAAAAATATTTTATACCACAATTAATAATTCACAATTCACAATTAACAATTAACAATTCACCAT
>CALRTZ010000085.1:0-4482 GCA_943371235.1 Sphingobacterium thalpophilum | reverse complement strand
ATTATTAATTATACAAAATTCTGATTTACAGATTCTATCAACTTTTCTTCCGATGAAAGTGACAAAGTGAACACTACCGTTTTTCTTTTTATAATTTATCTTTTATAATATTTATAAATCAAATTCTTGTTGCCATCATTTTTACTTTGAATTATTAAACTATCACTTGATAATTTAATTATTTTAAATTTTAAGACTACTTTATTAGAATCTAAAATCATGAAATCTTTCTGATTGGTTAATTTATAATTATAGATATAACCAGTCTCAAAATATTCTATATTTTTTTTAGAAATAATAAAAACTACATTCTCATCCTCTTTTTGAGCCCAAGCACCTTCTAATTGAGTATGTGCATTCTTAATATCAAAACTGGCTTTACATTGAATTAACAATAAAATACAAAATATTAAGATAAATATAATTCTACTTTTCATTATTATTTATTTTTGGGGGATTTCTATGTGTATTGCTGGATCAATGGTTGCTGTCCAAGGAGATAGAACTCTACTAACAGAAGGATTTCCTTGAGCATTCGATGAAAATTGTTTCGCATTCATTATACCTCCATTTACTGGAGAAATATCAACCACGTTCATTTTGGTCAAGTCGGCACAATGTTTTGAGACATTACTTGGTCCGACAGATATCGCTGTTTCAAGCATTGCTGCTCTATCAGGATACTTAGCCAATACTTTGTCACCTGCAGGAGCATACATCTGCTTTTGTGCATCCATACCTCTAGATGCTACCATATCACCCATTATTCTGACTTGGTCTTCAACACTTCTTGCTGTACTGTTTATTTGAATTGAAGTTTCTCCTGACTGGTTCATAATATCGACTAATACTGAAGTTGTATAGTCTGATACCGTATTTTTATTTGCTGAACTACTATAATTTATGGTTAATTCATTGGTTTTGTATCCTTGATAATCACTTTTATACTTTCCTTTTTCGGTGTTGCCTGTAAATTTACCATCTACAATTACTCTATCATAATTATCATTTGTTTTAATAACTGATACCTGTTGTGTATTATTATTTACATAAATATCATCATCTAACATTCCAGTTGGATCTATTCTGCTAATTGGATTGTTACTACAATAATTGTATGAGGTGTGACTTATTCTTTTCTCCGCCAAGGGATCCACCACATGCCACCTACCTATTTGCGGATCATAAAACCTCGCTCCGTAATCATACCAACCTAAGTTATGCGCCGTTTGTTTCTCCTTGCCGTTGTACTTGTATTTGTTTTCGGATGAACTTACAAAACTCATTCCGCCCATTTCTAATCCAAATGGATAGTACGAATCGTATTGCAAAATTTCTGGTTGGTTGTTCGCATTGGGTTTTACACTCATGCGGGCATTACCCAAATGATCGGATATTACATACTGCCTCTCGAAACCACCAGCTACTTTTAATACCCTCCCCGTTTCGTTGGCAAAAAAATCTAACTCGTTGTTCACGTACACAAAGCCATTTACATAATCGGTTCTCGTTTGAGTTACCGGTGCTGTGGGACTGGCTATTTGTGTGGTGGTGTACATCCGCTTTTTATTTCCGTTGGTATCGTAAATATAAAATATTGAATTGCCGTTCGCAAATGTTATTTTGCAGGGCATGTTCAGGTAGTTATAAGTAATGTTTATGCCTTTGTTTTTATCTTCTATCATATTACCATTGGCATCGTACGTATAATCGTCGTTGCTCGTGTTACGGTCTTCAAAATCTCCTCGTGCAGTAGATATAGGTTCGCTATCGTTTACTGCCAATAAGCGATTTCCATCGTAGGTATACGTAAGTCCGTCTATTTTGTTATACGTATTTCCAGTATTTATTTTTCCATACTGTGTCATGTTGAGAATATTTCCATTCACATCATACACAATTCCGTTTACGTCGTAATTAGTAGGGTTGGTCCAAGTTGAACCCGATTTTACTGCATAATCTGATGCTACCAATCTGTTCAACTTATCATACGTATGGCCGTATTCATTTTCGGTTTGGTCGCTCGTTTTCCAAGTAATGCTAGAGATGTTTCCGTTGTACTGTGCCGGTGCTGATGTTCTACCTGTTGTAGCATCGTATCGCATTTCTTGTTTAAATAAGTTCACTCGAGTTTCTACATCGTAGCAATTGAGGTAAGTTATAATGGGTAGGATATTTGTTTGGTTGAGGCTTGCCAATGTTTTGTCTATTAAAAATGCATTGACTTCTTCTATTGACATTTCATTTAAACTCTCTGTAAAGCCTGCTCTTCTTAATGTTTCATACAACAATTGGCTTACTTGTTTCTTAAATACATCTTTGTTACTATCTCCTGCTTCAATAGTTTGTGTTTGTATAATGGCAGAAGCAAAATGATCGTTTGTAAAGCCATAATTCTCCAAGGCATTTACATATTCTACTGCGGTGTAATCTGACCAGGTATGTAATTGGTCGCTTTCCATGGCCAAGTAAAATTCTCTATCGTCGTCGCCTCTATTTATACTAAGTAGCAATTCGCTCGGGTCGAACAGGGTAACCTCATCGCAATTGTTTACCGTATAAATCCAATACGAATCGCTGAGCGTTTGCCAATTACGGATGTTATATTCCATATTAGTAGCAAACATAGGCTTGCCATTTACTATGTTGAAATTCTTTTTTTCTAACTTACCTAATTCATCGTAAATATTATTTACGATTACTTGCGAGGCTGCTCCGTTAATGCTTTCTGAAATACTTAACAAACGGTTCTGGTGGTCGTAGGTAAAGTATTTACTCACTGAAATACTCGTGTTAGGCCACAGAGCTGTGTTGAGTTGGGTTTTGGTAGTACTCAAAATATTCCCCACAAAATCATAACTATTTACTGTAGTTTCCAGCATTTCACTACTGCTTTCAATCGTCTTCACTACTCGGTATTTATCATCATAATAAAAATACTGGTTGTTCCAAAAAGTAGGGTCTACATATCCATCTTCGCTTATTAATCTGGTTAAAACACGAGTAACTTTTCCATTAATATTAGTATTGTATGAACTAGCACTGGCAAATCCATGAGCACTTGGAAAAGTAGAATAGGTGTCGTAAAAAGTAATATTAGATACGTCTAATACCGTAACAACGGGATATGTTCTGTTTGTGTATCCAAAACCAGCATTTCTTCTTCTCTCATCTAACACCGTTTCCGTGGCAACTTTAGTTCTCAATGCTTCCACATTGTTATAATCTGCTATGGTAATAATTCCAGAGTAAACTTGTCGACCCAAGATATCGTACTTATAAAACTTCCATTGAGCTGCATTTACTGAAGCCATGTTTGCATCTTGCGAAAGCACCAGCTGATCTTTATCATTATACACAAACCTCTCAATGCCTTTGCCTGGTATGCGCTTGCTTATCATCCGGTCTCTATCATCGTACTCATAGGCAAATACGTGTTTGCTAATAAAACTCGGAGTAAGTTCTGCGTTCGGGATGGCATTGCCAGAAGGTTGTATTACATAAATTTGACGACCTTTGTCGTCGTAGATGTAATAGGTATATAACAATTCATTAGTACTTAGTGCAACAGAAGAACAAATTAATTGTCCAAATATATCCTTGTACTCCATAGTGTAATTCCCATTTTCATCTGTTGAATGGGTTACATTTAAAGTGTTTTCATTATAATATCCTTGTTGAATATAATTAGTGCCATTATAAACGAAGCGATAAATTTTATTAGCCGTGTTAAAAATGTAACTAAATAGTTTTTCGTTTGCACCAATTCGCCATACATTACCTGGTTCGCCTTGCTTCTTTAATCTACCTAATTTAGAATTTTCGAAAATAGATTCGGAATACGTATAATTTGTATTTTGCGAGAATGGTAATATTCGTGTATTATAAAAACTATTTTGTACAGAAACAGCATTTGGCAATACTTTACTTTGATCAGAAATAGAAAGAAAAGGTAAGTAAGACTTTTGTACACGACTCATTGCATCGTATTGATTAAATGAAATTAGATCTTCATTATCATGAAATTGTATAGTTCTATTTTGTATTTCTCTCCCAAACCCATCAAAATAACTTATTGATTGATTGTAATCTTCACTTTCAAGCTCTAACAAATCAAATTCATTTTTAACCCCTTCTTTTTTAATTATGTTAGTTGCAATAAAATTAGTCTCCACTCCAACATATTTTACACGATTACTTTCTAATCCAGTTACAGTATTATAAGCACTTGCATATAGGTTTTTCGGGTGAATACTATACGACTTCGCTAACAATATACCTTCATAAATAAAATCATTTGGCGAATCAAATAATGAGTTGTACCATCTTATGGTATTTGCATTTGTACCGGTTAAATTTGCTTTGTAGAAATTATTTGAGTTGATAAAATCTACATCAAATTGAGTTGGCGATATCACGGGTTGATTTGGTACATTTACATTTACTTCTAAAGGTAAACTCCAATTATCAAGTGCTAAATTA
>CALRTZ010000084.1:0-5082 GCA_943371235.1 Sphingobacterium thalpophilum | reverse complement strand
AAAGGTAGTACATTTGCATTAACAGTACTCGCCACGCATAAGACCGAAAGGACTGCGTACCAGGGCGAGTCTTTTGCTTTTATAGGGTTCCTAATACCTTATTTCTCAAAAACTATATACAACTTTCAATTTCTAATAATACAAATTAACATCATTATATTTTCATAAATTCTAGTATTGAATGATTTACTCTAAAAAGTCTTTTACAATAGACGAACATATTCAACAACTACGTGAAAGAGGATTAATTATATCAGATGAAAATGAAGCAAAATTCTACCTTTCCCATATAAGTTATTATAGACTTGCTGGATATTGGTGGTCTATGCAAAGTGATAAAACCAATCATATATTTAAGGATAATTCAAAGTTTGAAGATGTAATTTCACTTTATAATTTTGATAGTGAACTTAGAATACTATTGTTTGAAATAATAGAAAAAATTGAAATAAGTCTTCGTACAAAATTAATTTATCACTTATCACATGAGTTTGATCCATGGTGGTTTCAAAATGCTGAAATATTTCAAAATCCAGTTGCATTGGTGGATACATTAGTAAATATCAAGGAAGAAGTTGAACGTTCTAAAGATGTTTTTATTAAAGAACATAGAAGTAAGTACAAAGAAGATTTGCGTTTTCCACCTGCCTGGAAAACATTAGAATTGACGAGTTTTGGCTCTCTATCAAAGTTATATGGTAATTTAAAGAATACTATTACATCAAAAGATATTATAGCACAAGAATTTGGCGCTGTAAATCACACCTATTTACCTAGTTGGTTACAATCTATTGCTCAAATAAGAAATTATTGTGCACATCATAGTAGATTATGGAACAAGAACTTACCAAGTACACCAAAGCTATTGAGTAAACCGCCATTACCTTGGGTGAAAGATGTTCCAACTGACACATCTAAATTATATATGCACCTTTGTATAATGAAGTACTTAGTAAATATTATATCTCCGAAAAATACAATCACAAGTAATCTATTATATCTATTCAAAAAATATCCATCTGTTGATCCAAATGCTTTAGGGATGAAACCAGAATGGTTCAAAGAAAAATTGTGGGAATAATTAATATCCAAACAATCAGAACAAATACTTGAAGAAAAACTGACTAAATTGTTAGTTAAACAAAGTATAACTAATTCATAAAAGTAAAGTACAAACGATTGATTAGCTAATTATTTTAAATCACTAAGAAACCCTACCACTTGGAACTCTGTACGACGATTTTGTTGATGTTCTTTTTCGGTACACTTCACATTGTTTCCGCAATTATTTACAAGTTTGCTTTCTCCGTACCCTTTACCAGTAATTCTATTTTCGGCAATCCCTTTAGAAATGATATAAGATGCAGAAGATTTTGCACGATTATCAGAAAGTGTAGCATTAGATGCATCTGAACCACGTGCATCTGTATGCGAGCTAAGCTCTATAATAATATCAGGGTTTTCAGTTAACAATTTCACAATTTTATCTAACTCTACTGCAGCATCGGCACGTATGTTATATTTATTTAAATCAAAATAAATATTTTCAATTTTTATTGCCTTTCCAATGATGATTGGTTCTAGTTGAAAATCTTTTAAGTAATCAAATTCTTTTGGAGTTGCAGTAATACATGTATTTCCATAGGTGTTTAAGCCTTGCTCTTTGGAGAAATATCCTTTTCTGGTAACACCAATTTGATAAGGTGTGTTTCCTGTTAATCCAGTGAATTTATAAAATCCACTTTCATTTGTTAAAGTTCTATATACCTCTAAATTATTTTGAGTATTAGTAATAATAACCAATGCACTGTCTAATTTCTGACCTGTAGTTTTATCGGTAATTGTACCTTGCACAATACAACCCTTCATTAATTTAGTAAGCTTAATAACATACATAGAATCTGAACTATTTGCTAAGAAGCTGATGCTATTGTCAAGATAGCCTTCTGCTGATGCATCTAATTTAAAATGCTTACCTGGCACTACACTCAAGTTAAACATCCTGCCCAAAGGTAGCATGTAACTGTATGTAGTAGTATAAATTTCAGAGTTAACCAAAAGTTTTGAACTATCTATTAATCTACCTGTGGCATTATCAACTATAAACACATTGATGGTTTTTCCTTTTGGCTTAATTCTTACGTATGAATAAATGTCATCATCTATCCCTTCATTACCTCTTGAAGAACTAAAAAATCCTTTGTCAATGTTGGGGTATTTTATTAACCCAAAATCATCGGCGTAAGAGTTAAGTGGTGCACCAAGATTTTCTACTAGTGCCGAAGTGTCTTTTAAATCATACGAGTAAATATCCAATCCACCTAAACCACCTTTTCCATCTGATGAGAAAAACAATAATGAATCCTTGTCAATAAAGGGAAAAACATCTTCACCAGGAGAATTGACTTTTGGTCCAAGGTTTTTTGGTTTAGACCACAAACTGTCTTTTAATACACAAACATAAATATCCATACCACCGTAGCCACCTGGCATATTAGAACTGAAATATAATCTACGTCCATCTGAGCTTAAACTTGGATGTGTATTTGCATAATCTAGAGAATTATAAGGGAATTTATACGTTTTAACCCATTTCTTTTTTTCAAGATTAAAACTTGCAGAATAAATTCTCAAGTTTTTATATCCCGATTTTGATTTCTTCTTAGGGTTATTTACAGTGTAGTACATCGTTCTTCCGCCTTTACTAAAGGTGGCTGGACCGTAATTGTATTTTCCTCGCAATTGCTTAGCGAACTTAATTGGCTTTTCATAGCCATCCTCTGCACTTGTATAAAATAAATTTGTAAAGTTTTTATCGGTCCAGGTATGACTTCTTTGTACAAAATCAGAAACCTGCCTAGTGCTAGAAAACACTAATCCGTTCTGATAGAATGATGGGCAGAAATCTGATTGTCCTGAATTAAAAGGAAGCATTGCTATTTTTAAATTACCAGTATCTGAAGATACTAGCTCATTTAAATTTTGAATTGAATTTAGAATTTTTGTGATTCTCGAATCATTCTTTGAAAGCACATGAGGTTTATTAATCAGCCTGAATGTAGTGTCGTACTTTTTATTTTTCAACATTACTTGAGCATAATTCACTAAGTCGTTCCAATTAGAATCCATGGTAGTGAGTCGACCAAATAGAGGTTCAGCCTCTACACTTCTATTTGTTAATTGATAACTTACTGCAAGATTTCTAATTGCTTTTATATCGTTTTCAAATTTAGGTTTATTTAAATAATACTCGTACAATGGTATTGCATCCGTATAATTTAAATTATTAAACTTATAGTTTGCTAAACCAATTAATATTTGAGAAAAGGAAGAAGAAGTATTTATTAAAAGTACTAAAATGAGTAAAAATCGTTTCATTAATTATAAAATTATAAATTTCTAGGAGATGTTATTTTTTTACTATTGAATTTTAACACATAATTCATTGAAAACTCATGAGATCCAACATAAGCAGGGTTAATGAAAATTTCATTAACGGTATACTGACTAAACATTGGCTCACTTTGTGCATCAGCGCGCTTAATTGAAAATGCGCTGATGACAAAAATGGTTATTAAAATTGTTTTTACTTTGATTCGTGACATCAAAAATTATTTTTTAATTACTATATATCCAGTTACTGGTTTAACACCTTCTACACCAAAATCTAATACATAAAAATATGTACCGTTTGGCAGAGTACCGGCTCCAATAACTATACCTGTATTGTTTTTGGTTCCTCCTGCCCAGCTATTGTCGTATGGAGCCTGTTCAAAAACTTTATTACCCCATCTATTAAATATTTCTAATTTATTTTGAGGGTAGTTTTCAATTCCTTTAATTACAAATCCATCGTTTATACCGTCACCATCAGGAGAAAATCCAGTTGGCACAAACATAACAATTGTTACTTCAGTAATGGATTGTTCATCCGGAATTTCATCACCATTTGGATCTGGAGTAAATCCGTTGGTAGAAATATCACTCACAATTGAATCGCCATAAACCATACTACCTAGAGCAGTTACTATGTTGTCATATTTTGCTACAGGCAAGTTTGGTTTCACATTCACTTTTAATTTTATTGCGCGAGACTCCCCAGCTGGTAAATAACTTATTGCACCTACAATTAATTCTTGGTTATCTATTCCATTGAAATTTGTATTAGCCACAAGCCCGTTGCCTGCTATAACTTCCAACACACTAAAATCTGCAGGTGATTTAAATACATTCGATAAGTTTTCTACCACACGTACATTTTTCAAATCAATGTCGCCATAGTTTTTAACTATAATATTATACGTAATTATGTAATCCTCTACACTAGCCGGAACTGGATCATCAACACTTAATGAAACACCTATCGAAGACTTAGGAGTATTGATTACATTGATAACACACACGTTTGTATCACACAGACTTGGTGTACCATCATCACATACTACATAAATAAAACTATCTACTCCTACAAAATCTAATGCAGGGGTGTAAACATATCTACCGTTAGGAGACAACGTAAACGTTCCATTGGTAGGTCTTGTAATCCAAGCAAAAGTTAGGTTATTATTTTCTGGATCCGAATCGTTTATCGCAATCGATTCTTTCATTTCGGTATTTTCCGGAATTGTAAACTCATCACGAATAGCTATCGGTGGAGTATTAGGATTTCCTATTACATCAATAAACACATAAGCAGTATCACTTAAAGATGGGGTTCCATTATCAACAATTACATACATCAAACTATCTAAGCCTACAAAATTATTATTAGGTGTATAGTCTACAAATCCTTCAGCAGTTTTAACTACTGTTCCATTTTGCGCGTTGAAGAACGTATAAGTTAAGCTATGTAAATCAATATCCGAATCATTCAATCCTGCGTTCACATTTACTGTGGTATTGATGGCTGTACTAGCAAAATCATTTTGAGCAATTGGCGCATCGTTAACTGGAAGTACAGTAATCATCAAGATAGCAGTGTCACATAATACCGGAGTCCCATTATCACACACTTTATATGTTAAAGTATCTTTACCATTAAAGTTTAAGTTTGGTGTATAGGTATAAGTACCATTTGAGTTT
>CALRTZ010000083.1:0-5443 GCA_943371235.1 Sphingobacterium thalpophilum | reverse complement strand
ATATTCGTTCACGCAAAGAGCGCTAAGTATTCGCAAAGGTCGCTAAGCTATTGTTTCTTCATTTAAACGTCCCGTGCGACTGTACGAAATACGATTTTACGACCATACGACCATACGAAAGCCACCTTCTTGCACTCCATAACCATTTTGTACCCACTAGCACACTAGCATACTATCACACTAGCACACTAACCCTCTTCCGCGTCTCTGCCTCCTCTGCGTCTCTCCCTCCCAATAAATTAACAATAATATAACATTTCATTTCTTTTTTCTTATTTTAGTTGCTTAGTTTTGACTAATTATGATTTGTTAACTTATTTAAATTATATACACTCTTTTTATGAAAAAAATATTTACACTTATTTTAATGATGGCCTTAGCGGGGATGGCAAGCGCACAAGTAGTGATGTATGAGGATTTCAACTACACAGCAGGATCGTTAGTGCCATCAAATGGATCTTGGACTAATCACAGTGGAACAGCTGGGCAAGTTCAAATAACAGCTGGTGGACTAAGTTTTACTAATTATCCAACAAATGCAACTTCAAATAAAATTGCTCTGAACGCTTCAGATGGTGAAGACATAAGTAAAACATTTACTGCTTCAAACGCGGCTGGAACTAAAGTATATTGTTCTTTTTTAGTAAATGTTAGTGCTACAAATGCAACTGGAACATATTTTGCACACTTTCAAAATGGTACATCGACTTTTACTGGAAGATTATTTGCACGTACAATTAACTCAAGTGTAAATTTTGGTTTAGCAACAACAGGGACTTCAGCTACTTTCATTGGTTCTGAGTTTGCTCTAAATACCACTCATCTAATTGTAATGAGTTATGAGTTTGTATCTGGAACTGGAAATGATGTTATTAAATTATGGGTAAATCCTGATTTAAGTGGAGCAGAGCCAGCTGCACTAGTTTCATTGACAACTGCAACAGATTTAGCTTCAATTCAATCTTTTGGTTTTAGACAAGCAGGAGCTGCTACTCCAGTATGTACAATTGATGAAATTAAAGTAGGTCTATCATGGACAAACGCACCTCTTCCAATCTCCCTAGTAAAATTCGAAGCAACAAAACTAGCAGAGAAAGTAAAAATTTCATGGGCTACGGCAACAGAAGTTAACAACGATAAATTCATCATCGAGCGTTCGGCAGATGGAGAAAATTTTGAAATGGTAACAGAAGTTAGAGGAGCTGGTAACAGTAGAGAATTAAACGCATACGAAGTAGTAGATGCAAACCCTTTAAAAGGAACTTCGTACTACCGTTTAACACAATATGATTTTAACGGCGAGTTTGAAACATTCGCACCCGTAGCAGTGAGCATGGAGAAGGGAGCTATGAGCGTGGAGCATTTAGCGGGGAGCAATGAGCTGGGAGCGGAGAGCATGAGCTTAAGAGTGTTCTCGCCATTGGCAAGTGATGCTACTATTTCGGTAAGAGATTTAAGCGGCAGAACTATCTACTCAGAAAAAATTATGTTACAAGAAGGATATCAAAACTTCAACCTAGCGACTACCAATTTCGGAGCAGGCATTTACTTAGTAAGCCTTAACTCGGGTACAGAGGTAGTAATGAAGAAAGTGAAGCTTTAATCGAATTTGCGAAGTAGCGAATTTACGAATTAGCGAACGATATAGGTTACATTAGTAATAAACAAAAAAGGTTTCTGCATTGCAGGAACCTTTTTTGTTGTTTCGACCTAACGAAATCTAGCGAATTTGCGAACTAGCGAATTGACGAAATTGCGAATTTACGAACTAAGGAAAGCACTAGTCGCTTCCACTATACACAAATTTGTCTTTTCGTCAATTCGCTAGTTCGCAAATTCGCCATTTCGCACTTCCCTCTTTTCCCAATTCGGACCATCTCCTCCTCTTCAAAGAATTTCTCCCCTTCTCAAAAGAATCATTAATTCTTCAAATAAGAATATTCAAGTAAAATGCATTTCTTAATACTTAATTCTTAATACTTAATTCCACTTCCCCCGATTCATCATCATAAATATAATATGAACTACTTTCTGAATGGCAATTGAATTGTATCTAATGAGGTTTAGATAAATAAAATTATGAAAACCTTAGTCAGTATTATTCTCTCTACCATTCTAGTTAGCAATGTTTATTCGCAAGCGAATATAACCACCAATACCATTAATCAAAGTTTTTCTTTTACTGCCAATCCATCTGCTTCCGAAGCTCCTTTGCCAAGGAACTGGCGATTAGCAAAAAGCAATACTGTAAGAACTGTAAATCCTTATCCGGTAAGTCCAGCAACGAAAGCAGATACTACCACTCAATTTAGAGGAGGAAGTTTAATGGCTGCAAATTCGCCCGCAGGTTTTTACAATTTTGGAGTGGGCGATTCCATCGCAGCAGCTAACAGAGCGCTCGGTTTTTTAGCAGATGCCAACAACGTAAAATCATGTAATTTATATTTCCACATCAAAAACAACGGCCCTACTGCCATCACCAGTTTTGATATAGAAATTTTTTCCAGAAAATTTAAAAATGGATCCAACTTAGCTGGCTTTCAAATTCAAATGTATTATTCATTCGACGGTGTAAATTGGACGGATGCTGGTTCTGATTTTTTAATGGGCACCACTGCCGATGGCAATAACAATGGATTTACAATAACCACTGCCGGATTATTTATTAACTCTGGAAACCTGAACCAAACAGTATTACCTAATCAACAATTTTATTTTGCATGGAGTTATTCGGTTGTTACAGGAACTTCAACAGACAATGCTCCGGCATACGGCATCGATGCCATAAGCATTGCACCTAACGTAGCCTTGCCTATATCATTAGTAAAATTTGAAGCAGAAAAAGTAGCAGAGAAAGTAAAAGTACAATGGACAACCGCAACCGAAATTAACAACGATAAATTCATAGTGGAGCGTTCTGCCGATGGTAAGTATTTCGAATACTTAACAGAGTTATCGGGCGCAGGTACTAGTAAAGAATTAAATGCATACGAAGTAATCGATGCATCGCCACTTAAAGGAACATCGTATTACCGATTAACACAAATAGATTTAGATGGAGCAAGCGAAACCTTCGCACCAGTTGCAGTGAGCGGGAAGCAGGGAGTATTGAGCATGGAGCAAGGAGCTAAGAGCGGGGAGCTAGGAGCTTGGAGTATTTACTCACCGATGAATACGGAGGCAATTTTATCTGTAACAGATTTAAATGGCAAGATTATTTATACTGAAAAACTTTTCTTAAAAGAAGGGTATCAAAATCATCAGTTTGATTTGCTTAACATGGAGAAAGGAATTTATGTAGTAAGATTAGTAACTGCAAAAGATGCAGTGACTAAGAAGTTGTTCTTTAATAAAGAGTAGTTTTTTTCAATACAATAAATTTTTAAAAAAAGTTTTTTTTCAATACTGTGGATTTAAAAATATTTTTTTTCAATACTGTGAATTTTAAAATAAAAAAGCTAGTCATAGTATAGTTTTTAAGTAATGATTGCTACGGATTATTTTGAATGATTTTAATATAATTAGTCGCACGTTTTTATTTTAAAATTTACAGTATTGATGGAGAAGGCTTACTAGGTTGTTAGGTTGCTTTTTGTAATCTGTGCCTTATGAGCACACTAGCATACTAGCAAACTAGCACACGAAATTGTATCCTTAATCCTTTAAATTTTTTTAATAAAAGGGTGCTAAGTTAAAACAAGAAAGTAGTTCTATAATTCCGTAGCAACTCAAAATTTGGTTTGGATTAATTGACTAGCTTTTTTATTAAAAAAATTAAAGGATTAAAAAAAAGAAAAAAGAAAGAAAAAAAGAAAAAATAAGATTTATAACCATTATGAGAACATTAACCACTATAATACTACTACTCTCAGTAGTAAGTGTAAACGCTCAATTATTAACGTTCAGTTTCGAAGGTCGATTCGTAAACGGAATTGGGGTACCAAACCAAATACCATCTAACTTTAACGAACCCGGAATTACGAGTTCAAGCATTAGTAGAAATGGATTGGGAGTATCTCCATTCGGTGGTGAAGCCATGAACTGCAATGCTATAACCGTTGGTACTACCAGTCCGGTACTTACCAGTTATATTGAGTTCAAAGTTACGCCACAAGCCGGCAAGCAAGTTACGATTACAGGCTTAGAAATTGCACAATTACGTTCTAATGGAACCGGTGCAACACGTATTGTGGTAAGATCAAACTTAGATGGTTTTACTTCTAATCTAGGGGGAGAAATTAACTTTGCCAATACGAATGGCAATACCTTTATGGTGGCAAATCTTACTTTCAATTTAAGTAATATAAGTTCTCAAATAATTTTTAGAATATATCCATTTGGTGGTATCCAAACATTTGGCACTTGGGGCATTGGTGGAAGAGCTGGCAACGATCTGATAGTATCGGGCACAACATCAGATATTGTACTGCCCATTTCATTGGTAAAATTTACTGCAGAAAAAATTGCCGAAAAAGCTAAAATACAATGGACAACCGCAAGCGAATTTAACAATGATAAATTTCTTTTAGAGAAATCTCTCGATGGCAAAACATTTGAATATGTTGCAGAAATTTCTGGCGCTGGTACAAGCAAAGAATTAAATAGGTATGAAGTAATAGATAATGAGCCTTACAAAGGCATCTCTTATTATCGATTAACACAAACAGATTTTGATGGTACAACGCGCAGCTTTGAGCCAGTAGCACTGAGCATGGAGCAGGGTAGGTTAAGCATGGAGCTAGTAGCAGGGAGTTTGGAGCCGGGAACAGGAAGTGGAGGCATCAGTTTTAATGTTTATTCAAACACTAATTCGAATGCGTCTTTTTATGTTTATGATATGACAGGGCAAACAGTTCATAACATGAAATTAAATTTAACTGAGGGATATCAAACTATAAGTTTAAATTCAAATAATGTAAATTCTGGAATGTATATTATTCAGCTGAGTGCTGGCAAAGAAGTAATAAGGAAGAGAGTATTGATAAAATAGTGTTTTATTAATATAAATACTTTTATCATAGAAGCAATTACGTAACTTATGAGCACACTAGCATACTATCACACGAGCACACGAATTCTTTTTTCAATACTATTAATTTTAAAATAAAAAAGCTAGTCAGTTCTTCTTTTCTAATTATTAAGTGCTACGGTTTATTCCTACTACATTTCAAGAAATGAGTCGCACGTTTTTCTTTTAAAATTTACAGTATTGATGGAAGATGTTTACTAGGTTGTTGTATTGCTTTTTATGTTCTGCTGCATATGAGCACACTAGCACACTAGCATACTAGCACACGATATTGTTCCCATAATCCTTTAAATTTTTTTAATAAAAAGGTGCTAGGTTAAAACTAGAAAGTAGTTCTATAATTCCGTAGCGACTCAAAATTTGGTTTGGATTAATTGACTAGCTTTTTTATTAAAAAAATTAAAGGATTAAAAA
>CALRTZ010000082.1:0-5578 GCA_943371235.1 Sphingobacterium thalpophilum | reverse complement strand
TGTGTAATTTTATGAGCAAACAAAAGTATGTTTTTTTCTGTATTAAATGAAACTATGAAAGAACTCTATAGCCTTAACAAATACCTCTACAAATACCGTTTTAGGATGCTATTAGGCGTCATTTTCATCATTTTATCAAATTGGTTTGGCGTTTTTCCTGCACAAGTAATTCGTTTAGCCTTCGATTTGGTGAAAGAACAACTTAGTCTTTACCAATACCTTAACGGCTTCGACCGCCAGGAATTATTTTATAAAGCTTTTATAAACATTGTACTCTTATTTGGTTTTATTGTGTTTATAGTGGCCGTAATTAAAGGCATTTTCATGTTTTTTATGCGTCAAACGATCATTGTTGTTTCCAGATTAGTAGAATACGACCTCAAAAATGAAATTTACAGTCACTACCAAGTACTCAATTTGAGTTTTTATAGAAGAAACAATACCGGCGACTTAATGAACCGTGTTTCTGAAGATGTGGGCAGAGTTCGCATGTATATTGGTCCGGCCATAATGTACACCCTTAACTTAGTGGTTTTATTTATTTTGGTGATAAGCACTATGCTAAGCGTAAATCCTAAACTAACGCTTTATGCAGTATTGCCTATGCCTTTTTTGTTTTTGAGCATTTACTATGTTCAAAACATCATCAACCAAAAAAGTGAAAAAATACAAGCACAACTCTCTACTTTATCTAGCACTATACAAGAAAGCTTCTCGGGAATTAGGGTTATAAAAGCCTATGTACGTGAAAATGAAATGAGGGAAAAATTTAATGCCGAGAGTGAAGATTACCTCAGCAAAACAATGGGCTTAGTAAATGTGCAAGCGGTATTTTTCCCAACGGTATTAACCTTAGTTGGAATAAGTACCTTATTAACCATTTACATAGGCGGACAAGAAGTTATAAATGGTACGATAACAGCAGGTAACATTGCGGAATTTATTATATATGTAAACATGCTTACATGGCCTGTAACCTCGGTGGGATGGGTAACTTCCTTGGTTCAGCGAGCTTCTGCTTCGCAAAAACGAATTAATGAGTTTGTGCAATTAGTACCCGAAATTAAGGTAGAAAATGATCAAACTAAAATTGATATAAAAGGTGATATTGAGTTTAAAAATGTAACTTTTATTTACCCCGATACTGGTATTAAAGCCTTGAAAAATGTAAGCTTTAAAATCAGTGCAGGACAAACAATGGCTATTATTGGCAGAACTGGATCTGGAAAATCTACGATTGCAAATTTATTATTCAGAATGTACGATATTGATGAGGGGGAATTATTAGTAGATGGACTCAATATTAAAAAACATCATCTTACCTATTTAAGAGAGCAAATGTCGATGGTGCCACAAGAAGTGTTTCTATTTTCGGACACTATAAAAAACAACATTGCATTTGGCACAAGTAATGTGAGCACAGCACAGGTTGAAAAGGTAGCCAAAGATGCTGCGGTGTATGAAAACATTATTCAATTTGAAAAAGGTTTTGAAACCATGGTGGGAGAACGAGGGATTACTTTATCTGGTGGACAAAAGCAACGTGTTTCCATTGCCAGAGCCATTTTAAAAGAACCCAAAGTATTAATTTTCGACGATGCATTGTCGGCTGTGGATACCAAAACAGAGGAAGCAATTTTATCAAAATTAAAGGTAATAATGAATAAGCGGAGCAGTATACTCATCTCTCACCGCATATCTACGGTTAAACATGCTGATTTGATATTGTACATGGATAATGGCGAAATAATAGAGCAAGGTACTCACGATGAGCTACTAAGCATTGGAAATGCGTACGCAGAGCTTTATCAAAAACAATTATTAGAGGAAGAAAGTGGATTGGTGGATAATTATGAGGAAAAAATGAATGAATAGCCGTTTGGAAGTTTGAAATTAAATACTTTTATTTACTGCATATTTAGTTAAACAAAACATGGGAGAATTTGATAATAAAGACAGAGAAGAGGTGTATTCGAAGAAAGTGAGAGCTGGTAAAAGAACTTATTTTTTTGATGTAAAATCAACTAGAAGTAACGATTACTACATTACAATCACCGAAAGTAAGAAACGTATGGAAGATGGCGTTTTCGTGAAACACAAAATATTCTTGTACAAAGAAGATTTTGAAAAATTCATGGAGGGCCTTACAGACACAGTAGAGTACATAAAATCAAATCAGGAAGTGGTAGAACGTAGATATGAAGATTATAATGCTTCTTCACCATCTAGTCCAGATATCGATTTCGAAATCTAAAAAGAAATGCAAACCCCGAATTTATCGGGGTTTTTTTATACTCCACCATAAGCATTAATTGCTTTCATTTTTTATCTTTGCGAAAAGTAAAACAAATGAAAGTACTAGGCACAGACCATAATTTCTTAGGATTAGAAGAAGAACATTTATACACTTTTGAGAATGCTAAGTATGTAATACAATCAGTTCCATACGAATACACCTCCTCTTATTTAGAGGGTTCTGCAAAAGGACCGGCTGCCATTATTGAAGCATCTAAGTATGTTGAATTTTACGACGAAGAGTTAGGAATAGAAACCATTCGTACTGCTCCTATTGCAACATTAGAAGCACTTGATTTTACTGGAAAAGTAGATAAGGAGGCAGTAGATTACATTTGTGCAGAAACAGAGAAGCTTTTAAACCAAGGCAAAATAGTTGTTTCATTCGGTGCCGAACATACTGTAACGTATGGCTTTGTACAAGCTTATGCTAAAAAATACAACAATCTTACAGTTTTACAATTAGATGCTCACTCTGATTTACGTGAATCTTACCACGGTAATAGTTACTCACACGCTTCTGTTATGGCACGTGTTAAAGATATGGGCTTAACTATTTGTCAAGCAGGCATACGAGCACAATGCATTGAAGAAGCTACAGAAATTAAAAACAACCCGAAGATTCATACATATTACGCTCATCAAATTAGAAATAATTCTAATTGGGTAAATGAAATTGTAAGTAATATGAGCGAGAATGTTTACATCACTATTGATGCGGATGGTTTTGACCCGAGCATTATGCCGGCTGTTGGTACTGCCGAACCAAATGGTTTATTTTGGAATGAAACCCTAGATTTACTTAGAGAAACTTGCAAACATAAAAATGTAGTTGGTTTTGATATTGTAGAATGTGCGCCGATGGAAGGTACTATCCTTTCTGAATATACACTTGCCAAATTAGCTTATAGAATTATAGGTTATATGGAAACGTTTAAAAAATAAGCGATGTTAACAGACAAAAAATATCAAGTATATTGGTTTAGTTTGGCAGGAGTACTTGCTGCTTTTTTACTTTGGTATTTTCGCATCATTGCCCTTTATATTTTATTTGCAATGTTTTTAACCTTTGTGTTAAATCCCTTGGTGAATTACTTATCAAAAGGTAAACTAGTTAAGTTTAGAGTACCTCGTGTTATTTCAACTGTCATCGCGTTCTCCCTATTTTTCGGATTATTAGCGTTATTTTTTGCAACTATTTTCCCGCTAATTAGCACTGAAGTTGATCATTTAAAATCTGTTGACCCTACACAGTTTACTACTGTTTTTGATAATCAGATTTATTACATCGAACATATATTAATCGACAATCATTTAACTGAAAAAGCTCCAGGTTTTTTGAAGCCTTTACTTACTGAGGAGCTTAATAATTGGATGAACCAAGAAAATGCTGGAAATTTGATTTCTGGTTTTTTTAACGGTATTACCAACGGAGTTATTGGATTGTTTTCCGTTTTATTTATTAGCTTTTTTTCTTTAAAAGATGAAAACCTATTAAAGAAATCGGTGGCTAACATTATTCCTGGTAAGTATTATACAGATTATATTAATGTGTTTAACAACATCGAAAATTTGCTTTCGAGGTATTTCATAGGTTTGCTTATACAAGCCACCATTATCTCAACTATTGTATCAATTGCGTTAATGTTAATAGGCATTAATAATTATATTTTGATAGGCATATTAGTGGGCATCATCAATGTTATTCCATATTTGGGGCAAGTTATTTCTATTGCATTGGCCTTATTATTAGGTGTTGCATCAAACATCGACATCATTAATTCAGAATATTTACTTTTCTTTTTATTAAAAATTACAACCATAGTGGTAGCCACTCAAACACTTGATAGTTTTATTTTTCAACCCATTATTTTTTCTAAAAGTGTAAAAGCACATCCTTTAGAAATTTTTTTAATGGTGTTTGTAGGCGGAACCATTGCAGGTCCTTTTGGTATGTTTTTAGCAATACCAGTGTATACAATTATTAAGGTTACGTATGTGGGCTTGCATAGGGTGTATGTGAAGAAGAAAGTAGCAAGTAGCATTGAGCAGGGAGAAATGAGCAGGGAGAAATAAGCAATAAAGTATTATACAAATTACAACTTACAATATACAATTTACAATATGGCATTACAGTGTGGAATAGTAGGATTACCAAACGTAGGGAAATCAACTTTATTTAATTGTTTATCGAATGCAAAAGCACAAGCGGCAAATTTTCCGTTTTGTACGATAGAACCAAACGTGGGTGTAATTACAGTACCCGACGATCGTTTAACGAAATTAGCTGAATTAGTAAATCCTCAGCGTATCGTGCCAAACACTATTGAAATTGTAGACATCGCAGGCTTAGTTAAAGGTGCTAGTAAAGGCGAAGGATTGGGAAATCAATTCTTAGGAAACATACGTACAACCAATGCCATTATACATGTGCTAAGGTGTTTTGACGACCCAAATGTGGTGCACGTAGATGGATCTGTTGACCCCATTAGAGACAAAGAAATTATTGATACAGAATTGCAATTAAAAGATTTAGATTCTGTAGAAAAGAAAATTGCGAAAGTAGAAAAGTCGGCTAAAACAGGTGATAAAGATGCGAAGAAAGCATTCGAAATATTAAGTCTTGTAAAAGAAGCTTTATTAGAAGGAAAATCGGCACGAACCGTAGCTATAGAAGAAAAAGATTTAGAGCACATAAACGATTTACAATTACTTACCTTAAAACCGGTATTGTATGTATGTAATGTTGACGAAAAATCTATTTTAAACGGCAATGAATATGTAACGAAAGTTAAGGAAGCCGTGAAAGATGAAAACGCACAAGTACTAATTATTTCTGCTGCAATTGAAGCAGACATTGCTCAGTTAGAAAGTTTCGAAGAACGTAAAATGTTCTTAGACGATTTAGGATTAGCAGATTCTGGTGTAAGTAAACTAATTATCGCAGCGTATTCTTTATTAAACTTAGCTACTTATTTTACTGCAGGCGTACAAGAAGTTAGAGCATGGACAATTACAAAAGGCATGACAGCTCCACAAGCTGCAGGAGTAATACATACCGATTTTGAGAAAGGCTTTATACGTGCAGAGGTAATTAAGTACAATGATTTTATTACACTTGGTTCAGAAGCGGCGTGTAAAGAAGTTGGGAAACTAGGTGTTGAGGGAAAACAATATGTAGTAGAGGATGGTGATATTATGCACTTCCGTTTCAACGTATAATTAAAAAAAAATCAAATAAATCTTATTACATCGGGGTCGTTTACCTTCGATTTAATAATGG
>CALRTZ010000081.1:0-5813 GCA_943371235.1 Sphingobacterium thalpophilum | reverse complement strand
ACTTTTTCAAGAACTTTGCTTGAAGCAATATTTTCTACTGCACAACCTGCTTCGATTCTGTGAAGTTTCAAGTCGTTAAAGCCAAAGTCCAAGAGTTTTGATAATGCTTCTGTCGTATAACCTTTTCGCCAAAAGTCTTTATGGATTTTGAACCAAACTTCTGCGGTTCGATAATTCGCTTTCCCCAAATTTATAGCAATAAGGCCCACAAAAGTATTGTCGTCATTTTTGTCAATGCTAAAAACATAAGAATTTCTTGGCTCTTGTTTTTGTAGGATCAACCATTCTTTCAAAATATTTTCAGTCGTTTGGATAGTTTCAGGAATTCCTAATGTGTTAAACTCATCAGTTTCAGGCAATGAATGAAGTTCGTGAACATTGTCAATGTCAGCAAAAGTCAGTTCTCTAATATTTAGTCTGTTTGTTTTAAGCATTGTCGTTTATAGCATTTCCGCTAACGTTTTTTGGGCTTTGCGTTCGGGCGGGTTTCGGAGCACAAAGTTATGCCTCCTATACTTTTATAATAATAAGTAAAATATTATAAATCATAAAATTTGTGTCAAGCAGAAGTAGCGGAAAAAGAAAAAGTAAATAAGAAAATAGAAATAAGAAAAATGGAACCCACACCCTCAAATCATACACCCAGCACCTCCCTTGCCCCACTAGCACACTAGCATACTAACACACTAGCACACTAACAAGGAAGTCATCGCAATCGACCCATACACTTCCTGGTCATTAAAATACGTCACCTTTTCCTTTTCGTTTTTCAAGGCTAAAATGTAAAGTAAGGGCAAATAATGCTCCGGACTGGGAATCGATAATTGAACTTCTCTGCCGAGTTTAGAATAATTGACCAAGGCCTTGTGGTCGTTGTTCGAAATTAGGTTCTTAAAAGTATCGTTTGCTTTTACGGCCCATTCATATCCTCCATCGGCATTTTTCCAATCCATAATACCAAGATTATGCACCATGTTGCCACTGCCAATAATTAGTACCCCTTTGCTGCGCAAGGCTTGCAATTGCTTGCCTATTTCGTAATGGTAGGCAGCATCTTTTCGGTAATCTAAACTCAACTGTATAATGGGCACATCGGCCTTTGGGTACATGTGCATAATAACCGACCAACATCCATGATCCAATCCCCAATCGTGATCCATTTCTACCGTAGTCATGGTTATTGCTTTTTTGGTTTCTTCGGCAATTAGGTTCGACCCCGGTGCTGGGTACTGCACCGCAAATAACTCCTTTGGGAAGCCTCCAAAATCGTGAATGGTCTTGGGCTTAGGCATGGCCGTTACAAAGGTACCTGGCGTTTCCCAATGGGCACTCACGCATATAATGGCATTGGGCTTCGGTAAAGTCTGCCCAAGCTTCTTCCACTCCCTCGAAAAAGCATTATCCTCTATCGCATTCATCGGGCTACCGTGACCCAAAAACAGAACAGGCATTAATGGCGAAGGCGCAAAACCCTCGGAAATGGTAGATAATTCTTTTAGTGTCATGGCGCTAGCTGCGAATGGGAGAAGGAGGATGGATTTTATGAAGTGGAAACGACGCAAAATAGTTGTAAGTTGTGAATTGTGAGTTGTGAATTTCGTTCTAAGTTACATGTTACAACACGCAAATCAAAACACTTGTTTAATATCGCACAAAATTATCTAATATCCGACAATTCACAACTCACAACTCATAACTCATAACTCATAACTCATAATTCACCTCGTTTGCTTCCCTAAGGTTATACCCCGACCTCATCACTTCCCCATACGCTCCCGCGCTTCTGATGGCTATGTAGTCGCCGCGTTTGGTGAGTGGTAAGTCGATGGCTTTGCCGAAGCAGTCTGAGGATTCGCAGATGGGACCTACCACATCGTACTTCTTTTTTTCGGAAGTGTTGGTGTTAGATAGGTTTTCGATTTTATGATACGCTTGGTACAAGGCTGGGCGTAATAGTTCCGTCATGCCGGCATCTAAAATGGCAAAGTTAGTTTGCAAGCCCTCTTTAATGTACAATACTTTGGAGATGAGTGTACCACATTGTGCTACTAATGATCTGCCCAATTCGAAATGTACTTCTTGGTGATTTTTTACTTCTAAAAACTGATGAAAGAGTTTGAAATAGGCTTCGAAATCGGGTATGGCATGTTCATCCGGATTTACGTAATCGATGCCCAAACCCCCGCCCATGTTGATGATGCGAACAGCTTGCTTTTGCTCTTCGAACATGTTTACGTATTCATTCACTTTAATACATAAACTCCTAAACACATTCAAATCGGTAATCTGCGAACCAATGTGGAAATGCAATCCTATCAGTTTAATATGTTTATAAATACCGAGTAATTTTATTACATCGAGAATTTCCCAATGGTTAATTCCGAATTTATTTTCTTCTAAACCAGTAGTAATGTAATGGTGTGTATGCGCATTTACATTAGGGTTGATGCGTAAGGCAATAGATGCAATTTTGTTTTTTCCTTGCGCCAGCTCATTTAAAATTTCAAGTTCTTGTTTCGATTCTACATTGAAACAAAAAATATCAGCATCCAAGGCGTCGTTAATTTCTTTATCGGATTTACCTACCCCTGCAAATACAATTTTCTCTTTGTTGAATCCATTTTTAACCGCTGCTAATACTTCGTTCCCACTTACACAATCGGCTCCGAAACCTTTTGCCTGTATAGCCTTCAGAATTTCTTTGTTTGCATTTGCCTTCAGTGCGTAATGCACATGGAAATTATATTTAGTTGCTTCTGCTTTGCAAACCTCTAAGGTCTTGTTGAGCAAATCCATATTATACGTATAAAATGGAGTTTGCAAATGTTGATATTTTGTAATGTCCATTTTAATTGAATATGCCTTTGTGTAATGCTTTTAATGTATCGTTCTTAACACTTGTATTTACGAGTATCGAGATGTTGTTTGCACTTCCTCCGTACGAAATCATACGAATCGGAATTTCGGTTAAGGCATCAAATACTTTTGCCGCATAACCCGATTTACTTGCTAAAAAATCGCCCACTATGCAAATAATAGATTGATCGTTGTCAACTTCCACCGTACCAAAATCTTCGAGTTCTTTTATTATTTCTGATAGATGAGTATGATCATCTATGGTTAGAGATACCGCTACTTCTGAAGTAGTAATCATATCAATCGGTGTTTTGTAACGCTCAAATACTTCGAACACTTTACGTAAAAATCCGTATGCCAACAACATTCGCGAAGATTGTATTTTAAGAGCCGTAATTCCGTCTTTGGCCGCAATGGATTTTATACCTGCTTCTGAAATCTTCGAAGAGATTAAAGTACCGGGAGCATTGGGTTCCATGGTGTTTAACAAGCGCACGGGTATGTTATATTTTTGTGCAGGAAACACACTTTGCGGATGCAAAATTTTCGCACCAAAATAAGCTAACTCGGCAGCTTCGTTGAAACTCAAATTGCGGATGGGATTAGTGCCTTCCACAATGCGTGGATCGTTGTTGTGCATGCCGTCTATGTCGGTCCAAATTTGCACCTCCTCCGCTCCTATGGCTGCACCTAGTAGAGATGCGGTATAGTCGCTTCCCCCACGCTTTAAATTATCCACTTCACCAAAATGATTTCTGCAGATGTATCCTTGTGTGATGAAAATTTTTGTTTCGGAATTTGCATTTAACAAAGGCATTAAATGTTCGGTAGTATAAGGAATATTAGGTTCGGAGTGTTCATCTAAACGCATAAAATCTAATGCGGGTAATAAAATAGGTTGATGCCCTATTTGCTCCAAATAATATGAAAACAAAGCAGTAGAAATTAATTCTCCTTTCGATAAAATGATGCGCTCTTCGTACACCGTAAATAAATCTTGCGTAAATGCACGTACCGAATTAAAATGTTCGGTAATTAAAATACTTGCTTTTTTGAGGTAGACTTGCTCCGGAAATAAATCTTTTATAAAATCGATGTATTTGGCTTCGAGTAGATCTATTAAAGCATTTGCTTCTTCGTGTTTTTTCTCATACAAAGCATTTGCAATACTTACTAAATTATTGGTAGTACCCGAAACAGCAGATAATACTACTATTTGGCGTTCCCCCGGACGAATAATGTCCATTAATTTTCTCATACGCTCGGGACTCCCAACGGAAGTACCACCGAATTTCAACACTTTCATTTTTCTGTGATTTTGCACAAATTTAGCAAAACTTGCTGAATTGCACGGACTTTTTAGCGTAGTACACTGTACGATGTACAATGTAGACTCACATAGTACTATTTTGCTTTACAATGTACAGAGTACAGCGTACATTGTACTATGTAAACTCACATAGTACTATTTGGCTTTACAATGTACATCGTACAACGTACATTGTACATTGTACTTCGTACATTTGCACTATGAAGATCTCCAGCATCCAAACCGAAATAGACGCCTCTTACCTATACTCCAAACTAGCCGAAAAAGAAAGCGACCCTGTGGTGGCTAATGTTTTCAGTCAGATGAGTGATATTGAACGCAGTCATGCCGAAGCCTTTGCCCAAAAAGCGGGAATACCAATAGAAGATTTAATGAAGCCCTCATGGCGAGCCTTAACACTTAATACCATTGGCAAAGTGTTTGGTTACGATTATGTATTTGGAGTGTTAATGGATACGGAGAAGAGTCTTGCTAACGGAGTGTTGTTTAACAAGAAAAAGCTGAACATGCAACTAAGCGGTGCCGAAACCAACCATGTTAAAATATTACGCACCATATTGGAGAAAGAAGAAAATGTAAGTGGAAAGCAACTCTCTCGATTTGAAA
This sequence comes from Sphingobacterium thalpophilum, assembly GCA_943371235.1. Lineage (GTDB taxonomy): Bacteria > Bacteroidota > Bacteroidia > Sphingobacteriales > Sphingobacteriaceae > CAJBVG01. The sequence continues at coordinate 1,021 of CALRTZ010000081.1, read as the reverse complement.
AAAGGCATCGATCTGTTGGAGGCAATGCCATACGTGCAGCGGTGTTGGGTGGGAATGATGGCTTGGTATCTAACTTCAGCTTAGTAATGGGCGTAGCGGGTGCGAGTGCGGGTAATACGGGTGTTTTATTAGCAGGTTCTGCAGGTTTATTGGCCGGAGCCTTATCCATGTCGTTGGGCGAATGGATTTCGGTAAAGAGTTCACAAGAATTGTACGAGAACCAAATGGAATTGGAGATGGAGGAATTAGAAACCAACCCCGAAGGCGAAATGCGAGAGTTGGCATTGATCTATATTGCGAAGGGTATACCCGAAGCACAGGCGCATGAAATGGCCGCAGAGATTATGAAAGACAAAGACCAGGCGCATGAGATTTTAGTGAGAGAAGAGTTAGGAATTGACCCATCAGAAATGGAAGGCTCGGCCATGGAAGCGGCTATTTATTCGTTTATACTGTTTGCCATTGGAGCCATCATCCCCTTGTTCCCCTTTATATTTATGGAAGGAATGAAAGCGGTGTATTTTAGCATAGGCTTTAGTGCAGTTGGATTGTTCTTAATTGGTGCTGCAATAACTTTGTTTACTGGTAAAAATGTGTGGTATTCGGGTATGAGGCAAGTACTCTTTGGATTGGCGGCGGCAGCGGTAACATTTGGCATTGGCAGGCTCATTGGGGTAAATATTTAGTAAATGGGCGATTAACCTAAAATTAATACATAGACTATCAATACATTAAAAAAATATTGAAATATTATTTGCAGAAAAGTGCTGTTTTTGTACTTTTGCGGCGGAGAGTTGGCAGAGTGGTCGATTGCGGCAGTCTTGAAAACTGTTGACTGTTACAGGTCCGCGGGTTCGAATCCCCCACTCTCCGCCAAAGCAAAATGCCGCCCGAAAGGGACGGCATTTTTTGTTTGAGGACGTTTTGAATTTATTCACATAAGTTCTAAAACAAAAAATGACGTATAGCGCAGCGGTCGGCATTTTGCTTTGAAGCATCTCCCCCTTTGGGGAACGCCGGA
>CALRTZ010000080.1:0-6563 GCA_943371235.1 Sphingobacterium thalpophilum | reverse complement strand
GCGCAGGCAATCCCGGATTAATAAATGGTGAATTGTAAATTGCTTGCCCCGAACGTAGCGAAGAGAAGTTGAGGGGTGAATTGCCTGCCCCGAACGTAGCGTAGCGATTTGAGGGCTGAATTGCCTGTACAGTAAAATCTCCGAGGGTTCGTTTAAGGAATCTAACATAAAATACAAATTTGGATTATTTTTAAAGAAAAATGCCACCCATTTTGGGTGGCATTTTTTTATATTTCAATAATTTCAATTCAATATTTTAATCTGGTAACTTTACACAATTTATGTAATAACTATCCGCAAAATACATGCGTTTAGCAATTGGATCAATTGCTAAACCGCCAAAACCCTGAAACCTACCGCTTTGATCTGTTCTATTTGCATTAGGTGAACGGTATCTAAAAATCACATCTCCATTAAGCGCATTAATGCAATATATTTTTTGAGAAACAGTGAAATATATTTTACCGTTATTATATATTAAATTACTATGTTGACCTGACCATTCAATTGCTTTACCCCAAACTCTAATACCGGAATTTAAATATAAGCAATACATCTGTTCGCCTTCAGTTTTAACATATAACTTATCATCCACGATAATACAACTTGCATCTAATAGGCTGTTTAAATCCGGATTTGTACCTGTATATGTCCAAATGATTGAGCCATTTGAAATATTTATTGCGTACACTGTATACCCTCCGAAAAATATAGCAGTGTTTCCTTTTACAAGAATAGGATGTACTGAAGATGTATTTGGTTTTGCAATATTAACTATTTTCCAAAGCACAGATTTAGTTTTTAAATTAAAAGCGATTAAATCTTGCCTATCACCTCCATTTACAAAATTGTAACTTCTATTTTGAAAAATTAAAATACTATCCCCATTAGTTGCAATGGCTAAAGATGGCGGTTCGAAGTTAACATCAGAACCTGTTGAATCTCTTCGTAGTGTATAAATGATTTCCCAATTTGGATTTTCAATGGATGATCGTGTCATATGGGCAATACTATCAGATCCTGGAGAACCTTCAACATCTTGGGGATGGTAAATCCAATTGCCAATTAGACTTCCCCTTGGCATAGAAGAAATTCCTGCTGGTGTTTCATATCTCCAAACAGTTAAACCAGTCTCTAAATTTAGAACGTAATCTCTATAATTATATGAGATGACACCTAAATTATTATAGACTCCAATTTTACTTGTTAAATTGGTTGCGCTGGCAGAAGAAAAGTAATCATTCCAATTCCATTGAGAACTACCAGTGTTTGCATCAAAACTATAGATGGTTTCATTATTGCTTCCCTCACTCGTAGCACCAAAAATAATAGATGAATTATATATAAAAGGTTGTAAGTTTGAATAATTATAATCTTTACCGTTAATTGGTTTAGACCATACTACTTCAAGTTTTGAAAGGTCATCACAATCAAAAAGACAAGGACTCGGATTGTTCTTCGGAGGTATTGGTTCCATAGAACTACATGCAATACTAAATATTGCAAAAATAAGCAGTAAAGATGTTGAAAACAGTTGTTTCATATGTATAAGTAAAAATAGCAATTAAAGTATCAATTATCGAGGTGGAGTCAAAAAATAAATCCCACGTTGACCATTGTATACATCCGTTAATGCTTTTCTTGTATTCTCATCATTTTTCATTTGTTCGTGATTGCTATCATAAAGACGGCGTTTAAAGGCCGCCCCAGTGAAAGCAGAAGCACTCTCTGCTAATACAATTCCATCAGACTCTTTATATGTAACATTTTTAACTAACCTAGTAATATATACTGGAACCTCTGGAAACACGCATGGATTTTCTGGTGTTTCTGAGTTGGTATTATCATCAGCTATCTTGTATTTATTTCTTAAATATGGAGAGTTTGAGGTTGCATCATTTGCAATAAGGTCATTAGGATTTACACATTCAGTTTCATAAACAGTAGTATAAGAAACGATTCTCGCACCAATAATATCTTGCCATCTTTCGTCTGCATTCTTAATAAAATTTACTCCTTGCATGTATTGATTGTAGTATAACGCTTTATAGTTCCAAAAATATACTATACCTGGTAATGGGAAATAAACTATTTTCCAGTCACGAAACATGTGTACCTGATCTGCTTTAGTTTTATAATCGTTCATAGTATTGTTAGCCTCAGTCTTAGCATCTAATGTTGATTTTTGTGCCTCAAAGTGAGGGTAGTTATTAGCTTCCTGTATTGTGTATGAATAGAGGATATCAAAAGCGAGGCCCTCTTTGGGTTTAATTCCATAAAAACAAACCGATGGAGTCGGTGTAGTGTATGTTTTTAATGATAAAATTGCACTTGCATTTGTTTTGTACTCTACCCCTAGATTTCCTGTGTATAGTCTTGCAAAAGTATTTCCGAAGACCCCAACATTTTCACACATGGTTTGTCTAAATTCATCAGCTAGTTTGTTAAGTTTAAAAAGTTTTACATACCATTTATTCCCAAGTCCTTCATCTATTGGACCTATTGTCATGGCATTACAAGCATCTTCAAAGAATTTAGCTATTGGAGGATTTACATTATTCTGAGCTGAATTAATAATGGCAGCTCCACCATGAGGAGTACCAAAAGTTACTAATCCACCAAAATCTCTGTAATAATTTCCTGTATTAGTTGTATTTAAATCTTTATCCAAATATCTTGAAACTAAACCTCCTTGAGAGTGAGCTATAATAAAATCACCTAAACGAGTTGCTTGACTAATTCCTTGTCGTTTACCATGAATAATTTCATGTAACGAAAATTCAGCAACAGGAAAACTTGATACTGATTCGTCGTATTTAATTTGAGTGATATTTTCAGCCTTTCTTGGGGGAAATATAGTTACACCATTTTTTATTACTCCCGTTTGTGTGGCCGAAGCAGCCATTACCCATGAAGATTCACTACCTCCTAATCCATGTACCCAATAAATAAACCTGTCGCCAGGTCCACTTGGTGCTGATTGAGATGAAGCCAACGTTGTATCTTCTACAACTGTATGAATTAGTGTAGTGTCAATGTTTTTTCCAATACTTTTTACTGGTTGAAGCATTGGATTTGTTTGTGCAATTGAGGTATTACATATTAATACGAATGCAACTAATATTAATAAATATTTAATTTTCATTTTGATTCAAGTTAATATTTTAAGAAATGTATATTTTTTGTGTAATCTCTCCAACTTACGCTGATAATATGCGAACCAATATTTAGGTTAGATACATCAATTTCAATTGTTGTACCTGCTTGAGCATTCTTTGTTTCAAGAGTAACACCATTCAAAGTTTTTAATCTAACTTCAACATTTTTATTATCATCTGACGTAGGATTCGGTAAACTTACAAACGCTATAGCAGATGACGGGTTTGGATACACTACAATTGCATCACCGAATAATTGATTTCTTGTTGTTAAAGGTTCTATCACAGGAATATTATATGTATTATCAGATCCTCCTCTACTAAACAATGAGTATTCTGTATAATATATTTTCTTAAAATCTATATTATTTGATGTCTTATTAAACTGTATTTCTATTTCTTCTTTCGGATTCAGCCTCCCAAATTCATCTCTAAAATATGTTGATTCAACTCTAATTTTTTCATTATTTAATTCATCATATTCTATATAAGTAAAATGAAGATTTTCTATATTAATAATTCTTTTTGTATTATTTATAGTCATATTAATTAGCCCGTTTTCTTCATATACCGAATACCCATTCTGCTGTAATTCATCTAAATAAGTTTGATTAAAAATGGAAATGTTTGGCAAAGGAAAAGGACCTTCATTCATTGCAATATTATCTTGATATTGATAGTCCTCTAAAGGAAATAAAGTATCATATGGCTGATATTTTATTAAAGCCCCAACCTCATTGTATAAGAAAATTCCTTCTAGATTAACAATTCGTTTCGCAGGTACTTCCATCCAATCTGGATAGTCAGTATCCTTTACAATTGTGGTTTCATGAAAGTATTTTAGCGAACTTGAATAATATTCATTATGATGCTCCATTCTTTCAGAGGGATTCATCATTATCATTTCTGCCGATGGTATTTCTTGAATGTTCACTTCATCTGCAAATTGATACAAAGTTTTTGTTTTTTTGTCGTAACTGACAGTTTTTTCCCAAACCCCACTTGGTACTTGAGCTCTCGCAACGGAACACGAAATCACGAGTAAGCCTATACTCGTTATCTTAATTAAAAATTTACTTTTCATATGCACTTTATTTTAAAGTTTGGATTATTTTATGGATTAATTTTTAAGTAATATCTTATTCAATAATATATTTGTTATATAAATCCAATAGTTGAATACTAATACAATTTGGAACAGTGAACTAATAAATAATAATTTTATAGACCAAATCTAGTAATTGAAATACTCATTTTCTACAACGTGTAATTGTAATTAACAACCTGAGGTTGTAGGAATTTTTAAAAAATATATGTAGTTGATTTATAATCTTGATATATTTAGTACAGATAATTTCATATAACGTAATTATGGTTACTATAAATGAAAAAATAAAAGAGTATCGAGAACTTCATAATTATTCGCAAGAATATATTGGGAGTAAATTGGGTATGTCACAGCAGGCTTATCAAAAAATTGAGAATGGAACAACTGAAATAAAAATTGAAATGCTATTTATACTTGCAAACGTTTATAATGTTGGAAGTTATGAGTTTATTGGAAATGCAGATTCCGAACTGCAAGCCATATTCGATCAAAAAAATAACGAAATATTAAATCTGAAAAATGAAAATCAAAAACTAAAAGAAACCATAAACTTTTTGCAAAACGAATTATTAAATATTACTGATAAAAACACCTTAAATAAATAGAAAAAAAAGTAATTTATCTTTTATATATTTACCCTACCAGTAAGAGTCAATCCCCCCTACTTTTACACTGGGTTTCCAAGCGGTTACCCATTTGAAAATTGAGAAAAAAAAGTCAATAGATATAAGGGTTTCGAGAGTTAGGTTCATTTACCCCACTCTCCGCTGAAAAATCAAAAACCCAGCCTACGCTGGGTTTTTTTGCGTTAAAAGGGTGCAAGAATGGGTAAATATGTACAGGTTTGGGTTTCCAACTGGTTACCCATTTCAAAATTACCCCAAAAAGGGTAACCAGTGTTTGCACAGTCTTATTCATATTTGCACAACCGTTTTATTTTCTCGATTTAATGTAAGAGCCTACAAAACATCTGCTTGAGAGTTTTTTTAGGTAATATACTGAAGAAAGAAGTATGGGTTCAATGAAGGCAAAATCTCCGAGGGTTCGTTTTAAGGAATTTAAGATAAAATACAAATTTGGATGTAAGTACTCCTTTTATCCTACAGTACTAATTTAGGATTTTCATTTTTAATATTTATATCATTAGCGTCAATATTTTTAGAGTATGCAATTTGTTGGCCAGTGTTTTGGGTTAATTGCATGCACTGAAAATATTGACGGAACTCTACCGGAGTTCTATCTCCTAAACTATCATGTGGATGATTGTTATTGTAATCCTCCATCCACTTTTCAATCTCCGCTCTTACTTGATCTAGATTTTCAAAGATCATCATGTCTAACACTCCTTGTCTGAAACTTTTGTTAAAGCGTTCTATGTAGCCGTTTTGCATCGGTTTGCCTTTCTGTATTTTCACGTGTTCAATGTTATGGTCAATACAAAATTTATGGAATATTTCAGCGATAAATTCAGTGCCATTATCCGATCGTATTTGTTCTGGTTTACCCTTCCATTCTATTAAGTCTTTTAATATCTCAATGACTCTTACCGATGGGAATGAATATCCTACTTCTATTACCAGTGCTTCTCTGTTATAATCATCTATTACATTAAAGGTTCTAAATTTTCTTCCATTATCTAAGGAGTCTTGCATGAAGTCAATACTCCAAGTTAAGTTATTGTACAAAGGTTGCAGTAAAGGTGTTTTCTTTGGGTTCGGTATTCTTCGTTTCACTCTTCTTCTTTTAGCTAGTCCTAGCTTTTTATACACTCGCTTAACTCGTTTATGATTCCAAATTAATCCTTCCTTCCGTATGCGTTTGTAATATTCAGGAAATCCTCTATTCGGTAAAGTTGTAACATACTCCAGAAGTTTATGCTCTACTGCAGAATCGTCTTTCTTCGATTCATAATAAAACATACTTCTATCTAACTCAATTACCCTACAGACCCTGGCAATGCTTTGTTTTTCTTGTTCAACTACCTCTTGCACGATTGCTTTCTTTTGACAGGGTCCTAAAGCTTTTTTTCGACAATGTGTTTTAGGATGTGATGATCTAGGCTTAAATCGGCATACATCTTTTTAAGTTCGGAGTTCTCGCGCTCCAGCTCTTTTAAGCGCCTGAGTTGCTCGGAATCCATTCCCAGATACTTCTTCTTCCAATAATAAAACGTTGCAGCTGTTACGCCTAATTCTCGGCATAAATCATCTACTTTGCGACCGCCTTCGTACTCCTTGAGTGCCTTGGCTATCTGACTCTCGGTAAATTTTGACTTTTTCATTTCCTGTTGTTTAAAG
>CALRTZ010000079.1:0-6792 GCA_943371235.1 Sphingobacterium thalpophilum | reverse complement strand
TTTTTCTTTTTTTAAAGACGAAGCCGGTCCCCGAACGAAGCGGAACGCGTAGTTGAGGGGCGGTGCTAATTTGTAAACAACAACCTCTTCCCCATTACACTCTCATCAAAAACCCCACCATCATACACCTTTCGTCCATTCACAAAAGTACTCTGTATGCTCGCTTTAAACGTGTAGCCCTCAAATGGCGACCATTTGCATTTGTAAAGTAAATTTTCTTTGCTAACGGTATTGGGTTTATTTGGATTTACTAATACCAAATCGGCGTAGTACCCTTCACGTATATACCCACGGTCTTCTATTCTGAATAAAATAGCAAGGTTATGTGCCATTTTTTGCACCATCATTTCTTTAGAAATTTTGCCTTCCAATACTTTGTCGACCATTGCTAATACTGCATGTTGCACCAATGGTCCGCCAGATGGAGCATTTAAATACGATTGCGATTTTTCTTCAATAGTATGCGGCGCATGGTCGGTGGCAATTACATCAATTCTACCTTCTAACAATGCCTTCCATATTCCATCCCTATCGCTTGCTTTTTTTATAGCTGGGTTCCATTTAATATTATTTCCTTTTGATGCATAATCTTCCTCAGAAAACCAAAGGTGGTGAATACAAGCCTCAGCAGTAATTTTTTTATCAGCTAAAGGAATACCTGCTTCAAATAAATGAGTTTCTTTTTCGGTTGAGATGTGTAAAATATGCAAACGGGTGCCGTGCTTTTTGGCTAAGCCAACAGCAAAAGACGATGATAAATAACAAGCTTCTTCTGAGCGAATTAAAGGATGCATATCAATGGTTACATTCTCTCCGTATTTCTCTTTATATGCAGCCAAATTGTTTTTTACAGTTTGTTCGTCTTCGCAATGTGTGGCTATGATGCCTGAAAACCTTGAGTATACAGCTTCCAATGTTTTTTCATCATCTACCAGCATATTTCCGGTAGAGCTACCCATAAATATTTTTACTCCACAAACTTCACGAGTATTGGTTTTTAACACTTCCTCTAAATTATCATTAGAAGTACCCATAAAAAATGAATAGTTAGCTAATGATACTTGAGCTGCGCGATGGTACTTATCGGCCAATAATTCTTGAGTAAACACATTTGGTATGGTATTGGGCATCTCCATGTAAGAAGTAATACCACCGGCCACCGCAGCACGAGCTTCGGTATAAATTTCGCCTTTATGTGTTAATCCGGGTTCTCTAAAATGCACCTGATCATCAATCGCTCCGGGAATTAACCACAAACCCTCTGCCTCTATCACGGTAGCGTTTGCATCTGTAATGTTATTTGCAATTTTTGCAATGCGTTCGTTCTCAATTAATACATCTTGTATAGTTGAGGTGCCTTCGTTAATTAGGGTTGCGTTTTTTATTAAGTATTTCATGGTTTACATTTATTAATACAAATATATGAAATAGGACTTCAATAATGTTAGCACATCATAAAACCACAGTCAACAAAATCGATACTTATTTTTCTACAGAAAGTATCAAACTAGCACCGCCCCTCAACTTCGCGTTCCGCTTCGTTCGGGGACCGACTTTTGACTAAATTTATTAAAACGGAATAATATTTTTTGCAAAGCAAAAAATATTATTCCGAAAAAAAATGCTCGCCAAAGGCGAGCATTTTTTTTCTTCCCCTATATATCAGCAAATCGGTCCCCGAACGAAGCGGAACGCGAAGTTGAGGGGCGGTGCTAGTTTAAAAATAATTACATAGCAAAACCGTATATTTGCGCCGATGTCAGTGAATTTCGAACAGTTTTCTTTAAACCGCCAATTGCTAAATGCGATTGAAGACTTGGGTTATACCGAGCCAACACCTATACAGTTAAAGGCGATACCGCCGGTAATGAACGGGCAGGATTTATTAGGAGTTGCGCAAACGGGTACAGGTAAAACTGCTGCGTATGCCATTCCTTTAATTATGAAGTTGAAATTTGCTCAAGGAAAAGATCCTCGAGTATTAATTTTATCGCCAACCAGAGAGTTGGCCATACAAATACATGAAAATGTAGTTTCACTCTCTAAATATACCGATTTACGTTCGGTAGTTTTATACGGTGGATTAGGACCAAAAACTCAGAAAGAAATATTGAGCAAAGGTTTAGACATTGTAATTGCAACCCCTGGGCGTTTAGTAGAACTATACCTCTCTGGCGATTTAGTTTTAAAAGAATTAAAAACCTTAATTATTGATGAAGCAGATAAAATGCTCGACATGGGCTTCATCGGTAAAATAAATAAAATACTAGAAATTGTACCGCGCAAACGACAGAACATGTTGTTTTCTGCTACAATGAGTGATAAGGTAAAAACCTTGGCTGGCGATTTCCTCGCATTTCCAACAACCATTGAGGTTTCGCCGCAAGCTACCCCAGCAGATAAAGTATCGCAATACATTTATAGAGTACCAAACATCAGAACAAAGATTAATTTGCTGCAACATTTTTTAAGTGATAAAGATGAGTACAGCAAGATTATTATTTTCTGTAAAACCCGACAAATTGCGGAAAACCTTTACCATTATGCCGAACGTATTTACGGGCAAGAACAGGTAAGAGTAATACATGCAAATAAAGGACAAAACACCCGCATCAACAGTATACAAGCATTTAAAGAAGAAAACGTACGTATTTTAATTGGTACCGACGTGGCTTCTAGAGGCATTGACGTGGCAAATGTTACTCACGTAATTAATTTTGATGTGCCCTTGGTGCATGAAGATTATGTACACAGAATTGGCCGTACAGGCAGAGCAAACCAAACAGGTATCTCAATTACCTTTTGTAACCCAGCAGAAGAGTACCATATTGGAAAAATTCAGAAATTAATTCGCCAAACTATAAAAGAAAAAGAAGTACCCTTATCTTTGTTAGTTAACGACACTCCTTTTGCGGAGGCACAAGCCATTGCAAGAGAAATAGACTTGCAAAAAAAGAAGGAGGACCCTGATTTTAAAGGAGCTTTCCATGAAAAAAAGTTTGCTAATACAAAACTTACAAAAAGCATTTCGGACATCGCTTATAAAAAAGCGAAAGACAAAGAAAAGAAGAAATTAAAGCGAGACGGTCGTGGGAAAAGCGGCGGTCGTAATAAACGATAGATACAATGAAAACAGCAGAAATTAACATTAAAGTTAGCCTCGACGAGAATAAATTACCAGAAACCATTACTTGGAAATCAACCGATGGCGAAAACAAAGAAGAAGTTGCATGTAAATCGATGATGTTGGCCCTTTGGGACCATCAATATAATAATACTTTACGTTTGGACTTATGGACAAAAGACATGCCTGTAGACGAAATGAAGCGTTTTTTCTACGAAACACTCATGACAATGGGCGATAGTTTTTTAAAAGCTACAGGAGAAACAAACATTGTAGAAGATTTACGCGATTATTGTGCCCATTTTGCCGAAAAAATGGAATTAAAGGTACAAGGCTAATTTTGTTTAGAATTTGCTATATTGGTGGATTATTAACTATCCCTAAATACGAATTTTGAAAAGGTTTAAACATATTTACACAGCATGCTTATTTTCAATAAGTATGCTTTCTATTTTTTCTGAAGTAGCAAACGCCCAATTAATTGTACGTACTGAAAAGAATTTTACCAAAATGGTTCGCCAATCGTTTGTGGGACCAGGCGTACAAATTAGAAATGTAATTTTTAGAGGAGATTCTGCAGCTATCGGGATATTTGACGGTAGAAATTCTAATATCGGATTAGATAGTGGAATCATTATCACCACAGGTAAAGCTGTTGATGCCATCGGCCCAGATAATATTGATGTGAGTACCTCTCAAGATGGAGGAAAAACGGATGGTGATTTGAATTCATTATTGTCTGGTTCTACCACAAAAGATGCTACCTATTTACAATTCACCTTCACCCCTTCTGCAAATCGTGTAACTTTTAACGTAGTGTTTGCATCCGAAGAATATGCAGAATATGTAGGTAAATCATACAATGATATATTTGGTTTCTTTTTATCAGGTCCTGGAATAACGGGAAAGAAAAATCTAGCAGTTGTACCCGGAACTCAAAATCCAATAAGTGTTAATACAATAAATCAAACTGTTAATTCAAATTTATTTGTAAATAACATTGGAGGGCTAACCATACAATACAATGGCTTTACCAAAGTACTCCAAATTGTTGCCGACAATTTAATTCCTTGTGAAGATTATATTTTAAAATTAGCAATAGCCGATGTTGAAGATGCTATTTACGATTCAGGAATATTTTTAGCTGCCTTAAATAGCGAATCACCTAAAGATAATTTTATTACTAGAAATACTCCAGCAAAATCGAAATCATACATTCAAGAAAAATGTGATAGCGCTATTTTTAGATTTACACGCTCAAGTAATTTAACGCAAGCAGGGCAAACTGTTAAATATAAAGTTAGTGGAACTGCGACCAGAGGTGTTGATTATATCGACATCCCCGATTCTATTACGATTGAACCCGGTAAGTTGTTTGCAGATTTACTTATATTCCCCATAGACGATAACATTACTGAAAATCCCGAATCTGTAGTAATTGAAGTAAGTAATAATACCATTTGTGCTATATCAATTGACTCCATTAATATAGAAGATTTCGATACATTAAAAATAACTACTTATGTAGATGTGCGCTGCCAAGGAGATACCATTTTTAAACAAGTAAAATTTGTTGGAGGTTCTACGAGGTTAAGTTATTTATGGACCGATAGTTTAGGGAACATAAAAGGAGCATCACCCATATTACAAGCATCGCCAGATAGTTTAACCATGTATATTATTTCGATATACGATAGCTGTATCAATTTTACAACTGTTGATACTATCTATATACCACCTATTACCATTGTAAATTTGGTTGCACCCAATGATACGATTGTATGTGCACCTGTTGATTTAAATTTCCTACTTCAGTCTAACATACCAGGTTTAAAATATAAATGGACAGCAGTAGATCCAGGTAAAAATACAGTTGGCTTATTTAATGACGATACCATACAAAATCCGATATATTCAGTACCATCAGGTGTATTTGAAATAACAGTTACTGTAAAAGTAGATTCGCCGAATTTCTGTTCGGAAGAAAAAACTTTTAAAGTAAGAGTAATACCAAAGGGCGTATTCGGAGCTAAAACAATTTATGTTTGTAAAGGCGATAGCACTTTGCTAAGAGCCTACGGAGGTGGTACCTATAAATGGTCGCCATCTGATGGTATTGTAGGTGATACAAGTGCTGCAAATGTAGTAGTGTATAAACCTGGCGTTTATAAAGCCAGCGTAACCGATACCATAAATTGTTTGAAAGAATTTACAGTGAATGTGGTGTACGATACGGTGCCCAAAGCATTGGCCGGAAAAGACATTGTAATTTGTGAACGATCATCAATTCAATTGGATGCACAAGGCTCGCAATACAATACCTACGAATGGTCGCCTGCTACCGGACTTACCAATTCTAAAATTGGTAACCCTATTGCAAGCCCATTGGTAACTACCACTTATGTATTAAAATCTAAAAACAATGCATGTTTTAGTTTTGATACCATGACCATTTTTGTAATTACCAAACCCGAAACAGATTTTGCGTATGAGTTTGATAGTTGCGCAAAAGTAATTTCGTTTAGTAATACCACACTTGGAACCGATAGTTTTTATTGGGATTTTGGAGACAGTGAATATTCATTGGAACGTAACCCTATGCATAAATACGATACAACTGGAACACTAACGGTATCTTTAATTGCAAACCGTGGAACAGATTGTACCGATACCAGCACCATTAATATAAATTTAATTGATGTAGAACCTGATAAGAGAATAGTACCAAATACGTTCACGCCGAATGGAGATAACAAGAATGATGTATTCAAAGTTTCTGGTGGAAATGTAGGTTGCGCCATCACCAAAATGTCGATTTATAACAGATGGGGTAAACTATTACATGAAATAAAAGATGTAGAAGTATGGGAATGGGATGGCCGAATAGGTAGTGAAATAGTCCCGCCGGGAGTCTACTTTTACTCGATCATCGGCGAAGGCTTCGAAGATGTAGGCATGGTTAACGTTATTTACTAAATTTAGAAAAAACATATTATGAACGGACATTACATTCATTTGTTATCGAATCATTTCCCTGTTATTTTATCTATTACAGGATTTATAGTATTAACAATTGGATTATGGCGACACTTAAAAACGGTGAAGCAAGTTGGTTTATTTATTTTATTAGCCGCATCTCTTTCTACCATTCCTGCGTATATATCTGGTGAAGAAGCTGAGCATGTGGTAGAAAATAAAGCAGGCACCAGTGAAAGCATTATGGAAGAACACGAAGAAGAAGCTGAACTGGCTTTTATACTTACCGATGTTTTAGGTGTGTTAGCATTTGTAGCCTTACTCTTGAGTTTTAGAGATCATTCTCTATCCGTAATGGCAAACAGAATTGTATGGTTAATGAGTATAGTAACCTTGTTCTTTTTATTTAACGTGGGTAAATCTGGCGGACAAATAAGAAGACCCGAATTAAGAACAGAACAAGCAGTAGACACCGTCGGTGCATTGCAACAAAAAGAAGAAGAAAATGAATAAAAATTATTTAAAATTAGGTATTTTATTTTTGCTAATAAGTGCCATTTCTTTAAACTCCTGCAAACACGAAGTAGATTTGACTGGCGTTCCAGAAATCTCTTTTTCAAGTGATATACAACTTATACTTTCTGGAAATTGTTCTATGAATGGATGCCACGGAACAGACGCAGCGTCTGAAT
>CALRTZ010000078.1:0-6880 GCA_943371235.1 Sphingobacterium thalpophilum | reverse complement strand
GTGGCACCACTTAAGTCCTGCCACCAAAAACGTACCACAAAAATTATTTTTACTTGCATCCCCTTTGCGCCTCTGCCTCCTCTGCGTCTCCTAATATAGGAAGGAATTATTTGGGTATTTCTCTTGATGCATCTCTTTTACTTTATCGTAAAGCAATGCTCTAAACTCTTGAATGTTTTCGTTTTTTGTTGCCGATATAAAAATAGCTGGTGCATTTATTTTGTTCATCCAACTACGTTTATAATCTTCGAAACTCATGGGTTGGTCTTCGTTTAAATACGCATCAATTTTATTAAAAACCATTATAGTTGGTTTATCTAATGCCTCTAACTCTTTCAGCGTTTCGTTTACAGTATTTATTTGATCTTCAAAACTTGGGTGCGACATGTCTACCACGTGCAATAAAATATCCGCTTCTTTTACTTCTGCCAAAGTAGATTTAAAACACTCTATTAAATGATGCGGCAATTTGCGAATAAACCCTACCGTATCCGAAAGTAAAAAAGGAACATTTTCTATTACTACTTTTCTTACCGTTGTGTCTAAGGTGGCGAACAATTTGTTTTCTGCAAACACATCCGATTTGCTGAGCATATTCATTATGGTAGATTTACCAACATTGGTATAACCTACTAATGCCACGCGAATTAAATCTCCTCTATTGCGACGTTGTGTTTCGCTTTGTTTATCTATTTGCTCGAGTCTATCTTCTAAAACTGAAATTTTATTTAAGATAATACGTCGGTCGGTTTCTATTTGGCTTTCTCCCGGACCACGCATTCCAATCCCTCCTTTTTGTCGCTCTAAGTGAGTCCACATACGAGTTAAACGCGGTAACAAATACCTGCTTTGTGCCAGTTCTACTTGGGTTTTAGCCTGTGCGGTTTGAGCACGACCTGCAAAAATATCGAGTATCAAATTGCTACGGTCCAAAACCAAGCATTTTAATTCGCGTTCTATATTTCTTAATTGAGATGGAGTAAGTTCATCATCAAAAACTACTAGATCTATTTCTTCAACAGTAACGAAAGCTAGAATTTCTTCTAGCTTTCCTTTACCTACATAAGTTCTTACATCTGGTCGTTGCAGCTTTTGAGTAAACTGCTTTATGGTGATGCCTCCAGCGGTTTCTACCAGAAAGGCTAATTCTTCTAAGTATTCTTTTTCCTGCTCTTCTGTTTCATCGGGGGTAATTACACCCACCAATAACACTCTTTCTTTCTTCTTCGCAGTTTCGTATAATTTTTTTGCCATTATTTTGTTGAATCTACCGCAGTAGAGTCGCTAGTCATTTCTTCTTGATGTACTCTTAACGATTTAACATACTCCGCCACTGCTAACACTTCTTGTTCGTTTAATAAATCTTTGTACGCTGGCATTAGGTTTCTACCGTTTCTAATAATTCCAACTAGCCCACGGTTCTCACACATAGAAGCCGTAAGGTTTGAGGCTCCGTTAATTCCGGCTTTACCATCTTCGCCGTGGCAACGCAAGCAATTGGTTGTATACACTGCTTTACCGTGTGCTAATATATCGTAGTTTGCTGCTGCTGTATCTGTAACAACATCGGCAGTACTTGGTTTGCCAATGCCTAATTTTGCATCTTTTGTTTCCGAAACTCCATACACATATAAAAACAATATGGTAGAAATTACAGCCATTACTTTATTGTTTTTCTTAAATGCAATTACACCTACTACAATTCCAATTATTACTAAGGTGAGTTTTAAGTGGAACCAACCGCCTATATTTCCCATGCCTATTTTTGCAATTAAATAAATACCTGTTGCTAAAAACGCAGTACTAATAATCATGCTTGGTACTTTAGTTACTTTTTTATAGCCTTCTAATGCAGAACTGCCAATAAGTAGTAAAATAGTTTTAATTAGATAGTCTAGTAAAAATATAGCTGCACTAGCAATGTGTATCGTTTTGATTGTTTCCATGTTGGTGTTTTTTTACCAAAGATAGAACGAATCTGCAAATCATCAATAAAAACAATAAAAAAGCCTGCTTCCTCTCGGAAACAGGCCCCCTATAAACGTTAAACTATGATGAGTATCCTTATATTAATTGGAAATTTAGCTTTAACACATAAATTTCATTGCTTTCGTAATCGGCATCCTGAATGTTGATGTTTTCCATTTGCTCCATTACGTATTTCTTCATACGCTCGTCGGTTTGGCTAGTGCTTACAATGTTTAAAGTACCGTCTTCATTTACTTTAAACTCCACTAACACTTGCGCTTTAGATACCCCATCCTTTTTTAAGAATTTAGGGAATTGGATTTTTGCCTTTACAACTTCGGCAACTGCATCACTCGCTTTTGCGGCTACTTTAGAACCTTCTGCTGCGAATCCTTGGTTTACTACACCTAATACTATAAGTGTTAGTAAGGTGATCAATTTCATTTTCATTTCTTTTTTATTTTATTAAGGTGAACAATTCTTTATTATTATTTCGACACCCAAAAGTACTACGACCCTGTAAACTAAACATCAATTTTATGTAACGTTGGTAATACATCAATGTAAAAAACATATGACTGTAACAAGCATGATATACAGCTGTTTAATAAGTGCTTAAACCGTGTTTTTTTATATTATGCTGATGATGGATTTTGATTCCTTCGAATAATAATTATATTAGATATTCCAACAAACTAAACACATGAAGAAATTACTTTACTTTTTACTGTTTTCTATCTTCTATTTATTTGATGCGAATGCTCAAGAAACATTCCCTATTAATGGAGTAAAAGATGTGAAGCCAAATTTATTTGCATTTATAAATGCAAAGGTGGTTGCCAACTCTGGTACAACCATAGAAAACGCTACAATAGTAGTAAACAATGGTATTATTCAAAGTTTAGGTGCAGGTATTTCTGCCCCTAAAGGCTCGGTGATTATAGATTGTAAAGGAAAAACTATTTATCCTTCTTTTATTGATGTATACACCACCTACGGAATGACAGAAGCGAAAAGAGCAAGGAATGAAAACCGTGGACCTCAGTTTTTATCTAACAAAAGTGGCGCCTACCATTGGAATGAAGCAATAAAAGCAGAGTATGAAGCGAAAACTAATTTCAGTGTAAATAATGATAAGGCCGAAAGCATGCGTGAGCAAGGTTTTGGAGCGGTATTGAGTTTTCAGAAAGATGGAATTGCTCGTGGTACTTCTGTGTTTGTAAATTTATCAAACGAAAATGAAAACAATGTAATCTTAAAATCAGATGCAAGTGCGCATTACTCTTTTAGTAAAGGAAATTCGAATCAAGACTATCCTTCTTCATTAATGGGAAGCATCGCTTTATTACGTCAAACTTTCTACGATGCAGATTGGTATTCAAAAAATAATGTAGAAACAAATTTCTCTTACGAAGCCATCAACAAACAAAAAAGCTTACCAAAGTTTTTTGAATGTAGTGATTTGTATGATGTGTTTAGAGCGCAAAAAATTGCTGCTGAATTTGGAACCAATTTTATATACAAAACAGTTGGTAATGACTACCAACGATTGAAAGAACTAAAAGCGATAAATGCAAATTTAGTTATTACCCTAAATTACCCAAAAGCATATGATGTAGAAGATTATTACGATGCTAAATATGTAGCCTTAGATGAGCTGAAACATTGGGAATTGGCTCCTTATAATGCAGCCTATTTAGAAAAAGAGAAAATAAAATTTGCAATTACCACCAGTGATTTAAAAAGTGTAAGCGATTTTTGGCCAAACTTACGCAAGGCAATAAACAATGGACTTTCTGAAGCACAAGCATTAGATGCCTTAACAAAAGTTCCAGCTCAAATGATTAATGCTGGCAACATGGTTGGCGAACTAAAAGCAGGAATGAAAGCAAATTTCATTATTACTACTGGTAATATATTTAAAGATGAAGAGGCTATTATTTTAAGCAATTGGATTGCAGGAAATGAATTTGTAATAGAGCGCGAGAAAACAATGGATTTAAGAGGCACTTACTCTTTACAAGTTGGAAACCTTGCATACAAATTAGAAGCTAGTGGAGCAAAAGATAAACCAGACTGGAACATTATTGCAACAGATAGCAGCAAAACAAAAGTAAGTGTAAGTTGGAATTCGAATTTAATATCGATGGTATTTCAACCAAGCGATTCTACCATAAAAACTAAAGTTCGCTTAAGCGGAACCATCAACAATACAAACGGAATTAAAATTACAGGAGAAGGAAGTTTAAATAGCAACCCTGTAAATTGGATTGCTTCACGCACCGCTTTATACACAGAAAAGGCAGAGGAGAAAAAAGAAGAGAAAAAAGAAAAGCCTGTTGTAGGCGATATTATTTATCCGTTTGCAGCATATGGTAGTACAACATTACCTACTGCTCAAAAATGGTTAATAAAAAATGCAACTGTTTGGACCAATGAAGCCGAGGGTAAATTAGAAGATGCAGATGTATTAATTGATGCAGGAAAAATAGTGAAAGTAGGGAAGAACCTCAGCGATGCATTAGCAAAAATAATTGATGGAAAAGGTAAACACATTACAGCAGGCATTATTGATGAGCACTCGCACATTGCAATATCTAGAGGCGTTAATGAAGGTTCGCAAGCGGTAACATCTGAAGTAAGAATTGGCGATGTATTAAGCCCAGAAGATGTAAATATTTACAGACAATTAGCTGGTGGTGTTACTACCTCGCAATTATTGCACGGTTCTGCAAATCCAATTGGTGGCCAATCTGCTTTAATAAAATTACGCTACGGAAAAAATGCCGAGGAGTTAAAGTTTGAAGGTGCCGATGGATTTATAAAATTTGCGTTAGGTGAAAACGTAAAGCAAAGCAATTGGGGCGACGATCAGCGTGAGCGTTTCCCACAAACACGTATGGGAGTTGAGCAAGTATTTATTGATGCCTTTACACGCGCTCGTGAATACGAGAAAAATAAAACCGCTCGTAAAGATTTAGAGCTAGATGCTTTGGTAGAAATCCTTAATAAAAAGAGATTCATTACATGTCACTCTTATGTTCAATCAGAAATAAATATGTTGATGAAAGTTACGGAGATGTTTAGTTTCCCTGTAAATACTTTCACCCATATTTTAGAAGGATATAAAGTAGCAGATAAAATGAAACAACATGGGGCAAATGCTTCTACGTTTTCTGATTGGTGGGCTTATAAATATGAAGTAATAGATGCTATACCTTATAATGCAGCTATTATGATGAAAGAAGGTATTAATGTTTCTATAAATTCTGATGATGCAGAAATGGCACGCAGGTTAAATCAGGAAGCCGCTAAAACCGTTAAATACGGAGGTCTTTCAGAAGAACAAGCCTTGAAATTAGTTACTTTAAATCCTGCTAAAATGCTACACATAGATAACCGTGTAGGAAGTATTAAAGCAGGTAAAGATGCCGATTTAGTTTTATGGAATGATCATCCGCTATCAATTTATGCGAAGCCGTTAAAAACATTTGTGGATGGTATAGATTATTATGATGCAGAAAAAGATGAAGCCATGCGAATTGCTATGCGTATAGAAAAAGAACGCATTATTCAGAAATTATTAAACGAGAAAAAATTAGGAATGCCAACACAAAAACCTGGCAAACCAGAAAAGAAATTATATCACTGTGATGATATGGAAGTTGAATCAATTTATTAATTAGCAGCATCATGAAAAAAAATATATTCTTAATACTTGTTTCCATAGTTTTTGTAACGCAAGTATTTGCTCAAAAACCTTCTGTTAAACAGAGCAAAAAAATTATACTGAAAAGCGCGATGGTGCACGTTGGCAACGGCAGTGTTTTAAACAATGCGAATGTGGTAATTGATAATGGAAAAATTACCGAAGTTACTGCCAATGCCGTAAATGAAAGCGGTGCAGAGGTGATAGATTTGAAAGGAAAACACATTTACCCAGGATTAATTTGTGTAGATAGTAGATTGGGCTTAGAAGAAATTGAAGCCGTACGTGCTACTTTAGATTATTCGGAAGTAGGTGAATTAAATCCAAACATCCGTTCGGTAATTGCATACAATACCGATTCTAAAATTATCCCAACGGTTCGCTCTAACGGAGTGCTATTAGCACTATCGGTTCCAGAAGGTGGCATTATACCAGGTACCTCTTCGGTAATGAAATTAGATGGTTGGAACTGGGAAGATGCTGCATATAAAATGGATGTAGCAACACAACTCAATTGGCCAAGTATGCGTGTACGCAATGCATGGTGGGCAGCACCGGCAGAGGAGCAACGCAAACAATCTGCAGAAAACATGGCCATGATTAAACGTTTCTTCGACGAAGCAAATGCATATTCTCAATTAGATAAACCTGCAAGCACGAATTTGAAATTCGAAGCTATGAAAAGTATTTTCAATGGATCTAGAAAACTATTTATTAGTGCTAGTACAGCTAAGGAAATTACCTCGAGTATTTTATTTGCAGAATCGTACGGAGTTACTCCTGTAATTTTAGGCGCACAAGAAGCATACATGGTTGCCGATTTTTTAAAAGAACATAATGTATCGGTAATTTATACTAACCCACATTCTTTACCCGCTACCGAAGACGAAGATGTAGACATGCCTTATAAAGTTGCAAAGATTTTAAAAGATAAAGGTGTGTTGTATGCACTAAGTATTAATGGTAGCTGGCAACAACGCAACCTTCCGTTCTTAGCTGGCACTACTGCAGCGTACGGTTTAACAAAAGAAGAAGCCTTACAAAGCATCACTCTTAACGCTGCAAAAATTTTAGGCATCGATAAAACTACTGGTTCTATAGAAGTAGGCAAAGATGCAAACTTAGTAATTTCCGAAGGTGATATTTTAGACATGAGAACTTCGCAAATTACCATGGCCTTTATACAAGGAGCCAACATAGATT
>CALRTZ010000077.1:0-7136 GCA_943371235.1 Sphingobacterium thalpophilum | reverse complement strand
CATACGTGCAGATGCTGCCATAGAATTAGATAAAATTGTGAAACTCTTAAATGATAATCCCGAAATAGTAATAGAATTAAGTTCACACACCGACTCAAGAGCTAGCTCTAAATACAATGAAACGCTTTCTGATAAACGAGCTAAGTCTTCTGCTGCCTACATCATAAGCAAAGGCATTGCAGAGAGTAGAATTACAGGAAAAGGCTACGGAGAATACATGCTAATAAACAAATGTGCCGATGGGGTAAAGTGCACAGAGAAGGAACATCAACAAAACAGAAGAACTGAATTTAAAGTGGTAGGTTTTGTTGAATAAAAAACCAGGTATAAATGAATACACCTGGTTCTTAAGAAAAATTATATCTACATTATTATTTCTTTACAAATTTTGTTCTGTAACTATTACCTGAATCAGAGCTCAAGCTTATAATATACATACCTGCATTAAGTTCAGCAATGTTTGCGTTTACAACATTGTTGCCTTTTTGTACATCAGTTCTTTCTATTAATACAACTCTTCCGTTTATATCTGAAATATTGATGGTAATCCTTTCATTATTTTTAGATTCGAAACTAATGTTTATGTTATCTGTACTTGGATTTGGATATAAACTTACATTGTTGCCGAAATTATTATTGATGCCGGTAGTACCACCTATTACTACACCAATGTTTGTATAGTTTCTAATAAATTGTCCGCGTACTTCTCCGTTAGGGAAATTAGTAGTATGGAAGTTAACATATACACTATCATTTCTTCTGAATGTTATTGATTGAGCATTGTTAAATGCAGGCGTATTCATGTTATTCCAATATCCGAAGGCACCATTGTTTACAAAGTTTAACTCATATACTACACCACCAGTTTCACCTTTAATTCCCTTATGTAAATGTGCTGCATTTATAGCTCCACTTAAGCCAGAAACGGTAATCATGTAGTGTAAGTTTCTTCTATCGCGATCGTAAGTTACAATACCACTTCCTGTAGCTGTTGAGTTTGATGAAGGAATAGATTGCATAGCATCTATATCAGCCACAAAACCTTCACGTGCTAATCTGAAAATTTGTCCTCTTAATTCGCCTGCAGGATTTTCAGCAGTGTGTATCGCAACGTATAAGTTACCATATAATAATTGTGAAATTAAGTTCTCCGTTAATCCGTTTGATTTTGTCCATGCTCCACTTATTACATTTCCATTAAATGCAGTCGTTGGGAATTCATACACTACACCGCCATCCATATTTGGTTCAGCATTATGTATATGAGCTGCAGCAATTGCACCTGTTAAATTACTTGCTACGATGTAGTACTTTAATGTATCGTAGGTTAAATTTAAAGAGAATTTAGCAGCACCAATTGCAGATGAAATGGTATTTAAATTTCCAGTAATTTGAGTGGTATCTATACGTGCATCAAATCGTAAGTTTTGATCGTATTTAATTTGCCCACGTACTTCTCCATTTGGGTTTGCCATGGTATGTATGTTTAAATACACCATGCCTGTTTTTACATAGTTTTGGAAAACAGACTTAATTGAGTCATCAATTTCAACAACACCATACAATGCACGACCATTTGCTGAAATCATTGAACTTAAATCAACTAATAAGCCACCATTTGTACCAGCAATACCTTTGTGTAAATGCGCGCCCATTATAGCACCACTTAAACCATCGGTTACCGATTTTACTTCTAAAAATTTACCATCTAAACTTAAATTAATAGCCGCAACACCTTTTGCAGTACTTGCATTCATTGGCACTTGTTGTGTTCCATCCATTTCAGTGTAATATCCGAAATCAGTTTCTAATTTAATTTGACCGCGCATTTCACCATTAGGATTAGCAGCTGTATGTACTGCTAAATACACTTCAGCACGCAATAGTTTGGTTAATAAAGCCTGGTTAACTACCACTTTTGCTTTTGCATAGTTTCCGCTTAATGCAGGTTCTAAATTTAAAAGTACAGGTCCGTTTGTATTACCATCGCCTTCATGAATATGAAAACCTGTAATAGCACCACTTAGTTGTGTAGCACTAAAATTCATGTACAAAGTATCTCTTGTACTGTTTAACATTAAGCCTGCAACACCGCTTGCATTGTTCATAACTGGTATTGGGATGATGTTTGCCCCATTTAATCGTGCAGAAAACAATAGCCTATCTGCCAGATGGTCTGCTTGAGTAATACTTGTAATACTTGAAAGAGCAAGTATTAAACTCATAATTTTGGTAAATCTTTTCATATGTGTGTGTTTTTAAATATTTAACTCACTTACGACAAGATTTTGAGATTGGATTTTATTTTTTTATTTTTTGATAAAAGGTACAGTTTGTTGTTCATACTGAACATAATAAAGTCCAGAACTTAAATCAGAAATATCTAGCCCTTCCTCTTTGTATTTACATTGTAGCACCTTTCTACCTTGTATTGTATAAATTATAATTTCAGATTCGTTACCGGATATCCTTATAGAATTTAACTTTAAATAAACCTTATCATTACTTGGGTTGGGGAACACTTGGAATTGTTCGAGCTTAGAGTTGAATAAGCCTAATCCAGTTTTGTCGAATACTGCCTTGCCCCAAGTAAGCGGATAAAGTCTATGTGCACCATTGGGCCAATGATGGAAAGCATTTGCCGTATTAGTAATGAGAAAACTAATTCCAATAGTGTCAACAGTATTAATATTTAGGTTGATGGTGCTAAAAGGAATGCTTATTTCTACCAAATCAGTTATGGGCTCGCCAATAATTATATTATTTACAGCTTCCCAATTAGGACGTTCTAATTCACAATTAACATAATGCCCATATCTGCCTTTGTATTCACAGTCTGTAGTCGATACATGGAACCACCAATCGTCTTGCTGAAATATATTGGACCTATCAAACTCTATGTCTAATAAAATTTCCGGAAAACGCACGTTTGCCGATTCTAAATCTCCTTTATAACAAGCAAGTAAATTATATCCATCGTGTTTATAATATACTCTTACTTTTTTAGTGTTGTTAGAGAAATTAATATCCAAAGAATCCGAATCATCCCATTCAATACTATTCATTTCTCCATCAATATTCACCCTTTCTCCTAATGGTATTCGAATTATATTTTGGCCATACATTGCTCCAGCATGCAATAGCCATAACAACAACATTATTTTTTTCATAACCTTACAACTTTGTAAACTTTACCCTCAACATTAATAAAATAAATGCCTGGTGCTAGTTCAGTTAAGTCAATGCCAGCATCTGTATAACTATTGTTTATAAGTACTTTGCCAGTTAAATCATATAATCGAAAATATGTGTTTTTATTTTCTAATCCTTTTATCCAAATTTTACTACTCGCGGGGTTTGGGAATATTTTTAGTTCGCTTTTTTTTTGATATTCTTTACCTAAGCTAATGTTTTCAAATGCCTTTAATTTCTTATTTATATTGATGTTTTTATATACATCAATATTACCAGAAGGCCATTCAATCACAATGCTGTCTATTATACTAGCATCTGCTAAACCAAAATGTGCGGTTAACATATTTTGTCCGTTATGCCCAGTTTGGCTACTAATTTCTCGTAGTTGTGTAACCGACTTATTGTAAACAATAGCGCTTAATTTTATTTTTGCACCAATAGCAGATTTATTACTTACAGTACCTATACATTCTAGTTCGAACCAATTATTACCGTTCGGAATATTTTTATATAAGGAGTTCGTCTGAATTTTGTTATAACAATTTGCAGTAGCTAAATCCAAAAATCCATCATTGTTATAATCGCCAAATGCACAACCATATGTCCAGCCAGAATCTGCCGTAACAATACTTGTATCTATTTCGGTAAATATTCCTTCGCCATTATTTAGATATAAAAAATTTGTTAATTTTCCTGTAGCATAAGCATTGCTCACATATAGATCCAAATCTCCATCATTATCAATATCACCGAAACTGCTCCCAAAAGTAAAAGGTGTATTCAAACTTTCGAGTGTATCTGTTAAAAAGGTACCATCGCCTTGGTTTTTCAATAGTCTGTTTGGCGCATTATAATTACTTAGAAACACGTCTAAATCGCCATCATTATCAACATCAGCCCAACTACTGCTCATTATTTCGCCCGCAATATTTGCTAAGACCCCAGTTGTAATTTTCGTAAAACCAGCACCCATATCATTTCTATACAAATTCACTTTTTGCCCACCCTCATTCGTCACAAACAAATCCAAGTCATGGTCATTATCATAATCAATCCAATTTACTGTACGCGATTTAAAAGCATCGTTTACAGGTGCTATGTTTAGTATTTTCGTAAAGGTACTGTCGCCATTCCCTTTGTATAATATATTTTTACGTGTACCTTCAGAATTTGTAATGTATAAATCTAATTTACCATCCTTATCATAATCTGCCCATGAAGCAGTTTCAGAATAGGTGAATTCTGTTGCTATACTTCCTGTTTTTATTTGTGTAAAACTCCCATTCCCATTGTTGAGGTATAATAAGTTTAGTTTGTTATACCAAGTGGCAACAAAACAATCTACATCTCCATCATTATCTATATCTGCCCAAGTCGCACCATCAGAAGGCGATAAATCATTTACGATGGGGTCGATAGTGTTTATTGATTCAAATACATCATTCCCTTTATTTATGTACAGGAAATTATTTTCACCAGTGTTCAACCCATTCGTTATCATTAAGTCTATAAGTCCATCATTGTTTATATCTACCCAATTTACAGACCTAGAGTCGCTCGGTGTATTTACTACCGAACCTTGCGTAATTTTTATAAAATTTTGCGCGTCTAAATTTTTCGTTAAAATTAGTATGCAGCTGATAAGTAGAATTTTTTTCATGTTTTTGCTTAATTAATTAAATCAATTTTAAAGAATCATTCCTTCTTAAAATTATTATACTATATAAAGCAACTGATACAGTATATATAACCTATTAATGAGTATATAGGTATTTTATATGTAGTTGAAGGTTGTTTGTATGTTTTAATTAGCCGTTTATATGATGATACAAATGATCAATTTATTCTTTACATATTTGTATATTTAAACTATGGCAAGAATCTATAAACACTTCATATTTTGGTTACTATACTTGTTATTTCAATCGTATATAGAATTTATATGGATTAAATCATCATATGCATCAATCTCTGAATTAGCACGGTTTGCATTAGCATTAAAAGTGGAGTTAAGTCTGTTAATTCCTAAATTATTGTTTACCTATGGAAGTACTGTTTTACTCTTATCATTTTATAAAAATAAAAACTCAGTAAATTTATTTGTTCGATTAATAGGCTTATTTATACTTTCATTATCATTATATAGATTTATAACTTTCTATTTTATTTTGCCAATTATTTATTCAGAAGTAGAAATAGAAGTGTTTTCGATGATGAGGATCTTTACTGCGAGTATAGATATTATTGCAGTTTCAGGCGTATTTCAAGTAATAAAATTATTTAAACTGCAACTAAAATCAAGCGAGAAAGAACAATTATTGGTAAAATCTAAATTAGAAGCAGAGTTAAGTTTTTTAAAAAGCCAAACCAATCCTCATTTCCTTTTTAATACCTTAAATAATATTTACGGATTAAGCAAAAAAAACTCTGCGATAAGCTCAGAGGCAATTCTCAAATTATCAAAAATGTTAAGATTTATGATTTACGACACACGTAAACCTTTGATATTAATTGAAGAAGAATGGGATTTAATTCGTAATTATATTGAACTTGAGCAATTGAGGTATTCAAATAAACTAGACTTGCAATTAAATTTTGAGAACTTAGGAGCTAACACTAGCATTACTCCATTAATACTCTTGCCATTTGTGGAGAATGCTTTTAAACATGGAGTTGCAGAAAGTACAGAACGAGCTTTTGTAAAAATAGATTGTAAGATAAATAATAATAATGAATTACTGTTTTATGTGCAAAATTCTAAAGAATTAAGCAATTCAGAAGGAAATGAACACGGTATTGGCTTAACAAATGTAAAAAGGCAGTTAAGTTTATTGTATAAAAACTATAAATTGGATATTTTAGAAAACGATAAATTGTTTGAAGTAAGCCTTTTCATCTCCTTAAATTCGTATGAAAACATATAGCTGTATTATAATTGAAGATGAACCGATAGCGGCAGAGATTATAAGCGATTATATTTCGGAGCTTAGCTTTTTGAAATTAGTAGGAGTGCACCATGATGCAATTTCGGCCATTAGCTACTTAAATGATCATGAAGTTGATTTGATATTTTTAGATATAAACTTACCTAAAATAAAAGGACTGGATTTTTTAAAAAGTTTAAAGAATCCTCCAAATGTAATCATTACAACTGCTTATGAGGAGTATGCTTTAAAAGGATATGAATACAATGTGCTCGATTACTTATTAAAGCCGATAGAGTTTTCTAGATTTTTACAAGCCGTAAATAAAATTGTCGAAAAGCCCAAGGTCCTTCAAGAAATGGATACAGTTTCAACCGAACAATTCATTAACCTTAATATAAATAAGAAACTAATCAGAATAAATTTATCTGAACTATTATTTATAGAAAGCAATAAAGAGAATATTCATTTACATACCATTGAAAAAATAATTATTTGCAAAATGCAAATCAGTGAAATAGAAAAGCAATTAAATGCAAATCAATTTCTACGCATTCACCGTTCTTTTATTGTTGCTTTAGATAAAGTAGATTCAATGGCCTTAACAGAATTCGAAATAAAAAAACATACCATCCCTGTTGGTAGAAATTACCGCGAACAGGTTCGTAAACTATTACGAATGTGATTTTTTTTTCAATACAATAAATTTTAAAATAAAAAAGCCAGTCAGTGTTTCGTTTCTATAAAATAGGTGCTTCGGATTGTATAAACAGCTATTTATATAAAGAGTCACACGTTTTTATTTTAAAATTTACTGTATTGATGTAATTGAGGCTGTAATAGTTACTTTTCTTAAACTAACTATAACCAATGTAACTTATTAAACTACCTCTCTCAATCTTTTAAAATTTTAGAATAAAAACGTGCAATTAATTTTATAGAATACAAGCTGTATAATCCGTAGCAATTAAAAATAGAAAGCAAACAGCAGCTAGCTTTTTTATTATAAAATTTAAA
>CALRTZ010000076.1:0-7341 GCA_943371235.1 Sphingobacterium thalpophilum | reverse complement strand
GTCCTGCCACCAAAAAACTGTACTTATGCAGGTTTTTTAAAAAACCTGCATATATTAAGGATGACAAATACAGCTTTATTTGGTTTCTGACTAATTCAATAAGTTTTTAGGTATTTCATTCCCTTCGCGTCTCTGCTCCCTCTGCGCCTCTGCGAACTTCGCGCCTCTGCGTATTCTAGAAGCTCTGCATTTCGCTTAATTTCCTATACGTTCCATTTAATGCCAAGAGCTCCGCGTGTTTTCCTTGCTCTATAATTTTACCTCCATGCATTACCACAATTTGGTCGGCATATTGTATGGTTGATAATCGGTGTGCAATTACCACCGATGTGCGGTTCTTCATTAAATTCTGAATGGCTTCTTGTACTAAGCGTTCGCTTTCGGTATCGAGTGCAGAAGTAGCTTCGTCAAGAATTAAAATTGGTGGATTTTTTAGCACTGCTCTTGCAATAGATAAACGCTGACGTTGCCCGCCAGAAAGTTTAGTTCCTCTATCGCCAATATTGGTATGGTAGCCTTCATCTAACTTCACAATGAACTCATGTGCGTTGGCAATTTTTGCTGCTTCTATTACTTGCTCTTCTGTGGCTTCTTCGTTTCCAAAAGAAATATTTTTGAAAACGGTATCGTTGAACAAAATAGATTCTTGCGTTACAATTCCCATTAAATGATTAAGGTCCGATAATTTAATTTTACGAATGTCGATACCATCAATGGTAATAGCACCTTCGGTAACATCATAAAAACGTGGCAACAAATCGGCCATGGTAGATTTACCTGCTCCTGATGATCCAACCAGCGCGATCATCTTCCCTTTTTCAATATCTAAATTGATGGTGTCTAATACTTTTTTCTCTGCGTATTGGAAAGATACATTCTCGTAAGAAATTTTTCCTTTAAACTCTTTAATGCTAAGTGCATTTGGATCTTCTTCAATTTTAACAGGCGTATCTAGTATAGTAAAAATACGCTCTCCAGAGGCAATACCTCTTTGTATATTGGTTAATGCCGATGAAATGTTTTTTGCCGGAACTAAAATTTGAGAGTATAAAATTATATAGGTGATAAATTCTGATGCATTTAATTCAGATTTATTTTGCAATACCATTTGTCCGCCGTACAAAATTACGATTACCACTACCGCAACACCTAAGAACTCAGAAATTGGAGATGCCAATTCTCTTTTGTTCCACATCGATTTTAAAACCGAACGATACCTAGAGTTTTGCTCATCGAATTTTTTGTTCACATATTTCTGAGCATTAAACGCTTTAATAATGCGGATGCCCGAAATGGTTTCTTCTATAATGCTTAAAATATTGCCCAATAAAGTTTGCCCTAATTTTGCATCCTTTCTTAAGCGCCTAGAAATTGTGGTTATTATTAATCCTGAAATAGGTAATACAATTAAAGTGAATAAAGTTAATTGTACCGACATCATAAATAACAATATGATGTAGCCAATTAACATTAAGGGTTCGCGAAACACCACTTGAACCGAACTTACTACCGAGCTTTCTATTTCGTTTACATCGTTAGATAAGCTCGACATGATGTCGCCTTTACGTTGATCGTGGAAATAACCAACATGCAGTTCAGTAATTTTTTTGTACAAACTTTCGCGGATGTTTTTTACCACATAAGTTCTCATGTTTGTCATTACTCGTTGCGACCAGTACTTGAAAACATTGGCAAAAAAAACGGATACGATGATAATACCACATACAAACTGAAGCGCACCGCTCTGTCCGTATTTTTCATATATCTGAAAGAAATAATAATCAAAAGATTGTTTTGCGTACTCTAAACTTAAGCTGAACGTTGGCTCTAACACAACCTTGCTTGGTTCTACTTTTTCAAAAATTACATTTAGTAATGGTATTAAAAGTGAAAAGTTTGCCAATCCGAAAACCACTGCTAAAATGGCTAAAACAGCATATTTAGGCACAAATCGGTTTAATGGGCGGGCAAATGCAAGTATTTTAAAGTAAATTTTCATTCTTCATGCAAAATAATACAAATATTTCAATACCTAGAAGATAATTAGAATAGTATCTTTGTTTTTAGGATATGATAAGTATAATAACGGCGGTTCACAACCAATTAGCCATCAACAAAATATTTTTAGATTACCTCAAAAAGTACACTCATTACCCATACGAATTAATAATTATTGATAATAATTCGACAGATGGAACGAGAGAGTTTTTTAAAGAGAATGGCGCCATTGTAATTGAAAACGATGCGAATTACTCTTATCCGTATACTCAAAACCAAGGTATTAAAATTGCAAAATACGATGTGTTCGCTTTTTTAAACAACGACATTACCGTTGCACCTAATTGGGATTTGTACATGCTGGAAGCTATGAAAGCAAATGCACTAGACGTAGCCACCGTTTGTGGAATAGAACGTTTGGAGAGTGCAGAACAAACAAAAGCTTATGGCAGAAGATGGAAGAGAATTAAAAATGTTATCTCCTATTTTAACAGATCGGAAAGTAGTTTTAGGTTGATGCATAAATTGATGTACGGCAACTGGGAGAAATTCTCAGAAAATCGTCACCGTACATTTGGCAACAAATGCATAGAAGGATTTGTTGGAAACAGTGTGCTATTTACTCGTAGAGCCTTAGATTTATTGGGTTTGTATGATGAGCGTATACAAGCAGCCGATTTTGATTTATATGTTCGTGCGAAAAAAAGAAATTTAGAACATGGTGATATAAAACCCTGCCACATAGCCTTGGGTGTATACAACCATCATTATATAAGAATAACATTGAAATCTAAACCTCCGGTATTTGTAGATGCAGATAAGATGATACGTTTAGAAGATAAATGGACTAAAGAAGAATTAGATTTGTATTTAAAAGATAACGTGAGTACTTGATAATTAAAAAATGGAATCAAAAAGACAGCAAAAATTTTCGCGTGTAATTCAGAAAGAATTAAGTGAAATATTTCAACGAGAAGGATTATCTTTTCATGGCAATACTATTGTAACTATTACCATGGTGCGTATTTCGCCCGACCTTAGTGTGGCTCGTATATATTTGAGTTTGTTTAACTCGGCAAACAAAGAGCAATTGTTAACAGAGATAAAAGCGCAAACAAAAGAGATACGTTATAAACTAGGAGAGCGCATTAGAAACCAAGCACGCATTGTTCCGCATTTAGAATTTTTCTTAGACGATTCTATGGAATATGTTTCGCGCATGGATCAATTGTTTAATCAAATTAACAAAAAGAAAGAAGACGAAGAATAATGAAAAGCATCATTCGCGAACCGGCTAATTTTTTTACACATATTATACCAGCCATTTTAGGAATACCGGCAGGAATTTTTTTATTCATTAAAGCAGATACCTTCTGGGGCGAATTTTCATCGGTATTATATTCGGTATGTTTCGTTTTATTGTTTGCTGCAAGTGGTTTGTACCATGGCATTCCTAAAACCGAAGCGGGCATTAAGTTCTGGAGAAAGATAGACCATGCAAGTATTTATTTAATGATTGCAGGAACTTATACTCCTACACTTATTGCACTGTATGAAGGTTGGATGTTTTGGACCTTGCTTATTTTGCAATGGAGCATTGTAGTTTTTGGTGTTACTACCAAACTATCTGGTAAAATGATGCACCATAAACAATCCTTGTTTTTGTATCTAGCAATGAGTTGGATGGTGATTTTAGGAGTAAGAACTTTGTACAATGAGTTACCTTTTAACGCCTTGTTTTTATTATTTGGAGGAGGAGCTTTTTACACCTTCGGTTCTTGGGTGTACCACATGGATAAAGTGAAACCGAACAAAGGTTTCCATGAACTGTGGCACCTCTTTGTAGTAGGAGGCGCCGCTTGCCATTATTTCTATACGTATTATTATATCGTTTAATCTAAACTCGCTGTAATTAACCTCATAAATTCAGCCCTGGTTTTTTCGTTTTCGAAAGCACCGGTAAATGCAGAAGTGGTAGTTACCGAGTTTTGTTTTTGTATGCCTCGCATGCTCATGCATAAATGTTTGCACTCTATTACAACTGCAACCCCTGCAGGCTTAAGTGTGTCTTGTATGCAATCTCTTATTTCATTGGTTAATCGTTCTTGCACTTGTAATCTGCGAGCAAAAGCATCGGCTACTCTAGGAATTTTACTTAAACCCACAATATGCCCATTAGGAATATAAGCAATGTGCGCCTTACCAAAAAATGGAAGTAAATGGTGCTCACATAAAGAATAAATTTCTATGTCTTTTACAATTACCATTTGCGAGTAATCTTCTTTAAACATCGCAGAACGTAATATTTCAGCAGGGTCTAAATCATAGCCATGTGTTAAAAACTGCAAGGCTTTCGCTACGCGCTCTGGAGTTTTTAACAAGCCTTCGCGATTGGGATCTTCTCCAATTTCGGATAGAACATGAGAATAGTGACTGGCAATTTTTTCTATTTTTTCGAGATTGTAGGTATCCGTTTTCTTGTAACCATCTATCTCATTTTCTTCGTCCATGTTATTGTGATTTTTCATTTTATCCAAAATATTCTACAAAGTTGTTTTCTGTTTCGTACAGTTTTACAGAATGTAAAACTGCTCCTTCTTTAGTGATTGGTTGTACTAACTGATTCCATATTTCAATGGCCAGCACTTCTGTAGATGCCATTTTACCTTTCATAAAATCCACATCTAAATTTATATTCTGATGGTCGAGTTTGTTGATTACTTCACGGTTGATGATGTCTCTCAGAATTTTCAAATCAATTACAAAACCAGTCTCTTCTTTTACTTCACCTTTTACAGTTACAAATAAATCGTAATTGTGGCCATGCCAATTTGGGTTAGAGCATTTACCAAAAACTTGTAAGTTCTTTTCTGCCGACCATTCTTCTTTGTATAATTTATGGGCTGCATTAAAATGCTCTTTTCTAGTTATATATATCATTTTTATTGGATGTGGTACAAATATACGATTGTTATACAATCTATTTTAATTAACAACATTTCTGTTCTGATGTTTTAGTGTTTACCTTAGTATTTTATTGATGATGCATGAATATACTTATCGTAGCTGCTACAGAATTTGAAGCCAAAGGAGTTAAAGAGCAATTAAATGAAGCGGAACTTCAATTGGTTGATTTTTTAATTACAGGAGTAGGCATGATTAATACATGTTTTGAACTTACCATAGCAGTATTACAAACGAAGTATGATTATGTAGTAAATATTGGTATTGCAGGCAGTTTTGAAAGAGATATAGAAATTGGCGAAACGGTTTGGGTAAAACGAGAATTGTTTTCGGAAATGGGTGCAGAAGATGGGGATGATTTTTTAAGTTTAATACAATTGGGTTTGCAAACGCATGACGAGTTTCCATTTGAATGGGGAGAACTTAAAGCGAAACAATTAAAAGAGCTTAACACTTTAGCCTCTTTAAAGCAAGTGAGAGCAATAACGGTAAATAAAGTGCACGGTAACGAAGAGAGCATTATGAAAACGAAAATGCAATTTAGTCCGCAAATAGAAAGCATGGAAGGTGCTGCCGTATTTTATGTTTGCTTAAAAGCTAATATTGATTGTATTCAAATAAGAACCATCTCTAATTATGTAGAGCGTAGAAATAAAAATAACTGGAACATTCCTTTAGCCTTAAACAATTTGCAAAACAGTACCGTAAATCTTTTAAAAGAATTACTGAACACCTAAAGATATTCCTACGCTAATTCTGTTTAGGTTAATCCTATCATTCCCAATCAAACTTACTTTTTCTTCAGTGAAGCCATCGGAAGTTACAATATTGTCTATCAACACATTCCTGTATTTTAAATTCAAGCCTAATTTTAAATAATTAGTTAAATAAAATTCATTAGAAATTCCACATTGGTAACCATAATTTTTACCAGCTATTTCATAATTAATTCTATTAAAAGTATAAGGATTTATATAACTAGTATAATCAATTCCGGCACTTAATACAATCGAATAAATATGTTGTATAATTGGTGTTTTTACATAAATAGTAGGTGATATGTTATGCATTATAACATCATGTCTGTACACACTATAATTCGGAAAAATATTTGTACCAATATCCACTACGCCATCATAGCCTTTTTTACTGTAATACTCGTAACCAATACCTAGCCCAATTCTATCTTTAAAATATACCAATGCTTCGGCATGTAAAGTATGTGCTACCCTTACACTGTTTATATAGTCTCTAATATTTACAATGCCATACGTATCATAATACCGAGTTAAGGTAGTATAATTTAGTCCTATGTTTACATTATAACTAAACAGTTTTGCTTTAGGAATTGCAATTGGCTTAGAATTATTTATAAAAGATTTTGAATTAGCACTTACTATATTCACAATGAATATGAATACAAAAAACAATATGCTTTTGCGGGTAAAAAGAGGGTTAGTTGAATTCATCTTTGAACGATTTAATAAATATGTTCAAAGAATATGCCGTGACTAATTAGTAATATTTAAGTTTTGAATGTGGTGACTAGTACTGATAAAAAATTTGTCAAGTTAAAAATTAAGATAAAAGCTGTTCTCAAAAAAACACTTTTATTCTATAATTTGGATTAATGTATCATTAAAGATAAACCAATGGAATACCTAGAAATATTTATTTTTTCCAATCCATTCAATTCAACCTCATTTGTACTGCCATTAGAATAAAAATCAACTTTATCTATAATAGCATTTCTATAACGCGCATTTATAGCCAATCCAAAATTTTCATTTAAAGTAAATTCGTTTATTAAACCGATTGAAAAGCCGAAATTTTTAGCACTTGTTTCATAATTATCGACATCTATGCGAAAGGGATTTTTATAAATAGTATAATCTAAACCAGTTAAAACGGTTATGTGGTAAAATTTATTTACTACGGGTGTTCTAAATAATAAAGATGGAGAGAATGTATGCATAGTTAAATCATCTTTAAATTGAATGTAGTAAGTAGTATTGTTAATTTTCACAGGCATTTCATTTTCTATAGCATTTGAACTAAATAAATCATATCGAAAGGCCAAGCCAAACCTTTTGCTTATTGTTTGTTGGATTTCTAGATGTAGAGAATATGCCGTAATTAAATCTTCCATATACTCATCAAATTCATCCACACCTATTGGATTAGTAAATTTATAGAGTTGAGTATAATCCACTCCAATATTAAAAGAGGTTCTAAGTTTATTACTTTTTGGATTTTTTGCCTGATCCCAATTTTCTATTTTATAAGCATAATAATTATACTTAACTATTAATATGTTGTCAGCATTAATTGCTTTTGTAGTCAATTCCCCGTTTTCTATTATTTTATAAATTGTAAAAC
>CALRTZ010000075.1:0-7479 GCA_943371235.1 Sphingobacterium thalpophilum | reverse complement strand
TGATGTTGATCCTTGAATTTAATTTTCGAATTATGGTAAATTAAATAGATACCCACTAAAATAAATATGGGTATACAAATTATAAGCATCGTGTTTATGAGCAAAGGAAATTGAGCTAAAAACTCAGAACCTTTTAAGGCAATTGCTGAATATATTAGTTCGGGTAATGCACCGCCTAAACCAATAAATACAGCAGATGTATAATGCTTTTGTACCGACGTTCTTATTACTGTAATATTTACCGGACCCAATTGTACCGAACCAATAAAACTGATGAATGCAGTTAATAAAAAAACGATAAGTGCTGCAAAAATCATCATGCCTTATAATGTGCTTTCATTAAGTTCCAAAAAGAATTCCAACTAGCAGGTTTAAAACCAAGGGTACTATTAGCATTAGAAATTCTACTAACTATTTTATAATGTTTAAAAATACTTGCATAGGCTTTATACAATGCCATCTTTGGGTCGTAAATATGTGCCGGTTCAGAAGTTACTCCATTTAATTCCATTATACGCAAGTATTCGCCGCTTTCTAAATCTTCAACACGTTTTACTTTTACATCAAACCTTCCATAATTAAAACCAGTATACTCTTTTACTATTCCATTAAATAAATCATGAACTTTTGGATTTATTAAATGATTTGCATTTATAAACATTGTGCCCTTACTATGGTTTCCAATGGGTTGTGGGTATATAATTTCGCCTGCTTTGGGTATCATATACCATGTATCTTCTAAATGTTCTTTTAAATAATCCCATACTAATAAAGCACGATAATTTTGTTGAAGCAATTCCTTTACCGACGATCTTCCATCACCTTCCACTTTTAAAAATCCTTTTCTAACAATGGAGGTTACTGCAAATTCTGAAGTATTTGGTATTCTGTAATACATTACTCCAAATTCGTGTTCGTACTCTATAAATTCTTGCAAAATAAAATCAATAGGATATGTTTTTATTACTTTGAGCAACTGAGCATCGTCATACACTTTCTCCACTCCTTCGCCTCGCTCTCCAATGTTTGGTTTTACAATTATGGGATATGTAAATTCCTCCTTTACTATTGCCATTACTTCTTCATCAGAAATATTCGCTTTTTTTAATAAAATAGATTTTGCTTTGTATTTTGATGGAATGTGTCTTAAAATTTCTTCTTTACTCTCTCCAACAATGCCACTTAAATAGATTGCTGGGTTTACATTTGTAAAAAAAGTAGCACTTCTAGTTCGTATCATTAAATAAATAAAATACGGAACCGTTGGAAGATAAAACACCCAATACGGCCAAAACTCAAACCTCGTAATTCTTAAATATAATAACTTAACTATTGTCCCCATTTCGCCTTTTCGTAAATTCGCTAATTCGTTAGTTCGCCAGTTCGATATACTTCATCTCCAAATTATCAACTGTTTTCTGTATCGAAGTAACGCTTACTGTTTGCACTCCACTTTCACGTTTCATTATTACATCATTAGTATGATCTCCTTTGCCTGCAAAGGTATGGAAGTGTATAATATCTTTTTGTGTATAACTTTTGTGGGTACTTAACCATTCGGCAAACCATTGTTTACGTTCTGTAATTATTTCATCAGTATACAGTGTACACGACGACCATATGTATTTTTCTAAGTGGTTGAGTACTTTATGATGGATCTTAGTGCCATCCCAACGTACTTCGTGAAAAGCATTGCTGGTATTAGATTTTATAAGCAACGTAAAATTCTCTACACCTTCAAAATTATACTCTGTAATGTATTTTTCTACCGATAAATATTGATAAAAATCTAACAAAACTAATCCTCTGCTTAATCGGTATGGTGGTTTATGTTGATGTTTAACGAATGCACCATTTAACAAACAAAGGGTAAACTCTTTACTCATGGCTATCCATGTACCATTTGCTTGTGGATCTTTTGGGAAAGTGATTTTTCGGTTAAATAGTAAATATTCTTTGGGGTATAATGCTGCTGGACGTTGTTTCCACTCGTCGCGATTAGAAGTGAGTAAAAAGCCAGTATCCAATGGCAAGTAACTTACTGTGCACATTGTTTTTCTTGAAATTGTATGGTAGAATAAGCCGTACCAAAATTTTCTGCCAACTTAATGTTTGTAAAGCTAGATTTTACTGCAATGGAAATAATAGCAAAATGGTGGATGGCATGCTCAATATTATAAACCAATTCTCTAAAATATGTGCTGTTAACATGGAAGGTTTCATTTGCTTGATATTCCATTGCCAATTTTATGGGTACATCTACTTTCTGCTGCTCTAATGCTGCAGAAATACCATCAATTATATTTATGGTGTATTCTATATTCGTTTCTATTTGCAAATTACGCTCACGTTTATCGTAATTTATTTCTTGTTGATGTATTCCTTTTAGTAAACATTCATAAAACTCCACTACATGGCGAACGTGTTTGCCAATTGTGTTTTCTGAAAGCACATTTAAAGGCTGTGAGTATTGTTCATTTGTAAATTGTAACAATAGTTCTTTAAGTTGAGATAATATCTCGATGTTGGTCTTAATTAGAGTCATAAGCTATTTATACAAATTTAATCGTTTTCGGTGTTTTGTCAATGTCGCATACCCGACATATTGTAACAATTACGATTTAATAGGCTTTTCGGTTTTAGTTAACAAACTGCTATGTATTAAAATCTCTTTACGATCGTATTTTATGTGCCCTTCGGTTTCTAAATCTCTCATTAATTGAGTAACCGTTTGCCTAGTTGAACATATTAGTCCTGCTATATCCTGGTGTGTTAAGTAATTTTCTACTACCCAATCAAACCCAACTTTACGACCTTCTGCAGTTGTCCAATCGTTTAAAAAAGCAATTAGCCTGCTTCTTACATCTTTAAAAACTAAATTGGTGTATTTGTTTTCAATCTTTTTCAGCTTCAGTCCTAAGAATTTAAAATATTGCAGAGCAATGTCGGGGTTCTTAGCAAGTATATTTTCGAAGTCGGAAATTCTAAAACTACATACTATTGCTTCAGAGCTAATGGTTACGGCAGATTCTTTGTTCATACTGTCATCAGAACCTATTGCTCCAAACAAATCTCCTTTTTGCATGATGTCTTTAATTACTTCATCGCCCTTATCATTGTATTCAACAATTTTTATAATCCCTTTTTTGAGCAAGAAAATACGATTCTGCAAATCTTCGCCAAAATAAATAGCTTCTCCTTTTTTAGCCCCTTTATGCTTGGTAATAATGCACAAATCGTCTATTTCAGAATTACTCAACGTTGAAAACAACTTGTGGTTACGTAAGTACCAGAACTTTTGTTCCGATGTATTATGGATGTTAGGGGAATTCATTTATTAATACATTTTACTAAAAATAAGCATTCGTCGGTAAGCCGACAAATAAATAAAACAAACATTGGTTTATTTGCATCATCAAAACAATAAAATATGAAAATTAGTAT
This sequence comes from Sphingobacterium thalpophilum, assembly GCA_943371235.1. GTDB lineage: Bacteria > Bacteroidota > Bacteroidia > Sphingobacteriales > Sphingobacteriaceae > CAJBVG01. The sequence goes on along the minus strand of CALRTZ010000075.1, from coordinate 4,035 downwards.
ACTTTACGTGCTCCTTCTGTTAAATGTATTAACAGTACAAGCTCAGGTATTAAAAAACAGTAAAGGTATAGCTGTTGAGGGTTATGATGTGGTAAGTTATTTTCAAAATAAACCGACAGAAGGGCTTACTCAATTTTCTGTAAAGTTTAAAACTGCAACTTATTTATTCCAAACAGAAGCAAATAAAAAATTATTTATTAGTAACCCTAGTAAATATTTACCTATGTATGGTGGCTATTGTGCCTACGCTATGGGTTTTGATGGTTCTTTAGTGGAAATAGACCCCGAAACGTATAAAATAATTGAGGGTAAACTTTATTTGTTCTATAATGCCTATTTCAACAATACAAAAACGAAATGGGATAAGGATGAGAAGAGTTTGAAACAGAAAGCAGATAATAATTGGAAATTAGTCGCTACTCATTAGTATTTAGTCTTTAGTATTTAGTATTTAGAATTTAATATTTTATGGAAAAATCAGCACTTATTAACTGGCTCCGTGCCTCTGGATTCTCTGCGTCTCTAAAGATTGCAATTGCAATTATTTTACTGCAAACCTTGTATTTCAAATTTACTGCCAGTGCAGAATCCGTGTATATCTTTACTACGTTGGGTTTAGAGCCAGTTGGGCGAATTGGCATAGGTGTAATGGAACTCATTGCTTCTATCCTATTATTCCCGAAAAAAACAAGCTTTTATGGAGCCCTGTTAGCAGCCGGATTAATGGTCGGTGCATTGTTTTCTCACCTTTCAAAACTAGGAATTGTTGTAATGAACGATGGTGGCGAGCTGTTTATTTTAGCTTTAATCGTGCTTGTATTAAGCATAGTTTTAGCATGGCGCCAGAGACCATTTTTTAGATATTAGTCGTTAGTATTTAGATATTAGAATTTAGAATTTAATTACTTTGTAAGCACATTGTGTCCTTTGTGACCCTCTTATTTAACAATTCTTTGTTGATATGGAACTCCATTTAGTTCGTAAGAAATAATGTAAATTCCTTTTTCTAAATACTCTAAATTATCCAATTCAATGGTATTGTTTTTTATCAAACAATTATTACTAACTAATAACTTCCCATCAATAGAATGAATGTTTATTATTGAATTCTTTTGAATGGTGTTTGGTACGTTTAGCGAAAGTTTATTTGTAAACGGATTCGGATATATTCTAACATCAGAATTCGCATTAGAAGTAAAACCTAAAGCAGTTTGTTTTTTATAAACCCTTATATAATCTATTTCTAAAGCGTCTTGCGTAAAATTAGAAGCTATATTCCCTTGAATTGCGAAGTTGATGATGAAATATTGATCGGCATCAAATGGCCAAGTATTTGCATCTTTAACTGCAGGATTGTAAGTATAAAAAACAGTTGAATCTACACTAAATGAAATTTTTTCATCTGTCCACTCCATACCATACACATGGAAAGCAGTTGATGCTGTATTCAACATTCTACCTCCTTTATTTACGGAGTTGCCATAACTAGAAGGTGTATGTATTGCACTCTGCACAAAATTCTGATTACTGCCCCAATGTTCCAACATGTCTATTTCTCCACAAGCTGGCCATGGTAATGTTCCAAAACCTAAATTATCCCAATAAGCACCATTCTCTTGAATGTTTTTTCCGAGTAACCAAACCGCAGGCCATGTGCCCACACCTACTGGCAATTTAGCTCTATACTCTACTTTGCCATATTTAAATGCGTACTTAGAATTTAACCTAGCCGATGTATAATTTTTCGTAAAACCTTGGTCGCTGAAATTTTCTTTCTTTGCAATAACATTTAACACTCCATTAATTCGTGCAGAATTTTCTGCTCTATTGGTGTAATGTTGTACTTCTCCATTGTACCAACTACCAGAAATTGGCAGTTCCGTTTGGTGAAACCATTTATTGGTGTCTACAGTGCCATACCCATCAAACTCATCTGCCCAAACTAAATTATATGTAGTAGTAGAAATTGGTTTTTCATATAAAAAATCATCAATAAAAGCCACCAATTTACTGTCATTGTTTTCTCCATTTATTTGAATTAACAGCCTGTTTAAATCAGTCCTTAATTTAGGTGCTGGAGAACCTGCATTTAAATTGATGTAAGTATCATTTCCAAAATCAAAACTTATTATTTGCCATTGGTCTAAAACAATTGGTTTAATAATTTCCGTTTGTGTTGACCATGGTTCGCCTAAGGTACCATCTTGTAATTTCAGGGATACTTGATTCGGCTGATTGCCTGTTATAGAATTGGAAGGCACATATATTTTAAAACTGAATTTAGAATGTTCAGATAAGTCAAAATTCTGAACCAAATCAAACCTCACATTCGAATAGGTCCCACCATTGTCTTCATACCTCAATACATTGTTGGAAGTATTAATTCCAGACTTATATGGATTAATAAAACGAATGTTTATTTGGGTTGCATCAGGCACCCACATGCCTACGTTGCCATTTCCTTCAAAATCATCTGAAATGTTTTGTGCTTGTGTTTTATTAGTAAAACTGGTAAGAAAGAATAAAAGAAATGTAAGTCTAAATATAGAACTATTTACTACAATGTTTTTCGGATGCATAAACAAATGTAGTAAATAGATTTTAGATATTAGTCATTAGTCACTAGACTGCCAAGAATGAAAAACTATCCAAACAGCACCTCCGTTCCAACATTAGCACACTAGCATACTATCACACTAGCACACTAACCTGCAATTGCTTCTATAATATCATATTTAGTAATAATATGCGTATTTCCACCCATATCATTCATAATTACTGCTGGGTTGTCTTTGTTAATTAATTTAGATACTTCTTCGATGCTTGCGTTTGCCGTAACTACCGGAAAAGGTTGTTGCATGATGCTGCTAACTGCTTGGTCTTTCACAAAATTTTTGTCCAATAAACAAGCGAATAAATGATTATCACTTATAGAACCCACATATTTACCTTCAGAATTAGTGACAGGAATTTGTGAAATTTTAAATTTATTAAGCATGTGGCAAACGTCATTAACTGTATCGTTTTCATTTGCCGTAATCAATTTTAAATCGCGGTGTTTTTCAATTAAATCGATGGCTAATTTCGCTTTCTTCGTTTCTAAAAATCCACGTTCTCTCAACCAATCGTCGTTAAACATTTTACCTAAATAACGGGTTCCATGGTCGTGAAAAATTACAACCACCACATCTTCTGGTTTAAACATGTGTTTCATTTGCAAAATGCCTGCAATGGCAGAACCTGCTGAGTTTCCTGCAAATATTCCTTCGGCACGTGCAATTTCACGTGTCATTAATGCTGCATCTTTATCGGTTACTTTTTCAAAATGATCAATTACGTTAAAGTCAACATTTTCTGGTAAAAAGTCTTCACCAATACCTTCGGTGATGTATGGATAAATCTCATCTTTATCAAAAATACCCGTCTCTTTGTATTTCTTAAAAACAGAACCATAGGTATCAATTCCTAATACTTTAATGTTCGGATTTTTTTCTTTTAAATATTTACCAGTACCCGAAATAGTTCCACCTGTACCAACTCCAACTACCAAATGGGTAATTTTACCTTCAGTTTGTGCCCAAATTTCAGGGCCTGTTTGCTCGTAATGAGCGGCAGAATTCGAAAGATTATCGTATTGATTAGGTTTCCAAGCATTCGGAATTTCATTTACCAATCTAGATGATACTGAATAGTATGAACGAGGATCTTCTGGTTCCACATTGGTTGGACAAACGATTACCTCTGCACCAAATGCGCGCAAAGCATCTACTTTTTCTTTAGATTGTTTATCGGTGGTGGTAAAAATACATTTATACCCTTTAACAACTGCTGCTATGGCTAAGCCCATGCCTGTATTACCTGAAGTTCCTTCAATAATAGTTCCACCTGGTTTTAAACGACCATCGCGCTCAGCATCTTCTATCATCTTTAAGGCCATACGGTCTTTAATAGAATTACCAGGGTTAGTAGTTTCTACTTTTGCTAATACCGTAGCCGGAATGTCTTTCGTTATTTTGTTGAGTTTTACCAAAGGTG
>CALRTZ010000074.1:0-7616 GCA_943371235.1 Sphingobacterium thalpophilum | reverse complement strand
CTGTAGGATTGTACATGACTAGTTGTGGTTGGTCAAACGTGTATTTCAATTCAGTTTACATGGATGCTCCAACTAAAACAAATATTATAGACAATACTACAGCATTTTTTATATCAGGAGCTACTACAAACGGAACTACGAGAGTATACAACAACGTGTTTTCGAATGCTAATAAAGGATATGCATATTATAATAACTCTGCAACGGCAACTAATCCTGTTACTTTATCAGACAATAATGATATTTATGTAGCTTTAATAGACACAAACAATAACCCTACTTCTGGTTTTACATTTTGGAATACATTGCCAAGAACTAATCTAAGAGATTTATCCTTGGCAAGTGCGAAAGACAGGAACTCATTTTCTAAAGACCCTTTGTTTTTTAGTACTACTGATCTCCACACATTATCGCCAGACTTAAATCAAAAGGGAAGTACAGTTCCCATTACAACTATCGATTTTGACGGTGAATTACGCGACCAAGTTAATCCGCCGGATGTGGGTGCCGATGAATTCGGTCCAGGTGGAGAAGACTTTGCCATTATTGGTGTTGCTCCAGATGTGTTTAGATTTAACAGACCTACTACATGGAGAATTACTGTTCGTTACCAAGGTCCAACCAATGGAAATAAATTATTGTATTTTAATTATATGATAGATGGAGTAGAGCAATTAGATCCAGACAGTGCGATACAAATTCAACCTACCTCTTTGTCAAGCAATTTTAGAACACAAACTTTTACGGTTAATGCAAAATATAATATTACCAGAACTACTTACCAACCGTTCAAATTCAAAGTATATATTTCTGCTGGTAATATTGGAGATTTACGCGCATATAATGATACCACAGAATTAGATGTATGTGTAGGTTTAGAGGGAACATTTAGTATTGATAAAAATGCACCCCCAAGCATTACCAATTTTACTTCCTTCCAAGAAGTGTATGATTATTTAAAGTGTGGAGTTTCTGGACCTACAATTTTTGAAATTGCAGACGGGGTGTACGATGAGCAAATTAGTTTATGGAAAATCAGAAATTCTTCTGCGACAAATACCATTACATTCAAATCTAAGAACAATGTGTTCTCTACCAGATTAACTTATGTAAACGGTACCGCAGAAAACCATGCGACCATTTTATTTAACAATGCTCAGTATATTATTTTAAGAGATTTAACGATTGAAAACAGAAGTTTAGCGAATGGTACGTGTATACAGTTAGCGGGTAACTCTAGGTTCAACGAAATCAGAAATAACATTATAAGAGTCGATTCAACCTTAACACCTTTCCCTACTACTTTAGTTCCAATTATAGCCTGTAAGTTAGGTACGTTAAACTCTGCCACTACTTCATTTGCAACAAATGCACAAAACAATATAATTGCAAATAACAAAATATTAGGTGGTGTTTACGGGGTAGCTATGTACGGGTTAGACTCAGACAAAAGAGATTTAAACAATATAGTAGAACGAAATACGATCACCTCTTTTCACAAAGCGGGTATTTATTTAGAATATTCTGATACCAAAGTAAAAAACAATTTAATTGCTGGCAAGTTTGGTATGGATCCATCTGCTTGGGGTATTTATGCTAAAGGATTAGGCGATAGAGCAGGTTTATTTACCAATGAAATTTCTGGTAATAAAATTTACGACATTACTTTCCAAGGGATACATTTATTTAATTGTTTAGGTGATAAAGCACCGGGTGCTAAGAAATCTACATTTGTATTAAGTAATAATATGATTGGTGGAGGCTTTACGGTATTACAAACTACTACCTCTGGTATATTTTTAAATACATGTAAAAGCATTTCGGTATATCATAATACTGTATTGATGGATGCTCCAAGAATTGCAGCAACCTCAGTATCTAAAACAGTAGCAAGATGTTTTATCGTAAATTCTACTAATGAGGATATAGAATCCATGAATAATGTTTTCTACTCAACTAATGGAGCTATAGCAATGGAGTATCATACTAAATTGCGCCAAGGAAATGTGAAAACAGGTTTAATAGTTTCCGAAAACAATTTATATTATACTACTTATGCAAATAAGAATACTCCTTTAATTTTAATATTAAGATTTGGTAATACTCAAGGAAGTCAGAATGCAAGTGTGGAAACACCAGCATTAGGGTATAATTTTTCTCAATTATCACAAACACCATTAGTTGCTTTAAATAATTACAAAAAAGCAACTGGTAATACCTCAAGAGACAGAAAGTCGATAGCCTTACCATTATTATTTGAAGAGTTACCTTACAATTTACATACCTATGATTTAACGGTAGAGAGTAAAGCGGCAGGAGGATTAGACATTACAGATGACTTTGATAAGGAACCACGTAAATCTAACACACCAGATATTGGTTGTGATGAGTTTACAGTTCCGAATATCGATTTGGAAGTTAGAAAAGTAGTGAACCCATTATTGTCGGCATTAAAACCAAATAAGATTGTAGTTGAATTAAGAAACAGAGGTCGTTATTCTTTAGATAATCAAAAAGTTGCATTAAAATATACAGTTTCAGATGTAGAGAATGGTTTTTCTTCAACGAGTACAGATACAGTTACCTTAAAATTAGCAAAAGCAGGCGATTCACAGATTTATACATTTAAGAAAAGAGTGAGTGTTCCACGTAGAGGAAATTATGATGTATGTATTGAAAAAGTAACCGGCTGGATACCTTTAGATACGGTTTATTATAATGACAAAGCTTGCGTAAATTTATGTACAGGAGTGGAAGGGAACTTTTATGTGGGTTTTGATAAAAACAATCCTTTACCAAACACAGATACTTTAAGATATTACAGCAGCATACAACAAGGATTAAATGATATTACTTGTGGAATTGCAGATGTAACATGGATTTATGTAAATCCGGCTAGTAGCCCGTATTTAGGTAGAACAATCATCCCAAAATTTTTAGTGAATTTAGATTCTCCCTTGTTAAATATATTACCTTATGGAACCACAAGCAATACTGCAGTAGTGTTACAACAACCAGCATCTCCTACAGGTGATGCTGATAAATTACATTATACTGTAAGAATGAATGGTTCGAACTTTGTAAGATTGTTGAATTTAAACATTAAAAATACCGGTGGTACTTTTGGTTCAGGCTTACACATAACTAGAAATGCAAAAAATAACATTGTAGAAGGATGTAAAATAGAAGTAAATACTACTGCTACTTCTGCTTTATTTTATCCGATTGCATTTACTTCAAGTAATAAGTTGAGTGTTTTAGATAATAACTCTTTTGCAAAAAATGGTTCACAAAACAGAATTGTTAGAAATAATTTGGTCGGTGGATACACTGGAGTAGCCATGTTAGGTGCTTCAAATGTCGATTTCGATTTAAATAATATTGTTGACAGTAACATCATTCAAGATTTTTATCAGTTTGGTATATACTCATCAAACAATACGATAAAAAGTATTGGATTTAATCAACTAACACCAAGGATTAATTCGGCACCAACTTGCGTATCTATCTCTTATAATTTCGCAGGAGAGGGTGGCTTAATTAATGCTAATAAATTAATAAATTCTAAACAAATTGGAATTAAAATATATGGTATAGATGGTTTTGTTGAAAAAAGATTAATCGTTTCGAATAATTGGATTACGAATGACTTTGGAACATCTGTTGCTGATACTTCAAGTGCTATATTAATTAAGCGATCGAGCAACGTTGGTATCTATTACAATTCAATTAGGTATAACGGATTTGTTTCTGCGTTAAATTTTGGAATGGATAGTTTAGTTATGGCACCTATTCCGCCAGAAACACAGCCCTCTATTACTTATTTCAGAAACTCAAACATACAAGTTCGTAATAACATTATACAAGTAGACTCAATTCCTGCGGCACCTCGTAAGCCGTATGCAGTTTACTTTAATTCTACAGACCCTACATCAGAATTCGAACACAATGCATACCATACAGGTTACTTGTCGAGATTTGGATTTTTTCCACCTAGAAATCAACGAGATTTTGAAGTATGGCAACAAAACACAGCGAAAGATTTAACCTCATTCTCGTATTCTAAAACGACACATCCAGATTCGATATTCGTTACCAGATTTAACATGAATTTGGTTGACACTACACGATTTGATAAAAAAGGAATTGTAGTTGCCGGCATTAACCGCGATTATAATAATAGAAAAAGAAGTCCACGTATTACAGACATAGGTTCGATTGAATATGAACGACAATTTTTTGATGTGAGTTTATTTGAGATCATGAACAAAAAAGCTGTTTACGGAACAAACACGTTTACAGTTAAAATACTAAATGAAGGAAACGAGAATTTATCAGGCAAATCAATAGTATTAGAATACTCTTTAGATTCTGGTATTACTTGGACAGGCACACAAACTGTTGCACTTAATGAATTAAAAGGTAGGTATGATGAGCAGCTATTCAGTTTTAATTTAAAACATGTGAAACGCGATTTTATTTGGATACCATTATGTGTCCGAATAGCTCCTTCTGGAAGATTACAAAATGATACCATTACTAGATATGAAACCATTTGTAAAGATTTGTGCGTAGGCTTAGAAAAAGGAGTGTACACCATTGGTAAAAATGGAACCGAAGATTTCAGCAATTTCCAACAAGCAGTTACTGCATTAATATGTGGATTCGATTCTTCAATTGTGTTTAATATTTCTCCAGGAAATTATTTCGAGAGATTTACCATTCCTGATATTGCTACACATGCAGATACTACTATTATTTTTAAATCCTCAACTAATAACCCAGAAGATGTAATTTTAGAATACACGAATACAGCAGAAGATTTAGATCACCACGTAGTACGACTAGACGGTGCGAGGTTTATTACCTTTAAGAGTTTAACCTTTACAAGTAAAGCAAAAGCGAGGGCTTCTGGTATTCACATTGCAGATACCGCAAAGTTTATAACGGTAGATAATTGTATATTCAGATTTGATTCTACCTCAACTGTAAATACCTTAGTGGGTGTTTTAGCATCAGGCAAAATTTCTTACACAGATCCTGCACAAGCAAGCTCAAATGTAATACGTAACTCTAAGTTTTATGGAGGTGGTTTTGGTATCAGATTATTAGGGATAAAAAACAATGCATTCTCTGGAGCAAATAAAATTGTAAACAATACTTTCTCTGGCAATAATACTGCAGCAATCGATGTGTTTTATACTCAAATTGATAGTGTTAGTAATAACAAAATTGACATGAGAAAAACCAACCCTAATGGAGTAGGTATTAATATTTACGGTGCATTAACAGATTTCTTAATTACGGGTAACGTTATTAAAAATGCACAAAACATTGGTTTAGTAATTGACAGTTGCCGTACCATTTCTAAGGGCTTAATTGCAAACAATATGATTGCAGGAGGATTTGTAGGTGACGGCTTGAAAAACGATTGTGGCTTCTTAATAAAGAGTACGGGAGCATTCCCGAGCAAAGGGGTTAATTCATCTGGATTCATAGACATCATAAACAACTCTGTATTGTATGACGGCATTAATGATTCGGCTTCTGCAATGAACATCCAAATTTCAAATAGTTTAAATGTATTTAACAACATATTTGCGAACTATGGAAATGGCTATGCAATTAAATATACAACCGAAGAAAATAGTGTAACTGAATTTAACGACGCTAATACCAATTTGCTTTATACAAAAGGTACAACTCTTGCGAAATGGAAAGGGGAGCTGTGCGCTACTTTAGCAGACTTAGGATTAAAAGACCAAGGAAATGCACCATTCAACATTGGTAAATCGCCAAAAGGTTTAGGAGAGTTTGATCCTAAATTCAGGTCTATATATGATTTACACGTTAACAATACAATGCTTGATGGTGCAGGAACTCCTATGGATTTAGTTACAAAAGACATTGACGGTGAAAGCAGAAATTCAAGTACGCCAGATGTTGGTTGCGATGAGTATTTCCCTGGATTTGACATTGGAGTTACAGAATTTATTACTCCATTAGATCAAGCAACATTTAAAGATACCGTTAGAGTAATTGTTAGAGTTAAGAATTTTGGTGCAGATGTAAACAGCATTAAAGTGAAATATACATTTGATGGTGTGTTAGTTGATTCTGCAACGAGAACTCTTACACCAGCTATGAAATTAGATTCTACTTCATTGGTATTATTTACGAAACGTTTCTCAACGCGCCAAGCGGGTCCACATACTATTAAAGCATTTACAGAAATCAAAAAATTAAACGAGAACAATATTTTTGTAAACAATGATTTCAATACCTTAAATGATACAGCAAGCATTGTGGTTATCTCTAAAGATACCTCAGATATCGGCGCTTCTTATTTCTTGTCGCCATTAAATGGTATATCAATAAAACAAAAAAATCCAGTACAAGTAGCAGTATCTAATTATGGAAATTTATCTGCAAGTAATTTTACTATAGCATTAAAGGTAAATAACAAAGTAAAAGAGGTAATGAATGTACCCGGTCCATTAAAAGGTAAGGAAACTAAAGAGTACCAATTTAATTATCAAATTGATCCAGACTCTGCCGTATTCTTTGATGTGTGTGCTACTACCTATTTATTTGACGATGTTATCGAAGCAAACGATAGTAATTGTATTGTTTCCTTAACCTTAGGAGTAGTAGAAAGCTCAGCTGATAACGGCTTGTTTAGTGTGCATCCGAACCCTACTAATTCTATGTTAAATTTTGGGGTAGAATTACCATCAGAAGATAATGTACAAATACAAATATTTGATTTATCGGGCAGGTTAATGAGAGATGATTTTGTGTATCAAGTACCAGCAGGTAAACAAAAAATAGAAATGAATTATGAAGAGTTGGCGGAAGGAACATATTTCTTTGTATTGAATACAGGAGATAAAAAATACAACGGACGATTCGTAATAATTAAGTAATAAAAATATAAGCTACAAATAATGGAGCTTCCTTAAAAAGAAGCTCCCAAAAATCAATCAAAATGAATAAAAAGTTCTACAGTATTGTTATTGCCTTGTTAATAAGTTTGGTTTCTATACAAGCCAATGCTCAGAAAAAGTATTTCAGTGGTATTTATACTATTGGAGGTAGTAATGCAAACTATCAAAATATTCAAAAAGCATTGTCAGATTTGTTATCATCAAACTCAGAAGTTATTGGTCGTGTTACATTTAACATACGCCCAGGAGTGTATTTAGAAAACTTAACATTGAAGCCTTACATAGGTGCTTCTGCAAAAAACTTTGTAGTATTTAAATCAGAAACGGGTAAGGCATCTGATGTTACGATAAAACACCCTGGTGATAATACATTATACAATAACCAAGTAATTCGCTTTGAAGGTTGTAGCTATTATACTTTACAAGATTTAACGATAGAGAATGATCGAGTAATTACTGCTTCAAATCAGTTTGCTTCTGCAATACATTTTACATACAACAGAGATAACAGAAAACCATCTGAGTATAATACCATAAACAGATGTATCATAAAGGTAGATTCTACTTATACCATTTTTAATGGAAATACCATTCCAATTATTGCATCCGACATTAATAATACTTCGGTAGGTGAGGTTTGTGCTAATTATAATGTAATTTCTAATAACT
>CALRTZ010000073.1:0-8445 GCA_943371235.1 Sphingobacterium thalpophilum | reverse complement strand
GATGTAAACGTTATGGTATAATCGTCTGGGAAATTAATCGTATCAACAATTACTTTTTTCTGATTGTTATTATCTTCTGTTACCGGTGGAGCCTCGGGGCAGAGTACGGTTTCTAATTGGTACTCTCTTCGTATCTCCCCAATTTTAGTCCATACGTTTGCAATTTTTCGATATTCTTCTACTTTAAACGCAACCAAATATTTACCTGTTCTGGTTGGAATAAAATTGATAATACCTGTTCTTGAGTTGATTGTTAAATCTGGAACACCGTCTAAAATATTGTAATATAAATTGTAACCAGCAGCATAAGGAATTGGTGCGAATGCTGGCTTAGTCGGACCACCGTCTAATGGTTGAGCTAATGAATATACCAACGAATCGCCATCAGGATCTGTGATGTCCCAATTTAAAGTATAAGGCTTTCCAACACAAAAGAAAGCCAATGGATTTTTTCTGAATTCTGGAGATGAATTATATCTTGTCGAGGTACCTGCATTTAATCGAGGAAAGTCCATCGTCATTAATCCCGAGTAACCCGAAGATTCTCCTTGAACGTTTATGATACCTGTATTTCTACAACATAAACTACCCGTAATGTAATAACCAGTAACATTGTTTAATGCTGAGTAGTTAACAACACCACTTTCATAAATACCTAACTCTACACGAAGCTGAGCTTGTGCAGGTGGGCATTCTTCTGGAGGGTACGATAAAATTGTTTGAGGATTAATTTTATTCACAGTAAAATTACCAGCACTCGCATGGTCGTTATTCTTGTAGATTGTAAAATTGAATGATGTAGGAATTCCTGCACCAGTTACATCTCTATAAAATCGCAATCTCCATTTATAAGTATCTGTTGGATTTCCCGAACCATCTTTTATATTAATCAAACATAAATCGTATCCGATAAAGTGAGATGCAAAAGATTGAGTACTTAGCGTTAAAATAAATAGAATGATTAAGTATTTAATTGATTTCATTGTTGTGTTTTTTACATTCAGTTGAAATAGCCAATAATTATGCCATTTGAAATATTGTTATCTTAAAACTGCAATTGTGCCTTTATTTAAATAATTACGTTTACCCGAACCATTTGCTTTTATTATATATACATAGGTTCCTGTTAATAAATATTCGCCACTTAAATCTTTTCCATCCCAAACAAAATCTGGGTCTGTAGATTTAAATACTTCAATTCCCCATCTGTTGTAAACCGTAATTTCAAAATTATCTACGTTCGTATAATTTACGCTAAGCGAATTATTTTTCTCTCTACCTGGAGAGAATACTTGTGGTACTTGTACAAAGGTTCTATCATCACTACATACCCTTACATTTTTAGTTTTAGTAACCACACAACCTGCGTTGTTAGTAACAGATAAACTAACTAAGTAATATTCATCACCATCTTCTGGGTAAGCATGTGTAGGATTTGGGATAGTATCGATAAAATTGTCTTCACCTACCCAACTGTATAAGTAAGGGCCACTGTTTCCAATTACTCTTGAAATAAATTGAGTTACGTTACCAGCACAATTCAAGGAGTCAACGTCAAAGTCAATATCTGGTTGGTTAAATACTTTTAACACTGTATCTTTTGTAGTAAAACATCCAGTTAACCCATCTTTCATTTTTAAGGTAACTCTGAACTTACCATCACTTGGTGGTAATAATACTTGGAAAACATTTCCACCGGTATAAGTAATTGTATTATTAGGTATAACATTCGGGAACTCATCCACCGTCCATTCCCATTCTACATCCGATTCTGTAGTAGGCGCAATTACTTCTCTTCTGAAAGTAGTTATTTCACCTGCACAATTTGGATCTACTGTTATAAAGAAATTCATCGGATCACGAACGGTTAAAGTATCTCTTATAAATGTGGTACAGCCAGTAACATTATCTGTAACTAAAAGAGTAATAATTTTAGGTCCATTACTTGAATATATATGTAAGGGTTCTCTAATGGTAGAAACTGTATTAGCATCTAATTCCCATAAGTAAGAGTAATTTACAGTATCGCTAATTGGCTTGTGTACAATTGTTAAATTAGCAACATCACCAATACATAAAGAATCTGGTTTGAAATCTAACCAAGGGCTTAAAGTGAAGTTTTGGAAAGCCTCGCCTTTGCAACCTTTGGCATCTTCAATAACTACTTTTAAGTTAATATATCTTCTACCTGCCACAACAGATAAAGGCATTGCATCTTTACCATCGTTAGCTTGATATATTACTTGCCCTGTATTATTATCAATCCACTGTACAGTGTTATATGGCTTCGTTAAATAACGAGGTATAATTTTAATGCTATCACGTTTAGTGTCGTAACATAAACTTGGGTCACTAGTAATGTCAATTCTTGGTTCGCCTGTTCTAACAGTATCTGTAACTGTAGAGGTACAACCAAACATATCTTTTAAAGTAAGCGAAACAGGGAAACTTCCTACACCTCCGTTGGTTCCTGAGAAAATCCATTTAGGCTGCGAATAAAATGGATCGAAATATGGACCTGATTTTATGAATAGATATTTATTTTGGATAGGGTCCCAATCACCTTGCCAAAACACAGAATCGATAGGAATTGTAGTATTTAGTTGAATACCAAAGTTGATAATGGCACCAGGGCATGCAGAATCTTTTAACAAAACAAATTCTGGTAACTGACGAACGTACACAGAATCTGAAACATCAAACCTACATCCTTTAGAATCGATTACTGTAAACGTATAATACTTCATGCCGTATGATGGATATGTATAAAATACGGTATCTTCATTACCAGCACTAAAACCTTCATCTCCTACCCATCTTACTGTATTATAAGGAGGTAAGCCGCCACTTAAATTATCTAAAATAAATCTTGTAGGAGTGTTCATACACACTGTATCGGCATGAACATCTGCAAATAATAAGGCGTGGAATATTGTATCAATAGTAGAATAAGAGGTACAACCTAAGCTGTCATAAATTTCAACTCTGTAGTAAGTGGTATCGCTACATAAATCGAAATTATCTATTGCAGATTCGTTTGTATTATCACCATCGGCATCTGTAACTGCTACCCAATTATATGGATTTTCTGTTTGGCTTCTGTAAACAACATAACTTGGTGAAGTACTAAGCTTCGGAGTACGAATTGGGTTCCATACTAAACGAGCTTGGTTTGATCTAAAAAAAGTAGCTTCTAGTTTGATTGGTTTTACTGGAGAAACTTCATCTTCAACCCCACATAGGTTTATAGAGCGTACGTAATACGAAGAATCCGGACTTGCGCCAGGGCTAAAGTCTACGTAAGTATATATTTTTCTGTTAGTAGTAGATAATAATAATGTATTATTTCTATAAATTTCATAACGTACAAAGGTATTTGTATCACCAGGAGCTACACCCCAATCCATGGTTACCTGACGTGTAACTTGATCATAGGTTATACACCTAATTGGAGGCGACAAATAAAAATCTGGAGGTAGTACATTGATAGAAAACGTACGAATTGTTTTTCCGGGAACTCTACAAAAATTATCTTTTGCAGTAACTACGAAATTATATCTACTAGATTCAAGTCCGTTACAATTATCTTTTTTATTTAGGTTAGAGCAAGAGGTTGGCCAATACATCCAAACAGTATCTTCTGTAAGATCACTGTATGATGCGCCTAATTCATATCCATAACCAAACACTTCGCCAGGTATGTTTTGTATAATAACTGGAGCTGGGTTAAAAGGTGAATAGGTGTAATTGTTTTTATTACGAGTCAAAACTGCACATGGAGGAAAAGGGCAACCAATTAAAGTATCGGCATTAGCTAAACCCATTGCTATACCGTTTAATGACAGCTCTAAGTTCTGAGGACTAATACCTAAACCACCGGCGGTAGAATCTCTTACCACTATTGGTACAAGTAAATCCTTACCAGCTATTACACTGTACTCAATTGTTGGCGTACCATCTGTTTTTTGGAAAGGAGGTTTAACCGTTGGAAAACGATTTGTATTTTGGTTCTCATCAGGAATTAACACTTTACTTTGGAAGTCACGAAAAATTTCGGCTACTTTCTGATCGCATTTATATGCAGAAACTTTAAATGCAGTAACAAAACTACCAGCTTGTAAAGGTTTAAATGAAAATTCTCCTGTTAAGTTATTGAATGAATATTGAGAAGGCAATAAACCGAAAGGGTTTGTTGAGTTATAGTAAGGATAGTTTGTCCACCAAGTAGATGGATCCCAAGTACCGTTAAGGGTTTCTCCTAAATTAACTACAGGGTCGGCAAAATCATAATACAGATTGTCCAAGTCCATATCATTTGCATTGTTGTTAAATACGAAGTCTAAACCAGTTGTATACAAAATAGCAGCTGGAGGTTCTGTAAATTCGGGTGAATTATCAAAACACTCATTAACTGGTGCAGCTGTAGTAGAGCCATTTGGATAATAAGGATACATTTTAGCGAGTAAATACATAGACTCGCCGCTTGAGTTGCCATTTTTAATGTTTACAATACCACCATTACGGCAGCATGTATTCCATGAAAATACAAAAGGGGTATTGGGGTCTGTAGGAGGCAAAACTCCTGTGAAATCAATTGGATCAGACTCATAAAAATATTTTTCAATCGCACCATTATCTGGGGCAGCACAATCTAGCGGATTAGAGGTTCCAAAACTACACGAAGGAGAAATATCACGTTGGTAAATAAACTTAACATTAATATCACCACCGGCAGTAATTCTTCCGGTATTTAAGCCTTGGTTTAGTACACCGTTTAAGTTATCAACTTGAATGGTTTGAGTAGTAGTTGGGCCTGGTATACCTGTACAATCACGGTAAAACACCATTCTGAACACATATTTGCTTTTTCCACCTTCGGTAACACATTTCCAGGTAATTTCACCACCGGCTAAATGCGAAGCTTTTAGCTGAGGAATACCAAGCAAAATTGTGGTTATGGTAATAAATAATGCTTTAATAATAGATTTCTTCATAAGAAATTTTGTTTTGGACAGCTAATATATGCAAAACTAGTGCCAAATAGAACAAATTCGTTACAATAGTAGAGCACTGTGGAAAAGAATACTAAAATTGACGATAAATAGCCACTTTTACTCTGAAAAAAGGTGCATTTTAGGGTAATATATTGTTGATAAACAATAAAAAGATAAAATCAACCAAAAGGGCAATGTGAATTTTGCGTGAATATTGTATAAAGATTGTACAAAAAAAGCCCAACATTCGTTGAGCTTTTTTGTAGTCCGGATAGGATTCGAACCTATGACCTACGGTTTAGAAAACCGTTGCTCTATCCAGCTGAGCTACCGAACCAATTAGGGCGCAAATAAACAAGTTTAAGCTGAATTATGCAAATGTTTCGCGTTATTTAGTTGTGTAAACCTTCTAAATATTTTTTAGCATTGACATTCAGATAGATGGTAAAGGCTTGGATATTTTTTTTGCATAGTATGCTCGAAACACTATATTTGCCATCCCATTGGTGAGGTGCCTGAGAGGCCGAAAGGAACGGTTTGCTAAACCGTCGTACCCCAAAAGGGTACCGAGGGTTCGAATCCCTCCCTCACCGCTAATTAATCTGTTTGACAATCAATAGTTAAGGATTAATTAAAAAGAATATACGCAAAAACAGTTTTTTTTACTATTTTTGCAATCCCAAGAGTTCGGGGTGTAGCGTAGCCCGGTTATCGCGTCTGGTTTGGGACCAGAAGGTCGCAAGTTCGAATCTTGCCACCCCGACTTAAAAAATAATCTCGAGTTCTACGAATTCGGGATTTTTTTTTGTCATTAAGTCATAAAATATTTTTTAAAGGCAGCTCCTTTTTCCCTTTAAAATTTAAATATTCAAAATATAAATGCACTTGTATGTTTTCAAATACTCTGTTTGAAAGCTTAAATAACCTAAAATAACAAAAAACGGCAATCCTATTTTGAACTCGAATGTCCCAAAAATGGAAAATAGAGAACTAATTAATTCTTAGATATTGTATTTAAAGCAAGCAAACGCACATTTTTCACTTTGGCACATTCATTGAAATGCTCTGTGCGTTGTTGTTAATTTAATTGAGCTCTCTCAGAAATACCTCGTTAATTCGGGGTATTTCTATTTTAAAATTAATTTAAAAATTTTATTGGGTATAGTTTTTGATTATATATATAAGTTTAAATCAATCTATTGTCTTATTAATATCGTAAATTTACAACAGAAAAACATACATATGAAAAAGCTACTCTCTCTCTTACTTTTTTTTACCTTCATAACCTTTACTTCAATTGCTCAAACTACTACATTTAATAGTAATGGGGATTGGAACGATGCAGGAAATTGGTCAGACGGAATTCCCGACGAAACTCAAGATGCAATTATAGCAAACAATAGAACTTGTACGGTAAACATTGCTAACGCTCGTTGTAAATCGCTTACACTTATCAGTGGAAATAGAAATACTACCTTATTTATTTCGGGGTCCAATAAATTAACGGTAAGTACATTTGTTGATATTGAAGAACCGACCTCTAATGATAGAATAAAAAAAATTGATGTTGCCAATGGAACATTAGAAGTAGGAACTGACCTTACCCTTTTTAATTCGAGTAGTTCAAGAAGAGATTTATTGGTTGATATTGGAAATGGTACCATCAATTTAACTGGCGATTTTATAATGAACGGTGCCTCTAATGAAAATGCATTAGACTTTACAGGAACAGGTACTTTAAATATTGGCGGAACAATTTCGGGCTCTGGTAATTTAATAGAAGCATCAGGAACTATAAATTATAACAAAGCCGGCGACCAAAATATAACCGCTACAACCTACAACAACCTTACAATTTCTGGTTCGGGTGTAAAAACCTTAAGTGGAGATGTTACCATTAGCGACACTCTAACATTAACAGCTGGTACCTTGAGTATTGGTAATAATATTTTTGCCATAAACGGCGACGTTGTAAACAGTGCTGGTGTGATTAGAGGTGGCAGTACTTCTGATCTTGCAATTGCGGGTGGTGCAGGAAATGTGACCCTAAAAATCGATCAAACATCTTCAAGCACACGTACTTTAAATAACATAAATTTATCGCGCTCAAACGGTGCAAACCTTGCAGATACAGTAGAGATGGTTGGCATTTTAACCATTACTAACAGTGCAACTTTCGCCACCAATAATAAATTAATTCTAATATCCACTGCTAGCTCTAATGCTCGAGTAGCAAGTTTAGCTTCTGGTACAGTAAGCGGTAAAGTAATTGGACAAAGATTTGTTCCGGGTGGCGACAGTCGCAGACGTTGGAGATTCTTTTCTTCGCCTGTAAATAATTCTAGTAATTACAATTATTCTCAATTTATTGATGATATACACGTAACAGGTGCAGGAGGCGCAACCAATGGTTTTGATAATTCACCAAACAACAGCCCTTCGGCAAGAACTTACAACGAAACCGTTACAGGTGCTTCTTCAAATGGTTGGAATAATCCTACTGTGTTAAACACAAACATACCAATTGGCAGAGGTGTTTCCATATTTGTTCGTGGTAGTAGAAATACTGTTGACCCTTTTCTTAATTGGTCGACTCCAGATAATGTAACTATTGATTTTGCAGGCACTTTGAACCAAGGCGACATCAATATAAATTCTGTTTTAACTTATACGAATACAGGCACTCCTACAGCCGACGGATTTAACTTAATTGGTAATCCATACATGTCGCAAATAGATTGGATGTCTAATGAAATTACCAAAACAAATATTGGCGATGTAATTTATATTATTAATCCAGCTTCTGGTGCGTATGCAACCTTTGATGTAGGTACTCAAACCGGTGTAAACGGTGGATCAAGATATATTGAATCATCGCAAGGATTTTTTGTACGTACAACTGCTGCGAGTCCTTCTATAATTTTTAAAGAAGCCGCAAAAACAAGTTCTGCAGCACCCGATTTTTTCAAAACATTTAAAACAACTCTTCATCCTAAAATAAGATTACGTGCAGTACGCGATAACGAAAATATGGATGAATTAGTAATTGTATTAGGCGACACGGCACACAAGGCTTCTACTGACAGATCTGATGCTGCAAAGTTTTTTAATGATAATAACTTGAACTTTTATTCGAGAACACCACAATTAACAAACTTAGCCATTAACTACTATCCTTTGCCAACTGGAAGTGATACCATTTCCTTGTCATTTTTTAGTTTTGTTGACGGTATAAAAGCATTAGGTACCTACTCAATTAAAGTGGATGAATTATTGCGATTACCGAATAATCTAGACGTTCTTTTATTAGATAATTATGCAAATCAATTAGTAAATTTAAAAGAAGCTCAAACCTATGTATTCAATTTAGATGCAAATGTTGCTTCTGCTGGTAACGATCGTTTTAAATTAATTTTAAGACCAGATACAAGCACAGTTACTCGTATCAATA
>CALRTZ010000072.1:0-9844 GCA_943371235.1 Sphingobacterium thalpophilum | reverse complement strand
GATGTAAACGTTATGGTATAATCGTCTGGGAAATTAATCGTATCAACAATTACTTTTTTCTGATTGTTATTATCTTCTGTTACCGGTGGAGCCTCGGGGCAGAGTACGGTTTCTAATTGGTACTCTCTTCGTATCTCCCCAATTTTAGTAGGTACTCCTGCAATTTTTCGATACTCCTCTACTCTAAAAGCTACTAAGTATTTACCTGTTCGTGTAGGAATAAAATTGATGATACCCGTTCTAGAGTTGATTGTTAAATCTGGAACACCGTCTAAAATATTGTAATATAAATTGTAACCAGCAGCATAAGGAATTAATGCCCAAGTAGGTTTTGTAGAGCCATCATCTATAGGCTGAGCCAATGAATACACTAAGGAGTCGCCATCGGGATCTGTAATTTGCCAATCTAATGTATAAGGTTTACCTACACAGAAAAAGGTAAGAGGGTTTTTCTTAAATTCTGCTGAAGAGTTATACCTTGTTGAGGTACCTGTATTTAATCGCGGAAATTCCATGGTCATCAATACAGAATAGGAGTCGGAGGCACCTAATACATTTATAATACCTGGGTTCCTAGCATTATGTACACATACTACGTAATAGCCTTGTATGCTATTCATAGAAGCATAATTAATTGCAGCTGATTCATAAATACCTAGCTCTACGCGCAACTGAGCTTGTGCAGGTGGACAATCTTCTGGAGGGTAGGTTAAAAATGTTTGCGGATTTATTTTATTCACTGTAAAATTACCCGCAGATCCATTGTCGCTATTTCTGTAAACAGTAAAAGAAAACGATGCCGGAATTCCTATACCCGTTACATCTCTAAAAAAACGCAATCTGTACTTATATGTGTCTGTTGGGTTACCATTTGCATCTTTTATGTTAATTAAGGCCATGTCATAGCCAATAACGTGAGATGCATATACAGATGATCCTGATGCTAGAATGAACAGAATGATTAGGTATTTAATTGCTTTCATTGTTGTGTTTTTTACAATACACTGACAATGCCAATAATTATGCCAAAATAGTTAGTGTGCTAGTATGCTAATATGCTAGTGTGCTAATTTAGGCAAATGAGTGCAATAGTGAATGATTATCTTTCATTGATAGATTTTGTAACTCAATATGCAGGCTTTTCCATACACTAGCACATTAACACACTAGCATATTAACTAATTAATCTCTACTTTTGCAGAAATTTTAATATACATGATTTCTGTTTCTAATTTATCGCTGAAGTACGGCAAACGAGTTCTTTTTGAAGATGTGAACGTAAAATTCACCCCTGGCAACTGCTATGGAGTTATTGGTGCCAACGGTGCCGGTAAATCTACCTTCCTGAAAATATTATCTGGTGAGATTGAATCTACTACAGGTCATGTTTCTATTACACCCGGCGACCGTTTAGCGGTATTAAAACAAAATCACTTTGAATTTGATCAAAGTCAGGTGTTACAAACCGTTATAATGGGACATAAAAAGTTATGGAGCATTATGGAGGAGAAAGAGAAATTATACGCCAAGCCAGATTTTAACGATGCCGATGGGGAACGCGTTTCTGAACTAGAAGGCCATTTTGCCGAAATGAACGGTTGGAACGTAGAGAGTGATGCTGCTTCTTTGTTAAGTGGATTAGGAATTAAAGAGGATCTTCATTATAAATTGATGAACGAACTTTCGGGTAATGAAAAAGTACGTGTATTGTTAGCTCAATCGCTTTTTGGTAACCCAGACATTTTATTACTAGATGAGCCTACCAACGATTTGGACATTGAAACCATTTCTTGGTTAGAAAACTTTTTAGCTGATTTCCCGAACACCGTAATTGTGGTTTCCCATGATCGTCACTTTTTAGACACCGTGTGTACACATATTGCCGATATCGACTTTAGTAAATTAAACATTTACTCGGGCAACTATTCATATTGGTATGAAAGTTCTCAGTTGGCTTTAAAACAAAGGTCGGATCAGAATAAAAAAACAGAAGAGAAACGTAAAGAGCTACAAGAATTTATTGAGCGTTTTTCTGCAAACGCATCAAAATCTAAACAAGCTACTTCTCGTAAAAAATTATTAGAGAAATTAAATGTTGATGAAATAAAACCATCAAGCAGAAAATACCCAGCCATTATATTTAAACCAGAACGCGAAGCGGGTGATCAGTTATTAACCGTAGAAAATTTAGCATCTTACACTGATGAAGGGGTGTGTTTATTTAAAGACATCAGCTTTACTTTAAACAAAGGAGATAAAACCGTTATACTTTCTAAAGATAGTATTGCAGCCGATGTTTTTTATGAAATGTTGATGGGAAATATTGAAAACAAAATTGGTGAAATTAAATGGGGTGTTACCATAACAAAATCATATTTACCTTCTAATAACTACGAATTCTTTAACGACGATATTAACTTAATCGATTGGTTACGCCAATTTTCGATTGATAAAGATGAAACATTTATACGTGGATTTTTAGGACGAATGTTGTTCTCTGGTGAAGAAACGTTGAAGAGTTGTAAAGTACTATCGGGAGGAGAAAAAGTGCGTTGCATGATTTCAAGAATGATGTTGATGAACGGAAACGTATTGTTATTAAACGAACCTACTAATCACCTCGACTTAGAATCAATTACTGCTTTTAATAATTCATTAAAAGATTTTAAAGGTACTGCCATCTTCAGTTCGCATGACCATGAGTTTATCCAAACAGTAGCTACCCGCGTAATTGAAATTACTCCAAACGGAATTATAGATAAAGTAATGAGTTATGATGAGTATATAAACGATGCTGCCTTGAAGCAGAAGCGCGAAGAAATGTACCTAATCAATGTGTAAATTAGAAAATGTGCAAATGTGCAAATGAGAGGCACCCATTTGCACATTTGCACATTTTCTAATTTGCACATTGATTTGCTGTAGGAGAAGGATTCGAACCTCCACAGGGCGGTTAGCTAATTAAAGTTTTTCCCTTTTTCCCCACCCTCGAGACAAGAGGGCATGTCTGCCTGTTTCATCACCCCACAGTAGTATGCTTTCGCATATTCAAATCTAATAATATCAATTATTATTGCAAATAATTTAATAAAGTATTTTAAAATATAGATTTTGTTTATTAAATTAGAATATTATTAGTTTTTATCTAAAATATATTAAATAATGAGTGCTATTTTGAATATCGACGAATTGGATTTGAAATTAATTCAATTATTAATGAGCAATGCCGACAAATCTTATGCAGAATTAGGCGAAGATTTATTCGTTTCTGCCGGTACTATTCATGTTCGGATAAAAAAATTAACAGAACTAGGTGTTATTAAGCATAAAATTATTGAGGTCGATTTAAAGAAGATAGGATTTGATGTGGTTGCATTTATTGGAGTGTATTTAGAAAAAAGCTCCTTATACGACTCTGTAGCCAAGCAACTCAAAAAAATCCCACAAGTTGTTCGCATTAATTACACCACAGGCAGTTACAGCATGTTTATAGAAATTGTGTGTAAAGACATTGAGCAACTGCGCAAAGTATTGCATGATGATTTACAAAAAGTACAAGGCATAGAACGCACAGAGACACTTATTTCTTTGGAAGAAAGCCTCAAAAGAGCTCCTTTATTGATAGTTAGACATTAGTCGTTAGTATTTAGTCTTTAGACCAGATAAATTAGCCGCTCTAATGACTAAAGACTAACTACTATAATCTAGTTTTTAGCAGCCAAATACCTCTCTGCATCCAATGCCGCCATACAACCTGAACCAGCTGAAGTTACCGCCTGACGATAAATTTTATCTTGCACATCTCCTGCAGCAAATACTCCATTAACTTTAGTTTTTGTGCTTCCCGGTATAGTTTTAATATAACCGGCATCGTCTAAATCTAACCACTCTGCAAACACATCGGTATTGGGTTTGTGCCCAATCGCCACAAAAAATCCAGATACTTCTAATGTTTTTTCTTCTTGCGTTTGGTTATTTATAACTCGTACCGCATTTACGGTTTGTCCGTTACCTAATATTTCTTGAGTTTCTGTATGGTATAATACTTCAATGTTTGGAGTGTTTTCTACTCTGTGTATCATTGCTTTTGATGCACGGAATTCTCCTTTTCTCACAATCATGTACACCTTGTTACAAAGTTTTGCTAAATAAGTAGCTTCCTCTGCCGCAGTATCTCCCGCACCCACGATAGCTACATCCATGCCTTTAAAGAAAAAGCCATCGCATACTGCACATGCTGATACTCCAAAGCCATTGTATTTTTGTTCCGATTCTAATCCTAACCATTTTGCAGTTGCACCCGTTGCAATAATTACTGTATCTGCTGTTATTGTTTTAGTTTCATCAACCGTAACAATATGCTTCTCTCCAGAAAAATCTACTTTATTTACATATCCAAAACGAATATCCGTACCAAAACGTTCGGCTTGCTTGCGAAAATCTTCCATCATTTCTGGTCCTTGCGTTCCTTCAGGGTAACCAGGGTAGTTCTCTACTTCGGTAGTAGTGGTTAACTGCCCACCCATTTGTATTCCAGTAATCATTACCGGTTTCAAGTCCGCTCGAGCTGCATAAATCGCTGCTGTATATCCTGCCGGTCCCGATCCTATGATAAGGCACTCTACGTGCTCTGTTGCTGTTGTCATGTTGTACTATGTATGTTGTATTTTGTATTATGTATTATGTATATTCTATATTGTATATTGTATTAAGAATTAAGTGTTAAGAAACAAAGTTCAGCTCTAAAGACTAATGACTAAAGACTAATGACTATTCACAAAAATATCATTTTTCCTTTAAATACCGTGCAACAAAAATCACATAACTCACAATTCACAACTCACAATTTATAGCTTCGGAATGATAATCGTATCCACAGTTGCTCCGTAGCTAGCCCATATGCCTATTGCACCTGCATCACCTGTAATATTACTCTTAATTACTACCGTAGGAGAGAAGGGGTTGCCAAAACTGCCGCTTTGAGATTCGAAGGTATTCCAAAAATCATATTGCGCCTTATCAATACTCGCCCATTTAACATAAACAGTATCGCCTCTTTTAAAATAACCATACTCTCTGAAGTCTGCTGTATCGTTATTTTGCAAGGTTTGTTTGCCTCCAAAAACAGTAAAAGAAATTTGCTTTCCGTTAATTAAAAAGTCATTGTATACTGAGTTAAAAGAAACATCAAAGAAAAAATCCGAATTTCGTTTCGTTAACATTCTAGAATATTGATCTTTCTCGGCAGGGTCGGTGTACCATGCGGTTACTTCCACTAAAGAATCTATTGTACCTCTATCTCCGATTGCTTGTTTATACACTAAACTATCCAATGGTTTTGGTGCTAAAATGATGGTACTCGCCGTAAAAACTTTACCATCTACTTCAATTCTCAAATCATATTTCTTTCCAACTTCACCGGTAATGTTTGGACTAGTATAAATGGTAGCCCCTCCAATATTTATGGCGCTGAGCATTTGCGGCGCTCCACCATCCACAGAAATACTAACTGTAGCATTGTTTACAAATAGGTTATTAAAATCATCGCTGCTTATCGACTTTAAAAACGATACACCTCTAGAGATACTTACCAATGGGATCGTTCCATTTTCCATATACCCTTCAATTACGTATGGTAATTCTCCCGGTGGAAAATCTACATCGATGTTTTTTTCACATGCAATGAATCCTAAAGCCAGAAGAAAAATAAATAAAATTGATTTAGTTTTTTTCATTGTTTAAAATTTAAAGTTCCAAGTAACCGACGGAATAAATGGGAATACTGTAATTTGTTTAGGCTGCACTTTTAATCCTCCGTTCGGATCTAAGACATTCCCCTGAACATCTAAATAAATTATATATTGATTCAATCTGTTGTAAACATTATAGATACTGAAGTTCCAAACCGATTCAAATTTGTCTGTTTTCTTTTGTGTATAGGTTGCCGATAAATCTAGTCGGTGGTAAGGAATTAAACGGTATTTATTTCTATAATCATTTTCGAAATACAAGCCTTGTGTGCCGCTAAAAAAGACCAAGTGTGTAGGCAAGTTAAATGCCGAACCGCTACCGTAAACAAACACTGCACCGAAGGTCCATTTTTTAGTATGTGTGTATGATAGCACTACCGATGCATCATGCCTTCTGTCATACCTTGCATAAAATGTACGTCCTCCTTGTAACTCAGGGAAGGTACGTTCTGCATATGAATGAGTGTACCCAATCCATCCATTAAATTTGCCTTGTGCTTTTTTTATGAAAAATTCTGCACCGTAAGATCTACCCATTCCAAAAGTTAAATCGTTTTCAATATTGGGGCTTAATTCTCCAGTGCTATTTTCTTTAAACTCTACTTGGTTGGTTAAGTCTTTGTAATAAACTTCGATTGATGTTTCATACATGTCGTCTTTAAAATTCTTAAAGTAACCAACAGCTACTTGGGTACAACGTTGCGGACGAACTAATGAAGAACTAGGTATCCATAAATCGGTTGGCAAGGTGCTGCCAGATAAAGAAGCTAAGTGAATGTATTGATTGGTAATGGTGTACGATGCTTTTAAACTCGAGGTTCTGTTAAGCGTGTAACGCAATGCCAATCTTGGTTCTAGGCCATTGTAAAATTTTATATTTTCTAAAGTTGAATACGAAAGGGTATCAATTATTTGTCCATTTCCATTACCCACATATCGATCATAAGGTCCTACTTGTTGAAATAATGAATAACGCAAACCCGCATTTAATCTTAACTGATCGGTGATATCAAAATCATTAGAAAAATAAAGGGCAGCTTCATTTGCATATTGCCTATTTATTTTATCTGGAGAAATACTTACTTCACCAATTGTACCTGTGGCAGTAGTAGGAGTGAAGCGGTGAAATGTGTACAGGGCTCCAAATTTCATTTGATTTCTGATGTTCGGGAAAAAGTCGAAATCTACTTTTGCTGTATAATCTCTAACACCAGAAAATAATTCGAAATCAAAGTTACTTTGCGATGCTCCTAATCTAAATACATAATCGCTAAATATGGCAGTAGTGTTTACAAATAATTTGTCGTTAAACAAATGGTTCCAACGTAAGGTAGCTGTTGAATTGCCCCAAGGGAAGCGTATGCCGAAGCGATCGCCTTGAAAGGTGAAAACATCTTTCCCAAAATATCCACTTAAAAAAACACGGTCTTTATCAGAAAACTGATAGTTTAATTTCATGTTTAAATCGTAAAAATAATAACCCGAATTTTGCAATCGTTCATTATTTCTGGCAAAGGGTTTGGTAAGTATATCAATATAAGTTCTACGCCCTGCCACCATAAAAGAACTTTTGTTTTTTTGTATGGGTCCTTCTAAAGTCAAACGCGAAGAAATTAATCCGACACCACCTGTAGCATGAAATTTTTGGTTGTTACCTTCTTTCATGTTCACATTTACAACAGATGATAATCGCCCGCCGTACTCTGCAGGTATACCACCTTTTATAATGCTGGTATTATTGATGGCATCCGAATTAAACACCGAAAAGAAACCGAATAAGTGACCGGTATTGTAAACCACCGCTTCGTCTAGTAAAACTAAATTTTGATCGGGCCCACCACCACGAACATAAAAACCACTATTTCCTTCGCCTGCAGATTGTACACCTGGAAGCAATTGTAGTGTTTTTAAAATATCTACTTCACCTAAAATTACCGGCAAGGTTTTAACCTTTTCCATCTCTAAGGTTTGAGTACTCATTTGTGTACTCTTTACATTTTCGTCGGCTCGCTTAGAACTTATGGTAACCTCTGCACTTTGTATGGCTTTACTAGTTAAGTTAACATTGAATCGGTAGTTTTTGGTAAGGTTAACAGAATCTACCTTTGAATTGAATCCTAAGTAACTGGCAATAATGGTGTATTTACCTTGAGGAACAGTTATAGAATAAAAGCCATACTCATTGCTTTGTACGCCTTTGTTTAATTCTTTTAGAGTGATGCTTGCACCCAACAGACTTTCGCCAGAGGAAGCATCTTTTATATATCCACTAATGGTGTATCTATTCTGGGCATTTGTTTTTTGTTGAAAAAGCGTAATTGCAACAAAAAATATCAGTACTATTTTTTTCACTATTCTCTAATAAAAACTTGTTTGTAAGCGTCGATTTCGCTCGATAGTGATATAATATAAAAACCCCTAGAAATGTTTGCCGGAAGTTCAATACCCATCAATAAATCGATGGTATTAAACGGCTGAGCGTATAATATCTTGCCCAGCATATCACTTATTTGTAAGTTCCATGTTGCATTATTCCCACTGTTCATTTTTACGTAAAGCGTACCCTTATTTGGATTAGGGTAAATTTTATAGGCAACACTTGGATTGGTATCTATAGATGCATTCAATAATAATTTAGATCCATCTGGAATTCCATAGCCATATTCGTTATCGGGCTGGTTAGCCTTATCAGCATATTGCTTAATCCATGCCTTAACCTGAGCAGGAGTTGAGTTCGGGTGGTTAACTTTATACAATTCCCAAGCACATGCACTAAAGCCAGCTATTATTGGTCCGGAGAAAGATGTTCCACTTCCTGTGCCAAAACCACCGCTAGAGCGTGCTATATATGCCGGTGCACCTTGTGCAGAAACATCTGGTTTTATACGTTGATCGCTGCTTGGCCCTCGCGAAGAGAAGCCTGCTATACTACGGTCAGCTTGTACCGCACCAATGCTAAATACTTCTTCGGCATCTGCCGGTGCTCCTATATGGAACCATGCATCGTTACCAGAATTTCCTGCAGAGTTTACTACTAACACTCCTTTGCTACTTGCTTTTTTTGCAGCCAATGTAACAACGGTTGTATTACCATTCATCTCTGCATAGGTATGGTTTTGTGAAGTTGCATCAAACTCAGTATATCCTAAAGATGAATTAATGATATCTACACCCACACTGTCGGCATATTCTGCCGCAGCTGCCCAATTGTATTCTTCTACTTCAAATTCTGTTGCTTCTTCTTCTGATCGTAATAAATAAAATTTTGCATGTGGTGCTGTCCCTATCATAGTATCGGGAACATTGGCCGCAATACATGAAAGTACACTGGTGCCATGATTGCTATAATCGTACACAAATGCATTGTTAGTAGAAAAATCCCAGGTGCCTAATATTTTATTTTGTGCTCTTAGCGAGTCGAATGCTCTATGTGTGTCGGTATTGTTAAAGCCAGCATCTATTACTGCAATCACCGTGTTTTTACCCGTGTAACCTGCATTGTGTAATAAATCTGCATTTAACATTTGAGTTTGGTTGCCTGCACCTCCGTACCCACCAAGAACTTTGCTTTTATTAGCATTTCCATTATCTGCCTTCACTTCGTCGAACTTAGGACCCATAGTGGTTTTATGTAAGTTGGTGCCAAATAATTTCACGTAAGATTGTACATAATTTAAGGTTCCTATCGCAATAATTTGTGCTGTATCGGCTTGTACAATTGCAGAATTAAACCAGCGAGATGTATTCAATATTCTAGCTCCTTTGCTGGCAACTCCGCTTATATAGCTTGCATTTACAGGTATATCGGCACTGTCAATAAGAATACCCATACGTACTCTGCGATCTATGGCGCGTGGTGTTAAATAAGCAGAAGGATTGTTTAATTGATAAGGACTGTTGGCTTTATCTTTAAAAAATACTACGTATCTATCTTGTGCAATGGCATT
Organism: Sphingobacterium thalpophilum; assembly: GCA_943371235.1. Taxonomy (GTDB): domain Bacteria; phylum Bacteroidota; class Bacteroidia; order Sphingobacteriales; family Sphingobacteriaceae; genus CAJBVG01. Next base: position 147 of record CALRTZ010000072.1, on the reverse strand, counting down.
TATTACGCTTACTAAAAGTAATAAACTAAAAAATATTTTTTTCATAACTTATTGTTCGTGTTCTAATATAACTATATTTCCCGACTTTATTTCAGCCGTACTAATGTCTTTGTTTATCGATTTGTAATAACCATATATCATTCCTAT
>CALRTZ010000071.1:0-10167 GCA_943371235.1 Sphingobacterium thalpophilum | reverse complement strand
TGCTCCACTTGTTACCACTGCTCTGTAATAAGTAGTAGCCGATAAGTTCGTTGCAGTTAAAGTTGTAGTTGTATTTGCAATGTCAGTTACTGTTCCAGAAAAATCTGATGCAGTTGCCGATTGCCATTTTGTAATCGAACCTGTATGACCTGATAATGTTAAAGTGGTTGAGTTCGTTCCTGTACAAACAGTTGCTCCTCCTGCGATTGATCCTCCTACTGATGTTGGTGATACGGTAATCGTAGCACTCGATGAATTTGCGGCTGCACACGATCCGCTCTTTAAAACTGCTCTGTAATAAGTAGTAACAGTTAAATTCGTTGCAGTTAAAGTTGTAGTCGTATTTGCAATATCTGTTACTGTTCCAGAAAAATCTGATGCAGTTGCCGATTGCCATTTGGTAATAGAACCTGTATGGCCTGATAATGTTAAGGTAGTTGAGTTTGTTCCTGTACAAACGGTCGCTCCTCCTGCGATGCTGCCACCAACCGTTGTTGGATCTACAGTAATAGTTAAAACATTTGAAGCAACAGTACCATCGGTAGTAGTTGTAGCATTTCTACGATAATGTGTTGTTTGTGTTAATGCTCCTGTAGCATACGTTGTCGCAGTCGCAGTTGATATATTTGAGAATCCAGAAGAAGATGAAGTAGTTGATGATTGCCATTGGTAAGTAATCGTACCTGTTCCTCCACTTGCAACAGATGTTGACGTGAATGCACTAGGTGTAGAGCCTGAGCAAATTGTTTGACTTGCCGCAATTACTCCCGGGTTTAATGCAGAAACAGATAAAGTAGCTGCAGTTGAAGAAATTGTTGTACATGAATTGGAAACCTCACACAAATATTTATAACTATTCATACCTGTAGTAGGATTAGTTATAACCAAAGTAGATGAGTTTACTCCTGAATATGTAGAATTGTCTGTTAAATTAGAATAAGAAGAACCATTATTAGTACTTACTTTCCATTGAAAATCTGCAGTCGGACTTCCTGTAATTACTACCGTAAAAGATACTGCTGTACCAGATCCTGTAGAGGCATCTGAAGGATTGCTAGAAATTGTTGGTGTAGTTTCTTCCACTAATATTGCAGCATTACTTGTAGAAGAACAACTAGCACTACTTGTAACTGTATATCTGTAATAATTTCCTCCTAAGCCAGTAGTATTTGAAATCGAAAGTGTAGCTGTAGTAGCGCCAGTATAAACACCAGTATTTGTAACGTTCGACCAACTTGTTCCAGCATTGGTAGATATTTGCCATTGATATGTTGGGCTACTCGCATTACTTGTAGCAGTGATGGTTCTAGAAGCTCCACCACAAGCTGAACTTGGTGAACTAATAGCTGCAGTAGGTTTTGAATTAATAGTAATAGTGATTCCTGCTGATGCCGGACCAGTACAACCAGATTCATTAGTTGCAAATAAATAATAAGTTCCAGATGCACTAACTTGTGTTGGAATCGAAACCAATGTTGCAGGACTAGCAGTTGTACTAGTATACCATGCATACGTGTTTGTTCCAGATGTTGTATTATATGTATTTAAATTAATAGTACTTGGCGCACAAACCGAAGCTGTACTTGCAGAAAGTGTTGGCGTTACTAACGAGTTAATGGTAACCGTAACTGCACTAGAAGCCGGACCATAACATGCCCCATCAGCAGAATATGCAAATAAGTAATAAGTTCCACTACTAACGCTCGCAGGACTTGAAACCACTGGACTTCCAGAAGTATTACCTGTATGCCATTCGTGTGTAATTCCAGTTGGTGCTGTCGGTTGCAAGGCTGTTAAATCTGCAGTTGCCGGAGAACATAAACTTATAGAAGTTGAAGTTGGAACTGGCGCAGTAACATCGTTTACTATAAAATTTAAAGTAGCAAAACTAGCACTGTAACATGAACCATTTTTTGCAAATGCATAATACCTGCCTGCTGTTGTAACAGTAGTAGATCCTAGTAAATAACTTGCATTTACAACCGGAGCAGTATACCATTCTACAGTACCTCCAGAAGTAACTAATGTAGCCAAGTTAAACGAACTTGAATTGCTACAAACGGTTTTTGAACTTGCACTTAATGTAGGTGTAGCTGGTGATGATGTGACAGTAACCGTAACTTGTGCTGTATTAGTACACCCGTTAGAATCCGTTCCTGTTACAGTATAGGTTGTATTACTTGTAGGACTTGCAATAACACTTGCACCTGTTGCAGATGATAGTCCTGTTGTAGGCGACCATGAGTAACTTACTCTTGTACTTCTTAAACTATTAATAGCTGTTAAGGTAACTGATGTTCCCGAACAAATACTTTGGTTTGAAGTAACTGATACGGTAGGAGCAGTATTAACTGTTATTTTAAATGCCGCACTCGTATTTGTACATCCTCCAGTAGTATTTACTACTCTTCTATACCATCTATTTGATGTTTGACTTAAAGTTGTATAGTTCTGGCTTGTTGCTCCTGAGATATCAGCAAATCCTGACGTTGCAGAGGTCGATGATATTTGCCATTGGTAAGTGAACGAGCCACTTCCTCCTACTGGTGTAGTTCCTGTTAAAGTTGTTGCAGTTGCTGTATTACAATATTCAGCATACGAATTCGTAATTTGATTATTTGAAATTGGAGCATAAACCACAACTCCTGTACTATTATTCGCTCCACAATTTGCCGAACTAGCAGTTCTTCTGTACCATGTTGTTTGACTTAATATATTTGATGGTAAGGTATAATCTTCAGATGTTGCACCAATAATATCTGTATATCCTGTTGATATACTTGTAGTAGAAATTTGCCACTGATAATTTGCACCAGTTATTGTTGAACCATTAAGAGAAATAGTGGTGCTACCATCCGTACATGTACTACTTGCTGTAACCGAATTTGCAGCTAATGCACTCGCAACCGTAATTAAAGTTGATGCACCATTAGATCCACAGTTACCTGTACCTCCATTATATTGTACTCTGTAATAAGTACTCGCAGTTAAAGTTGGAGTAGTGTAGGATGCAGATGTTGCAAGAGAAATACTAGTCCATGTTGAGTTGTTCGGCGACGATTGCCATTGTAATGTAGTTCCTGCTGCTGGACTACCCATGGTTAATGTAGTAGATTCACCATTACAAATAGTAGAACGTTGGGCTGTTGGAGCAGCAGGTGCTGTTCCTTTTGTATCAGTAATTAAGATGTTATAGTTATATGTACAAAGAGCACCAACGATTGCTAATCTAAAATACCTTGCTCCACCGTATGCACTGTTACCATAACCTGTTATAGTTAATGTTGAGTTATTTGCACCCGTTGTAGATGGAGTAAATGTAACCCCGCCAGCTGTTGTAGCTCCAGAAATTGTAGTGTAAGTAATTCCGTCACTTGAGTAAGACCAAGTTCTGGTAGTCCCACTTTCCGTAACATCAACACTCATCGGGAATGAAGTAGTACCCTGTGTACAAAATACCACATTGTTACCAGTACTAGTTCCTGTATTTATTGGTGCTGGGGAAATGGTTACGGTTACCGAATTTATAGCCACACATCCGCTTGCTGTTACACCTCTTACATAATAAGTAGTAGTAGCAGTTGGCGATGGTGTGTATGTTGCACTAGTTGAAAGCTCTGTTCCAGCTGCATTGTACCATGTATAGGTAGAAGCTCCTGATGCAGTTAAGGTTGAACTTGTACCTGCGCAAATTGTTGGAGCCGATGGTGAAATACTAACCGAAGGTGAGCTTACTGTAACTACAACTGTACCTACCGATTGGCATCCCGTTTCATTTTGTGATGTTACCGTATAAGTAGTAGTGGTAGTAGGTGATGCTACAACTGAGGCTCCCGTTGTTGCAGATAATCCGGTAGAAGGACTCCATGAATAAGTATTACCACCAGATGCTGTTAAAGTGGTTGCACTTCCTAAACATATGGTGGGTGCAGATGGTGTTATCGTTAAAGTCGGACCAGCAGTTGGTGTTAAGGTAATGCTTGCTGTTGCTGTACAACCGTTAGCATCTGTTCCTGTAACAGTATAAGTTGTCGTCTGATTCACAGCTAAAGACGGATTTACAACAGAACTTGGTGTATTCCCCGCTGTAGCAACCCATGTATACGATACCAAACCTGCAGGTGCCGCTGTTAATGTAATGGTTGTTCCAGCACAAAAATTCGTAGCACTTGCAGTAACACTCATTGATGGTGGCGTTCCTACAGTAACCGTAATTGGCACTACTGCAGATACACATCCTGTTGTAGAATTAGTTACCGTTAAATTAAAATCATAAGCTCCTGCTGCAACTCCACTATTAGGAATTGTTACTGCCATTCCTGTGCCCGTTAAATTTGCATTTGTAATGGCAGAAAAACCTGGCATTGCCCTCACTCCAGTAGTCAACGAGTATTTATCCGGACTACCAGTTGAAGTATAATTTAATGCAAAAGAACTTCCTCCCAAACAAGCTGTTAATGTTCCAGGTGTAATGGTTGGTGCATTGTTTACTGTTGAAATATATGTTCCAGTTAAGGATGTGTTTGTACAAAATCTGTCAGAAACAGAAGTAATTGTATACACCGTAGGTACGCTCGGATTAATGGAGAAATAATATGGACTCGAAGAAATATTGTTGATGGTTGTAGTAACGGTAGTACCACCTGCAACTGGCACACTTGTGTAGGTAAAACTATACGGGCCAGAACCTGTGAAATTAACTCGCATACTTCGAGTTCCTGTTCCGCAAGTGTTTGCACTTGGAAATACAGCTGTTGGTCTAGGCTTTGCAACCAATAAGGCCGAAGAACTTGTTGTGCTGCCACAACCAGAACTTGTTAATACAACTCTGTAGTATTTTCCATCATTCGTATTTGGATTTGCAATGGTTAAGGTTGATGTAGTTGCTCCAGAATAATCGCCTCCATTTGTAATGTTTGCAAATGTTGAATTATCACTACTCACTTGCCACTGAAAACTCGATGCTCCTTCTGCAGTTATTGTAAATGTTGTGCTAGTTGAACCACATAAAGTTTGGTTTGCCGGTTGCGTAACTACTGTCGGACTACAATCTATCGTAGGCTCGGTAGTCGTTCCATTACTTTGTAAATCAAATGTACATCTAAAAGCTGGCAGGTTTGTTTGTGGATCTGCGAACTCTAAAGTTACCTTTCCCGCTGCTGGCATGTTCTGCCCATAAAAATTATAACTCGCAAAATAATTTTGTCCTACAATTGATGGTGGTGGAGGTGGACCAAATTTAATTGCACTTAATCCTCCACTTGATGACCCAGATGCTGTTAACCAAACTCTCGTGATGATAGGTAAATTCGTAATCACAGTAGATGATGACCACTTAAAATTAACGTTACCTGTTTTTGTTTGCGGGTCGTAACTTACATTTTGATATGAAGTACCTGTAATATTTGCTGCTACAGGATTATTTTGACCATATCCTGGGAAATTTCCTGGGGATGATTGCCATTGACCGTTACCATTACTTCTTTTCTCAATTGTTGGACAAGTACTAACACTTAATGCTTGAGCATTTACACCTGTTGAATATACTATGCAAAAAAATAAAAACAAAAGTCTAAGCGCTTTGCTACCAATTGTAGTTGTTTTTTGACTTGTGTGATTAGTAATTTTGGAGAGAGGGTACAGTTTAGTCATTTTATTTATAAATAAGCATAATCTCTCCCAATTTGGGAATTGGGCCCAAATGGAATAGATATTTTGTTGTTAATTAATAATTGTAATAAATCTGGGTAAATAGATTTGCTTCAAAATAGCGTTTATTTAACATATTAAAAAATATATGTTAATCACACTGATTATAAATCACATTACATATATTATTCCTCAAGAATACTACCAAGGAATATCAGATGAAAAAATACTACTTAATCAATTGACAATCAATTTAATAAATTTTAAAAAACGAGATGTTAAATTCTTAATAAATCGAGATTCATCCCACAAATGTAAAAAATAACTTTTTTTTAGGAAAAACTTAGAATTTATTACCTTTTTAGGTGAATCCAAGCCATGAATTGAAGCTTAGTAATGTATTTTTCCAAAATATTACAAAAATTCAGCTCATCAGTCTTCAATTATAGTCATACGGACTATATTCAAATAGTCGATTTCTCCCACCTTTATCTATGCCTACAATTATGAGAAGGCTTCGTTTAATTCATCAAACAGCTATTGTCAATCATAGTTAAGCGACCAAATAGAGGCGCTGCCGCGACACTTCTGTTGGTTAATTGAAAACTTATGGTTAGGCTTCGAAAAGTGTTTTTGTCATTAGTATTTTTCTATTTTTTCAAAAAAATTAAACAAAGGAATTACGTCTTTATAATTCAAAATATTAAAATAATAATTTGCTATGCCAATATAAATTTGAGAAAATGAGAGAAGGGAAAGAAGTATAATATTGAGGAAAAGAAATAACCTAATAATTAAAAATAATTAATTAAAAATATCGAGGAGAAGTTATTTTTTTGCTATTAAATTTCAATACATAATTCATTGAAAATTCATGCGAACCACCCGCGAAGTCTTTTAATTTTGTGATGGTATAATCATAAGAGTAACCAATTCGTAATTGATTGTTTACTTGTATAGCTGTAAGTAAATTCCACGAGTCGCCAGAACGATAACCAGCACCAATCCACAATGCAGTATATAAAAATGCTGATAAGTTTGCATCGTATTCTACTGGTGCATTCGCAACAGCTTTAATCATCATAGATGGGCGTAATTTTAACAGCGGATTAATATCAACTATTAAACCTGTAGCTACAAAATAATGCAAATCCTCAACATTTAAAGAACCATCAACGCGTTCCACCTCACCAAACTGACTAATAATTAATTTGTTCGTCATCATTCTTGGAACAGACACTCCAAAGTAAAATTTCTTAGCATAGTAATAGGTACCAAATCCGAAATTCGGCGCAAAAACCATTGGGGTATTTGCAGAAAACCTTCTGTCGCCATTGTCTGTAGTTTTTACTTCCGTTAAACGTTCTTGGTAGCCGCTATAACCACCTAACAAACCTAAGGAAAGTGTTCCTTTATTTAATTTGATTCGGTAAGCATAATTAGCAAAAAAACCTGTTTGAGCAGATACACCAATTTCATCTTGATAAGCTGTTATTCCTACACCAACTTTACTGTTAAATAAGTGAGAGTGCGCAGTAAATGTTTTGGTTGTGGGTGCCCCTTCAATATTGACCCATTGTTTTCTAAATACAGAAGAAAAAGAAAGTGCTTCATGTGATCCAGCGTAGGCAGGATTTATAAATATTTCGTTAAAGGTATACTGACTGAACATTGGTTCACTTTGAGCCATTACTTTGGTTTGACTTAGCAAACTAAAGCATGTTATCAATATGAAAAATATTCTTAAAACAAAGTGGGTCATTGTTAATTTCTTATTCAATTTCAATTAAGCAGATATAATTCATCAAATATTCCTCCAAAATTAGAAAAGTTGCAATGATGGAAACTATATAATTGAATATCAATCATATATAGTTCAAAAAACTATATTAAATAAAAATGAAATCAACAGATTATCCCAAAATAGGATAATCTATAGCGAAATTGGGATAAGAGAAATGTTCTTAAGAATCTTTTATACTTAATTACTTTTTAATCACAATATACCCAGTAACAGGTTTCACACCTTCCACTCCAAAGTCGAGTACATAGAAGTAAGTACCATTTGGTAAGGTTCCTTGACCGATAATGATACCGGTAGAATTTTGAGAGTTACCTCCCCAACTATTATCATAAGGAGCTTTCTCGTATACTTTGTTACCCCAGCGATTAAATATTTCCAACTTGTTTAACGGATAGTTTTCAATTCCTTTTATTACAAATCCATCGTTAACACCGTCGCCATCTGGAGAGAATCCTGTTGGTACAAACATGGTAATGGTTACAGTAGTCATTGAACTTTCATCCGGAATATTATCGGCATTTGGGTCTGGAGTGAATCCGTTAACAGATAAATCTGGAACAGTAGAATCACCATAAATCATACTTCCAAATGCAGAAACAATATTATCATATTTCGCAACAGGTAAATTAGGAGTAACAATTACTTTTAGTTTGATAGTTCTAGATTCTCCTGCTGGCAAATAACTATTGTTAGCAATAAGAAGCTCAAGATTAGTAGTGCCGTTGAAGTTTTCATTTGCAACAATTCCTGATTCTGTTATTACTTCTTCAACTGTAAAGTTAGATGGTGAAGTAAATACATTTGTTAAATTTTCAACCACTCTTACATTTTTCAAATCAATGTCGCCATAATTTTTAAGAGTAATATTGTAAGTTACTCTATACGATTCTGTAGTAGTTGCAACTGGTTCATCTACAGTCATAGAAACTCCTATACTTGGTTTTGGAGTATTAATTATATTGATAACACAAACGTTTGTATCACATAAACTTGGTAAACCATTATCACAAACTACGTACAAGAAACTATCCACTCCAACGAAATCTTTTTCCGGTGTGTAAGAATAGTTACCATTTACATTCATGCTTATTGTTCCTCTACCCGGTCTAATTATCCAATCAAATGCAATTGTATTATTTTCAGGATCCCAATCGTTTAAGGCAATTGATTCGTTTAATGTAGTGTTTTCAGGTATCGTAAACTCATCACGAACTGCAACAGGTGGTGTATTTTTAATACCTACAACATCAATAAAAATATAAGCAGTATCGCATAATGAAGGAGTACCATCATCACATATTACATACATCAAACTATCTATGCCAACAAAGTTTATAGCTGGTGTATATGTGACAAACCCACTGTTTAATTTATTTACCGTACCATTTTGAGCTGAGAAAAATGTGAAAGTTAAATTATCAAAATCAACGTCATAATCATTTACCCCTGCATTTATAGTTATAGCTGTATTAATTGGTGTAGTAGCTGTATCATTTATCGCAACAGGAGCATCGTTAATTGGCGTTATATCTATAGAAATCGAAGCCAAATTACTTATTAACCCATCGTTATCAGCAATGGTATATCGCACAATATTAACAACACCTACGAAATTAAGATCAGGAGTAAAGGTAACTGTGCCATCGTTTTTAGCAACAAATAAACCCTCATTATTTACATAATAAGTATCTTGTTTACCAAGAACACTTGGATCTAAATCGATTGAATTATAATCTAAAGTACCATCTATATCCTGATCATTATCTATAATTGTAAAAGTCACAGGAGTATCTTCCAAGGTCGATTTTGCATCGTTACCTGCAGTAGGTGGGTCGTTAACTGGGGTAATTGTAATTAACAACAATGCAGTATCACATAAGTTAGGATTTCCATTATCGCACACACTATAAATCATAGAATCAAGTCCGTTATAATGTGCACTTGGGATGTAATTAAATGTACCGTTTGTATTTAAGTTTATTACACCATGTTTTGTTGTTGTAATAATTGTAAAATTTAATTGATCTGCATCCGGATCAGAATCGTTTGTTGCAACAGTTCCATTAAGTGCAACATCCTCTAGAGTAGTAAGCGAATCGTTGATTGCAATTGGAGGGTCGTTGTTCGGAGTAACAGTTATTATTAATATAGCAGTATCACATAAACTTGGAGTTCCATTATCACAAACGCTGTAAATTATAGAATCCATTCCATTGAAGTTTAAGTTTGGTGTGTAAGTAAATTCACCATTACTTCTTAATGTAATGTTGCCGTTTGTTGTATTTCTGATAATGTTGAAATTTAAGACATCACCGTCAATATCAAAATCATTTGAAGCTACAGTTCCTGAAACAAAAATATTTTCTGGAGTATAAACCGAATCTACTTTTGCAATCGGTGGATCGTTCGCTGGTACAACTGTAATTACTAATATCGCAGTATCACAAAGAGAAGGTATACCGTTATCACAAACTCTGTACGTTAAGGTATCCTTACCATTGAAGTTTGCATTTGGAGTGTATGTGTACGATCCGTTTGCGTTTAATGTAAGTGTTCCGTTATCAGTGGTGTTAATGATACTAAAGGTTAAAGCATCACCATCAATGTCGCTATCATTTGTTGCTACCGTTCCAGAAGTCGATTGATCTTCGTTTGTAGTTTTCGCATCGTTAATTGCAATCGGTGCATCATTACTTGGAGTAACGGTGATTACT
>CALRTZ010000070.1:0-10228 GCA_943371235.1 Sphingobacterium thalpophilum | reverse complement strand
CATAAATCATCTACTTTGCGACCGCCTTCGTACTCCTTGAGTGCCTTGGCTATCTGACTCTCGGTAAATTTTGACTTTTTCATTTCCTGTTGTTTAAAGTTAAGGTTTTATCCTAATTTTAAACTGTCGGATTTTTAGGGGTACTTACACAAGCTCTTTGGTTTCATTAGTATACTATTGTTTTGAATTTTATACGTTGCAAGGTATTTTGCTGAATAAAAACAGGAGTTGAAAAGGAATATAAATCCAACTAGTAATAGGATTTTTAAGTAGTAAAGTTTTGGGAATTTGTTAAAGGGGTTTTGCATGCTAGGAAGATTGTAACTAGGTATTAAATACTACATTGGGCAGTCATTTTCTCTTTCTGTTCTTTCAATTTTTTTTTTCAGTAATTTTTCTAGGTCGGAAAAGTTATTATTTAATGTTGATGATGTAAATGATAATGGCGTTCCAAACAATTTTAATTTAGTAGTATAGCTATTTTAGAACGAATCACTATTCACTAAGCTATTCAACATAATCCAAATCCTTCCCAAAAGTCTCTTCCAATCCTCTCGCTGCCCAAAGCGCCAACACCACCGTTACCGCTCCTACCAAAAACGCTGCATTCAATAATCCCATTCCAGATTTCAATGCTGTAAAACTGAGTGTTACCGGTACTACAGATGCACGTACAAAATTAGGTGCCGTAGTAGTTACCGTAGCGCGAATATTAGTGCCGAATTGCTCGGATGCAATGCTTACAAATAAAGCTACATATCCGCCGGCAATACCCATGAGTGTGCAAGCAATATACCAGGCAGTAGCCGTAGAAATGTTAGCGTACAGGCTGTACAAAATACTGAAGAAAGTGAGGTAAATAAAGAGCATCAGTATTTTTAAACGTGAGCGAAACAGCTGACTTAAATAGCCACTCAGAATATCGCCAAGTGCTAGTCCTGCATAACAAAACATAATGGCTTTGCCAGCGCTTAAGGGTTCAACTATGCCGAGGGCTTTCCCGAACTCAGGGCTAAATGTAACCGGTATGCCCACCAAAAACCAAATAGGTACACCAATTAAAATGCTGTACAAATATTTTTTGAAGGTTTGAACATTGCTAAATAGTTTGAAAAAATTTCCTCGTTCGCTCCCTTCCATATTTATATTTTTAAACATACCCGATTCGTGTACGCCGATTCTTAACAGCAACAACACTAAACCCAATACTCCGCCAATAATATAGGCCATTTGCCAAGTTGCATAATCGCCAACCAAGGCAGCACATACGGCTCCGAGTAACCCTACGCTCGCCACAATCATAGCACCATACCCGCGGTTCTCTTTACTCATGCTTTCTGATACCAGGGTAATGCCCGCACCTAACTCTCCTGCCAAACCAAAACCCGCAATAAATCGGATGATTCCGTACCAAGTAATATCCGTTACAAAAGCATTGGCAATGTTAGCTGCTGAATAAATAAATATAGATCCGAAGAGTACCGACACGCGTCCTTTTTTATCGCCTAAAATTCCCCATACTAATCCGCCAACAAGCATGCCTATCATTTGTATGTTGATAAGTAAAATGCCACGCTCCATTAACATGTCTTCGGGAACGCCAATGCCTACAAGGCTTTTAACTCGTACAATGCTAAAAAGTACTAGGTCATAAATATCTACAAAATAGCCTAGGGCGGCAACGAGGACGATGTTACGGGTGTTGGTGCTGTGGGATTCCTGCATTTTTTTAGGTCACAAAGCACACAAAGTACACACAAAGTTTCACAAAGTAAAATGTACAATGTACTTAGTACAACTTACATTGTACAATTTTTCCTATTTTTACTTTATGAAAACAAATCACTTCCTTCTATTACTGCTCACACTCACCCTGCTCTCTGCCAAAGGCGGCTGCAGCTCCGAAGAAAATGAACAAGCCGTGGTTGGCGAATGGACTTGGGTGAAAACGTTTTGTTGCGGACGTACAAGTGTATGGACAAATCCTGAAAGCTGTAAGTGCTCTCAAAGTTTAAGCATTTTAAAAGATGGTACGTTTAAGGTAATAAAAGACGAAGTGGTATTGCAAGAAGGCACGTATGTGTTGCGTAAAGGCATTAATGATTACCAGCAACAACAAGGTGATAGCGCTTTGGTAATTCAGTTTAACGAAGACTATCCTGCTTATGTAGAATTTATAGGCGATACTTTGCGTTTGGCGCGTGGTTATATGGATTTTGATAATGTGTATTACATAAGAAAATCATCAAAATAGAAAACAAAAAGGGCATTTAGTTGTCTTTAGGCTAAAGTAATGTGCATGGAAAATTTTAGCTATCATAACCCTACAAAAATAATTTTTGGTAAAAATGAAGTAGATCGTATTGGATCTGAGGCTGCGCTATTTGGTAAAAAAGCAATTGTGCTTATTGGTAAAGGTTCGGCAAAAAAATCTGGTTTGTACGCTCGTGTTATTTCATCGCTAAACATGTACAGCATTAAGTCTGTAACCTACGAAGGCATAAAATCTAACCCTGTGTTTGAAGATGCTGATGAAGCTGTTTTACTTGCTAAAGAATTTGGTGCCGATATGGTAATTGCCATTGGTGGTGGTTCTGTAATAGATACCGCAAAGGCTGTAGCCATGGGCTTTTACGTGGAGCACAGTGTGTGGGATTTTTACATGCAAAAAGAAAAACCAGAGAAAGCTTTACCGCTTATTAATATTTTAACCCTTGCAGCAACCGGTACAGAAATGAATTCATCATCTGTATTGCAAGACAATGCAGCGGGCATGAAAAAAGGGTTTTCTTCGCCACATATTTTTCCGAAACTTTCTATACTCGATCCCATCTTAACATATAGCGTGCCGGCTAATTATACAGCATATGGCATTGCCGATTTAATTGCACATTGTTTAGAAGTGTATTTTGGCAAAGGAAACGCTCCTCTATCTGATTATTACATTGCCAGCATCTTAAAATTAGCTACGGTTTATGGCCCGAAGGTGATTGAACATCCCGATGATTACGATGCACGTGCCAACATCATGTGGTTGGCTACTAACGCGCTTAACGGAAGTTTAGTAAACGGCAAAGGTAATGGCGACTGGGGTTCGCATTTGTACGAGCACAGTTTAAGTGTACTGTTTGATGTTGCACACGGTGCAGGTTTATCGATTGTTTTTCCGGCATGGATGAAACATTTTGCACCTAAGTTCGAAGCGAAATTAGCCTTTTTAGGAAAAATGGTTTTTGATATAAATGAAGGTGACGATGCACACAAAGCTTCGGAATTTATAAAACGCTTAGAAGAATTTTATCAACACATACAAACACCAATACGTTTGAGTGAGGTAAATATAAACAAAGCAGATACACAAAAAATACTTCAGAATTTAGCACTTAACAAAGCAAGCGGAAGAGTATATACCATGAACGAACAAGATCATGCGATGATACTCGAAAAAATGTGGTAAGCTTTGCTTAATTTTGTGAATGATACTCTCTGAACGATTTGGTAAATTTGTTTTAAACGCCTACCCCCCATTTGTATTTAACAGAATTCGCATACAATCTATAAGCAAAGGCTATAGAAGCTGTGTGGTGCGCATCAAAAAAAGTATTTTTAACAGGAACATGAACGGCACCATTTTCGGTGGCTCATTATTTTCGGCAAGCGACCCATTTTATGCCATTTTGTATTGGCAAATATTTGAACGCAAAGGCTATAAAGTACAAACCTGGTTAAAGAGTGCTGAAATACATTACATGAGGCCGGCAGACCAAGATTTGTTTTTGGAGTTTAACATTACAGAAGATCAATTAAACCAAGCAGAGCAAGAGCTTAACAGCATTGGTAAATATAAATTTACACACGAAGTAAAATATAAATCGAAAGAAGGCGATGTTTATGTATTAGCCAAAACTGAGGTATACATACGCTTAACCAAAGCACAACAAAAACCACTCTCGGGCTTTTAACGTGTGTGGATAAATCTTAGTACTAATTTCTTATACAGTTCTCTATCTTAGTTACGTTAAGGTTTTTGCCATGAACATAAAAAAATTAATTCTCGAAGGCGAAGGGGTACAATTGGATTTCAAAAAAACCATTACCCATGTTCATAAAATTGCAAAAACAATGGTAGCCTTTGCAAACAATAGAGGCGGAACCATTTTGGTAGGTGTAATGGACGATGGGAGTATAAAGGGTGTGAAGAACGAAGAAGAAGAAAAATACCAACTAACCAAAGCAGGAACATATTATTGCAGACCTATGATAGAACCTCGTTTTACAGAATATGTAATTGATGGGGTAATCGTGTTGGCAGTTGAAATTCCGCAGAGTGATGTGAAGCCACATTATGCATTGGGCGAAGACGATAAATATTGGGCATACATACGAGTGAAAGATAAAAGTGTGTTGGCCAGTAAAATTGTAATTGATGTGTTACGTAAAGAAACTAAGGGTGAAGCAGCCTTAATAGAGTTTAGTTCTAAAGAGAAAGCTTTGCTTGAATACTTGGCCACTAACGAACGCATTACCTTAATGGAATTTTGCAAATTAATAAATATTTCTAGGCGTAGAGCCTCCAGAATACTTGTGAATTTAGTACTTTCGGGCGTTATTCGAGTGCATAGCACTGAGAAAACAGAATTTTATACCGCTGCCTGAAATGTTATTAGAAAACAGAAAAACACATTTTAAAAAAACTTTTTTACTCGCTTATCCTGTAATAATTAGTCAGGTTGGCCACGTTGTAGTAAACATTACCGACTCCGTTTTAATTGGACATTTGGGTCCAGTGAAATTGGCCGCTTGCTCATTGGGTATTAGTGTATTTGCTGTGTTAATGGTATTTGGAATTGGAATCGCTTACGGTTTAACTCCACATATTTCTAGAGAATTTGGTGCCAATAATAAAGATGCATGTGGTAAGTATTTAGTGAATTCTTTTTTCATCAATATACTCACTGGTATACTGGTATTCTTAGGCATATATATGCTTTCTACGCAGCTCAGTAAATTTGGGCAAGCGCCAGAAGTTGTAACAGAAGCACTCCCCTTTTTAAGAATTATTGGATTCTCGATGGTGCCATTAATGGTATTTTTAACTTTTAAGCAATTTGCTGAAGGATTAAATTTTACCCGCCAAGCCATGATTATTACCTTGATTGCCGATGGATTTAATATTTTTTTAACCTTCGGATTAATTAATGGAACATGGGGTTTACCGAGGTTAGAGTTAGAAGGTGCTGGGTATGCAAACTTAATATCGCGCAGCTTAATGGCTATTTTAATGATGGCTTATGTATTAAGATCGAAGAATTTTAAACCCTATTTACACCAGGCTAAAACCAAGTTTGTAAAGTGGGCAGCGAGTAAAGAAATTATAAATTACGGCATTCCTACAGCCTTTCAATATTTATTTGAAGTGGGAGCTTTTGCCTTAGCGGCTTTAATGATGGGAATGTTGGGACCCAATTTCCAATCTGCTCACCAAATTGCCATTAGCATAGCCAGTGCAACGTACATGGCAGCCAGTGGAATTGGTGCGGCAACTTCTGTACGAGTGGGAAATGCCTTGGGTGAAAAAAATTACAAACAATTGCAACGTGCCGGAAATACTGGTTACTTAATGGTATTGTTGTTTATGGGCGTAATGGCCATTATCATGATTTTAGGTAGAACTGCTTTCCCGCTGTTTTATATGAAACATCCAGAAGTAGTAGAATTGGCAAGTACTTTAATGATTGTGGCAGCTTTCTTTCAACTCTCAGATGGAACTCAAGTAGTAGGCTTAGGAGCTTTGCGAGGAATGGGCGATGTTAAAATTCCTACACTCATCACCTTCGTAGCGTATTGGATTATTTCTATCCCCTTGGCGTATTATTTAGGTTTTACCTTAAAAATGGGTGGCAACGGAATATGGATTTCACTCTCTTTAGGCTTAACCATTTCGGCAGCATTGTTGTATTGGCGATTCAGAAAATTAAGTGCAAGGTTTATTGCTAACGCTTAAATCCACTTATATTTCTAATTGAGCTAACATCTGTTTAAACCTTTCTAATGAGTGAGTTAACAATGTTGAGGCATTTACTTTTGCGATAAAATCTTCGAGGTTAGCAAAGTCGTACTCCTCCCATTTATACGATTGCTCTAAGGGTCCCCATTCTAATTTGAGGATGTACTTTTGGTTCATGTTGAAAATGCTAATTCGCATTTCTGGGTGAGGGATGGTTCCGATGATACGCATGTGACAAAGATATTTTTAAATACTTTCTAACAAATAAATGTTTATAAATAATACTCAATAAAGCAGTATTTTTTTTATTTTTGAACAGCATAAATATAATATGAAAAAAGAAATCAATTTACAGTCGACAATAGCTATAGGAGCCTTAATATTAATGGCAGCAGCCACTCGTTTTTTACCACACCCGCCAAACTTTACAGCAATTGGTGCTATGGCATTATTCGGTTCTGCACGTTTACAAGATAAGCGTTTAGCCTTTATATTACCTATTGCAGCCATGTTACTGTCGGATTTGTTTATACCTTTTGGCTTTAACCCATCGGTTTATTTTTCATTCGTATTAATTGCCATCTTAGGTCTAAGTTTAAGAAACACTAAAAAAGTACTTCCTATTGCTGGAGCTTCTGTAGCTTCTTCTTTAATATTCTACATAATTACCAATTTCGCTGTATGGATGGGCGATAACGGAGTAATGTATGCTAGATCAATCGACGGTTTATGGATGAGTTATACTGCTGCAATTCCTTTCTTCTGGAATGGCATGGCTGGTGATTTGTTCTTTGCTGGTGTGTTGTTTGGATCGTATGAGTTGGTGAGTAAGTTCGCGTTAGCTAAGGCTAAGGCATAGATTTTTCGGTCACAAAGGGCTCGAAGTACTTACGAAGTTACACAATGAAATTTCAGGTTCCGTAATTTTAGAGATAAAATATTATCAAGTTAGCACCGCCCCTCAACTACAAATTCCATTGCCTTTGGGATTTGGGGACTAGATAGTTAATCAAATTAGTACCGCCCCTCAACTTCGCTTCGCTGCGTTCGGGGACCTATGCATGGGAAAACTATAAGAAGGCACGTTATCAATTTAGGAAGGGAATTGTGAGAATTTTTTGACGTTCTTAAATTCTTTTTTTTAATTTTTTGAAATTTTCTGTGTAATAACTACCATATTCTTCTTTTTATTTTTTTATTCTAATTCTCACAATTCACTTCCTAACCCGATGCTGTGCCTTCATTTTATTTCCTTATGCTGGGGTCCCCGAACGAAGCGAAGCGAAGTTGAGGGGCGGTGCTAAATCAAGCCAGTCCCCGAAACCCGTATGTACAGGACTTAGTTGAGAGCGGTACTATTTTCAAAAATTGAACTCTCGGTCTTTCGTATTCTCGGATTTTCTTCCAAATAAATTTGGTTTATATTATAAACTAGTTTATATTTGCATCATCAATTTATACAAACAATGGAAAACCAACCTATTAACAGCATCGCATTCATCGAAGAGATGATAAATAAAACCAAGCAAAAGTATTCTGACTCTGGTTTTTTATTCCTTTTATGGGGTTATTTAGTAGTAATTGCCGCTTTAGCAAATTACTTTTTGTTGAAGACATCCTTCGCTTACCCTTTTATTGGTTGGGCGGTATTAATGCCCTTAGGAGGAATTATATCGATGGTGTATTCATCTAAAGAAAACAAAAAACCTTATGTAAAAACGTATACCGACGATGTTATGAAATACACTTGGCTCGCCTTCGGAATGTTATTGGCGGTTATTTTACTTTCCATGCATAAACTTGGGCTTAACACTTACCCTTTGGTAATGGTTGCCTACGGTGTACCTACTTTTATAACGGGTGGTGTTTTAAAATTTAAACCCCTTGTATACGGGGCCATTGGTAGCATAGTTATTGGTGTAGTTTCTTATAATTATACCTTTGATGTGCAGTTGTTATTACTATGTGCATCCATTATTGTTTCGTATTTAATACCAGGACATTTGTTAAGAATTCAACATAAAAAAAACATAAACTAATATGAAAACTACATTAAAATTAAGATGGCATGAATTATTATTGATAATTTTTTTCATGTTGATGTTTGCTCAGGCAAAATCGCAAAACACAAGTACAGGAACCTATGGTGGTTCGGGTTATTTTGGATTTAGGATGATGAAGCAAAATTTTAGCACCTTAAATGCTGCATTTGCGAACAATAACCTACCACAAATTTCTGAAAACATTTTGGCTTTTGGCGCTGGCGGACATGGGTATATAAACAAACTAATTTTTGGTGGCGAAGGAATGAATTACGAATTAGCCGATAAAAATAACGGTACTTACACCACTCAAGTGCGTGGTGACTATGGTTTCTTGAACTTGGGATATTTAGTTTACAACAAGAAAAACGTAATGCTCGCTCCTATGCTCGGCATTGGTTCGCATACCATGATAATAGATATAAACGATAATACCATCGAAAACTTCAACCAACTTTTATCGAATCCTAAAAAAGGAACACGTTTAAAAAACGAACAGTTTTTAATGGACTTTAGTGTTAAGGCTGATTTATTTTTAACGGAACGTAAGTTTATTTTCATTGGATTAAAAGCTGGCTATATGTTTGCACCGATTGAAAGTGAGTGGACAGATGTAAACAAAATTAGTATAGACGGTCCAAGCGTAAACGCAGATGGAGCCTATGTTCAATTACATCTTTCCTTTGCAGGTTTTTCTAAATAATATGTTAAAAGATTTAGACCCTTTATTACACTCGCAACTTCGCTTAGGCATTATGTCTATTTTAATTTCTGTAGTGGAAGCAGATTTCTTGTACATCAAAGAGAAAACAGGCGCCACTGCCGGCAACCTCAGTGTACAAATAGAAAAACTAAGCCAAGCGAATTACATCACTGTAGAAAAAACATTTAAAGGCAAAAAGCCTCAAACCATTTGCCGCATAAGCGAGCAAGGGAAAGAGGCGTTTGCGAAATATGTGGAAGATTTGAAAACGTATTTTTAAATGGTGAATGGTGAATTTCGGTAATTAGTTATTTATTGCAATTAATTAAGTGGTAAGACCATTTACAATTCACAATTCACCATTCACAATTCAATTATTGTTCATGTATCCCATTCGGAATAACCCCTACCGAATACGTATTTAGTAATTCACCTGCACTATTGTATCTTTTCACAAAACCGTTTTGTTTAAAATCAACTGCATCGGCTAGGTACAATTCGTCGCTTACTTTATCGTATCCTAAACCGTAATAGTAACCAGAAATAAATGCTGTAGTTGGTGCGCTAGCATCTGTAATGTTGAACTTAAATACTCCACTCAAGTTATTGTATGAACTTAAAAAGTACAGCGTATTTTTCGATGCATTTATTTTGATTTTATCCGGATGATCTCCTTTTTCTCCAATTGGAAACGTTGCAAGAATAGCGTCTGTAGAGGGGTTTATTTTTACAAGGGCACCTTTAGTATCGTCGTCGGTAATCGTAAAATCGCCGCCATAACTGCCTCTGCAGAGTACCCAAATACTACCGTTTGCATCTTGTTGTATTGCTAAGGGAGCATCGCCCACTTTAATTTTTTTAATTTCTGTATTCGTTGTT
This sequence comes from Sphingobacterium thalpophilum, assembly GCA_943371235.1. Lineage (GTDB taxonomy): Bacteria > Bacteroidota > Bacteroidia > Sphingobacteriales > Sphingobacteriaceae > CAJBVG01. The sequence goes on along the minus strand of CALRTZ010000070.1, from coordinate 597 downwards.
AAATCAATAACACTAATAGTAGAATCTAATTCATATGCACCACAGTTCGCAACGTATAATTTATTGCCAACAATACACATGCCTTCTGGACCTGTACCTGTTGCTATGCTTCTTACAATTGTATTGGTAGTTAAATTAATTTCTTTTACAGAGTTAGAAAACCAATCGGATACAAAGGCACGTGTAGTATCTTTTGCTACCATGTAGCGTGGAGAGGTAAAACCATTAATGCTCGCAATACTTTTAGCATTGTTTGCGTTTATAACTTCAACTTTTGCCGATCCGTTTAAAATGATGTATCCTTTTTGGTTTACGATGCTCATAGAATTAGCCACATCTCCCAAGGGTCTGTTGTTTACCAAGGTAAAAATGTTCTTAATTACTTTGTTAGAATCTTTGCTAAACAAATCGATGCTTGCATTGCCGGCATTAAAATTTCCTTCGTTTATTATGTACACACCAGATTTAAATAAGTTTTCGTTAGGTGTTACTGGGCTTGCCGTTTCGGGGTCTTTGGTACATGCTGTTATTACTACTGCAGAAACCAGGCATAGGTGGAATAGATTTTTTTTCATTTGTTAATTTTTTAATTGATTG
>CALRTZ010000069.1:0-10415 GCA_943371235.1 Sphingobacterium thalpophilum | reverse complement strand
TAATGTTCTACATTCCGCTAATTTGTTCATGTTAAAATAAACATCTGCCAATACGGCTTTTGCTGCATTCACATCTGCATAATTTCCGTTGGTACTTGGTAAGTTTGCAATCGCATATTGTAAATCAGCAATTACAAAATCATAAACGGCTGCAACCGACGAACGTTGTATAGGTTCTTGCGTAGCTTTATCGCGGATAGGAACACCAGGGTGCGAGTTATCTGCGGTATATCCATAAGGCTGTGCCCATAATTTTACTGCTTCATAATGGCATATTGCTCTGATAAATCTACCTTCTGCTTTCATACGTTTTATATCAGCCTCTGTTAATCCTGCAATTTTATCATAAAATCCATCCATAGAATTTACACGATAAACAGGAATGTACAAACGACCGTATAAACCGCCTACATCAGAATTAAAGAAGTTTGTATTTCTACTCCAAATCTCTGTTCTAAATTCATTTCCATCAAATGGTTTTTCAATATCATCACTCAATAAATCACCAAACAACTGAACCGTTCCGTTGTATTGATTTGCCAATGCATCGTAACAAGAGTTTAATAATTTTTGCATGTCCTCTGGTGTGGTTACGGCTTCATCTGCCAATAACACACCTTCAGGTTTTATCTCTAACATCTTTTCGCATGCTGACAATCCTATTGATCCAATCAGTAGGCTTGAGATATAAACTATTTTTTTATATGTGTTCATGTCTGTTGCTTAAAATGTAATGTTTACTTGTAAGTTATATGATTTTTGTTGCGGAGGAGTTAAGTACGTAATATTCGAACTCATGTTTCTATCTGTTGAGTTTTCGAAATCTCTCGCAATTTCTGGATCTAAGCCAGTATATTTTGTAAAGGTTAATAAGTTTGTTCCGATGAAAGAAATTCTAGCCGATTCAATTTTTAGTTTCTGCAATTTTGCTTTCGGAATTCTATACCCGATGGTTAAGTTTCTCAATCTTGCGAAAGTTCCATCATGTAACCACATCGTAGTGTTTATCCAAGGTGTTGGCGATCCATACGTTGCAGTTTCTAATGTTAAACGAGGGAAAGCTGCATTATCACCAGGTTGTTGCCATCTATCAAATATATCTGTACGCATGTTCCAATTTGTTACCACACCTAACTGACGTTTTGCAGATGATTCATAAATATCACCACCCAATACAAAATTAAATAATACACTCATGTCCCAATTTTTGTAACTAAATGTATTGGTTATACCACCAATTGCATCTGGTAACACAGCACCAACCGCTACACGATCTTTAGGATCCCAGTTGAAAGTTTCTACACCGTTTATATCTAAATAAACCGGACGACCTGTTGCTGCATCAATGTGTGAGTAACGAACTAAAAAGTTAGTTCCTACTGGCTGCCCAACTACAACACGTGTATCGTTTGTACCGCCACTTACTGCATCTTCAGAGTATTTACCAATGCTTGTAATTTCATTTAAATTTCTAGCAATGTTAAAATTCGTAGTCCATTTAAATTCTCTATCTATATTTCTGGTTACGAATGAGAACTCCACTCCGTTATTAGTAATGCTTCCTACGTTATCCCAATAAGATGAAAATCCTGATGATGGTGGAACTGCTAATTGCATTAACACATCACTAGTTCTACGGTCGTAGTATTCTAATGTAAAGGTTACACGATCACTCCATAAACCTACGTCGATACCTGTATTGAAAGTCCAAGATGTTTCCCATCTTAAATTCGGGTTATCTAAACGAGTAGGAAATGTAGTTCCACTGCCGTTATAGTTAGGAGTACTATTTGGATTAGCATACGTTCCAAAACGCTCGTAGTTTGGAATGTTTGCGTTACCACTTTTTCCATAACTAACACGAGCTTTAGCAGTACTAATTACTGGAATTTTTTTCATGAAATCTTCTTCCGTTAACAACCAAGAAATAGCTGCTGCTGGAAAATATCCATATCTATTATTTGCTCCAAATCTTGAAGAACCATCTGTTCTAAATGTTGCATCCATAAATATTTTGTTATTATAACCATAACTCAAACGAGTATAATAACCAACAAATGCCCATTGTTCTGGCGAGTTTTCTGATGAGAAATAAGTGTATAAAGCTGAGTCTTCCACTTTTGCTTCTCCATCATAAAAACCATTACCCATATTGGTTGCGGTTTTAAATTTCCCTTCGGTTAAAGAGTTTTGGTACTCGTGACCAACCATTACACTTAATTTATTAGACGCATTAATTTTGTAAGTATAATTTAATTGTAAATTATAATTGTAGTTCTTTGTGATTCTAGAATTACGTGTGGCAGATCCAATGTGTGTTGAGTTCAACAATCGTTGTGGATCGTACTGATCGTCTACTAAATTCATGTAATCATAATTACCTTTTGCTGATAAAACTAATTCGTCAGTTAAATTATAATCAACACCAATACCATTTAAAAATCTATTTTCAACTGTTTGCCATTTTTTCAACTCCTGTACACGTACTGGGTTATCACCTCCTGTGAAATAGGTTCCATCAGGATTATACACCGGAAAAATTGGAAGTGCGGTTGACATTGCAGAGCCTAAACCTCCTGCCCACGCGGTATTTACACGTCTGTTCAATCCATTACTGTATGATGACGATGATGATATTTTCAATTTCTTTGTAACTCTATAATCACCATTCACACGAAATGCCGCTTGATCAAAGCTGTTTCCTACTAAGTAACTTTCGTCTTTTGCATACGACATAATTACTGCTAATGAAACATATTTACTTCCATAATTCATATTGAAATTATGACGTTGTTTAATACCTGTTTGAGTAGTTAAAGCAACCCAATCTGTATTCGTTTTACGAGCATCGTCCCAAGAAATATTGTTTGGCAATCTTGCTAAGCCTACACCACCGTCATTTTCATGAGCCTCTTGGTATAGTTGCAAATACTGCTCAGAGTTTAACATATTAGGCAATGCAGTAGCTTGAGCTATACCAATATTTCCTGAGTATGAAAAAGATGTACCATTTTTACTGGCGCGTTTAGTAGTAACAATAATTACTCCATTTGCACCACGCGAACCGTAAATGGCAGTAGCTGCAGCATCTTTCAATACATCAATAGATTCTATATCATCAGGATTTATTGAAGATAATGGATTGTTATTTAATGCACCCGCATTACCATTCAAAAAGTAATCTTGTGTAATTGGAATTCCATCTATTACATATAGAGGATCGCCACCTGCAGAAATAGAGGATATACCTCTAATACGAATTACAGAAGCAGAACCAGCCGCACCACTACCCGTTGTAACTTGTACTCCTGGTAACTTTGCTTGTAAAGCAGATTCGAAACTTGGTACCGGCAAATCATTTAATTCCTTTGCAGAAATTTTAGAAATTGCCCCAGTAACTTCGCGCTTTACCTTCGTCCCATATCCCACTACCACCACGTCTTCCAATTGCTTGGTGTCTTCTCTCATCGTGAACGAAACACTTACATCTGTTGAATTAGTTTGCACCTCTCGATAAATGGTCTGAAAACCTAACATCGAAACTTTTAACTTATACTTCGTATTCGGTTGTAATTTCCCTATCGAGAAATTCCCCAATGCGTCAGTAACTGCAGCGATGTTCGTTCCTTCTATCACTACACCAGCACCTATTACGGGCTCTTTGGTTGGGTCTGTAATTTTACCTCGTATACTTTGTGCATATATACTGGTACTACAGAGCAATGTGAAAATTAAGAGTAGATATCTCTTCATAATTATTATTTATAGGATTATTATTTTTTGTTTATACGTTTTTTCTGATTGTTGAATATTGATAATATATGTTCCTGATGTTAAATTTAATTCGGCTTTAGTTATTACTTCAAATCCATTACTTGAATTAATTTTCTTGTTAAATACTTTCTTTCCTAACAAATCGTACACCTCAATAAATACTGGCGCTTCAGTTGATGTCCACTCCATGTAAATTTCCTCTATCACAGGGTTCGGATACATTTCTACATCAATTGTATTCTTGTTTTTTGCTTTAGTCGATGTAAGGGTTGTTGGAGGTATTAATTGTTTATCAACATAAAATTTATACTCACCTGCTTGTAATCTAATTCTTTGTTGTACATCTAAAACATTTATAGAATCACCTGTAAATAATTCATACCATACACCTGTATGTTGAAATACTGGAATTATAGAATCTAATTTAACATTAAAATTGGCTACACACACTGTATTTAAACTTGCATCTGTTACTTTATATAATTTCAGTCCTGCACTTGCATTAAATGTGTAGTTACTTGTTGAATAAGATGGCTGTGTATTTTTCAACCAACCCAATATCGACGTTACTTCGTAAATTCTTTTTCGTGAGGCATCATTTAAATAATCCCAACGAATTGGTTTATTCCCTACACGTCCGTTAAAATCTATGGAATAATCATAGCCCAACTCTCCAAATTGCCATATCATTCTTGGTCCTTGTTGTGGAATTAAAAAACACATTGCTGCTTCAATTCTACGCAATCCTGTTTTCAACGTTTTTACATTATAGCCACCTAAAGAATTTCCAAATTGAATATTTTTATACATCAATCTTTCTTCATCATGACTTTCTGCATAGGTAACCAAATGTGGCTTCGTCCAAGATCTAGATTTATAATCGCCACCATTTAAATTACTCGTACTTACATACCCCATGGTAGCTTCGTTATAGTTATGGTTCATATTTCCCCATAACATAAATCCATAATCGGCAAGTTCTTTTTCTTCTGTATTATCAGCAAAATGTTCGAGTATTAAATAACAAGTAGAATCGTATGTTCTTACCTTATTATATATACGTTTCCATATAGCAATTCTACCGGCATCGTATACACCCCAAGCCCCTACATCTGTGGTGCTTTTTTGTGTAAAGCCTTTTGATAAATCAAATCTATAGCCATCAATTTTATACTCTTGTATCCAGAACTTAATGACTGAATCTGTAAAATCTTTGGTTACTTGGTTTTCATGATTAAAATCGTAACCTACTCCAAAAGGATGTTTATCTGTTTGGTTAAACCAAGGATTATCTGCACTTGGGCGATTGTTTGTTTTATCAAAATACAAACGAACCATTGGACTCTGCCCGAAGGAATGGTTTAACACCATATCAATGACCACTGCAATCCCTAATTTATGACACTCGTCTACAAATGCTTTCATGGCATTTTTTGTACCATAATATTTATCTACTGCAAAATAGAAAGAAGGGTTGTAACCCCAGCTTTCATTACCTTCGAACTCATTTATCGGCATTAATTCAATTGTGTTAATTCCTAATTTTGATAAATAAGCTAAAGTATCTTTTAAGGTTTGAAAATCATGGCGCGCAATAAAATCTCTTAGATGTAATTCATAAATAAACATCTTTTCTTTTGCAGGTCGAATAAAATTATCAGAATGTAACCAATTGAAATTATTTTTTTGAGTATTTAAAACTGATACATATTCAGAAGTTTTTCCAGATGGGTAAGAGAGTAAATTTGGGTAAGTGATGTTAGGTATAAAGGGATCGTTATTTTGATCTAATAATGTTTCAGCATACACATCAGCAATTCGTATTTGTGTAGAGTCAACTACATATTGAAATCTGTAATTCTGACCTTTGGTAAGGCCGTTAATTTGCAACCAAAATTTTTGCCCTGAAGGACTTTTTTTCATGTAGTATTTGGTGTCGAACTCCCAATTATTAAAATCACCATTTACAAATACAAATTCTTTGAAAGGTGCATGTAATTGTAGTATAACAGAGGTATCAGAAAGGTAATTGATACCATCTTTTGTACCTATTGGTGCACTGGCAATGCTAGGCGTAGTTCTATATACAGTGTAAATGGTATCACGGAAGAAATTACCATTTTTAAAAGCTTCAAATACATAGGTGTATTTACCAAGTGAATTTGTATTTGCAGGTTCAATATAATTCAATATTGAATCATTAATTATAGAAGTTAACTCAACACCATTTTTATATAATTTGAGGTTTGCTTTTGAAGAAGTAATGGCTTTTATATTGAATGCTTGAGTTGTTTTTATTAATTGGGCATTGTTAGTTTCAAACCTAGCTTGAAAAGCACCGTTTGAAATACTTACAAAAATATCTGCCCCGTCTGCTTCTCTTCCAACTATGGAACCGCTTTGGTTTCTAAAAACAAAAGCAAGTTTTAATACTTGCTCTCCTGCTGGCACCGAATAAAATGTATTTATGGTATAAGTTATTGAAAATAGATTATTACCAATATTAGTCATTTTTACTTTTACATCGTCGGTGCCCCAATTACCTTGTACATAACGCCAAGCGCTTGGAGTGGTACTTAAATTGGTAATTACTCCTGTGTGTGCATAAACTACAGATTGCCCTTGTAGGGCTTTATTCCCTTTTGTGGCATCATAGATTACCGTAACCTGATCAAATTGAGTAGCAAAAGTGGGGTTAATAGTAACCACTTGAGCCTTTGTATTACAAAAAAGCAATAGGAGTGCAAATAGCACGTAAAAACCCTTTTTTAACCTAAATATTAAACCAAACATAAATGCAATTTAATAAAAAATTAAAGAAAAAATAAGAAAGTGTAAAAATTACACTTTTTAGAATTATTATAGATAGTGTATTTTTTACACTAAAATTTTGAGATACCATATTTATGTACTAATTTGGTTCAAACAAATATTAAAAAATCATTATGAAAAAACTATTACTTATAGTTGTACTAGCAGGTTTAGCGCTAGGAACACAAGCACGTAAGGTAATGTTCCGTGTAGATATGACGGGGCAAACCGTTGGTGTAAATGGCGTACATATGCCAGGTAACTTTAAAGATGTTAACTATGATGGTGTTTTTGAAAACCCAAACATGGTTAACTGGGATGCAGCATCAAATGCATTAACAGATCCAGATGCTGATAACATTTACACGGTAGTATTGGATTTAGCTCCAAGCTTGGTGTACGAATTCAAATTTATTAATGGTAATGATTGGCCAGGCGCTGAAAATGCACCTGCAATCTCTCAAGTAGGTGGCGGTAACTCTAACCGTTGGTCTTGGGTTAACTCTACTTCAGGTACAGATACCTTAATGTTACCTGCTATCAGATTCGGACAATCAGCTCCAGCTGGTATGAAAGCAATTCGTTTTAGAGTAAACATGAAATTAGTTACAGCAGTAAGCACTAATGGCGTACATGTAGCTGGTGATTTCCAAGGTTGGGATCCATCAAAATCACGTATGTTAAACTACGCAGGAAATGGTGCATTTACAGGTAATATTTATGAGCATATTGGTTATGCAGCTACGGGTGCTACTGGTGGTGCTACTGAATATAAATTTGTAAACGACAATTCATGGGGTGGTGCTGAAAACGTACCTTCTTCTTGTGCAGTTAATGGCAACAGAACTTTTGGTACATTTACTAACGACTCAGTATTAACTAGAGTTTGTTTCAGTTCATGTGACGATTGCCCTTCGGCTCCACTTCCTGTATATGACGTAACTTTTAGAGTTGACATGTCTAATGCATGTGAGTTTGATTCTGTTGACGTTGCTGGTGGTAAAATTAACAACTGGGCTGGTGGTACTATTTTAAAACCAATTTCAGCTGGTAGCAAAATTTATTCAGTTACAGTTCCTATTGATTCAGGTGAAGTAGAATACAAATTCAGAAAATTAATTGGAGGAAATCCAAGTTGGGAAGGTGTTGCAAATCGTAAACAACAATTAAGTTCAGATACTGTATTAACTTTAGTATGTTTTGATAAAGAAACAGCATGTGGACCAGTTGTGGCTCCTGCTAATGTGAGATTTGTTGTTGATTTATCAAACGAAATTCCTGATCCAAATGGTGATGTATTTATCATGGGTAACTTTACTCAACCAAACTGGCAATCAGGTGCTATTAAAATGACTCCTGTTGTAGGTCAAATTGGTATGTACGAAACTACTTTTAACATGTGCCCTCCGGGATTCGCGTTCCAGTTCTCTAACGGACCAGTATCAAACAATGCAAATGTTGAAAATTTCTCAGATACTTCAGACAGAGGTTGTGTTGTTAATAATGGCGTTGGTGGTTGGAACCGTGTGTACGAGCGTACTGATGCAAATACTAAAACAGTTGCGTTTGTATTCAATACATGTACAGCAATCAACATGGTAGGTGTAGAAAATAATAAATTAGAGTCATCTGCTGTAAGAATGTTCCCTAACCCAAGTTCAGAATCTACAACTATTGAATTTAACGATAATGCTACTGTACATCAAGTAAATGTTACAGATGTAACAGGTCGTGTAGTTGCTAAATATTCAAATGTTTCAGAAAAATCAATTAACGTAAACACACAAAATCTTAATGCAGGTATTTATTTCGTAACTATTCAAAATGATAGAAACGAAAATGCTTCATTAAAATTAATGGTTCGTTAATCTTTGTTAGATAATTTTTTAGAAAAGACCTCAAGAAATTGAGGTCTTTTTTTTGTACCTTTCAGTATGAAAAAAATACTACTACTCAGTTTTATAGTTTGCATTTCTTTCGCAAACATTACAAAGGCTCAGAACTTTCAAACATTCCCCCCTCATTGGTATAAAGGAATGGAAGATACCGTTCTGCAATTAATTATTCATCAAAAAGAAATACGTGATGCGAAAATAAATATGCCTTCTGATGCTATCAAAATATTAAAAAGATATCCAAGCAGCAGTATTGATTATATGATGTTAGATTTAAGCATCCCTAGAAATTTTTTAGGCAACATCATTCCAATTGAGTTTATCATCAAGAAGAAAAAACTGTTACTTAAATACGAACTAAAAGAAAAACCAAGTTTTAAAAAACCAATATTAAATCAAACAGATTTAGTGTATCTCATTATGCCAGATAGATTCGCGAATGGTGATGTAACAAATGATGTGTTTGAAAAAATGGAAGAAAAAACGGTTAATCGCAAAGAACCCTTTGGCAGACATGGTGGTGATATAAAAGGAATCGAAAATAATTTAACATACATACAAAGTGTAGGGTTTAATACTCTTTGGCTAACTCCATTCCAAGAAAATAACGAACCAGAAGCGTCTTATCATGGATATGCAATTACCGATCATTATAAAACCGATCCTCGTTTTGGAACAAATAATGATTATAAAAATTTATCTACAGCTGCACATGCACGTGGAATGAAAATGGTAATCGATCTAGTGTTTAACCACATAGGTGACCAACATTGGATGGTAAAAGATAAACCGTTCCCTAACTTCATTCATCAGTTCGATACTTTTACTAGAACTAATTACAGAGCCAATACCTTGCTCGACCCATACGCTTCAAGCTACGATAAAAAAATATTTACCGAAGGTTGGTTTGATAAACGAATGCCTGATTTGAATATGAAAGATCCTGCATTGGCTCGTTACATGATTCAACAAACTTTATGGTGGTTGTACTACGCAGAAATTGATGCCATCAGAATAGACACGTATACTTATCCCGACCAAGAATTTATGAAACTGTGGTACCAAGCCATTAGAGAGGAATTTCCAGAGATGAGCATCTTCGGTGAAATTTGGGAGCATGCGGTGCCTTTGCAAAGTTACTTCGCTCCAAAAGAAAAACATTACGATCAAGAAATGCAGCATGTATTAGACTTTCAGTTTTGTTTTGCAATGGATGAATTTGTAAATCAAGATTTCGGTTGGACAGAAGGAGTGTCTAAATTATATTATAGTTTATCACAAGATTTTTTATATAAAGATCCGTTTCATCATGTTACGTTTTTAGATAACCATGATTTAGATCGTTTCCTCTCTCAAGTTAACAACGATGCTTCTAAACTAAAAGTAGCATTAGGTATGTTACTAACCATGCGTGGTATTCCATGTATATTTTACGGAACAGAAGTATTGATGAAAGGAAAAGGTTCACACGGAATTATTCGTGAAGATTTTAGTGGAGGTTGGCCAAGTGATGCCATCAATAAATTTGAAGCAAAAAATAGAAGCCAAGAAGAAAATGACTTAATTAATTACATCAGCAAAATTCAAACTTGGAAAAAAAATCATCTAGCATTTAATGAAAATAAGATGATGCAATTTATTCCTCAAGATGGAATTTATGCATTTGCTAGGTATAGTGTAAGTGGAGCTGCTGCGTTAATTATTTACAATAGTAACAAAGAAGCAAAAAATATTAATACGATTCGTTTTCAAGATATACTGAAAAATAAAACATTTGGGAAAAATATGATAAACGAAAAAGGAGTGGATTTAAAAACTATATCGATCGATGCAAAAGAATTGATGATTATCGACCTGAAATAGAATATGAAAATGCATGAAATTTAGAATGATTCTTACTGTTTTTGGTGGCACGACTTAAGTGGTGCCACCACT
>CALRTZ010000068.1:0-10589 GCA_943371235.1 Sphingobacterium thalpophilum | reverse complement strand
CTACCAGTTTTTATATTTGATTTTGTTTTTGTTGGACATAGATCTACGTTGGCTTTTGCGATTTTAACTATAATTATGGTAAAATCTTCAAGTTTAGGTAAACTGAGAATTGGAAAGTATATTTTAAGTTTAAGAGGCATATCTATTTTCTTTGGAGTGCTCTTTTTAGGTATCTTTTTTTTAGGAATTAAGGATTTTTTGCCATTTATAAAAGCTGGGAATATAGGCGAATATTTAGATTATATTGGTGAAAATACAGGAGCTTGGTTAAACTTTGCCTTTATATTTTCAGAACCATCAGTTATCCAAGCAACTTTAACAGCTACAATTAACAAAAATATAACTAATGACTTTATAAACCCATTGGATATAGTAATTGGCTTAGTTCCGTTTTCGGTAGATATGGGGATTCAAAGATTTGGAACTTATTTAAGTCAGGAGCAAACATATCCAGGTTTAAGATGGGGTACCGCAAGTAATATTTGGGCATTTATGTGGTCTTCAGGTCGTTATTATTCTTTAATTTTGTATTTATTATTCTTTTCTTCAGTTTTATATTTAGCTAATCGTTTATATTTTTTTATTAGTGGGAACTTTCAAATAGTTTTAGTTTGGTCTATGGTAATTTATCTATTTTATTCTAACAGGAATGATTTATTTTATCAATTGGATATGCAAAAGAGGATTATAGGATTTAGCCTCATTTTTAATTTTTTAGCCTATTTATTAGATGTTTTAACTATTAATAATAGAAATGGAAAGTAGAAATATATTTTTTCTGATTAACTCAATGGTTTTTGGAGGAGCTGAACGACAAGTAAGTTATTTGTTAGAAGTTTTTCCTAATAGTAAGGTTATTTGCCTAGAAAAAAACAATCAATACAATATTCCCAAGAACAAAATTGTTTTTTTGTCAGATACTACGTCGTCTGGAATCTCTAAATATTTTAAGATTCCAATATATTTATACAAGCTATATAAATTAGCAAAAAATGAGGGTAGCCATTTTATGCTAATAAGCTTTTTGGATTTATCAAATTTATTAAATTTCTTCCTTTCAAAGATTATAAATATCAGTGTAATATTGAGCGTTAGAAATACGATTTCAATGCATTATAATAAAACAGTTTGGCATAAAATCTATTTGAAGATATTAGTTTTAATATATAAAAACGCTAAACTGATTGTCACAAATTCGATGGGTTCCAAAAAAGATTTACAAAGCCTAGGTATTAAGGATAAAGCTGTTTTAGTAATACCGAATATGTTTAATTTTAATGAGATTGATTATTTGGCTAGTGTAGAGGATGAGAAATGGAGTATACTAAAAAGAGAGAAATTCTTATTAATCGTTGGTCGGTTAATTTGGCAAAAAGGATTATTGCCAATTTCAAACGTCTTTGATAAATTATTGATGAAAGATCCCAATTTGAAAATAGTTTTTGTTGGAGAAGGTGAGCAAAAGGCAACTTTAAAAGCTTTTTTTCAGAAAATGGATTATAAAGTCTTTGATATTAATAATGATGAGATTTCATGTAACTATAATGTGTATTTCTTAGGCAATCAAAAAAACCCGTATTACTTTATGAGAAATTGTAGCTTATTTCTTTTACCCTCATATTATGAAGGGTTACCAAATGTTTTAATAGAAGCTATACTTTCTGGGGCGGTTACTCTATCATCGGATTGTTTATCAGGGCCAAGAGAGATATTAGAAGGAAGCGATAAATTATACACTAAGAATTTTCTTGAATGTTTTGCCAATGGATTTTTATTGCCATCATTTAACGAGGATGGAAACAATGAAAATAATTTTGATAATTGGGAAAATGGCATTAATTATATTTTAAGTCAAAAAGAGAATTCTGTTTATATAGAAAGTCAAAAAAACAACCTAATTCAAACTTTTGACATTGATTTTGTAAAAGATAAATGGATTAATTTATTAAGAAAATATGTGTAGGATAGTTGGAGTATTATCGAAAACAGTTGATGGGGAGCTTTTAGAAAGAATGAGAGATACCATGGAGTATGGAGGCCCGGATGATAAAGGAATCTACATTGATAAAATCGATGGCATAGGTTTAGGTCATAGACGATTATCAATTTTGGACACTTCAAAGGCTGGATTACAACCTATGCAATGGAATAGTTTAGTAATTGTATATAATGGTGAGATTTATAATTTTAAGGAAATTAGCAATGAACTAATTACGTTAGGATATACTTTCATTTCGGGATCTGATACTGAAGTTATTTTGAAATCATTCGAATGTTGGGGGTATGATGCAGTTCATAAATTTAGGGGTATGTTTGCATTTGCAATTTGGAACACTGATTCTAAAAAACTTACAATTTGTAGGGATAGAGTAGGCGTAAAACCTCTTTATTGGTATCTAAATAATGATGTATTTATGTTCTCTTCTGAGCTCAAAGCTTTTTTTGAACATCCTAAATTTGAAAAATCGATAAATCATGACGCCGTAAGTTTATTCCTAAAAACAGGATATATTAGATCGCCGCTTTCAATTTTTGAACATGTTCAAAAACTAATGCCTGGTAACTTTCTAGAAATTGATCAAAATTTAGAAGCAAGAACATGGAATTATTGGAATGTAAGAGAGATATATAATAATTCTGAAATGGATTTTAAAAGTGATGCAGATTATTTGGAGGAATGTGAAGAAATTATTTCTGAAAGCTTTAATTTAAGAATGGTTTCTGATGTCCCTGTTGGTTTGTTTTTAAGTGGTGGAATAGATTCATCTTTAGTTACTTCAATTATTCAAAAAACAACAGCTCAGCCTTTAAATACATTTACTATCGGATTTGAGAATGAGAAGTTTAATGAATCTACTTATGCTAAAGATATTTCAAAACATTTAGGGACTAACCATACAGAGCTTATTTGCACAGAGAAAGATTTTGAAAAGATTATTGACCAGTTGCCATTTGCTTATGATGAGCCATTTGGTGATTCCTCCTCTATTCCCACTTTAATGGTTTCAGAATTAGCAAGGAAGAAAGTTAAAGTTTCGCTTTCCGCTGATGGTGGAGATGAACTTTTTACTGGATATAATAGGTATTTGTTTGCTGATCAATTATTTAATAAATTGAACTATGTGCCTGCTTTTTTAAAGAACATGGGGATTTCTCTTTTAGAAAAGTTGGATTATAGAACTATTCATTACATTCAGAAAATTATACCTCAAATAAATGACTCAAGAATTACAAAAGGGGTGGAAGCTCTCAAATCAAAAAATAAGATAGAATTTTTATACGCGGCAACGCAGTATATTTCTGATTGGAAATTAAAAAAACTTCATTTGAATAATTCTTTTGAGACAATATTTGACAAATCAATTAATATTAAGATGAACCAGGAGTATGGTGCTTTCGGGGTGGTTGATATTGAGTCTTATTTGGAAGGAGATATTTTGACCAAAGTTGACAGAGCAACAATGCAATTTGGACTAGAAGGGAGAGAACCATTCTTGGATCATAAATTAATTGAATACGCATTGACTCTTCCTGATCATTTAAAATTAAGAAACGGAGAGACAAAATGGATTCTAAAGCAAATTCTTAATAAATACGTTCCCCAAAGCCTTCTTGATAGGCCGAAAATGGGCTTTGGTATCCCACTAGATATCTGGCTAAGAACTATGTTAAAAGAAGAAATCATTAAAATGAGCAATGATTCAGATTTTACATCTAGGTTTAGACTTTCGCCAATTTTTCTTCAAGAATTAGTAAATTCCTATCTCCTTAAAAGAAATATATCTGCTTATTTTATTTGGAATTTATATTGTCTTTTTGCTTGGCATAAAAAATGGAGTTTTTGAGGATGCTTTTTTTTATTTTTAAAATGAAATTTATTCCAAATGTTAATACCAATAACTGATTTTTCTGAGATTTTAATATCACCCAAGAATAAAAGTAAATTATACCGAAAGGATAATTTTTTTTATTCAAAATATTTTGATGATGAATGTTATAAAATAGAAGGAGAGATACCTATTCTAATTGATTTTGAAAATTCTATATTAAATGAAGAAGACTTTTGTAGCAAGAATTCTGATAGTCCAGTCAGTAGAGAGCTTGAGAGAAATAGGTTCAAGAAAATTTTTAGTTTTTTTGTAGACTCTGAGCCATTAGTAACAAAAACTAATGTAAAGTATATCTTAAATAAAGTAAATAAAAGTAGTAATCCTTTAATCCTAATTATTGGAGGTGGTACTATAGGAAATGAAATGCATCCTTTCTACAATGAGGATTTTATAAAAACAATTTCATTTGACATCTATAATTCTAAAAACATTCAAATTATTGCTGATGCACACAATATTCCGATATTGGATAGTACAATAGACGTGGTTATTATTCAAGCGGTTTTAGAGCATGTTTTAGAACCTTTGGTAGTTGTGGGGGAAATATATAGGGTTTTAAAAAAGGGTGGATTGGTTTATTCTGAGACACCATTTTTGCAGCAAGTTCATGAAGGGCCATATGATTTTACAAGATTTACAGAAAGCGGTCATAGGTATTTGTTTAGAAAATTTGAATTAATAGGTTCTGGTTTTGTACAAGGAGTCTCAATACAACTTCTTTGGACGATTGAATTTTTTTTTAGAAGCTTATTTAGATCAGTATTGGTAGGTAAAATATTTAAATTATTGTTTTTTTGGGTTAGATATTTTGATTTTATAATTCCAAAAAAGTATTCAATCGATTCTGCAAGTGGGGTTTTTTTCTTAGGAACAAAGAGTAGCAAAGAAATTGAAAAGAAACAGATGGTCTCATATTATCAAGGAGCCCAGAAGTAGACTTAATGAAAAAAATACTGTTAATTGAAAATTATGGTTCAGACTTTTATAAGGCTAGAATTCCATTCGCTAAATTTCTCCTTAAGAAAGGTTTTGATGTGTATGCATTCATACCATATGATGATTATACTGAAAAGGTAAATGAAGCGGGTATAAGAACGATTTCTTATAAATTTGATAGAAAGAATAAGGGATTTCTTCAATTATTCACACTTATTTTCCTTTTTAGGAAAGTAATAAATAGTAACAATTTCGAAATAATCCATTCTTTCAGATTTCAACCCAATTTAGTTAATGTGTTGGCAAATTTTTTCAATGGAAAACTAATAATTCTTCATGTCACTGGCCTTGGAATAGCATTTTCAAACAATAATCTTAAGTATATTATATTTAGAATTTTAAGTCAAATAGTATTTTTACTTAAATTTATAAGAGCAAACAAGATTGTTTTTCAAAACAATTATGATGCATCGGATATTTGGATTTCAAGATTTTTTAAAAGGAAAATTAAACTGATTTATGGAAGTGGTGTTGATATAGGAAAATTTGATAGTTCAATTTACAATAAATCTCAAATTCGATTAAAATTGAATATTCATCAATCAGATTTAGTATTCATTTGTGTTACAAGATTAATTTGGGAAAAGGGTATTAAAGAATTATTGTCGGCATTTAAACTGATGGCAAAGTCTCAAATTAATTTAAAGCTAATTATAGTTGGTTTCGTTGACAATGATAATCCTAGAAAATTGAATCAAGAATTTATTGATTCTTTCAAAAATAGTGACTCTATTTATTTTTTGGGAAAGAGAGATGACATACCTGATCTCATTGAAGCAGCTGATGTTTTTATTTATCCAAGTTATTATAGAGAAGGAATTCCCCGAAGTCTGCTGGAAGCTTTATCAATGAGTAAACCGATTATAACAACAAATACACCAGGATGTAACATGACAGTAATCGATAATCTGAATGGGTTGCTTATTGAGCCAAGGAGTTCATCTCAAATAGTTAAGGCTGTGACCTTCTTTGCTAATAATGTTAATCTTATTGAAGGAATGGGTATAAACAGCCGATTAATTGCTAGAAATAAATTTTCTAATGAAATTATTTTTGAAGAAATTTTAAAATTGTATCTTAAATGAAAGTATTGGTAACTGGAGCAGCTGGATTTATAGGCTTCCACTTGGTTAAAAAATTATTAGAAAGTAAGTTTAAGGTTACAGGTATTGATAACCTAAATAACTACTATTCTGTAAAATTGAAATATGATAGACTGTTAGAATGTGGAATAGAAACATCGAGGATTCAAAATAATACAGCGGTTAATAGTTCCAAATATGAAAAGTACACTTTTTTCAAAATGGACTTGATTGACTTCCTAAATTTAAAAGAATTGTTTAGGGAGGGAGAATTTGATATTATTATAAACTTGGCGGCTCAAGCAGGCGTACGTAATAGCATTGAAGATCCTCATACATATATTCAAAGTAATGTTGTGGGATTTTTAAATATATTGGAACTATGTAAATTATATCCACCTTCAAAACTATTATATGCTAGTAGCTCTAGTGTTTATGGCCTAAATGTCAATCAACCATTTACCGTGACAGATAAAACAGATCAACCAGCCAGTATGTATGCTGTAACAAAAAAAACAAATGAACTAATGGCTCATACATATTCGCATTTGTATAATTTCGAAACAATTGGATTACGTTTCTTTACCGTTTATGGACCATGGGGAAGGCCTGATATGGCACCTTTTTTATTCGCTGATGCGATTGTTAATAATGGGATATTAAAAGTTTTTAATCATGGTGCAATGGAAAGAGACTTTACATATATTGATGATATAGTAAACGGAATTTCTAAAATAGTATCTATAAGTTCAGGAGAAAAATATCAATTGTTTAACATTGGAAATGGTAAACCGGTTAATTTGATGTATTTTATTAAGTGTTTGGAAGAGAAATTTGGGAAACAGGCTAGTAAAATAATGATGGACATGCAATCAGGAGATGTTCCTAAAACATGGGCTGAAACAAAAGAGCTTGAAGAAATTGTTGGTTATAAATCTTTAACTGAAATAGAAGTCGGAGTTGATAAATTTGTTTCTTGGTACCTTAAGTATTATGCGAAATGAAAATTTTGATAACTGGATATACGGGATTTGTAGGTAAATATTTGGTTAATTATTTTGATAAAGAGGGTTTTGAGGTTGAGGGTGTCTCCTTAAGGTCTACAAATATTAATTTTGCGGAAAAATGTACAAAGGGCAGTGTTATAATTCATTTAGCAGGGAAAGCACATGATTTAAAAAAGGTAGGAAGTGTCAAAGAATATTTAGAAACAAATTTTGAACTGACAAAGCAAGTTTATGATGCCTTCTCTATCTCAAAAAGTGAAACTTTTATTTACTTTAGTTCTATTAAGGCAGTGGCAGATAATTTTGAAGGTAAGTTATCGGAAAATACGCCTGAAAGCCCTCTTACAATTTATGGCCAAAGCAAATTAATGGCTGAAAAGTATATTATGAAAAATGGAATTATTCCTGGAAAGAGAGTTTTTATATTAAGACCTTGTATGATTCATGGGCCAGGCAATAAAGGGAATTTAAATTTATTATTAAAATTTTTAAAATATAGAATTCCATACCCATTAGGTAGCTATCGTAATAAAAGGTCGTTTTTATATATCGGTAATTTGGCTTTTGTTCTCAAAGAATTTATATTAAATAATAAAATTAAATCAGGTACTTATAATGTTTCTGACGAAGAGTCACTATCAACTTATAAATTAGTAAAGTTAATTTCTGAAGTTTTGAATAAAAAATTTTTGGTTTTGAATATTAACAAGCATTTTGTAAACTTTTTAGCAAAAATGGGAGATTTGTTTGGATTACCTTTTAATTCTGAAAGTTTGGGTAAACTAATAGAAAATTTTGAAGTTGATTCAACTAAACTAATTAAATCAGTTCGAAAGCCAATGCCATTTACAAGTGAGGAAGGTTTGAAATTAACCATTAAAAGTCTTAGTAGTGAACTTGTCTGATTCGATATTATTTATACTAATTTTTTATTGTCTTGAATTTTTTTATGTTAAAATAGCTAAAAAAATCGGAATAATAGATATTCCCAATCAAAGGAGCTTACATTCAAGTAAAATAGTGAGAGGCGGAGGGGTTATTTTTTTATTTGCAGTTTTATTTTATTATTTCATTTACTCAAAAGCTGATTTATTGTACTTCTTTATAGGCTTTAATATTGTTAGTTTGGTATCTTTTTTAGACGATATTAACTCTACTTCAATAAGGATCCGTATTGTATTTCAAGCAATTTCAGTTGTATTTCTTATGTTGCAATTTCAAGATAGTTTTATCCACTCTTATTTATTTTTTTCTTTTTTTTTCTTTTTTAGCTTGGGGTTTTTAAATATTTATAATTTTATGGATGGGATTAATGGAATGACGGGTCTTTATAGTCTTTCAATTTTACCAATTTTGTTATACTTAAACAATTTTATTTTTTTTATCGATAGTTCTTTTATAATGTTAGTTTTATTTAGTGTTATTATATTTTTATTTTTTAATTTCAGGAAAAATGCAGTCTGCTTTGCAGGGGATATTGGAAGTATAGGTTTGGCGTATATTTTATTATATTCGGTGTATAGTTTGATTTTTATGACTAAAAATTGGAATTATCTTTTTATTTTTTGTCTTTATGGCATTGATTCGATTTACACATTGCTTTATAGAATGCAAATGAAGGAAAATATTTTTAAAGCCCACAAAATGCATTTTTATCAAATTTTAACATATAAATATCAGCTATCGCATTTAAATGTTGCTTTTGTATATTTTGGGGTTCAATTATTTTTGAATTTGATTCTCATTTCAAATGCTCCTTTGATTTTACTGTATATATCATCTTTTATTATTTTCATAATAGTTCATTTATTGCGAAGAAAAGTTAATTTGGGTTTTAGCTTTTTTTAGAAATTGGTAGCATTGGTTTTAATTGTTTGAACCATTTAATAAAAATGTTGCATTAAACTTTTATTGATTAGGGAAATATGATACTTTCGTGTAGTGATATCAAAAATTATTAACAAAAATATTTATAAAATGAAAGCAAAGTTACACAGTTTTATGATTTTGACCTGCTTGTTAGTATTAGGAATGACAAAAGGGTTCACACAACAAAAAAATGTTGGTATTGGTACTAGCAAGCCTGATAACTCCGCTGTTTTGGATATACAATCAACAGAGAAAGGATTATTAATACCTAGGTTGTCTCTAGAACAACGGAACTCAATAGCTAGTCCAGCAAGTGGCTTGTTAATATATCAGATGGATACGAATTCTGGGTTTTATTTCTACAACGGGTCAAAATGGAAGCCTTTGTCCGAAAATGATGCAAGGTCAATTGCAATTGCGAATCCTGATAATTGGTCTATAACTGGTAATACTTCAACAAACCCATCGTCGAATTTTATTGGTACAACTGATAATAGTGATTTGGTTTTTAAAGCTAATGGCCAGAAAGGAGGCACAATAGATATAAATGGAACAACGTTATTTGGTTACGCCAGTGGATTTAATTATAATACTGTTTCTGCAACATTTGATGAAAATTCAGCATTTGGAGCTTACACACTTTTTAACAACTCCAGAGGGGCAGGGGATTTAGGGTCAAAAAACACAGCAGTTGGCTATGATGCGATGAGAACAAACACTACAGGTTATTATAATGTTGCGATTGGTAGATATGCCTTAAGGGGAAACACTACTGGTCACCATAACGTAGCATTAGGAGGTGATGTATTAGGTTCTAACACCTCTGGTAACTTTAATATGGGCATTGGATGGGGTAGTTTATTTTTTAATACTTCTGGGTCCAATAACCTAGCTATCGGGGCCAACGCTCTTAACTCAACCACTGGAAATGATAATACAGCTATAGGGACAGAGGCTGGGCAGTTAGCTACTGGTTCTTCAAATGTGTTTATTGGAAACCAATCTGGCAAGAGTGAAACAGGTAGTGGTAAATTATACATATCAAATTCAAACACCGCAACTCCACTAGTCTATGGTGATTTTAGTGCAAAATATGTAACTATTGGTGAAGTTACTCCAGCTTTGAGAACTCAAGGTACAGCTACTGGTGGCTATAATCTACTAGTTAAAGGAGGAATCCTAACGGAAAAAGTTAAAGTTGCACTGGCGGCTGCTGGTACGGATTGGGCTGACTACGTGTTTGAGCCAGAATACAAGTCAAACATGATGTCTTTGGAGGAAGTAGAAAAATTTACTTTAAAGAATAAGCACTTGCCTAACGTACCGTCTGCGGAAGAAATGGTAAAAACAGGTTTAGATGTTTCTCAAACTTCAAAAATGTTTATGGAGAAAATAGAGGAACTAACGCTGTATATGATAGAGCTGAACAAAGAAGTAAAAGCCCTAAAGGCTGAAAACGAGGCTCTGAAAGTGAAGAAATAATTTGTGCTTGAAAGCAACGAAAGCGGGTATCATAGCAAGTATGATACCCGCTTTTTTTTTACCAGAAAATAAAAAATCCTTAAAGTAGTTTGCAGAACCTTTCAAACAATGTAAATTTGGAAGCTTTATTTAGGATTCAAATTTATAACCTAGCCATACCCCTAAAAAATGATCAGATTTTTAAAAAAGTTTAACGATAGATTTGTCTCTAAATGGTTGGTATTGGCCATGGATATTTTTATTGTTGCGGTTTCGTTTGTGGT
>CALRTZ010000067.1:0-11042 GCA_943371235.1 Sphingobacterium thalpophilum | reverse complement strand
TGTTTCCGTTCGCATATATCACAGTACCTAAGCTATCGATATAATACTCTTGGTAAATACCTAATTGGTATTGGTTACCGTTCCACTTGCTATCTTTTGTGAACAGATAGGGTAGCAAATAATTGTTTCTTAGGTTTTCATTTTTGAGGATGCCTACAGACTTACTTTTGTTTAGGCTATAACTTTTAAGGTACCTGTATTCAACATCATCATAAGAAATAAATCGTTCGAACTGATACACGGTTTGATCGCCAAGTGTATCAATTCCAACTACCGAATCTTTATACCTAAATTCAATAGTATCTACACTGTTATTAAAATCGTTGTAAATAATGGAGTCGCCTTTATAAAGAAGTGTTGTATTTAATGAATAGTTAAAATAAATATCAGAATTATTTGCCGGTGTTGTATCGCCAATACTATTGTCTTTACATGCAAAAACAAGTATTGTAGTGCTGAAAAATAAACTTATTCTGAAAATCTTTTTCATTAAGCTTTTGTAATAATGCCACCACCAATTAAATCGTTCCCATCATAAAACACTGCCGATTGGCCCGGTGCTAATCCGGAAACCGGTTCTAAAAACTCAACAAGAATCTTGCCATCTTTTTCGTGTATTAAACTCATGGTGCCTTTGTCTTTATACCTAATTTTGGTAAGGGCTACAATGGGTTCAGTAATACTCGGATATTTCACCAAATTATATCCACTAACAATGGCTTGTGTTCTTTGTAATTCCTCTAATCTACCGAGCACTACTTTGTTTTCGTCGGCTTGTATTTCTAATACAAACATGGGTTCGCCAAGGGCAATTTCTAAGCCTTTGCGTTGCCCAACGGTATAAAAAGGGTAGCCTTTATGTTTGCCAATTACAGTCCCATCGGTAAGCACAAAATCTCCACCATCCACTTCTTTTTCGAGTGTTGGAACTTGGTGTTTTAAAAATGCACGGTAATCGTTATCGGGTACGAAACAAATTTCATAGCTTTCACTTTTGGCAGCCAATTCTTTTTGCCCCATGTCTATAGCCATTTGTTTAATTTCCGATTTATGGAATTTGCCCAATGGCAACATGGTACGCGCTAAATTCGCTTGCGAAACTCCCCATAACACATAACTCTGGTCTTTACTTTCGTCTTTTCCTTTAGAAATTACATATCGGTTATTTTCATTGCGGATATTGGCATAATGGCCCGTAGCAATAAACTCACATTCCAATAAATTCGCTCTTTTTATAAGCGCTTCCCATTTAATGTGTGTATTGCACAATACGCAAGGGTTAGGAGTTCTTCCGGCAAGGTATTCTTCCACAAAATTGTCGATTACAAAATTGCCGAACTCTTCACGTATATCTAATATGTAATGTGGAAATCCGTATTGCACTGCCAATGCTCTGGCATCGTTTATAGAATCTAAACTGCAACAACCGGTTTCTTTGGTACTGCTCCCAGAACTTGCATAGTCCCAGGTTTTCATGGTAATTCCTATTACCTCATACCCTTGTTCATGTAGCATTACAGCCGCTACCGAGCTATCTACTCCGCCACTCATGGCAACGAGTACTCTTCCTTTTTTGTTCATTTTCTTAAATTGCCGAAGGTTCAAAGCCTTGGAAATATTTCCAGAGGCAAAGATAAGGAAAAGAGGCGGATTTTCGAATTTTCGAAATGTCGAAATGTCGAATTTTCGACTATGCGACCTCATTTGGTTATTAGCACCGCCCCTCAACTTCGCTACGCTGCGTTCGGGGACCGACATGTTGGGATGTATTAATAAAAGGGAATAACATCAAGCTAGCACCCACTAGCACACTAGCATACTATCACATTAGCATACTAACTCCGTGCCCTAGACGAGATTCGAACTCGTAAGCCTTGCAGCGCCACCCCCTCAAGATGGTATGTCTACCAATTTCACCACTAGGGCAATAAAAAACCGCTCGATTCCTCGAGCGGTCACAAATTTATAAAAATATTGCGCTCTGTAATATTTTTTATTTAATAATTTCGGTTGCTCTATTCATGGCATTTGCACTGAAATAACCTACCGCTTTTTTACCCTGTGTTGTATTGTTATAGATGTTTGTACGAACATTAGCCGGTGGACTTGCAAAAATTCCTCCATTGTTTACTTGGCGAGCCAACTCTACAAAAAAGTAATATTGGTCTTTGTTCATGGTATATAATTCAACCATAATAGTATCACCTTGCTCAAAAACTTCTGGCGTTAAATCCACATTCCCAATGTAATTTCCATCTACCAATTCATCACTCGCAAAGTAAATCTGATTTGGGTTGTTGTATTGCTTTCCATTTCTATAAATTCTGAATAAATAATTATCGCCAATGCCAGGTATTTCTGGTCCGTTGTAAAATGCATGCCAACCTGTTAATTCCGGAACATTATAGGTTTCATATTTAAAAGTTAAAGAATCGATAGGAGGGATGCGTTGCATAGTAGAGCTAGCGGTATATGTTTCACCCAAAGCGCGTACTGTTAAATCGTATCGATTGCCTATACTTCCGGCAGTAATTTTTTGTGTAAAATACTCTCCAGAGTTTGGAGTATTTTCTACTAAAGTATCCGTATTTAATAGCACTCCAGCTGCATCGTATTCTTTTAATTCTACAAATGCTCCGCTTACAGTTGGCGTTTTTTTATTGTCGAAATAAGCCGCAGTGCTGCTTAATTTTATTTTCTGTGCTTTTACTTCATTCGTAATCATTCCATCAATTACCAATAAAGTTTGTCCTTGGTTTAGTTCTACATCAATCACATCTTCACATGCTGTAAATGCAAATGAACTAAGTATAACGATTGCTAAAAATATCTTTTTCATTTTTTCTTCTTTCTAAAAAATTAAAACTTAAAATTATAGGTTACAGATGGTAACATCGAGCCAAATACTGATAAGCGCAAGGCCTCTGTTTTCAAGTTGTTTGGGTCATCGGCATTTTGGCGGAAGTACACAGAGTAAGCATTTCTACGTGCATATAAATTATATATGCTAAACACCCACTCGCTACTGTATTTCTTTCCTTCTTTTTGTTTATTGCGCAAAGTGGCTGCAATATCTAACCTATGGTAGGCAGGCACTCTGTAATTATTTCTGCTGTTATCCGAATTATGCGGAACCACTATACCCTGAAACTCATACCTCGAATTTGGGAAGGTGGTGGCAACACCAGTGCTGTAATTAAAATTAGCCGATAAGCTTAGTCGTTTAGTTGCCTCATAAGTACCAACAATAGATAGGATATGAGTCTTGTCATATTTTGCATCATAATATTCGTTATTATTTATACCGTTAATCTTTCTTTCACTCTTAGACAATGTGTAGCTCGTAAACCCTGTAAAGCGACCGGTATTTTTTTTCAAAAAGAATTCGATACCATAAGCTCTACCATCACCATACAATAAATCTGCTTCCAAATCTTTATTCAACAACAATTCTGCACCATCCACATAATCTATCTGGTTAGTCATGGTTTTATAAAAAACTTCTGCAGATGCTTCTATGGTATTGTCTTTAAAATTTCTGAAATATCCTAAAGCCACTTGGTCTGCTATTTCTGGTTTAATGTTTTTAGTACTAGGTGTCCATACATCTGTTGGCGATGCCGCGGTAGTTCCAGAAATTAAGTGGATGTATTGCGCCATGCGGTTGTAAGAAAATTTCAAAGATGAAAATTCATCTAATGAATATTTAGTAGAGAACCTTGGCTCTATGTTTGGGTAAAATGCTATAGACTCTCCTCTGTCGAAGTACCTTGCATTTACTGCTGTTTTACGCTGTCCGTCTTCACCAACATAATCATACACTGTTTGGCGGCCTAAATAATCGAATGCCGAAAAACGTATACCGTATTTAAAACTCAATACAGAATTTACAGTGTATTCATCGTCAATATAAATGGCATACTCGTTACCGCGCTGGCGATCCAATTGAAAAGCACTGAAAATAGATTGATCGTTACCAGGAGTAACTGTTCCAGGATTAAAATCATAAAATATTGTTGAAGCACCAAAGTTAATAGTGTGTTTATTATTTAAGTAATAACCAAAATCAACTTTGGGACTGTAATTTATGATGTTCGATTTCCAATCGAATGCTTGTGCACCCGTTGGTACGCCTAATGAATAATCGTAATTACTGTAAATTAAGGTTAGGTTGGCAAATAATTTTTCGGAGAACAAATGGTTCCAACGTACTGTTCCCGTTGCATTTCCCCAGCTCATCTTAAAAAAATCGTCGAACTTAAAAACATCTCTACCGAAATATCCCGACACAAAAATTCTATTGTTTTTGTTGATGGTTTGGTTGTATTTAGCGCTTAAATCATAGAAGTATGCGGTATTATTATTGATGGCCTCGTCTGGCGAAAGTTTCAAAAACAAATCACCGTAAGTTCTGCGCCCAGCGATAATAAACGAACTTTTGTCTTTTTGTACCGGGCCTTCTAAGGTAAGCCTGCTCGATATTAATCCAATTCCTCCGTTACCATGGAAACCATTTGCGTTGCCGTCTTTCATACGAACATCTAATAATGATGATAATCTACCGCCAAATTGTGCTGGGATGCCACCTTTTAATAGTGTAATATCTTTTACCGCATCTGGATTAAATACCGAGAAAAAGCCTAATAAATGCGAAGAATTGTAAACCGGTGCTTCGTCTAACAAAATTAAATTCTGATCAACTCCGCCTCCTCGCACATTAAATCCTGTAGCGCCTTCGCCAACCGTACTTACACCAGGCAATGCTTGTATGCTTCTAATTACATCCACTTCTCCTAATAAAGCGGGCATCGATTTTATTTCTTTGATGTCCATTTTATTCATACTCATGGTAATCTCTTCCACATTCTCATTTTTTTTAGTTGATGAAACCGTAACTTCATTAATTGCTCGCCCTTTTATTTGTAATAATAAATCGATGCGTTCATTTTTTGTTAAGTTAAGGTTGCGTGTAGTAGTTTCATAGCCCAAGTAATTATACACTAAGGTATATTCTCCAGGTGCAAGTGTTAAGGAATAAAAGCCATATGGGTTAGTGGCTACGGCTATCGATTGGCCCTTTACACTTACCGTAGAGCCAAATAATACTTCGCCACTTTCTTTGTCTTTTACATATCCACTAATGGTAAATTTAGATTGTGCCGAAGCGTAATTACTGCCCATTACTAAGAGCAGCAGAACAATTGTTAGGTGTTTGATATTTTTCATTTTGATTAGGATGTTGTACTAAAAATTCGTCGCAAACGTATAAATTATTGTTATCGTTTTATTTTTTGTAACGGGTTGTTTGCGTAACAAATTAAATACCTATCTTAATAACAATTTTTAGTCTAGTTAACCCTACTGTTCGTCGGGAAAAAAATGTTATTCGTCGGAAAAAGTAAGGTTAAAGGCATTTATGAATTATTTTTGATACAAATACGAGAATTATGTTTTTTGATTCATTTTTTGAGAAGTACATATACAACAAATGGCTGCGATTAAATTTGCAAGCTATTGTGGTGGGCTTATTAATTGGTAGTATACTGAATGTGTTTTTTTTCATACTCCGTAACGAATGGAGACCAGATAGAGTACTTATTACTTTTGTGGTGAGTTACATGATTACCATGAGCATTACCAACACCATTGCACTTTCTCAAACCATTACTCATAAAAAGTTTAAACAAAAATGGAACGAGCCTGCAATTTATTACCTAGCTTTAATAGTAGGTATGTTTATTGGTACGGAGTTAACTTTTTTCTTTATTTCTGAAATTTACGACAAGCCTTTTCAACTATTTACACATATAAATGATTTGAAATTTAATTTATTTATGGCGGTTATTGTAGGTACTATTGTGTATGTAAATAGCTTGCAAAAAGATAAATATGAGTTAGAATTAAAAGAGTCGGAATTTAAATTGGCAAAATTAAATCAACTAAAAACGAATGCGGAATTACAAGCCTTGCAATCTAAAATTAATCCTCATTTTTTATACAATGCATTAAATTCTATTACCAGTTTAATACATGATAAGCCAAATGAAGCGGAAGAAATGACTATTAAACTCTCCAAATTATTTAGGTATAGTATAAATACTCTGGAAGTAAATTTTGCGAGCTTAGCTGATGAAATAGAAATTGTGAAATTATATTTAGATATTGAAAAAATCAGATTTCAACATAAATTATCAATAGCTATTGAGGTGCCAAATGATTTGTTAAATATAAAAATTCCTAGGTTTTTAATTCAACCACTTATCGAAAATGCAATTAAGCATGGTATTAATAAATTAAAAGAAGAGGGAGAAATAAGTTTAAAATGTACACTTGTTGAAGATAAATTGAATATATCAATACATGATAACGGGCCTAAATTTGATGCAGAATACCAAGCGGGTTATGGTTTACAAAGCACTTTTGATAAATTAAATTTGCTTTATGGTGATAACTTTGAAATCATCATTAACAACGGTACATTTAAAGAAGTATTAATTATTTTGCCATTAATCCATGAAGCTTAAAACCATTATTGTTGATGATGAAACATTGGCTCGCCAACGTTTAACAAGACTCTTGCAAAATTATACCGACCTAATAGAAATTATTGCAGAGGCGAGCAATGGTGAAGAAGCTGTGCAATTGATAGATAAGCTTAATCCGGATTTAGTTTTTTTAGACATTGAAATGCCTGTGTATAATGGATTAGAAGTGTTACAGAAAATTACTACAGATCCCTTAGTTGTTTTTACAACTGCCTATGAAAATTACGCCATCAAAGCATTCGAAAATAATTCTGTTGATTACTTGTTAAAGCCAATAGAAAAAGAACGATTGTTGGTTTGTATGGAAAAACTTAGAAAACAAACTGTACATAAAATAAACAAAGAAAAATTATTGAGCGATATAGAAATTGCAAATCAAGAAGTCACTACCAAACCACAATCTATACCTGTAAAAATTGGCGATAAAACTATTTTAGTAAAGTACGAGGATGTCTTGTATTTTGAGGCGAATGATAAGTATGTAGAGTTAAACACTCTTAACAATCAAAAATATATTTTAGAATATTCCTTAACACAATTAAGCTTAAAATTGCCTGCTAATTTTTTACGTGTACACCGTGCTTTTTTAGTGAACATGAACAGTGTAAAAGAATTTAGAAAAGGCTTTAACGGTGCTGCCATTTTAGTAATGAACAATAAAGAAGAAACAAAAATACATACGGGCAGAACCTATGTAGATACGGTAAAAAAGTGGATAGAATGGTAATTCATTCGTCTGCTAATTCAAAACATTGGTCAGAGTTTTAAATTCACTCATCAGATAATCCCTCCATAACATTACATCTTAAGATACTTTTGGATATGATTTAATTCATATGAAAAAGTATTTAACAGTTATTTTATTATTTCTTACCCTGCAAGCAATTGCACAGAGCACCATCAAAGGAAAAGTTATTTCTGGCAAAGAAGTACTAACAGGTGCTAATGTTTTTATAAAAAATACATATGATGGTGGGAGCACCAACAGCAATGGTGAGTTTAAGTTTACAACAACAGAGAAAGGTGTATTAACATTAGTTGTTACATGCATTGGTTATGAGTTGTATGAGCAGCAGATTGATTTAAAAGCGAAAGAAATTACATTACATATTTCTTTAATAGAAAAGGCAAACGAATTAAACACCGTAACCATTACTGCTGGTACGTTCGAATCTGGTGCCGACATTAAAAAAGCAATGATTTTATCGTCGCTAGACATTGCTACTACAGCAGGTGCAGAGGCAGATATTTACTCGGCTATACAAACCTTGCCAGGTGCGCAAGCAGCTAACCAAGAAGAAGGATTATTTGTGAGAGGGGGTGCCGCATCAGAAACCAAAACGTTGTTCGATGGATTGTGGGTACAGAAACCATTTATGAACGACATGCCGAATGTATCGCAACGCGGAAGGTTTTCTGCTTTCGAGTTTAAAGGTACCACATTTAGTTCGGGAGCATACTCTGCACAATATGGACAAGCACTCTCATCCGTATTAATTTTAGATAGCAAAGATTTAGCCGATAAAACAACTTCAGATATTGGCATCATGAGCGCAGGGTTAACTGCCGGGCACACCAAGCGATTTAAAAATAGTTCCTTAAATGTAAATGCATCTTACTTCAATTTAAAACCATCGAACTCTATTGTGCCACAAAATCTAGATTGGTTAGAGGATCCTAATTCTATTTCTCTAGGTGGAAATTACAGAGTGAAAACTTCTGAAACTGGTATACTTAAAATTTTCAATTCTACTACTCAGAATAAAATGAAATTGAGAAGAGAAAATTTAGACCCTATTGATACCAAAATGTTAATAGATAATGACGATAAAACATCGTACACAAACATTACTTACCAAGAGTATTTAACAGATGATTGGAAATTGAACGTAGGCTATGCAATGAATTTACAAGCCAATGTATTTAAACTCGATACGAATGTATTAACCAGAAACGATAACTTAAACCAAGTGAGAGTAGGGCTTAACGGGTACATCAACAAAAAACTGCAAGCAAAATTTGGAGTAGAAAGTTTGAACCAATGGAAAGAAGAAAGTTATAATGCATTTAGAAACAGATTTGAAGAAAACTTAAGCGCAGGATATGCTGAGTTCGATTATTATTTTAGCCATAAAGTAGTGTTAAGAGCAGGCACTAGAGCAGAGTACTCGCAAAAATTAAATGAGTTTGCAATGGTGCCACGCATTTCTGTGGCCTATAAGCAAAATAAACTACACCAGTATTCATTTGCCTACGGTAAGTTTGTACAAAGCCCTGTAGACGGCTATATGATGTTGTCGAATACTATTAAGTTCGAGCAAGCAACACATTATTTAGCTAACTACCAATTTCAAACAGAAAAATATATTTTAAGAGTAGAGGCTTACCGGAAAAATTATACAAATTTAGTAAGAGAAAACGCTATCAACAATTCATACACCAACAATGGAAACGGGTATGCACAAGGTTTTGATATTTTTTGGAGAGATAGAAAAACAATTAAACGTGGCGATTATTGGATTAGCTATTCGTACTTAGATACTAAAAGAATTTTTAGCGATTACCCAGTTTTAGCACGCCCTACATTTGCAGCTACACATACCTTTAACATCGTGTACAAAGAGTACATCCCAAAAATTCAAACACAAATAGCTGCGACGTATACCTATGCAAGCGGCAGAACATACAGGAACCCAAATGCTACAGAGTTCTTAAGTAATTACACAAAAGATTACCATAATCTTAGCATTAACGCATCGTATTTAACCAGCATTAAAAGTCATTTCACGGTAGTGTTTCTTTCTATGGGCAATGTGTTTGGGATAAAAAATGAATTCGGATATGAATATTCAGCAGATGGTAGCAGACGTAGAGCAATTGAACCCAATGCACCGCGCACCGTTTTTATTGGCGTATTTATATCTATTGGCGACGATAACGTATTAAATTAAAAAAAATATAAACCTAAAAATTAAAAAAATGAAAAAGTTAGTAGTATTAATTTGTTTTGTGTTAAATGTTGGGATAACATTTGCACAAGGTAATTTCGAAAAAGGAATGACTAAAGGAATGGAAATGTTAAAGGCATCTAAAACTGCTGAAGATTTTGTGGCGGCAGCCAACCATTTTGAACGCGTTGCAAGTGTAGAAAATAATAACTGGGTACCTGTGTATTGGAATGCCTACACCTATTTAATTGCAGGTATGAATGTTAAAAAAGAAAGTCAACAAGACGAGATGTATGATAAGGCAATGTCACTTTTAGAAAGAATCGAAAATTCTAAAATGGAGCGCAGCGAGTATTTAACATTAAAAGGATATATTATGTTGATGAAAATATCTGTTAGCCCAATGTCGCGTGCACCACAAGGCACACCAGCAGCCATGGCATTATTAACAGAAGCACAACAAGTAAATCCTAAAAACCCTCGTCCTTTTTATGTAATGGGGCAAAACACTTTTTACACCCCTTCTTTTTTCGGTGGGGGTAAAGAAAAAGCGAAACCCATGTTAGCAAATGCTGTGGAGTTGTACAAAGCAGAGAGTGCATCTGATAGTTTTATGCCAAGGTGGGGTAGAGGCAGAGCAGAATCTTTATTAAAAGAATGCGAATAATAACAAGAATTTAAAAAAAAGTCTCGTACATGTACGAGACTTTTTTTTTAAGTATAAGTTGAAACTAAATAGTATCCTCTGATTTTTTCTTACGTAAAGTTTTAACTCCATACGCTACACCTGCGGCTGCTAATAATGCAATTCCACCATCTATTGGAGCATCAGGGTCACCACCTGGATCTGGTCCTGGATCTTGAGCAATAGCTGAGATGCTGCAAACTAAAAATAAACCTGTTGCAATTAGTGAGAGTTTAAATCCTTTTTTCATCTTTATTATTCTTTAATGAATTTACTAGTGAATGATTTTCCTGTTTTATTAGAAATACTTTGTACCAAATATAAGCCTTTTTCTAAATTACTTATATCAATATTGTTCATTTCTTGTGATGCTTGTTCAAATTGCAGAACTAATTTACCACTAATATCAAATATCGATACTAAATTTTGTTCTTCTGTATCTGTATAAATAGTGATAGTGGTGTTATTGTTTGCAGGATTAGGGAATACTGCAATTTTATTTTCTGAATCGAATAATGTATTTGTTGTAGATACTACTCTTTGTGCATTTGTATTCGCTTTTGGGTCAAAGTACACAGAAATTATTTCTGGATATACTTTTCTAAGGCCATTAGAATCTACCATTACTACTCTATAATAATTGTAACCTTTAGTTGGGTTTAAGTCGTTAATAGAATATTCGTTGTAACTACTGTTGTTATTACTAGCAGCAATTTCTTTCGGTTTTAAAGTAGTATAGGTACGTTGGTTTACACTTCTCTCTACTGTATAATGAGAAATATTACGTTCTGTATTCGTATTCCAAGTAAGGGCAATGCGTTTAGAAATCACGTTTGCATTAAAGCTATTGATACGAGTAACTGT
>CALRTZ010000066.1:0-11606 GCA_943371235.1 Sphingobacterium thalpophilum | reverse complement strand
AAATTATAGGCACTTGCATAACTAAATCGTTTTAAACTCTTCGGTTCCAAAGCCAATAAACAAATACCAGTAATGCCAGATCCTAAAAAAACAGGGGCACTGTTATTTAAGCGCATCCTTCGTTCTACAGAATCGGTACGAGCATTATCTCCACGTGTGTTAATGGCAAACTCAACACTGTTATCTATAAAAGTTAAACTGTTGTTTTCTATTTTTACATTGTTAAACAATTCAGCGTTTAGTGAGCTTACACGGTTTTGTATCCATTTACTTTCATTGTTGGGTAAGTATATAAGTTCATGCACAAACCAATCAGATGTTTCGTTGCTATTTTTTATGTTTACACGTAGGTAAACACTGGTGTTTATAGATAAATTGCCGAGTGTAATTTTTTTCAATAGCACTTGTTGCTCTATCCATTTAAATGTTTTTTTATACGGCGAATTAAAAGAGGCATTCGTATCTATTTCCACATTATATTCAATGTCTTTCGCCAGCAAATCACTGCATTGTACTACTAAGTTTAGGGTGTTAGTTTTTAAAATAGAAGAGTTGCGGGGTTGTATAATAAGAGGGGTAAAACTCGAGAGGTAAAATTCTTTTTCGATGCTATTGTTTAATTTATTTAGCTCAGCAATTTTTTGCTCAGGGTCTATTTGTAAT
The DNA here is from genome assembly GCA_943371235.1 of Sphingobacterium thalpophilum. Taxonomy (GTDB): domain Bacteria; phylum Bacteroidota; class Bacteroidia; order Sphingobacteriales; family Sphingobacteriaceae; genus CAJBVG01. The sequence continues at coordinate 10,943 of CALRTZ010000066.1, read as the reverse complement.
TTGATTTTATTGGTACCACTAAATGTTTTGCTTCTTTCTACAGTATAATACAAAGTATCGGTATTTAGCAAAGCATCGCGTTTAAGCAATGGGTAGACTATGGTGTTATTGTTTACACTTCGCTCTATGTAATACGTTACACTGTCTGCAATGGCTTTGCCTGTATTGCGGAGAATAAATGCGAGTTCTACGGAGTCGTTATTTGCAAACTTTTTATCACTAATAAAAAAACCATTAGTAGCCACAGAGTAATCGGCATTAGCTGGCGAGAAGAGTTTATAACTTGGGTCGCCTTGGTAAACCATTTGCCTGGTGTGTAAAATATTTATGGAGTCTGTACCATTGGCAAATTCGGCAATGGTTGCTTTTTGTATTTCGCCAATGCTTTTACCATAATTTTTGTTAAAAGCATTTTCATAAAACAAACGGTGGTACTCTGTAAGGTATGAGGTAAAACCTAAATCGCTACTCGCTAGCCAACCAATGGCGCCGCGGTTTTTGGCGTGTATGTAATTTTCGCCCATGGAATTATCGTTGGCAAAATTACCCACCGAGCAACCACTTAAATAATAAACGGGGTACTTGCCTCGGTTATTCAAGGCCTCGGGTTCGCCAAAATTTATTTCAACAAAGTAGTTTGCCCCGTGTCCGTAATAACTTAACATGCTAATGCCTGCATCTGTAAGTTCAACAATTTTCTCACGGTAATTATCGCTTACGGGTTCGTTTACTTTTTTGTTGAAGTTTGTAACCTTTGCCCCCAAAAAAGGTTGCACTGCGATGTCTTCGCATGTTTTTAAAGCCCCAGAAAAAGAAGTGTTTTCGCCAATAGTTCTTCCTCCTGTGGCATGTATAATATTCTTGCGCCAAAGGGCATCGTCTGTATTGGCTTCTTGGTCTTTTAGTTTATCTAAATAATCCAATGCTTCTTGATTGCTCTCTACTGCAATTCTGCCCACACCCATTTTGGGTGCAAGTGAAGAGAAATCTAAACTACTTACATATAATATATCCGATGGTGGTATGCCAATGCTTGGAACAAAATTTCGCTTCGCAAAATTTGGGTTTGCATATAAATTGCTTTGTATGCCTTTGCCCATTATAAATAAATTTTTAGCAGGCACTTTTGCGCTGGCCACGTAAGTATCTACAAATTTTTTAATGGCAATAGGGTGGTGGTAACCGTAGGAAAAGGCATTATATAAATCTTCTACATACATCACAATACTGGCTTGGCCTTTTAATTCTTTGTATTGCTCATATTGTTGTGCAGCGTTTTCAAAATTTTTGCTTGTCACAATAATGAGTTCGTTTTCTTCATTGCTAAAATCAAATTCTTTTAGAATGGCTTTCTCTAGCTTAAAATTACTAAGTAAATGGCTTTGTTTTAGAGAACTTAAAATGTACGATTGTTTATTTGAAGAACCATCTACTGTATAATAAATACTATCGTTTGTGATATTTGCTGTATAATAGCTGCGTGTATTTTGGTTAAATAAAACCATGCTATCTAAAGGCACATTGTTAAAGTATAAATTGGTTTTTACTGAGTTTAGTAGCGCAAATTTTAATTGTGTATGCCCTGCTAAATTGGTTTTTTGTTTATAATTTAATTTGATATAGGGTGTGGTATTAAAATCACTTTGAGCACCCAAATCATTAATGCTCAAAAATTGCAAGCTGTTGTTCGTGCTAAATAGAGTATTGCTCAAGTAGAATTTTTTACGCACACACTCATAGGCTTTATATGAAGTGTCTAACAAAAGCGTGTTGCCGTTGCCTTGTAAATTTATTTGAATATGGTGGTTAAAGTTTGAGTTGGCAGAAACTGCATCCGATTGGCCAGATACATAACATTCTATTTCTACTGTACTTACATTAGCTAAAGTTGGCAAGTCGAAATTGCGTATTTGGCTGCCGCCTAAACTCCACAATACTCCAGAGTAACCTTCTCCCATAGTGTACTCAGATTGGGTAGCTCCAGATCCGTAGTTTTTACCTAAAAAATATTGTTCAGCAAATACAACAATTTTTTCAACGGCTACTTCATCAGTAGAAATGGTACTTGCGGAATTTGTTTTATGTTGGTAATACAATCCTTTGGTAGCTTCTTCTACATATAAAAAATAAACAGACGTGTCTGAGTATATAGAATGGTAAGGGTTTAGCGCCGCACCCGCTTTTGCATACAATTCTTTGTCTAAATGCCCATCGTTTTTTTCGGCATAAAAATACAAAGCGTTGTTATTGGCCCAATTGCTATTAGTATCGGCTACTAAGTATGAAATTTCAATTCCGTTTTTATATAAGTGAAAAAAGCGTGGGTCCTTATTGACATATTCTGGGTACAAACTATTTACAACACTTGCCTCCAGTTTTATAATACCCGTCGCATTCGATTTTATTTTGATGATGGCTCTATCCGCAGAAAAAGAGAGGCCATGCATGCAAATAAATAACAGGCAGATGATTGCGTTTCGAGTCATTTTCATGAGGTACGAATATAATTGATATTTCGTTCTGAATTAAAATTATTGCATTTTTAAGGCATGAGATTAATAAGATATTCGTGGAGCGATTACCTTCAGCTTGGTCTGCCAAGTAGCGAAGGGCTTTTTAACTCAGCTGCTTTTTTAAGCAGTATTGCCAAAGCCTATCAAAAAAACATACGTGTTTATACTATTTATGATAAGGAGAAGCCAATAATTTCTTTGCCAATTTTACACAATGGACGAGATGCCAAGCTTTGCACTCATTTTTTCTACCAAGCTTTACACAAGCATGCCGACTTTAGTGAACGCTCTTTTATCAATGCTTGGGAATTAATTATTTTAGAACTGAAGAAAGATTTTGATGCCATCGACCTTAAGTTGGCACCTTATGCAGAAGATATACGTCCTTTTACTTGGGCAGCTTGGGGGCATAAAATATATTATACAGCAACAGTTGATCTTACAAAAGAGTTCAGCTATTCTGAAAACATTCGCCGATCTATAAAAAAAGGCATAAAGGCTGGAGCAAGTGTTCGCAGCTATACTTATTCGCAAGAAATTACCAATGCTCAGTTGGCCGATATGCGAAATAATGGACTCGGAGCAAAAGAGCTCCCGAAAGTGCAACATTGGTTAAAAGCATTATCAACACTGCAACATCTTGTACAGTTCGAACTCTTAGACACCGAGCAGAAGGTAATTGGTTCTAGTATTTATTTATACGATAACGAGCAAGCCTACCTCATTTCGGTTATGGGTGGAACAGATGAGTACGGGGGGCAAGCCTACCTCTACGACCAAGCTTTTGAGTATTTTAAATCGAAAGGGATTAAGAACATCGATTTATTGGGGGCCAACATACCTAACATTGCTATTTACAAATCTAAACTTGGCGGAGAAACTCAATCCTACACCATCATCAGCTACCGGAAATACTTTTTATTTGCCTTCCTCAGCCAATTCTTCAAAAAAAGCCTGAAAAAACTGTTGAAATCCATCAGAATTATCAACAAATAAGGTATTAAACAATCTAATTGTTAATTTTGCGACATCAAAAAAAGCATGTCTTGGAAAATACACAATTAACAACCCTCGAAACAGCCAAAGAACTTGGTTTACGTCCCGAAGAATTCGACAGAATCAAAGAAATTTTAGGTCGAGTGCCTAATTTCACCGAATTGAGTATTTTCTCTGTAATGTGGAGTGAGCATTGCTCTTACAAAAACTCAATTGTTTGGTTAAAAACCTTACCTAAAGAGGGTCCTCGTATGTTGGCAAAAGCTGGTGAAGAGAACGCAGGCTTGGTGGATATCGGCGATGGCATTGCTTGTGCATTTAAAATAGAATCTCATAACCACCCATCGGCATTGGAGCCTTACCAAGGTGCTGCAACTGGTGTGGGCGGTATAAACCGCGATATTTTTACCATGGGCGCTCGCCCAATTGCTCAATTAAACTCGCTTCGTTTTGGCGATATTAACCAAGAGCGCACCAAATGGTTAATTAAAGGAGTAGTAAAAGGCATTGGCGATTATGGCAATGCATTCGGTATCCCAACCGTTGGTGGCGAAGTATTTTTCGACGAGTGTTACAACATTAACCCCTTGGTAAATGCCATGAGTGCTGGTATTGTAAACGTTGGCGATACCATTTCGGCAACTTCTTACGGTGTGGGTAACCCGGTTTACATTGTGGGTTCGGCAACGGGTAAAGATGGAATACACGGAGCAGCATTTGCTTCAAAAGACATAACCGAAGATTCGGTAAACGACTTACCTGCAGTGCAAGTAGGTGATCCATTTCAAGAGAAACTTTTACTTGAGGCAACCCTGGAAGTAATAAAAACAGGTGCTGTAATTGGCATGCAAGACATGGGTGCTGCGGGCATTATTTGCTCTAACTCCGAAATGTCGGCAAAAGGCGAACACGGTATGGTTATCTATTTAGATAAAGTACCAACCCGCCAAGCAAACATGAAACCGTATGAAATCCTCCTATCAGAATCTCAAGAGCGTATGCTTATTGTCGTAGAAAAAGGAAGAGAGAAAGAAGTGGAAGCGGTGTTTGATAAATGGGATTTAAACTGTGCTATTATTGGTGAAGTTACCGATACCAAGCGTTTGCATTATTACATGAATGGCGAATTAGTAGCCGATGTACCAGCCGACGATTTAGTATTAGGTGGCGGAGCTCCAGTGTATCACAGAGAATTTAAAGAACCTGCATACTTTGCTGAAAATAAGAAATTTAACATAGATGATGTAAAGCAAGAGTCGAACCTTAAAAAGGTGATGATGCACTTGGTAAACCATCCGAATATTGCCTCTAAGCGTTGGGTAATTAACCAATACGATAGCATGGTAGGCACCATTAACATGAGTACCAACGAACCTTCGGATTCGGCTGTGGTAAACATTAAAGGAACCGATAAAGCCATTAACTTAACGGTTGATTGTAACGCTCGTTACGTATATGCCGACCCAGAAGTGGGTTGCGCCATTGCAGTAGCCGAAGCTGCTCGTAACATTACTTGCACTGGTGGCGAACCGGTTGCCATAACCAATTGCTTGAACTTTGGAAACCCTTATAACCCAGAAGTGTATTGGCAGTTTGTAGGTGCCATTAAAGGAATGGGTGCCGCATGTACTAAGTTCGAAACTCCTGTTACAGGTGGTAATGTGAGCTTTTACAACCAATCGTCTGATGAAGGTCCGGTATTCCCAACTCCAACCATTGGTATGTTAGGGGTTATGGATTCTAAAGAGTTCCGCATGACGCTTAATTTTAAACAAGCTGGGCATTTAATATACTTAATTGGCGAATCTAAGAACGACATTAGTTCTTCTGAGTACTTAGCTTCTTATCACGGTATTAAAGCATCTCCAGCACCCTTTTTCGATTTAGAGAAAGAATATGAAACCCACCAAGTAATAAAAGGGCTGATCCGCAATAAACTTATTCAATCTGCCCACGACGTGTCTGACGGTGGATTGTTTGTTACATTAATGGAAGCAGCCATGGTGAAGAACTTAGGTTTTAACATAGAAACTGAAGATGCCATTCGTACCGATGCCTTTTTATTTGGCGAAACACAAGGCCGTATAGTGGTTTCAATTACACCAGAACAGCAAGAAGCATTTGTAGAATACATGTCGCTTAATAACATAGATTACAGTTATTTAGGTGATGTTACTTCTAGTGAAATTTTGATAGATAATGAGTCGTATGGCGAGGTTGCAGAATACAAACATCGTTATGAACACTCTTTAGAAGAAATTATAGAAAAGCAATAAATTGAGCAATAAAGCCTTTCAGTTTAAGCAATTTAAGGTAGAACAAGATCGGTGCGCGATGAAAATCGGCACCGATGCTGTTTTAATGGGTGCCTTGTTGCCTGTAGATTCTAAGTTTAAAACCGCCTTAGAAGTTGGTTCAGGAACTGGAGTTATTTCTTTAATGATTGCCCAGCGCACTAAAAAATTACACATACAAAGTATTGAAATAGATGCCGATGCGAGTGCTCAGTGCAAGCAAAATTTTGCTGCTTCGCCATGGGCAGATAGGCTAGAAAGCCTACTTGCAGATTTTCTGCAAAGCACAGAATTGGGCAAGTTCGACCTTATTTTTAGCAATCCGCCATATTTCAGTCAATCCTTACTTTCGGACTCGGAAGCCCGTAACCTAGCTCGTCACATCAACCAAGATCAGTTTAAATTATGGTTAGAGCGGATGTACGACTTGCTGAATGATAAGGGAACTTTGGCTTTTGTAATACCAGCCGAGAGTGTTGAGTTTGTATCATCTGTATTTGAAGGGCGCATGCGCATAGAATCGAACATATTCATTCGTTCCTTCCCCGATTCGGAGGTGATACGCAACATTATCTCCTTCCGCAAAACTCAAGACTTAACCAGTTTTGCACTTAAATCATTAAGTATATATGAAGCGAAAGATATGTATTCGGCTGAGTACGAAGAGGCATTGAAGCACTATTTAACCATTTTTTAATATGAAAATAGGCTTGCTCTCCGATACTCATTCTCATTTCCCCGAGGAAATATACAAGTACTTTGCCGAATGCGATGAGATCTGGCATGCTGGTGATATTGGATCGTTGGAAGTGGTAGAGAAGCTTCGCGCATTTAAACCATTACGTGCAGTTTGGGGCAATATAGATGGGCAAGAAATCCGAAAAGAGTTCCCTTTAGACCTTACCGTGCAAGTAAACGGCATGAAAATATGGATGACTCATATTGGCGGATACCCCGGTAAATATGCCGAGCGCATAAAAAAACAATTAGAAATTACTAGGCCACAATTGTTTATTTGCGGACATTCTCATATATTGAAAGTTATTCCCGATAAAAAATTAAATTTGCTCCACTTAAATCCTGGCGCAGCGGGAAAAGAAGGTTTCCATCAAATGAGAACCTTGATGAGGTTTAAAATTGAGGAGGCAAAAGTGAAGGATTTAGAGGTAATAGAAATAGGCCCTCGTAGTAATAAAGTTTAAAAAACAATAAGCAAAACAATACCATACTAACAAACAATTAAGCAAAGATCAAATGTCACATGTAACTACACTAGGCCAATTTATCATAGAGAAGCAGGCCGATTTCCCCTTTGCAAAGGGAGGTTTTTCCAGATTAATTAGAGATTTAGCTATTGCCGCAAAAATTGTAAACCGCGAGGTAAACAAAGCTGGCTTGGTAAATATATTGGGCGAAACAGGCGATACAAACGTGCAAGGCGAGCAAGTAAAAAAGCTAGATGTATACGCCAACGAACAGTTTATAGCTGCATTAAAAGCTGGTGGCGAGTGTTGCATGATTGTTTCTGAAGAAAACGACGATGTTATTCCTATTAATTCTACCATCTCACAAGAAGCAAAATACATTGTATGCATTGATCCCCTCGATGGTTCTTCAAACATAGACGTAAACGTATCTGTAGGTACCATATTTGCCATTTACCGCCGCATCAGCGAAACTGGTGAAAGTAAAGCAGAAGAGGCTTTACAATCTGGTAGAGAAATGGTTTCTGCTGGTTATATCATCTACGGTTCTTCTACCATGTTTGTGTATTCTACTGGTAAAGGTGTAAACGGATTTACATTAGACCCTACCATTGGCGAGTTTTGTTTATCGCATCCAAACATGAAAATACCAGAGAACGGTAAAATGTACTCTATAAACGAAGGGAACTACATCCATTTTCCAGATGGGGTAAAGAAGTACCTGAAATATTGCCAAGAAATTGACGATGCAACCAAACGCCCTTATACTTCTAGGTACATAGGTTCTATGGTAGCCGATTTCCATCGTAATTTATTAAAAGGGGGAATATTTATCTACCCATCTTCATACGGAGCACCCTCAGGAAAATTAAGGTTAATATATGAGTGCAACCCAATGAGTTACCTTATCGAGCAAGCCGGTGGGAAAGCAAGCGATGGCTTAAATAGAATTTTAGATTTACCGGTAACTGATTTGCACCAACGTTCGCCAATTTTTATTGGCTCTAAAAACATGGTCGAAAAAGCCGAAGAGTTTATGGCTCAGTTCTCAGCTGTCGAAAAGCTGGTCTGAGTTTTTCTCATCTTCGTAGGCTTGATCTATTAATAAGTCTTTTTGTTCTGCTGCGGCCACTGCTAATTGGTCGCAGCGTTCGTTTTCTACGTGTCCGTTATGGCCTTTTATCCATTGAAAACGCACTTTATGTTGGCGGTAAATGTTTACAAATCGAATCCAAAGGTCTTTATTCTTCTTGTTTTTGAAGCCAATTTTTATCCAATTCCATAGCCAACCTTTTTCAACTGCTTCTACTACATATTTAGAGTCGGATACCACGAGCACTTCGGAGTTTTTTGTTTTGATCGCTTCTAATCCTTTTATAACCGCAAGTAGCTCCATTCGATTATTGGTAGTCAGTCTAAAGCCTTCAGAAAGTTCTTTTTGGTGTGGTCCGGATTTTAAAATGGCACCGTAACCCCCTCTGCCGGGGTTTCCTTTGGCAGCGCCATCCGTATATAAATATATCAACATCTCTATTCTTCTTCGCTAATGGGAGTATTCAAATAATTTTTTATTCTGATGAAATATAACAGCCATATTAAACCCGTAAACAAGGCAATAACGCGGGTAGGTTCAAACATCCATTGTTGTTTTACAAACTTATTTTCGCCCCAAGCCCAAAACAAATTGACAGCATGTAAGAGGCTAATCATTAAAAAGTAGGGCCACTCTTTAGGGTCTACAGATAATAAGTAGGCCGAAAATATGAACATAGGGAATAAATAACGTTCGTGCATTTCGGGCAGTAACATAAAATAGCTGAAGCAGTATAAACTTAGCAAAGCCATAATCTTCATTTCTTGTTGGCGGTATTTTACTATCTGTACCAAAATCCAAGCAAACACAGTACTAAACAAGCTATAAGCCAATATTTTTCTGCTAATCAATCCGAATACCAGTGCATCATTAGAAGGAAATTTCAATTGCATTTTTAAGGCAAAATCTGCCCAAATGGCCCAGTAAAAATTAAAAGCATTTACACTGATGAAGTTGTACCTGCCCGCCGCGCTAATGTGTGGATTTATACTATCCATTGGGTTTGGCGCCCAAAGGATAAAGGGTATGTTCGGAATTAGAAATACTACCGCAAGCAGCAAGACCGAAAGCACTTTCTCTTTTATACTGTTTTTGCTGAACAAAAAGAGCAATCCAAAAATCGGGATAAAGAGTAAGGTTTGTGTTTTAAGACTTAAGCTAATGCCTATAATTAGGGCTGTTTTGTATAATTTATGTTGAAGTATGTAGTAAAAGCCTAAGAACATCAATATGCTATAGAAAATATCTATTTGCCCCCAACCATAAGCATTAATAATGGTAGCGGGAGAGAACAACATGGCTGCTAAAAAAACTTTGTTTTTGGTTTTGCGATAAAAGAAAAACAAGAAAGCAAACTCTGCAAGAAGGTTAAACAGTTTCAGGAAGCTATCGTAAAATTGCGTATGCATGTCCCATTGCATGGCATCAAACAGGTAAGCGATGGGTGTTATAAGATAGAGGTAGAGCGGAGGGTAATCGCATTCAAAACGATCTACATTAACAGAATATATATTGGTAAAGCCTTGGTTTACGATGCGTTCGCCCCAATGTTCAAAAAAGTCGAAATCGGAATTATGCCCGTCTGATAGAAAAAAGAGAATGCGAATACCAATGCAAGCCAGCACAAAGTAGCGCCATTGTTTGGCATTATTTAAAATGCTGCTAGGGTATGATTGATAGTCGAATAGATTTTTCAAAAAATTCATTTTCAAAAATAAGATAAATATTGAGTATAAAATTTCAATTTTTAGTTGGGAAATATGGTTTTTATGCTATTTTTGCAATCCCAAGTAGTAATGCTTGGCAATACGGTAGATGTAGCTCAGTCGGTTAGAGCATCGGTTTGTGGTACCGAGGGTCGTGGGTTCGAGCCCCATCTTCTACCCAAGAAAAAAAAGCTTCATTTTTGAAGCTTTTTTTTGTCGCTAGTCGCTAGTCATTAGTCACTAGAAAGAATCGGAGTGCAGAATTGAATATTTCTGAATCGATTAAATAGTTAAATTACTATTCAAAACCCGTAACATCTTCCCTTTCTAAAGACTAAAGACTAGTGACTAAAAAAAACAATTATGGCAACGTTACCACCTTACATTAGTATAGTTTTTATGTGTGCAGTAGTATATGTTTTTTACATGTTCTACAAAGCAAGTAATTACCATAAGGCAACATTATATGTGATGCTTTTTTGGTTGGTCTTGCAGTTTTTCATCTCAAAAACTGGCATCTACTTAAACACACAAAGCATGCCACCACGATTTTTATTGTTAGTAATACCTCCACTACTAACTATTATATTGCTGTTAACATTGCCTAAAGCAAAGCCATACTTAGCACAATTCAATTTAGGTGTTTTAAGTCTTGTACACGCTGTTCGAATACCTGTTGAAATGGTATTGTTTTGGTTGTTCTTATATAAAGGTGTTCCGCAATTAATGACCTTTGAAGGCAGGAACTTCGATATACTTGCGGGTATTACTGCACCATTTATTTATTATTTCGGATTTTATAAGGAGAAACTTAGCCAAACAGTAATCTTAGTTTGGAATTTTATATGCCTTGCATTGCTCCTAAATATTGTGGTAAATGCAGTATTGTCGGCACCATTTTCTTTTCAACAATTCGGCTTTGAGCATGCCAATGTTGCGGTTCTACATTATCCATTTGTTTACTTGCCGGGATTTATTGTACCGCTAGTATTGTTTTCGCATTTAATAAGTATAAAAAGAAGATAAGCGGTTTCACGCAAAGAGGCAAAGGAGCAGAGGAGCAAAGTTGACTTAGCTCCTTTGCCACTTTACGTGAAATAAAATTTGTATATTCAATTAATGAAAAATATTTCCCT
>CALRTZ010000065.1:0-11609 GCA_943371235.1 Sphingobacterium thalpophilum | reverse complement strand
CAATATTGTTTACATTTTTAGTGAGTATGTTGTGGTTCGGAGTAGAAATGATGGGTAATGGTTTGTGGTTTGTGAAAGAGTTTATTGTTTATCAAATTCGTTTATTTCAAACTCAAGATGCAGGCCACGGTGGGCCATTTTTATATCATTGGATTGTTTTGTTAATTGGATGTTTTCCGGCATCCTTGTTATTAATAAAATCATTCTTTTTAAAATCATTTGCTACCGAACACCAAAAAATATTTTTAACTTTTATGAAGGTATTGTTTTGGGTAGTATTACTCTTGTTCTCAATAGTAAAAACCAAAATTGTACATTACTCATCGATGTGTTATTTTCCTCTCACATTTTTAGCCGCTTATTCTTTGTATTACATGGTACACGGTAAAACGAGATGGAATAAAATTATTCATGTAGGAGTATACATAATTGGCCTATTATTAGCCTTTATATTAATGGCTTTCCCGTACTTAATGAATCATAAAACACTATGGATATCTTATGTGAAAGATGCTTTTGCCTTAGGGAATTTACAAGCAGAAATTAATTGGACTATTACAGATGCAACGGGTGGATTTATTTTGTTGATAGGTTTGATGACTTATTTTGTGTTGAATGCACAACACCATTTTAGAAAGGCAATTGTTTCTTTATTTATATCGATGAGTTTGATGGTGTTTTTTACCAGTGTATTATTGGTTCCAAAAATCGAATTATTTTCTCAAGCAGCAGCAATTCGTTTTTACGAATCAAAACAAAATGAAGATGCATATGTGCAACCCATGTATTTTAAATCGTACGCACATTTGTTTTATACTAAGAAAAAACCAGTAACTAACTTCCTCTCTTACGATCATGAGTGGTTAAGAACAGGACCAATAGATAAACCCGTATATATTGTAGTTAAGAATACAAAAATGCATGAATTAGATCAGTATGCAGATATAAAGCTACTGTACGAAGAAAATGGATTCGCATTTTACAAACGCGATGTTCCAGAGAAAAAATAAAAGGACGTAGCTCCAATAACCCCAAGAAGCTACTCCTTTTTATTTGTGTTTGTATTAATAAGATCTAATTATTTTTTCTAATTGTGAGGCAGGCACAACACCAGATTGTCGCCAAGTTAGTTTCCCGTCTTTAAAAAGAACTAGAGTTGGTACACCAGAAATATTGTAGGCGGCAGAAGCTTGCGGGCTCTTATCAACATCTACTTTTAAAATAGTGATTTCATCACCCATTTTTTGTTTTAATTCTTCCAATATGGGTTTCATCATTTTGCATGGTCCACACCATTCTGCAAAAAAATCGACCAACACTAATGGTTTTTCGTTTACGATTTCTGAAAATGATTTAGACATCAAAATTAAATTTTAGAATTTAAACTATACCAAGATCCACCATTTACAGTATGCTCGAAGCCCTTTGATTTTAATAAGCTTTTAGCGGCTCCACTTCTCATACCTGAGGCACAACAAGTGATAATAGGTTGATCTTTTTTGAATTTCTTCAGGTTAGAACTTAATTGATCCAAAGGGATATTTAAAGAACCTTTTATATGACCACTGCTGTATTCAGCTTTCGAGCGAACATCAACAATTACTCCGCCATTTTGTAGCAATTCTTTGTAATCTGTTTTTTTACCTAAGCCAAAGATGGATAGAATTGAATTCAGCATATTTTCTGTTTTTATTGCATACAAAAGTACATTAAGAATTAACTACTTACTGTATCAAATGTTACAATGTCTCAGAAATTAGAACGGCTATTTTTTCGTCTTTTTAAATGAAAAGTATTGAGCGGGTTTATGTAAAACGCCTTTTTGTTTTTCATCTAATGGGATGAGGTAATCGGCAGTTTTAATAGCTTTTCTGAAATTACGTTTATCTAATTGCACACCCGACATTGCTTCGTATAAATTCTGAAGTTGGCTAAGTGTAAATTTAGGGGGTAAAAGCTCTCTGCCCATTATATGTTGCTCAGGGTGTTCCTTTATAATTTCCAGGGATTTACCAAGAATTTGATTGTGGTCAAAGGCTAACTTAGGAATTTTCTTGATGCTTCTCCAAATAGTATTTTCGGCAAATGAACCCGCCAAAGGAGTTATGTGGTCGATTCTAACCAATGCTAAATAAGCTATGGTAATTACACGGGCATTAGGGTCTTTTCTATGAACACGTAACCAATCTGCGTCTTTAGGTGCACTTACTCTGTCTGGATGGCCAAAAGTGTAGAATTGTTGTAAATAAATGCCTTTTATATGCGTTAATTCGTTCAAAACACGGCTTGCGGCCTCATCTAAACTTTCATTTTCATTAATTAAATCACCTGGTAATGCATACTGAGACTTGTAACTATCAACATTCTGCTTATCAGGGTCTTTCTGTTTAATTAAGAGTACTTGTAGACGATTTTCAACTTCATCATAACCCAAAACTACACAATCCACAGACACATAATTCTGTAAATAAGACTGTTTATTTTTCATTTTTTTTTCTTCAAAAGAAATACTTATTGTATTTTGTACAATTACTATTAAATTGCATTTTATTAGAATTGCAAAATAATAGTAAACATAAGAAAATTATATATAAATATTTAAAATATGTATTTAATTGCTGAGAGTGGATCTACAAAATGTGATTGGATGTTAGTCGACCAATCGGGAAATTATGTAGACCTGTATAAGACGATGGGATATAATCCATTTTTTCATTCTACAGATTTTATTGTAGACGACATTACATCCCATAAAGATTTAATGCATATCGCTAACAAAGTAGAGCGTGTGTATTTTTACGGTGCTGGTTGTGAAAATATTAATTTAAATACAATTGTAAAAACAGCCTTGCAAAAAGTATTTAGTGCTGCAAAGGTTTTTGTGGAGCACGATATGAAAGCGGCCGCATATTCTACATTTGATGGAGAACCTTGTATTACTTGTATAATTGGTACAGGTTCAAATTCATGTTATTTTGATGGAACAACTATTTATGAAGAAGTCCCTGCACTGGCATATATACTGGGTGATGAAGCATCGGGTTCGTATTTAGGAAAAAAATTAATTGCAGCATATTTATATAAAAAACTACCAAAAGAAATTACGTACGATTTCGATAAAGAATTTGGGTTAACAAAGGAAGATATTTTTGATAGAGTATATAATAAACCGCATGCAAATGTATACCTGGCAAGCTTTACACGTTTTGTAGGTAGGCATAAAGATCATCCATTTGTAAACGCATTTATTATGCAGGGACTACGTGAATTTTTTGAATACCATGTAACATGTTATGAAAATTATCAAAGTACGCCTGTCCATTTTGTAGGCTCTGTAGCATTTCATTTTCAAGAAGAATTATTATTAGTAGCAAAAGAATACAATGTACAAATTGGACGAATTGTAAAAGAACCAATTATGAATTTGCTAGAGTATCATATAAAATATCAATTTCAACAAGAAATAGTATAAAAATGAAAGCTTGTATTTTTGATTTAGATGGAGTATTGGTTGATACAGCCAAATATCATTTTGTTGCTTGGAAGAGGTTGGCAAATGATTTAGGCGTTTCTTTTACAGAACATGATAACGAGCAATTGAAAGGTTTATCTAGAGATGCATCCCTTGCTTATATTTTATCTAAAGGTAAAATTTCTGCAAGCGCATCAGAAAAAGAAGTTTGGAAAGAGCAAAAAAACAATTGGTACTTAGAGTTAGTAAATGCAATGCCTGAAGATGAAGTGTTGCCAAATTGCAAAGAACTATTGCAAAATCTTAAACATCATAATGTGAAAATTGGATTAGGCTCTGCTAGTAAAAATGCTAGACTAATTTTAGATAGAGTAAACATTACAAAATATTTTGACGCCATTATTGATGGCACTGTAACCTCGAAGTCGAAACCAGACCCAGAGGTTTTTTTAATAGGTGCGCAAGCATTAGGTACAAGTACGAATGAGTGTATTGTATTTGAAGATGCTTTAAGTGGAGTGAAAGCAGCCAAAACCGGAGGCTTTTTTACAGTTGGTATAGGTGAGCCTGCATTGTTAACTGAAGCAGATGTAGTGTTGCCTAATTTAATGACATTGAATTACGAAGAATTAAAAAAGATTTTTACTGAAAATTAATGAAGAATTATTTTTTACATAACGATTGGCAAATTATTGAAAAAGGATTTGACCCTGAAATGCATGAGTCGGCTGAAAGTATTTTTAGCATAGGCAATGGTAAGATGGGGCAAAGAGGAATGTTTGAAGAAAAATACAGCGGTAAAACATTACAAGGTTCTTACATTGCTGGTGTTTATTATCCCGACAAAACAAGAGTAGGTTGGTGGAAGAATGGTTACCCTGAGTATTTCGCAAAAGTATTAAACAGTCCGAATTGGATTGATATGGATATAAACATTGATGGCGAATCTGTTGATTTATATAAAAATAAACCTTCGGAATTTACACGTACACTCGATATGCAAAAGGCTTTATTGAGTAGAAGTTTTGACTATACCATTCATTCGAAAAAATTTGAAATAAACGCAGAACGTTTTATGAGCAGAGCAAATGATGAGCTTGCTTGTATTCGTTATGAAATAAAAGCTCATGCAGATGCTAAGTTAATATGGAGCACGGGCATAGATGCGTTTATAAAAAATAAAGATTCTAATTACGATGAAGTATTTTGGTCTCGTGTTTCAGAAAAAACAGACAAACAGAATGCTTGGTTACACGTAAAAACAAATAAATTAA
The DNA here is from genome assembly GCA_943371235.1 of Sphingobacterium thalpophilum. Taxonomy (GTDB): domain Bacteria; phylum Bacteroidota; class Bacteroidia; order Sphingobacteriales; family Sphingobacteriaceae; genus CAJBVG01. The sequence goes on along the minus strand of CALRTZ010000065.1, from coordinate 6,863 downwards.
GTTTTGAAGTATGCGAAGGTTTTTTTGTTAGAGTTTATATTGATGGTGCTGAGCAAAACAATGTACAGTATACAAGTACAGATTGGAAGGTAGGTGCTGCTTGGGAAATAAACATGGAAGCGGGCAAAACGTATTGCATTGAGAAATATGTGAGCATCGTTTCAAGTATGTATTATGATGCGAAACAAATAGAAGTTGCATGTTTAACTAATCTTACCAAAGCACGATCATCAACTTATTTAAATTTAAAAAACGAACATGTTAATTCTTGGGCGGATGTATGGAGAAGCGCCGATATACAAATAAAAGGCGATACTGCAGCTCAGCAAGGAATTAGATTCAATATTTTTCAATTAAACCAAACTTATTCAGGCAGAGATCCTCGTTTAAATATTGGCCCGAAAGGATTTACTGGCGAAAAATATGGGGGTTCTACTTATTGGGATACAGAAGCGTATTGTTTGCCATTTTATTTAGGCACTTCTGATTCGAGCATTGCTTTACAATTGTTAAAATACAGATATAATCAACTTGATAAAGCAATTGAGAATGCAGCAAAATTAGGCTTTACCAACGGTGCTGCTTTATACCCGATGGTTACCATGAATGGGGAAGAATGCCACAATGAATGGGAAATAACCTTTGAGGAAATACATAGAAACGGAGCCATTGCATATGCTGTATTTCAGTATGCATTGTACACTGGTGATGAAAGTTATTTTACCGAAGGTGGTGCAGAAGTGCTCTTAGGTATTTCGCGTTTTTGGGCACAACGAATACATTGGTCCGAAGCAAAAAAGAAATATGTGATGCACGGTGTAACCGGCCCAAATGAATATGAAAACAATGTAAACAATAATTGGTATACCAACTACATTGCATGCTGGTGCATGAACTATACATCAAGTATAATTAAAAAAATTGAACAAGAAAATAAGCCATATTTTATCGACTTCTGTACAAAAACTTCATTTGTTTCAGATGAATTAAATACTTGGAAGCATATTACCGAAAATATGTATTATCCAGAAGATGAATCGATGGGAATATTCTTACAACAAGAAGGGTATTTAGACAAGGAGCAAAAAATGGCTGCGGATTTATTGCCATCAGAACGTCCTATCAATCAATACTGGTCTTGGGATCGTATACTACGCTCTTGTTTTATAAAACAAGCAGACGTGTTGCAAGGCTTGTTTTTATTTGAAGATCATTTTGATACAGAAACACTCAGAAGAAATTTCGATTTTTATGAACCGCGTACAGTTCACGAATCTTCATTATCTCCATGTATACACGTTATACAAGCAACCAAATTAGGCTATGAAGAAAAAGCCTACGAATTGTATTTAAGAACTTCTCGATTAGATTTAGATGATTACAATAAAGAAGCTCACGAGGGACTACACATTACTAGTATGGCAGGTACTTGGATGTCTGTTGTAATGGGTTTCGGAGGCTTACGTATAAAAGAAAATTTATTGAGTTTTTCACCCATGTTACCAAGTAAGTGGGAAGCATTTCAATTTTGTATTCGCTACAGGGATGCCATTATCACCATCAATATAAATAAAGAAAACATAAAAATGAATGTACAATCGAATAAAGATATTGTATGTGAGTTGTATGATGAGGTGATTAATTTAAGTCCGAATAAAGAACACGTTTTTGCATTAAAATCTACATATGCTAACTAAAAAAAATGGATTATTTTTGTTGATGTTAACTCTGTTTAGCATAAACATTAATGCACAAAATGCTTGGGGCGTTTTAGCTAGTCCATTTCAATTACAAGTGGACACAAGTAAACTCATTATTGCAGATTATTTTCCGTTTAAAACTAAAATTGATTCGGTTCAACTTCCGTCCGGATTAACACAAATAAGTTTTACAAAAGATGAATTGTTAATTTTAGGAAGACCTATTAACTTGGTTTCTCACATTCGTTTTTTTGTGAACAAAGATGTGTATGATATACCATGTTTTGCAGCCGATAAAGAGAATGTTACCTTATCAATTCAATTAGAAAAACCTGCAAACAAATTAGAAATAAAAGCAACTTTTACGTCTTGGGCTCCGCAAAGCAAAGGAATAGTAGCCTTAACATCGTTGCCAAGTGCTACATGGAAAATTAATTTACAAAAAGTAAACACTGGCAAACATCAATACAAATTAATTGCCGATGGAGTTGAAGTAAATCCATTAAATGCAATAACTGTATCAAACGGAATGGGTGGGACCAATGTAATCTTGGAAGTTGGAAATAACACAGGAGTATTACCAAACATAGAAACTTCACAATTTGAAGGAGCAAGTATATCTATCAATGCAACAAATATTGAAGGATACCTTGCATTTTGGAATCATCATCTAATTAGTGGTAGTTCAAAAAAATCCAAAAAGATTTCGCTTAAAATACCTGTAGAAGCAAGTAAACAAAAAAGAAGTTACATAAGAGTGTACGCATACGGTGCGGGAAAAATTGCGAAAGACATTTTAATTCCTTTGGAAAATGGGAGAGTGGTAAGTTCCACAAGTTTATTAGACCGTAGCGATTTACATACGCAAATCATGTATTTTATGATGGTAGATAGATTTGCAGACGGTGATAAAAAAAATAATCCAGCAAAGCTTGAAGGGGTTAATGAAAAGGCAGATTTTTATGGTGGAGATTTAATGGGAATTCAGAAAAAATTAGAACAAGGTTTTTTTGAAGAACTAGGATTTAATACGGTTTGGTTGTCGCCTATTGCAAAAAACCCAGATGGAGCTTGGGGGTATTGGGATAAAAATATTACCACAAAGTTTTCGGCATACCATGGCTATTGGCCTACATCCTATTCATTAGTAGATAAACGATTTGGAACGAATGAGGGCTTTACAAATTTTATTTCTAAAGCGCATGAAAAAGAAATGAATGTTGTGCTGGATTTTGTAGCGCATCATATACATACCGATCATCCATTATATAAAGCACACCCAACCTGGGTTACCTCTTTGTATTTGCCTGATGGTAGTATGAATACAGAGCGATGGGACGACCACAGGTTAACAACTTGGTTTGATACATTTTTACCAACTTTAGATTTTCAACGAGAAGAAGTAAATGAAATAATTTCTGATTCGGTAATGTTTTGGGTTCGTAATTTTGAAATAGATGGTTTTAGACACGATGCAAGTAAACATGTGCCGGAACAATTTTGGAGAACGCTCACTCGAAAAATTAGAAATGATGTAAAAGAAAAAAACAAACCCGCTTTTTATCAAATTGGAGAAACGTATGGCAGTCCGGAGTTAATTGGTTCTTATGTAAATTCAGGACAGATGGATGGACAGTTTGATTTTAACATATACGATGCGGGTGTTAATGCTTTCGCTTTTGATGCGGATAAAGAGGAGAGCCTGAAGAAATTTAAAAGACTAAGCGAAACGATACAAGAAAGTTTTAAATATTACGGCACCCATCATTTAATGGGGAACATAAGTGGTAACCAAGATAAGCCACGCTTTGCATCATTAGCAGAGGGAACAATAAAGCCAGATGAAGATACGAAGTTAGCAGGATGGACACGCAACATTCAACATCAAGGAACAAAAGGGTATGCACGCATGGCTCAAATGATGGCTTTAAATTTTAGTATACCAGGAGTGCCCGTTGTGTACTATGGTGATGAAATTGCAATGCCAGGAGGGAATGATCCGGATAATAGAAGGATGATGAAGTTTGAAAATTACACTTTGGAAGAAAAAGAGTTAAGAGATAAAGTGCAAACCTTAGCAAATTTGCGTAAAAATAATTTAGAATTTATATATGGAGATTTTAAAGAGGTAAAATGTACCGAAGGATTTTATGCTTACGAACGAAATTATTTTGGCAAAAAATCTTTAATTGTATTTTCTAAAAATCCAGGAAAGGTGAACATCACAAAAGATGCTAAAAGAAATGTGAAAGCAAATTTTGCACATCCATTTCAATCAATCTCAAATGAAATAATTGTAGAACTTAAAAATGATGATTTTGAAATATTTACTTATGAATAAAATGATGAACAAAATTTTAGTAATAGTATTTGTATTGATTAGTACTGTTACATATGCACAATTATCGCAACCAGAGTGGTCTAAAAATGCAGTAATGTATGAAGTGAATGTTAGACAATACTCACAAGAAGGAACGTTCAAAGCTGTAACAAAAGATTTAACTAGAATTAAAGGCTTAGGTGTAGATGTATTATGGATCATGCCAATTCATCCTATTGGGTTAAAAAACAGAAAAGGTGATATGGGTAGCTATTATAGTGTGCAAGATTATAAAGAGGTATCCCCAGATTATGGAACGAAAGAAGATTTTAAAGCATTAGTAACAGAAGCTCATCGTTTAGGAATGAAAGTGCTAATTGATTGGGTTGCGAATCATACCGCTTGGGATCATGCATGGATTTCTCAGCATCCACATTGGTATGCACAAAATCAGCAAGGTGAAATTGTTACTCAATATGATTGGACAGATGTTGCAAAATTAAATTTCGAAAGCAATGATATGCGCGAAGCGATGATAGATGCCATGAAATTTTGGGTATCTGAATACGATATAGATGGATATCGTTGCGATGTAGCATTTTTAGTTCCATTAGATTTTTGGGAGGAATTGAGAAGACAATTGGAAGAAATTAAACCTGTATATATGTTGGCAGAGATGGAGTGGAATAACGACATCAATAGAAAACCCGACACCTATTTTGTGAACGCATTTAATGCTGCATATGGTTGGAATTTTATGGGAGTAACGGCTGATGTTGCAAAAGGCACAAAGCAATTAGCTGAAATGAAAAAAGAGTTAAGACTAAACTACGACGCATTTCCGGCATATATGCACAAGCTTTTGTTTTTAACAAACCACGATGAAAATTCGTGGAACGGAACAGTAGATGAAAAATATGGAAAAAATTGGCAACAATTTGGAGTGATGGTTTACACATTGCCTCAAAGCTTACCTTTAATTTACACCGGTGAAGAAGTTGGATTAAATAGAAGAATGAAATTCTTCGAAAAAAACAACATTACCAAAACAGAATGGGCAAATAAATCTAGAGAAGGATGGTACAAAAGAATGACGGCCTTGAAGCATACTGTTCCAGCATTCCACAACACAGGTACCAACAGCGATTGGGTAGAAATTCCATTAGATGTTACTGGAAATACAGCTGATGAGCACTATGCATATAAGAGAAAAAACGGAACATCTGAGGCGTATGTTATTATTAATTTCAGCGCAAATGAAATAAAAGTTAAGAGTAAAGGAACTAGTTTTAGTACACTTACTACAGGCTATAAAATAGAATCAAATGCGAAGCAAGAAAACATGAATGGTATGATTAAGTTACAACCCAACTCTTATATTATTTACTATAAATAATTTTTAACATGGCTTTATTAGAGAAACCTAAATTAAGTTTATTGCAAATATTCTACATGAGTTTCGGATTCATGGGAATACAATTTGGATTTGCATTACAGAATGGAAATGCAAGTGGAATTCTTCAAAATTATGGGGCACATGTAGAGCAACTCTCGTGGTTTTGGTTAGTAGCGCCATTAACGGGCATGATTGTACAGCCTATAATTGGATTTTACAGCGATAAAACCTGGGGTAGGTTTGGAAGAAGGAAGCCATATATAATGGCTGGTACGATGTTGTGTTGTTTGGCATTATTATTACTTCCAAATTCTGCAACATTTTTTCAGGCGAAATCAGCTTTATTAATAGGAGCGGGAATGTTAATGGTAATGGATGCAAGTATAAACATTGCGATGGAGCCCTTTCGCGCACTGGTAGCCGATAATCTTTCTGCTAAACAAAGCACCCTAGGATTTTCAATACAAACATTTTTAATAGGAATTGGTGCAGTTGCAGGATCGTGGTTGCCATTTGTAATGCACGAATTTATGGGTGTATCATCATCAGCACCTGCAGGTTTTGTAGCAGATAATGTTACCTATTCTTTTTATGTGGGTGCAGTAGTTTTTTTAGTATGTATTTTAATTACAGTTTTATTTTCTAGAGAGTATCCTCCTGCAGAATACGAATTGTACCATGGCAAATCTGAAGATACAGATGCAAAGTTTAGCAACATTTTTAAAGATTTTAAAAAGATGCCAAGAGCCATGCGACAATTGGGTTTGGTGCAATTTTTCTCGTGGTTTGCATTGTTTAGTATGTGGGTGTTTACTACACCTGCAATTGCACACCATGTGTTCGGATTATCTGTAGAAGATACCAGTAGTGATAAATTTAGAGAGGCACAAAACTGGACGGGAATAATTTTCGGTGTTTACAATGGTGTTTCTGCAATTTATGCATTGTTGTTACCACGTATTGCAAAGTTTTTAGGCAGAAAAAGAACACATGCCTTCTCTTTAATTGCAGGAGGTTTAGGATTGTTGAGTATGTATTTTGCAGACGATAAATGGGATTTAGTTTATTCGATGATAGGAGTAGGCTTGGCTTGGGCTTCAATATTAGCAATGCCTTATGCAATTTTAGCCAATAAAATTCCATCAGGTAAAATGGGAGTTTATATGGGTATATTCAATTTCTTTATCACCATTCCACAAATTGTAAATGGTGTAGTAGGTGGGCCTATCGTAAAAAACTTTTACGACAACAACGCGATGTATGCAATTATTTTAGCGGGTGTGTTTATGCTAAGCGCAGCGGTTTCTGTGCTATATGTTCAGGATAATTAAAAATTATTTTTTTAAAATAGAGATTTCAATCACTTGATTTTATTGATAAAAAAAATGTCAAGTGATTTATTTTGCGAATTTTCATATTTGATTCGAAGGGTGTAATTTTTGGTGGG
>CALRTZ010000064.1:0-12891 GCA_943371235.1 Sphingobacterium thalpophilum | reverse complement strand
TTATTGAAAATTTATTATAATTATTTCTGATTTCTTGTAACAATTAGAGAACTTTATTCTCTAATGTATAATGAACGAGAAAGAACGCTTATTTAAAACGGCTTTTGATGCCTACCATCAAAAGATTTACCATTTATGCTATGCATATACTGGCGATCCCGATATCGCTTCTGATTTAGTGCAAGACACTTTCCTTAAAGTTTGGGAGCATCTAGAAGCATTTCAACAACATTCGGCTATAAATACATGGATTTATAGAATTGCTGTTAACACCTGTTTGTCATTTATAAAAATTGGGAAGCGCTTGCAAACCGAAAAAATAAACGAACAGGTTTTAGAATCTTTCGCTGAAGTGGATAATACTATTTACTCAAAAGTTAATTTATTATATCAATGCATCGCTTTGTTACAAGAAAGTGATAGGTTGATTATAACTATGGTATTAGATGAGATACCATACCCCGAAATAGCTGAAATTGCTGGAGTTTCTGACGGAAATCTAAGAGTAAAAATTCATCGTATTAAACTACAATTAACAGAATTATACAAAAAATATGAAAGAGTTTGATGATTTAATAAGTGTTTGGAAAGGACAGAAATTAAACACACTTTCCGTTGAACAAGTTTTAACTGGCATAAATGCCAAAAGAAATAAAATGGCATTAAAGCTAATGTTTGCAGTAATTGCTATGCTATTTTCATTAGTTGTAATGATATCTGTTTGGATATTTTTAGAATTCGAAAAGTTTACAACTCATTTGGGCCTATCATTATTGGTAAGTTTAGTTTTTATTTATTCGATGATGATGTTAAGAAATATGTTTGTATTACGTAATAGCAATAAACTACTGAGCCCAATAGAGCATATTGAACAATTGAAGAAAATAAAACAACAGCAGCAAAAAATGAACAATATATATATGAAAATTTATTTCATAATATTATTAGCTGGCTTATTGTTGTATTACCACGAAGTATTGGCAGAAGCAAGTATAGGCCTTAAAATAGGAGCCTATAGCATTACAATTGCTTGGATGATATATGCCCAATTTATACTTGGTAAAAAGCAAAGCATTAAAAACAACGCAAAATTAGAAGAGATGATTTCTTCACTAGAGAATATTCAAAATCAATTATAAAAATTATTTATAAATTTTTTGTAACAATTATAAAGGTTTGCGCTCTAATAGTAAAAACCAATTAATATGAAAAAGATAAATTTAATTTTAGGAATTATTTTGTTGACTGTTTTAGTGAATACTTCAACGGCACAAAAAATTGAAAAACACAATTCATTTAATGTACGTATTTCTGGTAATGGATCTCCCATATTTTTTATCCCAGGATTTTTATGTTCGGCTGATGTTTGGGATGAAATAATAAAACGCTACGAAAAGGATTACACTTGTTATGCATTTACACTTGCAGGTTTTGCTGAAGCTGCACCCTTAAAGGAAAAAGAAATAATGACTACAATAAAAACCGATTTAATAGCCTATATAAAATCGCACTCTAAAAATGATGCAATATTAGTGGGGCATAGTATGGGTGGTTTTTATGGGTTAATGATTGCGAGTTCCGAGCCTACTTTATTAAGGAGCTTAGTAGTAGTTGATGCATTACCTTTTTTAATGGCGGCTCAAGATTCTACGCGTACAGAGGAACAAATAAAAGAGATGTTAGTTGGAGCAGAGAATTCTTACTTAGCTACCGAAGAGAACGTATTAAGAAATCAACAGATGAATATTTTAAGAACCATGATTAGCAATGAAGCACAAGTTGAAAAAGCGTGCACATGGTCTATGAGTTCAGATAGATATACAATGGGTAAGACTTTTGCAGAAATGATGGGTACTGATTTGCGTGACGATGTAAAAAATATTAAAACGAAAACTTTAGTAATGGTAGCTTGGGATAAACCAATACCTGCTTATCCTAATTTTACAAAAGAAGCATCTTATAATACATTTGCTACTCAGTATAAAAATCTACTAGGAGTTGAATTAAAACAACCGGATGGTGCTAAACATTTTATAATGTACGATCAACCCGATTGGTTTATAAAAACTTTAGATGGATTTATTAAAAATTAAATTTGGGGCAACAGAAATGTTGCCTTTATTGTTCAGAACGAATTCGCCACTCTTTTGGGTACGTGTTGTTCATTCTATTGCCCATAAGTTTTGCAAAACCTATAACCGCATTTTCAAATTTCATTAAATGCCAACCTTTTGCAGTTGAGTTTGTACTGAAATCTTTTTTCTGCAAATACATAATTGCTTGCTCTTTGCTAAGTTCCAGTGTTTGGAATTTCTTTAGTGGAATTAACGACATGGCAAGAGCTTGGTCCGGAATTAATTCTTCGCGAATAACTTGACCAACATCAATCCCAAATTTTTTAATACGTAAAGAGGTGTTTAATATCCCTAACATTTCATTTTTAAGATTTATTGGAAAAGCCAATGTTTGTTGATTATGTTGAATAAAATCTAAGCCCTCCGTATCAATGTATTCTGTAATTACACTTTTCGTTTTTTTATCTGTAAAATCAACATTCTTCATCACCTTTGGCCAATTCGATTCTTCAATTTCTGTTTTCTTCAATACAGAAATATAAAAACCTTCGCCCTTTATTTTATGAGGATAAAAATGATATCCATAAATTTCATTGTTAATTTTGGATATTCTCTCTACAATTCCTGGAAAATTTTCTGTGTTCAATTTGATAGATTCCCATCCGCCATCTTCTAATAAATCGTTAATTGGATCTACATCTTCTTTCGTATTAAAAGTACAAGTGCTGTAAATGATGATACCATTTGTACGAAGTAATTTTGAAGCAGTATGTAAAATTCTTTTTTGCCTTGCACTGCAAATATTTACATTGTTTAAATTCCACTCATTTATAGAGTCATTGTCTTTTCTAAACATTCCTTCGCCAGAACAAGGAGCATCTATTACCACCACATCAAAACAATTTTCTAAATCGCCGAAATGCTCGGGGTCGTTATTACAAACAATTACATTTGCCTTGCCCCATTTTGTTAGGTTCTCAACAAGTATGGAAGCTCTAGTTGATATTACTTCATTACTGATTAAAATACTGTCATCAGAAATTAAAGAACTTAAATGAGTGCTTTTGCCACCAGGAGCGGCACATAGATCTAATACACGTAGAGATTCAGTTAAATCAACACATTGTTTTAAGGCTTCTTCCAAAAACATCGACGAAGCTTCTTGAACATAATAATGCCCAGCATGAAAATAGGGGTCGAATGTAAAAGAGGGCCTTTTATCTAAGTAGTTGCCATTATTTGACCAAGCAATTGGGCTGCTGCTTTCGAAATAATTTAGGTTAGAGCTTTGTTTATAAGGATTATATCTGATTGAGGTAGGACTTTCAGAACTCAAGGCATTAAAAAAATTAGGAGCTTCTTTGCCTAAATCGGCCTCCATTTGTGCTTTAAAATCTTCTGGTAATTGCAACATTTTCAAAAGTACTTATTATTCAGAAATTAAAAATATCTTAAATTGCCCAATGAAACTAAATAATTACAAAGCAATTAGACCAAATCTTTGTTATAATTGTTTAATTAGTGAATATAAATTATAAAGATGATTAAAATTATCATGAGAATTGGCTTAGGGTCCCTTTTATTGCTGGTAAGTACAGCAACCGCATTTTCTTTTTGTGCTTCTGAAAATAAAAAAGACATCACACCTAGCGATCAACAAGTAGAGGTTTGCCGCCAAGTAGTGGCATTGGTATCCAATTATAACTATAAAAAAGTACCATTAAACGATTCCTTATCTAAAGTAGTGTTTGATGCTTATTTAGATAATATTGACGCGAGCAAGATTTATTTTTTCGAAGCTGAAGTAAATACATTCAAAGAATTTAGAAATAATTACGACGATTTTTTACAATCTGGAGAATTAGCGCAACCATTTAATATGTTTAACATTTACATGGAACGCTACCTAAATAGAATGAATTTTATTTTATCAAAATTAGAAACAGAAAAGTTTGAATTTACTGATGATGAAAGCATCATTTTTAACAGAGAAAAACAAACTTGGTTTAAAACACAAGAAGAGAGTGATGTTTATTGGATGAAAAGATTAAGACACGATTTACTTAATTTAAAAATTGCAGGATCAGATTCGGGAAAAAGTAAAGAGACCTTAAAAAAACGTTATCAGAATTTAGTAACACAAGCAGATAAAGTGAATAGCTTCGATGCTTTCCAAGCATTCATGTCGGCATACACAGAATCGGTAGATCCGCACACTAATTATTTTAACCCTAGTAATGCTGCAAATTTTAACATAGACATGAGCCGTTCGTTGGAAGGTATTGGTGCAACATTGAGAATGGATAACGATTTTGTAACGGTGAATGCAATTACACCTGGAGGTCCTGCAGACAAAAGTGGATTGGTAAGTGTTGATGATAAATTTATTGCTGTAGCACAAGGTAAAGATGGGGAGTTTACAGACATAGTTGGATGGAGGTTAGACAATGCGATACAATTAATACGTGGTGCGAAAGGAACTACAGTGCGTTTAAAAGTAGTATCGAAAGGCCAAGATGTGGCAAGTCCGAAAATAATTGAATTAGTAAGAGAAAAAATAATTTTACAAGATCAATCGGCCAAAAAAGAAATTAAAGAGATTAAGCAAAACGGTAAAACATACAAAATTGGAATCATAGATATTCCAGCATTTTACATGGACTTTAAAGGGTACCAAAGTGGCGATCCAAATTATAAATCAACCACTCGCGACGTAAGATTAATATTAGATAGTTTACGTGCTGAAAATGTAGATGCAGTAATTGTTGATTTAAGAAGTAATGGAGGTGGATCATTGGTAGAAGCTATAGATTTAACAGGATTGTTTATTAAGTCGGGACCTGTGGTGCAAGTAAGAGATACAAAAAACAAAGTAGATGTTGGTGAAGATGATGATGAGAGCATTACTTGGACTGGTCCGATGGCGGTGATGATTGATAGATTCTCAGCTTCTGCATCCGAAATTTTTGCAGGTGCTATACAAGACTATGGAAGAGGAATTGTGGTAGGTACACAAAGTTTTGGTAAAGGTACTGTTCAAAATGCAATAGATTTAGATCAAGTAATTAACAATACAAGCAACAAAATTATTGGCAAGGAAAATACATACGGGCAAATTAATTTAACAGTTGCAAAATTTTACAGAGTGAATGGAAGCAGTACTCAGAACAAAGGGGTTACTCCTGATATAAATTTCCCGATGATATACCCTGCTGATAAATATGGAGAGAGCGCAGAGAAATCTGCTTTGCCTTGGGATGAAATTAAAAAATCAAATTATAAACCTTTAACATCATTACAACCTAGTATTAAAACTTTAACAGAGAAACATACAAAGCGTATGAAAAGTAGTAAGGAGTTTGCATACATGTTAGATGATATTAAGAAATTTGAAGAAAGTGAAGAGGAAAAAGCGACTTCATTAAATGAAATTAAAATGAAGAAAGAGCGTGATGATAACGAACAAAAGAGTTTAGATCGTGAGAATGAAAGAAGAGTAGCAAGAGGATTAGCGCCGTTGAAAAAAGGAGAAACTAAACCTAAAGGAGAGAAACCTTTTGATTTTATATTGGAGGAAAGTTGTTTAATTGTGGCCGATTGGTTATCGATCAAATAAGATTTTGGATTTATTTAGTAACACGAAACATAGTTCTAATTTACTTCCTCTTGATGGGGAAGTAAATTATTATGGTAAAATATTCAGTAAAGAAGAATCAGATTATTATTACGATGTGTTGATGAACACCATTGAATGGAAAAATGATGAAGCTTTAATCTACGGTAAAAAAATAATTACCAAACGTAAGGTTGCTTGGTATGCCGAACAAGAATTCGAATACACCTATTCTAAAGTAACCAAAACAGCATTACCCTGGACCAAAGAATTACAAGCATTAAAAGAAATTGCAGAAAATGTTTCTAACGAAACGTATAATTCTTGTTTGTTAAATTTATACCACACTGGCGATGAAGGAATGGCTTGGCACAGCGATGGAGAAACTGATTTGAAAAAGGACGGAGCCATTGCATCTTTAAGTTTTGGCGCTTCACGTAAATTCGCCTTTAAACACAAACATGCTGGCAATAAAGTTGAAGTATATTTAGAGCACGGCAGTTTATTGGTAATGAAGGGAAGTACTCAAACCCATTGGTTGCACAGGCTTCCACCTACTACGAAAGTAAATACGCCTAGAATTAATTTAACGTTTAGAACGATAGATCGATAATCCGAAAGACCGATAGGCTGCCTCTCAAATATTTCTGCGTCGTTCGATATTTGTAATCAAATTATGACCGCCCCTCAAATCGCGTTCTCCCGTACGTACGGGATTCGGGGACCCCAGCTTGGGGAAATCAATAAAAGGTACAGAATCAGGTTATGAATAGATTTGTGAGAATTAAAATAATTTAATTATGTACACACGAGCAAAAGAACTTTGTGTAACTCTGTGTATACTTTGTGTAACTCCGTGAGCTTTATTTCGCTAATTCGTAGATTCGTTAATTCGTCTTAACTATTTTCTTTCTATAGCTATTTCTATCCGTTTTTATTTCCACAAAATAAATTCCATCTGAAATGCCAGAAACATCAATTATATTTTTAGAAAATTCATTCAACAAGATTCTACCATCCAAAGAAATTATTTTCACTGAAGTTATTTCTTCTTCAAGTTCTATCGTTAATAAATCATTTACCGGATTAGGATAAATTTTTAAACTTGATTTTTCTGTTTGCTCAAGCCCTGTATTTACAAGCGTGCTATCCAATATTATATTTTCATCACCTGTTTGATAAGTAGTGTAGGCAATAAAGGCAACCATCATTTCATCTTTTGTATTTTCACCTGCCGAAACATTAATAGGAGGGTTACTAGGGTTTCTCGGGTTGTTGCTTGTATTATCGTATATAGCTTTTGCTTGTAATATCGATTGACGTGGTATTTTAATTAATCTCTGAAAAGTATAAAACCCTTGCCAATGGAAATCCCAATCTGGTATGCGAATTAGTTTTGTGGTATCAGTACTTTTTGTAGAAAATATAGTGTACGACTTTCCAATTAAATGCATGTGCGGAAATATACCTACTACAGAAATATCACTGTTGCCAGAGGTTGTTCGTTGTGTAAATTCTTTAACTGTATTTGCGGGTATAATTAACGCAGGTTGCTGCAATACTGGTGGGAAATGGTACAGTGGCAATTCCATATTGATAACTCTTACAGGAGTTGTAGAGGTGTATTTGATGTTCACCTTGGTGCTGTCTGCTTTTGCATTACTATTGGGCGCATAATGCACTTCTAATACTAAATCGGTTCCTGCTGGCAATGCATAACCCATGTTATCGGGCAAATAAAATATACCTGCGCCAGGTGTCCATAATCCTAAGAGCTCAGCATTTGGGCTTGCGGCTCCGGTGCCATTACTCGCATAACCCGGACCCGGATCTAGGCTATCTAAATTTCTAGAATAAGAACTTGGGTCGTGGTATAAAATAATATGATGTACAATGCTAGCATTGCTCGGTAAAAATTCAATCGCATTTACGTGCTTAGTTCCACTGTGTGTGGTAGGCATTACAAAAGTTCTATAATCATCGGTGCTTAACTGCACAGTATATTTCGGAAAAGTAGTGCTTTGGTCAATTCTATTAAGTTGCGAACCTAATTTTATTGTAGGTGGAACTGGTGAAACGCCCGTGCCCAGTGGTGTTCCGCTATCTACCCATTGCGATATTAAACTTACTTCTGCGTTTGTTAACCTACGTTCGCCAACAAAATTTGTATAGGTTGGATCGGCTTTCCAAGGTGGCATGTGCCTGTCTTGTGTATGGTATTTTATAGATTGTGCGCGGTCTTTTGCATCGTCATAAGATAGTATACTGAACGGACCAATACCACCTTCGTGATGGCAGTTGGTGCAATTATTGTAAATTAATTTACCTACACCACCGTTCCAAGTTGCATCTTGTGCAAACAAATTTAGCTGGTTGGCAACTATTAAAATCAGGAGTAAAAACTTTTTCATCAATATAAATTATACTTAAATATACTGATAAAACTGAATTCATCAACCTAAATCTTTTATTCCCACCATTTTGTATTAGGAGTATATTTATCTAGAGTGATGGTTTCGCCAATCATCGGTGTGCAAATTAATATGTTTTTTTCATTAGCAGCTTTTGTAACACGTTCAATAGGGTCCGTCCATGTGTGTAAGGCCAAAGTAAATTTAGCCCAATGCACTGGCAATAATACTTTCGTTCCTAAATCTTCAGCAGCTTGCGCCACTTCTTCTGGCATCATGTGTATATAACCCCAAGCAGGGTTGTATTGCCCACATTCCAGTATGCTCAAATCAAAAGGGCCGTATTCTTTTCCTATTGTTTTAAAATGATCGTCGTAACCACTGTCGCCACCTATGTAAATATTTTTATTTTTTGTTTTAAAAGCAAACGACGACCATAAGGTTTGGTTACGCGTAAAACCTCTCCCCGAAAAATGTCGTGCAGGCAGAGCTGTTAAACTCATAGTACTATCTATGTTCACGCTTTCTTTCCAATCGAGTTCCGTAATTTTATCGGCAGGTACTCCCCAATATTCCAAATGCGAACCCACACCTAGTGAGGTATAAAAATGTTTTACTTTATCTTTTAGTTTGATGATGGATTTATAATCTAAATGATCGTAATGATCGTGTGATAAAAAAACATAATCGATCATAGGTAAATCATCTAAAGTAAAGGGGTGTTCAATAGGGTAGGGCTTGCCGAAGAAACTTACAGGCGATGCATTGCCTGCAATTACCGGATCCATTACAATCGTTTTCCCATCCACTTGTATAATATAACTAGAATGACCAAGCCATGTTAACTTAAAATCGTCGGCATCGTTTTCAGTAAAATTTAATTTTTTAGAAGGCAAAATTTTTGTGGGCTCCGTAGGACCTTTGCTAAAATACATCTTTAAAATTTTCCAAAAATTATACCCATCTCCAAAATTGGGAGTGTTATGTATGTTTTGAAAAGCACCATCTCGGTAATTTTTAGATTTTTTTATTCTTTCTAAACGTACACCTGTTGGATTTTTTCCAAAGCTTGCTTGTTGTGTAAAAAGGTAGGTAACAATAGCTAGTAGAGCTAGTATGGATAGGGTAATGTAGAGGACTTTCATTGAATTGTGAATTGTGAGTTGTGAATTGGGGTTAATGAGTAATTGGGTTATTATGTTATTAGCAATTAATGAGCCATTAGCACAAATAACATAATAACTTAATTACTTATTAACTCAATAACATAATGTCCGCCTAGTAGTTTAATAGCTGCTGTAACTTTTCTGCTAAGTAAGATTTTGCCAAGAAATTATCTTCTAAAGCTTTGCTCATTGGAATGGCAGTATCTAAACTTGCGCATCTAATTACAGGTGCATCTAAGTATTGGAAACAGTGCTCTGCAATGTGTGCAGAAAGTTCGGCACCGAAACCATTGGTCAACGTATCTTCGTGTAAAATAAGTGCTCTACCTGTTTTGCTTACACTTTTTTCTACCGCTTCTTTGTCCCATGGTTGTAGCGATCGTAAATCAATAATATCTAATGAAAGTTCCGGGTGTTCATTTGCATATTCTAATGCCCAATGCACACCCAGTCCGTAGGTAATAATACTTGCTTGTGTACCTTCTTTTAATAAGTTTGCTTTTCCAATTTCTGTTGTATAATAATCGTCGAAAATTTCTTCCGAAATTCCTCTGTATAAAAATTTATGTTCGAAATAAATTACAGGGTTAGGGTCTTCAATAGCTGCAGCTAATAAACCTTTCGCATCCGATGGGAAAGCTGGGTACACTACTTTTAATCCTGGCGTTTTAGTAAACCAAGCTTCGTTACTTTGTGAGTGGAACGGACCTGCACCAGTTCCTGCGCCTGTTGGCATTCTAATAATTACATCGGCTTGTTGACCCCAACGGTAATGTGTTTTGGCAAGATTGTTTATAATTTGGTTGAAGCCTTCGGTAACAAAATCCGCAAATTGCATTTCCATCATTGCTTTGTAACCATTAATAGATAAGCCTAAGGCAGCGCCAACAATTGCCGATTCGCAGAGTGGTGTGTTACGCACTCTTGCTTTGCCAAACTCTTCTACAAATCCTTGTGTAATTTTAAATGCCCCTCCGTACTCTGCAATGTCTTGCCCCATGAGTACAAAGTTCTCATGGCGTTGCATGCCTTGTCTGAGCGCATCACTTATCGCATCTAAATATCTTTTATCTGTTTTATTGGTTGTTGATGGTGCTATTTCTTTATATGTATACGGTGCATACATATCCTCCATTTCTATTTTCGTATTTGGAATAATATCTGCTTCGCCAAAAGCAGTTTCGATAGCGGCATCTATTTCTTTTTTTAATTTATATCGATAAGAGGTTCCATATTCTTCGTCAATGATTCCTTCTTTCAATAAATAATTTTCGAAATTTTCTACCGGATCTTTTTGTCCCCAGAGTTCGAATAATTCTTTAGGTACATATTTAGTTCCCGATGCTTCTTCGTGCCCGCGCATACGGAAGGTCATGCATTCAATTAAAATTGGTCGAGGGTTTTTTCTGATGTCTTCGGTGTATTTCAACATGGTATCGTACACTTCCAAAATATTGTTGCCATCTATTTGTACGGCTTCCATTCCATAACCAATACCTCTATCGGCTAATCGTTCGCATTTATATTGTTCGGAAACGGGGGTTGATAATCCGTAACCGTTATTTTCGATGATAAATATCACCGGTAAGTTCCAAACAGCTGCCACGTTTAATGCTTCGTGGAAATCGCCCTGACTGGTTGCACCATCGCCTGTAAACACTAAGGTTGCTTTTTCTTTTTTACTCAAAGTGTCGGCTAAAGCAATACCATCTGCTAAAGAGAGCTGCGGACCTAAATGCGAAATCATACCCACAATGTTATACTCTTGTGTACCAAAGTGGAAAGAACGATCGCGGCCTTTCGTAAAACCAGTTGCTTTGCCTTGGAACTGTGCCAATAAACGGTCTAATGGAACTTCGCGAGAAGTAAACACCCCAAGGTTACGATGCATCGGTAAAATGTATTCATCAGTTTGCATGGCCAAAGCCGTGCCTACTGAAATGGCTTCTTGTCCAATACCCGAAAACCATTTGCCAATTTTACCCTGACGAAGTAAAATTAACATCTTCTCCTCTATCATGCGAGGTTTTACCAAATGGTGGTATAGGGTAAGAAGGGTTTCTTTGGAGTGGTTATGGGTGTTGGTATATTCCATTTTCTGAGTTGTGAGTTGTGAATTGTGAGTTGTTTCAAATTCGGTTCAAAGTTCGTAAAAATACTGGAAAATGGTAATTAATATTAGGAAATATGTAGTAGCTACTATGAGCCAATGTGACTTAAGTAATTCATAATTCGTAATTTATAACTCACTCAGCTTCTCCACTGCCGCTTCCAAGGTCTCTTCTTTCTTCGCAAAACAAAACCGAATTAAACTTTCGTCTTTTCCACTTTTATAAAAAGCAGAAACTGGGATAGCTGCTACACCAAAATCTTTCACTAAATCTATCGCAAATTCTTTATCAGATTTTTTAGAGATGTTTGCAAAAGAATAACATTCGAAGTATGAACCCGAAGAAGGAATTCTTTGGAAGGGCGTGGCTTTCATAAGCTCCACAAAATAATCGCGTTTTTGTTGTACAAACTTACCTAATTGCAGATAGGCTTGTTCGTTTTGTATGTATGTTGATAGGGCTACTTGTTTGGGTGTATCGCAACTAAATGCGTTGAACTGATGGATGCTTCGGAACTCTTTGCTCAATGCAGCGGGTGCAATTACGTAGCCCAATTTCCAACCGGTGCAATGGTATGTTTTGCCGAAAGAATAACACACAAAACTTTTCTCAAATAATTCAGGATATTTTAACACGCTCTCGTGTTGTTTATCATCAAAAATTAAATGCTCGTATACTTCATCACTAATAATAAAAATATTTTTACCACGCACACATTCTTGTAAATTGAGCATGTCCTCTTTGGTCCATACATAACCTGTTGGGTTGTGTGGTGTATTTATGATGATGGCTTTTGTTCGATCATTTATTTTTGAACGCAATTCATCGAAAGGAATTTCAAATGTTGGTGCTTTTAATTCGATGATCACCGATTTTGCTCCGTTTAATTGAATAGCCGGATGGTAACAATCATAAGCGGGTTCAAAAACAATTACTTCATCATTCGCTTGCAAGATGGTTGTAAGTGCGGTATATATAGCATAGGTTGCTCCAGGGCAAACCGTAATTTCTGTATCCGCATTTATTTTTTGCGCATACAGTTTCTCTGCTTTTGCTGCAATGTTTTCACGCAAAATTGGATATCCATTTGAATGGGTGTATTGGTTGAAACCATCTTTCATGGCCTTATTTACTAACTCCACTAATTCTTCACTCATCGGAAAATCCGGGAATCCTTGTCCGAGGTTAATAGCCTTGTGTTGATTGGCTAACACGCTCATGGTAGTGAAGATGGTGTCGCCAAGGTTTGGGAGTTTCGAAATAATATGCATTTTATAAAGATAGTAAAATGTGCAAATGCGTAAATGCGAAAACCCCGAAAAAACGGGACAAGTTATGCGAATGGGGTGATATTAATTTACGCATTTGCACATTTGCACATTTTTGTATTAATTATCACCGCCCCTCAACTCCGCTTCGCTTCGTTCGGGGACCTCTGTATGGAGAAACCAAAAGAAGGTACAGTATCAGGTTAGGAAGGTAGTAGTGATAATCAAAATTCTAATAAAAATAAAT
>CALRTZ010000063.1:0-13735 GCA_943371235.1 Sphingobacterium thalpophilum | reverse complement strand
TCAAGTTGTTTTACATCTGCTAAATTATTTCCACATTCAAACAAAGCCATCAGTTTCCAATCAGAAAATTTGCCAGTGTATTTATCAGTATCATTAGAATTATGTTGAACTAAGCGTTCATGTGGATTCTCTGAATGACCAATGTAATGGCGTTTTGCAGAATCGGAGTATAAAATGTATAAGTAAAACATATGTGTAAAATAAAAAAGCCTCCCCTAATTGGGAAGGCTTTTGCTCCTGAAGCTGGACTCGAACCAGCGACCCTCTGATTAACAGTCAGATGCTCTAACCAGCTGAGCTATTCAGGAGTGTCTGGTTAATGCTTCCCAACAGTAAAGTGTACTTTTCTTTTGGGACTGCAATATTAGGGGATTCAAATTTAAAATGCAATATTTGTAGCAAATTATTTTAAAATAAATATTCATGAGTTTAGTAGTCATTGGAACTGTGGCATTTGACGCCATAGAAACCCCTTTCGGGAAGACAGATAAAATTGTAGGTGGAGCAGCAACCTATGCTAGTATAGCTGCTTCGTACTTTTATGACAAAACAAAAATTGTAGCTGTAGTAGGCGACGATTTCCCTCAAAAAGATATAGAGCACTTCCACAAACGAGGTATATCTACAGATGGTTTGCAAATAAAAAAAGGCGAAAAATCGTTTTTTTGGTCGGGTAAATACCATAACGACTTGAATAGCAGAGATACTCTAGTTACTGAATTAAATGTATTAGCTGATTTCGACCCAATTATTCCAGAGTCGTACCAAGATTGCGAATACTTGATGTTGGGTAACCTTACACCTAAGGTGCAGCAAACAGTTATCGAGCGCATGCACAAGCGCCCAAAACTAATTGTGATGGATACTATGAACTTTTGGATGGACATTGCAATGGACGACCTTAAAACGACCATCAGCATGATAGATGTGTTAACCATCAATGATGCAGAAGCACGTCAATTATCTGGTGAATATTCATTAGTTAAAGCTGCAAATAAAATTTTAACAATGGGACCAAAATACCTGATCATTAAAAAAGGTGAACACGGAGCATTGTTATTTTATGAAAACAAAATATTCTCTGCACCGGCATTGCCTTTAGAAGAAGTGTTTGACCCAACAGGAGCTGGCGATACATTCGCAGGTGGTTTCATTGGATACATAGCTAAAACTGGTGATATTTCTTACGAAAACATGAAACGTGCAATTATATACGGTTCGGCAATGGCTTCGTTCTGTGTTGAGAAATTCGGTTCAGAAAGGATTAATGATTTAACAGAATCTGAATTAAATGAACGTTTACAAGCCTTTGTTAACTTATCAGCCTTCGAAATAAAGTAATCTCTAAGTTAAATATTGAAAAGCCTTACAGAAATGTAAGGCTTTTTTCATATCTCCTTAAACTCTTTGCTCCTTTGCGTGAAACCTTTAAATTCGCTTTATGAAATCTCTCCTCAATAAACTTATACAATCTCTTGGCTACGTTTTGCTACACAAGCAAGAACTGAAATCTCATACACCCATAAAAGGTCTTACAAAATTCGACCATGCCAATGCGCGTGGAAAAGCTGGAATTGGTTTAGATGCCGAACTCCGTGCGCAAGGAAAAACCAATTGGTTAGAAGTAGGAACGGGTGGTAGAGACGATGATGGATTTATTAAAATTGATATACTTGATTACCCTGAAGGGCAAGCACCTGCAAATTATCGCAAACTCGATATTATAAATGCAAGTGATGAGGATATCGCAAAACTTGGAACTTTTGACTTAATACGGTTACAACATGTGTTCGAACATTTTACACCAGAAGTTGGATTAAAAGTACTTATAAACTGCAGTAAACTTTTGAAAACCGATGGCTACATCATCGTATCAACCCCAGATATTGATATTGTGATTGATCATTATAAAAAAGGAACCATTCGTGAAATAAATAACGGTTGGGGCAAAGAACGCATCGGCGAAGATGCTCCAGATAGTTTTGTGTTTTCTATTTTTACACACAGTGTTTTATCCGAACCGCACCTATGGTGTTACAATGCAGAAGGACTTGTTCATCAATTTAACAAAACCGGCTTGTACAAAGACATAACCGTGCTTTCTATGGAACACCCATTAGCATCCATTCCCTTTACACATAACCGCCCTGCAGAAGATGTTGTAATTTTGGCAAGAAAAAAATGAGCGAATTAGAAAAATACATTAGTTCTTATTTTGGGGTAATGAATCCAAATGAACTTTCTCTTGTATCTAATTTATTTACCCCTCAAAAAATAACTCGCAATGAGTATTTATTACAAACTGCTGAGCAATGCAATTTCCTTAGTTTTATACAAAAAGGAATTGTACGAATTTATGTTATAACTGAAGAGGGAAAGGAAGTAACTCAATGGATTTCTACTCAAGGGTACTTCATCACCGATTTATCAAGCCTTATATTTAGTACACCTGCACGTTGGAATATACAAGCCTTGGTAGATACCGAACTATACAGCATTGATAAAAAAGCATATCAAGAAATAGGAAACATCATCCCTCAATGGCATGAGCTCGAAAAATTATTTATTGCACGTTGCTTCACTATTTTAGAAGACCGCATTTTCTCTCACCTCTCTATGAGCGCCGAAGAGCGTTATCAGTTTTTCTTCGAACACAACAAAGAGTTATTTAACCAAGTGCCTTTGCAATACATAGCCTCCATGTTGGGCATGAGCGCCGAAACCTTCAGCAGAATACGTAAGAAATAATTTTTCTTGACAAATATCAAGAGCTAGTATTTTTAGACTACCCATCTTTGTATCAACAAACAGATACAATTATGAACTATTTAGAAACAAGAATCCAAATTAATGCGAGCCCCGAAAAAATATGGGCAATTTTAACTGATTTTAAAAATTACCCAAACTGGAATCCCTTTATAAAATCAATAGAAGGGGAGATGATAATTGGTAAAAAATTTAATGCACGCATAGAACCACCAGAAGCACAAGGTATGAGCTTTACTCCCTTATTATTGGCTTTTGAGCCTGCTAAAGAATTTAGGTGGAAAGGTAAATTATTGGTAAAGGGTCTGTTTGATGGCGAACATCAATTCACTTTAATAAAAAACAGTGATGGTAGTACCACCTTAATTCAATCCGAAAAATTTTCAGGAATATTGGTGCCATTGTTTTCAAAAATGATTGATACCAACACTCGCAAAGGATTTGAATTGATGAATGAGAAAATAAAGGATATTGCTGAAAAATAAAAAGAGTCGGTACAAACCGACTCTTAAAAATTCTATATTCTAAACTCTAAATCTAGCACTATCTGCTCTCCGCTCCCTGCTCCCTGCTCCCCACTAATTTGCACATTTACGCATTTACGCATTTGCACATTTACACATTTACATATTGCGGCGATACTGCCCCCCAACCTGGTAAAGCGAATTCGAAATCTGCCCTAATGAACAAACTTTTGTAACCTCCATCAATTGCTCGAAAATGTTTTTATTTTCAACCGCTGCTTTTTTCAATTCGTTTAAAGCCTCAGCAGATTTATCTGCATTGCGATCTTGGAATTCTTTTAATGCTTTTATCTGGTATTGTTTTTCTTCTTCTGTAGCACGTATAACTTCCGAAGGAACAATAGTAGGAGAGCCCTTTTTATTTAAGAACGTATTCACCCCAATTATTGGAAAATCGCCATTATGTTTTAAGGTTTCGTAATACAACGATTCTTCTTGTATTTTACCGCGTTGGTACATGGTTTCCATCGCACCCAACACTCCACCTCTGTCTGATATACGTTTAAATTCTGCTAACACCGCTTCTTCTACTAGGTCTGTTAATTCTTCAATAATAAATGAACCTTGTATAGGGTTTTCGTTTTTCGCTAAACCTAATTCTCTGTTTATAATTAACTGAATTGCCATTGCTCTACGCACCGATTCTTCTGTTGGAGTAGTAATCGCTTCGTCGTATGCATTGGTGTGTAAAGAATTACAGTTATCGTAAATTGCATACAAGGCTTGCAAGGTCGTACGTATATCGTTGAAATCAATTTCCTGCGCATGTAATGATCTACCCGAAGTTTGAATATGGTATTTCAATTTCTGCGAACGATCATTTCCTTTGTACTTATACTTAATAGCTTTAGACCAAATTCTGCGCGAAACCCTACCAATTACAGAATATTCAGGGTCTATACCATTAGAGAAAAAGAACGATAAGTTTGGTGCAAAATCATCAATATTCATTCCTCTACTTAAGTAATACTCTACAAAAGTAAATCCATTACTCAAGGTAAAGGCCAATTGCGAAATAGGATTCGCACCCGCTTCTGCAATATGGTAACCAGAAATAGATACCGAATAAAAATTTCTTACTTTTTCATTGATGAAATATTGCTGAATATCACCCATCATTCTCAACGCAAATTCTGTAGAAAATATACAGGTATTTTGTGCTTGGTCCTCTTTTAAAATATCTGCTTGTACCGTTCCTCTTACTGTTGAAATAGCATACGCTTTTATTTGTTCATAGGTTTCTTTTGGTAATACTTCATCGCCAGTAACACCTAAAAGCATAAGTCCTAAGCCATTATTACCTTCTGGTAAAACACCTTGGTAAGTAGGTCTTTCTATGCCTTTTGCTTTGTAAATTTCTTCAATTTTTTTATTTACCTCAGCTTCTAATCCGTTTTTCTTGATGTACAATTCGCATTGCTGATCAATAGCCGCATTCATGAAGAAGCCTAATAACATTGGCGCCGGACCGTTAATTGTCATAGATACCGATGTACTTGGATTACATAAATCAAATCCTGAATATAATTTCTTAGCATCATCTAAAGTTGCAACGCTCACCCCAGAGTTTCCAATTTTTCCATAAATATCAGGGCGCACATGTGGGTCTTCTCCGTATAAAGTAACGGAGTCAAACGCTGTAGATAAACGGTGTGCAGGTTGGCCAAGTGAAACATAATGGAAACGTTTGTTAGTACGCTCTGGTCCGCCTTCGCCGGCAAACATACGTGTTGGATCTTCGCCTTCTCTTTTTAACGGGAATACACCTGCTGCGTATGGGAATTCTCCCGGAACGTTTTCAGTTAATAACCATTTTAAAATATCGCCCCAAGCTTGGTAAGTTGGTAAGGATATTTTTGGAATACGAAGTTTAGATAATGATTCGTAAAAGAGTTCTTGTTTAATTTCTTTATCGCGCACTTTAAATACGAAATAATCTTCTTTGTAACTCTTTACTGTTTCTGGCCAATCTTTTAATAAACGCTTACACTCATGGTGCAAAATTTCTTCGTAGTGGCTGTATAAATCTTTTAAAGTTTGTATCCCATCTTCTTTCTTTTCTTTTTCAAGTATGTCGATGGTGCCTTTTAGTTGATACATCTTTTGAGCAATGTCTACTTGCTCAGCTACCCATGTTTTGTAATCGTGATTCGCTTCTACAATTTCTGCTAAGTAACGCGTACGATCTGGCGGGATGATGTATATTTTTTCAGAATTTCCTTTTAATAGATTTAAGTGTGAGGTAAACTCTACACCAGTTCTATCTGTTAAGGTTGTCATTAATGCATAATACAATGCATTCATCCCTGGATCGTTAAACTGCGAAGCCATGGTTCCGTATACAGGTATGTCATCATCGCTCGCATCAAACTTTTGATGGTTACGACGATATTGTTTTTTTACATCGCGAATGGCATCTAATGCGCCACGTTTATCGAATTTATTGATGGCAACTAGATCGGCAAAATCTAACATGTCGATTTTTTCTAATTGAGTTGCAGCACCAAACTCTGGTGTCATTACGTATAATGAAACATCGCAATGTTCAGTAATTTCTGTATCACTTTGACCTATACCCGAAGTTTCTACAATGATTAAATCGTAGGCAGCTGCTTTGCAAATATCAATTGCTTCTTGTACGTATTTTGATAGAGCTAAGTTTGCTTGCCTTGTTGCCAATGAGCGCATGTACACCCTTGGGTTGTTAATAGAATTCATTCTAATTCTATCTCCCAATAATGCTCCTCCTGTTTTTCTTTTGGATGGATCAACAGATATTATGGCAATGCTTTTATTTTCAAAATCATTTAAATACCTACGCACTAATTCATCTACTAAAGATGATTTACCAGCACCACCAGTTCCTGTAATACCTAGCACAGGAATACGTTTCAGCCCGATCATTTTTTTAACTTCTTCCAAAAACTTCTCAGCTTCGGCAGGTAAATTTTCGGCAACCGTAATGGCATGCGCTATTTTTGCAGGATCTTTATGTACAATTTGTTTCAGCTCTCCATTTAAAGAACTTTTAGTAGGGAAATCACATTGCACCATCATGTCGTTTATCATGCCTTGTAGGCCCATCGTACGACCATCATCCGGCGAGTAAATACGTGCGATGCCGTATTTCTGTAAATCTTCAATTTCTGTTGGCAGTATAACTCCGCCACCGCCTGCAAATATTTTGATATGCCCAGCACCTTTCTCTTTCAAAAGGTCGTACATGTATTTAAAGTATTCGTTGTGTCCGCCTTGATAAGAAGTCATAGCGATACCTTGCACATCTTCTTGTATGGCGCAATTCACCACCTCGTCTACCGAGCGGTTATGCCCTAAGTGTATTACTTCCGCACCAGATGCCTGAAGGATCCTTCTCATTATATTTATGGTGGCGTCGTGCCCATCAAATAATGAGGCTGCTGTTACGAATCGAACTTTGTGTTTGGGTTTGTAAACTTCTATTGCTTCCATGTTTGTGTATATGGTTGTAGTCACTAATCTAGCAAAAATAGCATTTATTGCTGATTTTAGGTGTAGTGTAAATAGATAACTAAGTTAATTGTTATTAGGTTATTGATGTTGTACATCGTACACTGTACATTGTACTACATACATTTTACAACCTTTTCTTTAAATCCATCATTTCATGTAAAATTCTGATGATTTCAACTTCATTTTCAGACAAAATTCTATAGAAAACAACATGTTTACCGGCTCTATAACCTAATATTTCTTTATTGATTTGGTTGTAATTATTTCCTAATGAGGGTTTTGCTGAAAGTTCATTACAAGCCGAAATTAATAATTCATAATATTTATCAGCTTGATTTTCCGACCAATTATCAACTGTGTAGTTCCAGATTTCAGAGAGGTCTTCTACTGCTTTGTTTGTAAAACAAGCTTTAGACATTTGATTTTCTTTTTGCTTTTAAGGAATTAAGGTGCTCAGTTGGTTTAAAATCATTTGCATGACCGCTATTAATTCCTTCTGAAACAGCATTTCTTAAAGCAACTATTTTGCTTTCTTCCTCTTCTAATAATCTAAGCCCTGCTCTTAAAACTTCACTTGCATTTTTAAAGCGCCCATCTTTAATGCTTTTTTCTACAAAGCTCTCAAAATAATCTCCTAAGGATATAGATGTATTTCGTCCCATAAATTTTTCTTTTATTTAAAGTTACCAATAATTGGTAATTTTTGTAATTTTTTTCTGAAAATAAATAAGTAAACGTTTTTTTTGATTTATTACTTATTGATAATGAGATAGATAGGTTAGATTGTGATTATTTTGTATCTTTCATGCAACCAAATCAACTAATCCATCATCTACACAGTACAATGAGCTTACAATTGGGACATAAGCTAAGCCTCGAAGAAATAATCGAGGGCAGTAAACAAGGGAAAAGAAAATCCCAAGAGTTGCTGTACAAGCAGTATGCTTCTAAAATGTTGGTAGTTTGTGCGAGGTATGCAAAGGATAATTTCGAGGCAGAGGATATGTTACAGGTAGCTTTTGTAAAGGTCTTTGAAAAATTAAAGGATTATAAAGGAGAGGGTTCATTTGAAGGATGGGTTCGTAGAATAATGGTAAATACATCGATAGAGTTTTACCGTAAAAATGCGAGAATGTTTCCGGTGGTTGATTTAGATCATGCACCAGAAAGCCCAGTTCAAGAAAATCAATTAGCTCGATTAAACATGAATGATCTTTTAACCTTAATTAGAAACTTATCACCAGGCTACCGATTAATATTTAACATGTATGCCATAGAGGGTTTCTCACATAAAGAAATAGCACAAGATCTGGGAATTAGTGAGGGGACATCAAAATCACAACTTGCGAGAGCAAGAGCAATTTTGCAAGAAAACATTAAAAAAATGGAGGGCAATCATCATGAAGCACTCAGATAAAAACGAAGAGTTCGACAACTTATTTAAAAATGCTTTTGAGGATGCAGAGATGCAACCAACAGAGCGTGTCTGGATGGGAATAGAAAAAGAACTTGATAAGAACAATAGAGGAATTGTGATTACTTGGGTAGCACGTTTATCAATTGCTGCATCGGTAGTATTAGTAATGTCGGTTGGTTTGTATCAATTAAATTTCTTTGGTAACGAAACAGCTACACAAGAAAATGCAAACCTCGCAAATGCTAATAAAAACAAGGGAGTTGCAAGTATAGATAGCATCAATTCAAAAAAAGTTGAAAAAATTATCGAACCTGTGCAACCAATCTCAAAAGACGAACGTCTAGTAGATGTAGTCGAGATCAAAAGTCGTACTACTCGTTCTTCGAAAAGCATAAAAAAACAAGGAAACTTAAATTCTAAATTGAAAATTGAGAATCGCACACAAGAAGAAAAACAAGCGATAGAACTCTTGAAAAAATTAGAAGAGAAAGTAGAAACAAATAGAAACACTCCTATAATGGAACCAGAAAACAAAAGGCCAGTTATTAAGCCAGTTCCAGTTCCAGCACCTTCTGTAAATTTGGCAAGCAATACAGGATCGAAAAAAGAAATAGGTGTAGTAGAAATGTTAAACTATGTAGCTAAAAAAGTAAGTGGAAATGAAGAGTCGAATTTAGTAGCTATTAATGAAACAAAAAAAGTAGATGGTGGATCGAGAAAGAAATACGAAGTGGATTTAGGCATCATAAAATTTAGTAGAACAAAAAATACAAACAGATAATTAAGAAATTAAAAAATATTAACAACCTAATGAATTAGTATTATGAAAAAGTCAATTTTAGTGCTTGGGTTAGTGACAGGAGTATTCACTTCAAGCGTGTACGCACAAAGCAAAGCAGTTAAAGCTATCAACCAAACTAAAGAAGCAATTGCTTATGTAGTAAACTTAGACCCAATTGATGTTGTTGCAGGATATGTAAATAAACAAAAAGAAGTGGTAACAGAATTTTACGCAGCAAATGAGTTGAAGTTAGATGCATCATACCCAACAGTAGATTCGGGATCTCGTAAAACTGATACAACTGAAATTAAAGTTGGTAAAACTAGAATCGTTGTAATTGGTGAACCTAAAATCGAAAAAATTTACATGGAGAAAGATTCAACAGGCGATTACGAGGCAGACAAAAAATCGAACAGTTATGCAGATAATGATGATGATAAAAAACATGAAGGAAGTTTAGAATTCTCAATTGGTTATAACGGATTGTTAGAAAACGGATCAACAAGTTTATCAGCTGCAAACCAAGGATTGAATTTAGTAAATGGTAAATCAACAAACGTAAACTTAACTTACAACCACTACTTCAACATTTACAAAGAGAACGTAAGACTTTCGGTAGGTTTAGGTTTAGACTGGAATAACTACAGATTAGCTGGCGACAGTTCATTAAGATCAAATGCTCCAAAGTTCACTATGTACCAAGATTCAACTAACGGAAAAGCAATTGATTTCACTAAAAACAAATTATTAGCACGTTATGCAACCTTGCCAGTGATGTTACACTTCCAATCGAACGAATTGAATAACGGTAAAAGAATTGGAGTTTCGGGTGGTGTTGAATTAGGATACTTAATAAACGGTAGATTAAAACAAATAAGCGAAGAAAAAGGTAAAACCAAAGTGAACGATGCTTTCAACTTAAACGAATTACGCTACGGATTTATAGGTAGAGTACATTACGGAAGCATAGGAATCTATGGTAAATATTACCCACAAAGTGTGTTCAATAGCAATGAAGGTCCAGATTTAAACACATTCTGTGTAGGATTAACCTTCGGATTAGACTAGTAGAGGTTTGATGAATAAATAAATGCGTAGAGCTCTCCATCTTTTTGGAGGGCTTTTTTTGTATATTTGGCTCTGTATTAAAATTAATTATGAAAAAATATCTATTACTAATTGCGTTGTTTATTGGAAGCAATTCATTTGCACAAAGTCTTCAAAACGGAGGATTTGAAACATGGACTAATTTGTTGTTTTTTTATGAACCACAAGGCTATGTAACTTCAAATTATGCCTCGGTATTGTTGGGTTCTGGTGGTTTACCAAGAGCAAACGTATCAAGAGGAACCGATAAGGTTTCTGGAACTTATTCTGCAAAATTAGAATCGTATGCACAAAATGCAAACGATACAACCGGAGTACCGGGCATTATGATTACAGGGGCATTGGATTTAGCAAATGCTACTATTAAACCTGGAATTGCTATTTCTGGCGGCCGACCAACAGAGTTAAGAGGATTTTATAAATATGCTCAAGGCAATGCACCCGATTCGGGCATTGTATCGGTAGCCTTAACTAAATACGATTCAAGCATTGGCACTTTAAATGTTATAGGAGGTGGTATTGCAACCTTATCTAACAAATCTAGTTTCACTCCTTTTACTGTTGATATTGTATACGCAACAAACGATGTACCCGACACAGCCATCATTGTTATAAGCACAACTTCAGTATTCGGTTTTGATACAGCTGCTTTAACTACCGCACCGGTAGGTACTGTTTTATATGTTGATGATTTAAGTTTCTTTGGAGCAACTACGGGAGTACAATCGGTAGATGATTTAATAGAAGCATCTTTATATCCGAATCCATCTGTAGATGAAATTAATGTAGACTTTTACCAAGCACATTCATCAGATGTAAAAATTTACATCATGAGTATGGATGGAAGAGTTGTATTTAAACAAGATCAATATTTAACTGCCGGTAAACAACACATTCAACTAAGCACAGCTGATTTAGATGCAGGAGTATATCAGTTGGTGGTGGAGACTGTGGATGGAAGAATAAGCAAGACGGTTGTTCGCTAATCCGAAAATCCGTTAAACCGAAAGGCCGAAAATCCGAAAAGTAGAATAAACTGCCTTTCGGATTTTCTGCTTTTCAGTCTTTCTGTTTTTCGGCCTTTCGGATTGTCTTTTACAAAAAAAGTCCCGCTTCATTTCTGAGCAGGACTTTTTTTTCGGTTAAACGGTCTTTCGGATTTTCGGCCTTACTGGTTTTCAAATCTAAATGATACTTTATCCTCATATTTTCCTTGCTTATCCTCAAAAAAACCTATCTCGTCCTCAAATCGGTTTTAATGAAAATAATTTAAACTAATTTAAGTTTGATGAGTTCCAATTGTCGATAAACAGAAATTATTGATAGGAATATTATAGTTGAGATTTTAATTTATGCAACCAGATCGTACTTATATTACAATTAAACAAGCCCGAGAATTACGTGGATTAAAGCAAGAGTACATTGCAATGAAACTTGGTTTATGTCAACCAAATTATTCTAAAATGGAAAATGGTCAAAGAAGTTTTTCGGAAAAATATTTGGTTATGCTTTCTTTAATTTTAAATATTAGAGTTGATTTTTTGCGAAAGAATCAAATTCCTATAGTAATGTTTATTGGTGATGATTAGATAATTTAATAGAATATTCCTTATAAATAGGAATTATAAATCTTATAAAAAATTTTTATTTTTTCAGTTATGAGTTTTTATAGATTTTATTTTTTATAAATGCAAAATGTTTCCATTAGTAATATTGATATAAAATATGTCAATCATTTTGCAACTAAATTTAATAAAATCAAATTACATTTGATAATCAAAAAAAAAATAGTAATAAATGAATTTTAAACTAAACATGTTATTTATATTAATAAGTAGTTTGTCTTTTGCACAAGGAAATAAAGAATATTTCGAAAATGTTCAAACGGCTGATTCACTATTTAATATTAAAAAATATCATGAAGCTAGCTATTATTTTACAAAGGCTTTTAGATTGAACAATAATAAAGCATTAACCTACCATAGGTATACTGCTGCACAATGCTGGGCTATGCTGGATTATACAGATAGTGCTTTTTACAATTTGTTTAAAATAATAAAATTTAAAACAAGTTATACTCCAGATGTATTGAATTCAGATATTCATTTCAATAATTTAAAAAAAGATGGAAGGTGGGATTCTCTCATTCGTATGTCTATAAGTCTGCATACGAAATGGAATCCCTTTCTTAGTAGAAAATTAGATAGTATATATATCCTTGATCAAAAAGTTCGTTATGACTTCATTACAAATCGTGATAAGTATCCTGTAAATTCAATTGAATACAATAAGCTGTTGAGTGATATACGCAAAACCGATTCAAGTAATTTGTTATTTGTGTTAGACATAATTAATACATATGGTTGGTTGGGTGATGATGTAGTAGGTGTTAAAGGTAATTCAGCCATATTTTTGGTAATACAACATTCTGATATAAATACGCAAGAAAAGATGCTACCAATTTTAAGAACAGCTGTACGTGAAAAAAAGGCAAGACCAAGTGATTTGGCTTTATTAGAAGATAGAATTTCAGTTGCAAGAACTGGCAAACAAATATATGGTAGCCAATATTATGAAGACAAAACGGTTAAAAAACTATATCCTATTATTGATCCGGTTAACGTGAATGTCAGAAGAAATGAAATGGGTTTAAGTACATTGGAAGATTATCTGAAAATGATTGAGTCCGATTGAAAGTGTAATTTTTTTAAACAAACTATTAATATTATGAAAAGAAAACTAGAATCATTATCAAATTTTGGTTTAAGTACCAATGAAGGTATTCAAATCAAAGGTGGAACGACACAAGCTTGGTGTCGAAGAGCACATTTAAGTGCTATGTACACAGCTACGTATGTCTTTATCAACGGAGATGTAATTGAACAAAGAGATGATGCTGAAGATGAAGAAGGTATTTGGACGTAGTTAAAATATGCATATGGCAGTTGTTATTATAATTGCCATATGTAATTTGTAGAATATGGATGAAAGAATAGTATTAATACTTACTAGTAAAAAAGATCAATCCACAAATAATGTTATTAAGTGGCTAATTTTTTATAAGCAAAAGTATATAAGAATCAATATAGAAGATACAATATATATATCTGAAATTGTTATTTCTAATGTTGAACTTGATTTTTCAATTAAAGTAAATAATCAAGTTGTTTTATATTCTGAAATTAAGTCAATATGGTTTTGGAAAGGTAATTTTAATATAGAAAAGAATAATATTGAAATTAGTGATGATTTTCCATATAAGAAACAAATGGTTCGTTCTTTAGCCCAAGACAGAAATATATTACTACAGTTTATTAATAATTGCTTTTTAGCAAAAAAAAGTCTAGGTAATATTTTCCAATCTGATATAAACAAATTGGAGGTGCTGAATTATGCAGCACAGATAGGCTTGAAAATTCCAAATACATTAATTACAACAAAAAAAGCCAACTTAATTGAATTTCACAAAATCCACCTCGATATTATATCTAAAGCTATATCAACAGCACCATTATATTACAATTTAGAAATTGGTGATGTTCATGGGTATACATCTTTAATAGATGAAAAAAGAATTTTAGGATTAAGTGATAATTTTCCATTAACGTTGTTTCAAAATTATATTAAAAAACTATATGAAATTAGAAC
>CALRTZ010000062.1:0-14980 GCA_943371235.1 Sphingobacterium thalpophilum | reverse complement strand
CCACCAAAAACGGTCCAAAAAATATTTTATTTTTTTTCTATTAATACCGTTGCATAGGCTACCACGCCTTCTTCTCGGCCAATAAAACCCATTTGCTCGTTAGTAGTTGCTTTTATAGAAATGTCCTCGTCAGAAATATTCATTGCTTTGGCAAGTATTACTTTCATTGCTGGAATGTGAGGATTGATTTTTGGAGCCTCCAAGCAAATCATGCAATCGATGTTTCCTATTGAATACTCTTTAGTTGAAATTAATCTTACACATTCTTCTAATAAAATGACACTAGAAATGCCTTTCCATTTAGGGTCTGTATTCGAAAAATGAAAACCAATGTCGCGCATGTTTGCTGCGCCTAATAAGGCATCACAAATGGCGTGTATTAACACATCTGCATCCGAATGGCCAAATGCACCTTTGTGGTGTTCTAGTTTTACACCGCCCATAAAAAAAGGATGTCCATCTTTTAACTGATGGACATCGAAACCAAAACCTACTCTGATTTTCATAATATCTTATTCTTTTGCGGGATCAGGTGTTTCGAAATTAAATGTTAACGAGAATCGCAATGTGTTTTCTAATGGATTAGTTTGTGTAGTTGGAATTAAATACGATAAATCTAAGCCAAAAATATTGTATTTAATACCTGCACCAAATGTAAAATATTGTCTGTTTCCTTTTGTTGGATGCTCATAAAAATATCCACCTCTAATAGCAAATTGTTTGTCGTACCAATATTCAAAACCTGCAGAATAATATAACTCATTAAACTCTTCTTGAGCGCCTCCAGGAGCATCGTTAAACGATTGGAAAATACCTCTCGATACAGATACATCTGTTGTTTGCCCTTTCACAATTACTGGGTTTCCATCGCTTCCAATAATTACTTGGTTCAAGCTATCAACCGCATAAATTGGATTCGTTGGAACTAATAATTTATTTACGTCAACAAACACAGTTAATTCATTATAGTTATCTAATTTCATTGTACCCGCAGCACCTACTCTTAAGTTAGTTGGTATGAAATATCTATCAGCTGCATTGGTATAATTCATTTTTGCGCCAATATTAGATATATTAAATCCGTAAGAAATAGTTGTTTTTTTACCGTTGATAATATAATCTGGATTAGTGTAATAGCCTGATAAATCAACCGCTACAGAGCGCCCAGCTTTAACAGATTGCCCGTTTTGTGCGAGCTGACCTTGTGCTAAATCTGAATTGATAAATCTAAATGCTGTACCAATTGCAAATCGGTCAGATAATTTTCTGTTATAAGAAAAGTCTAAGGCTAATTCATTCGGGTTGCCTGTTCCTGTTACATTTCCTTGTATATCTGTAAATGTAATATCTCCTAATGAAAAGAATTTCAAACTTGCACCAATGGTTTGTTTGTTATCAATTTTATAATAACCGCCTAAATACGCTAAATTGATATCAGGCACTAAACGTTGCAACCATGGTGTATACGCAATACCGAATGCATATTTTTTTTCCATGAACGGTAATTTTGCCGAATTCCAATGGTTAGAGTACACATCTGGAGCAGTTGCTACACCACCATCACCCATGGCTCCTGCACGCGAATCCGGGCCAATAAGTAGAAATGGCACAGCAGTAGTAATTGCATTTACTGAGCTTTCTCTACCGTTTAATTGTTGCGAATTTATTTGAGCACTCGCTATATTAATATTTACTATACCACAAGCTGCCAATAATACACTTGTTCCAATTCTTTTTAACATCACTTTCTTCAAAATCATTTGTTTCTTATTTAGCTTTAAAAGCTGTATTATCTTTATTTTTCAACTAATTCCTGATTTATTCCTATCAGGTAGCCTGTCTTTCGTTTAAAAGAAAGTTTCAAATATAGAAAAATCTATATTCCGCAGGGGTTAAAAAATTACTAATTTCTGATATTTATCAGCAATTGAACCATCTGCCGCTTTCACTTTTAATCTATAAACATAAACACCTCTACCTAGTTTGTCCCCGTATTCATCTTTCGCATCCCATCCAATATTGCTTATTCTCGTTCCTGTGGCTAATAAATCTTGTTGTATCGTTTTAACCAAACGTCCAGAAACGTTAAATATTTGAACCATCACCTGTAATTGTTCTCCTGGTCTGTTATGTTCAAACTGAAATCCTGTATTCGTAGTAAATGGGTTAGGGTAGTTGTAAACCCTGTCAATATTAAATGCTGATGATTCTATTACAC
Organism: Sphingobacterium thalpophilum; assembly: GCA_943371235.1. Classification (GTDB taxonomy): domain Bacteria; phylum Bacteroidota; class Bacteroidia; order Sphingobacteriales; family Sphingobacteriaceae; genus CAJBVG01. The sequence continues at coordinate 12,762 of CALRTZ010000062.1, read as the reverse complement.
TAAATTCTGTACTAATTTCCGATGAGTTATTTACCACATCCCAAGCTTTTACAGTTAATTTATAATTCCCGGGTTCCAATTTACTCATCGGATACCTAATTTCTCCCTCTTGGTAGCTATCCAAAGTAGATTCATAATATTCATTTAAATCTATTTTTTGTGTTTTTAATCCTGATGTAAGTGTTGCGGTAATGTTGTGACCAATTCCATTTCCAACAGTATTTATACCATTTTGATCGAGCATTTTTACAATTAATAATGGTCTTTCGTTAGTAATCCCACCACCTGCAAAATTTTCATCATTTAAATAAATTTTCATTTGCGGACCAACTGCATCTACAATAGCTGAGTTCGAACTACCTCCAACCAAGATACTATCGTTAGAGCCATTTGCGTCTACATTACCAAGTTGTGCATAATAACTTAACCTTCCATTACCTACACTGTATGAAATATCTTTAGGCACCACAAATGAAAATGTAAATCTTCCATTTTGTACACTCGCTTTTCCTTTGTAAATAATATTTTTTTGAACTTCATAAGAAGCAATACTGCTGCCTCGTTCTTGTCCTAATGTTTTTTGTGATGTTTTTTTATCGAACACGGCTGGATATACTACCCCGTTTAAATTATTTAAAGGATTGCCGTTTTGATCTGCAATAAAACCTTTAATAGTAATTGTGCTCAAAGCTTTTATGGTATCTGTGTTAGATGCGTTTATTGGCTTATCATTAATACTTTCTGTAATTACTTTATACTTAGGAGTTGCAAATGGTAATGATGGATCACCAAGCAATGTAAAATTACGCTGGTTGATAGTAAGACCTAAGCCATTTAAATTTTTACTTTTTCTGAAGATATCGCCAAGTGTATTGGTACTTCCAATATTAGTGCTATCAAAAAGAGATTTTAAAAATGCTTCGTTAATTGATTTATTTTCGTTTGCATATACAATTCGAGTGGTAGTATACATAGCAATTGCACCGCCATTTGGGTTTAATAAACTAAGCTCTCCAGCTGATTGAAAAAGTGGGTCATCCCATCTAGAAAAAGAGCAAGTGGCTGTTAATAATACAGGCATGTTATCTAAACCTCTCCACGAATTTATGTCTTCAATGGTTAATATTTTTTCGTGTGCTAAGCCATTTTCACCACCATGGCCAATGTAATTTATGACCAGTGCACCGGTATTAACACGTTGGTTAAATGCAGCATTTACCTCAGGGAATCTATTTCCTGCTGGGGTGCTTATTTGCTGATAACTATCTAAGTAAATTTTATCGATGTTAAAATCTTTCGTTCTATTTTTAATTATTTGAGAATGTGATTCTGCATGTGCAACGTGCAAGTTATTATCCTGATCATCGGCAATCATTACATATTTATTTCTCCAATCGCCAAACGTTTCTGTTTTGCTGTAATGAATTATTTTATCAACCATTTGCCTTGCTTGTAAAGCTGTTTGTACGGGTAATCTACCAACTGCTACATCAAGCGCTGATGATCCATAAGTAGGGAATGAAGTTAAATCCCAGTCGCCTTCTACATCATCTAGCAAACCGAAAAAATCATCAGAAACATAGGAGCCAAATGGTGAGGTAGAATTTCTACTTTCGAATGTTACTACATAATTAGTATTTGGTTTTACAAACCCAATATTGTCATAAGAACCATCTCCAAATAATAAAAGATATTTTGGCATTTCATTTACATTGTTGCCAGCTCTATCATAAAACATTTTCATGAAATCACGTATCGCGCTTGCATCTTGTGCGCCAGATCCAAACTCATTATAGATGTGTTCGGGTAATACCACCAAAGTTCTTAGGCCATCATTCGAAATTCTAAAATCCGCTAAACGTTGTGCTTCATTCTTAAAATCAGGATGTGTGATGATGAGGAAATCATATTGCCCCAAGGCATGCAAATTTTGATTTTCTATTTTTCCGACAAAACGAGGGTTGGCAAATTCAGTTCCTTCAAATGCCTGAAATTCTCTTAATACATCTGTTGATACAGTAAATGAAAGTGAATTTCCATTGGTAATTACTTCTTGGATTTTAGGTTCAATTTTATTGGTAACATCTAAAATTTTAGTGTTGCTAGTATTATTCGCGATAAAATTAAATTGAGTTATTTTATTAGTGCCATAGGTTTCTAAATTTCTGAACCCCATCTGCTTGCTAATCATTTTTAATTCTCTAAATGCATTAATCCAAATAAAATTTAAATAGCCAAGAGCCGTAATATCTGGTTTATAATAATCAATATTTATATTGATGTTTTCTGTTGCTGAAAGGCTTAAAAAACCTGTTGTAACAACCGCTCCATAAGCAGCATCGTAACTAAATTCTACTCCCGAACAATTCATTCGTGAAACTTGTAATCCATTATATTTTACATCAAAATAACTTGAACGTGGACTTTGCACTCTGCCAATTAAATCTGCTCGTACTCTTAATGGTTTGCTTGTAATAATATTAGGTACAGTAAAGTTGAAATTATAATTAGTAACATTATTAAACTCTTCTCCGTATCGTTCTCTTCCAGACTTTATAGTAGTATTAACCCCAGTACTATAATTTTTTTCATACACTTCAAAATAATTATAATCACTGGCTACATCTGTTGGAGTTTGGCTAGCATTAGCCTGTGTTTGCATGCGTTTTCCTGCACCAATTTCAAAATTTAAAAAATAAAAAGATTCTGTAGAATAGGGATTGTTAGTGTTTAATAAAACTTTATTATTTACATCATAAGAAATATTATGCGGACCAAAACCATAAAATAAAATGTAATCTTCTCTGTTAAAAATACCATCATTTTCTCCAACCACAATGATTGCATTTTCTTGTAAGTCATCCTGCCTGCTCATTAAATTACTTTCAGATAATATTCCACCGCCGTTTCCATAAAGCCTTATATTTTTAGGATTTATTTGATCTACTGCGATACCCATGTTTGCTAAATCTTCATATCTCAATTTGTACATACCCGTTGCAGGTATTCCCATCTTAAACCATTGCCCATCTTTCAGTACAGAATTGTTAGCATAGGTTCTTGCAGTACTTACACGTTCGCTGGCTGCACTCATCATAGAAATATTAAAAGAGATTAATTTTTCTATAGTTCCATTTGCATTTTTACGATAAGGCAAGATTGTAAGTAAAGTCTGTTCTTTTTTTAGTTCGTATATTTTTTGAGTTGATAAGATTGGGGATTCAGTAATTTGGTCTAACTGTGTTTTGCTCAACTCTACAGTTAAAACTTCAAACACTGGATTAACTATTTTGAAATTTGCAAAACTTCCGTTGAACTTCTCCGTATAAAGGGAAAGGTCTTTGAAACGATAATCGAATAATGCACCGTTAAAACTCTCAACGTTTCTGGTCGTTTTTTCATCGGGATTTGCAATTTCTGATCGTTCCCAACGAAGACTTCGTTGTACATTATTTTGTGCAATTGAGGTATTTATTGTACAAAACAATGTAATAATGCTTAATACGGATGTTATTTTCAAAAGGCGCATGTCTTTTTTTATGTGTAAATGCTTGGCAAAATACATTATTTTAGGGCTTTAGCTTAAATAATTGCATGAAAAACGGATAATTGGCAATAAAATTGCCGAAATACTCATCAAAAAAAATAAATATCATATATTTGATGTTCCACAATAAAATATAATATTTTAGAAAATTGTTTTTAGTTTCTTTATTAATGAAGCGATACTTACTAACACTGGCAGGAATTTTAGGTTTTATGCAAACATTTGCACAAGACATGCACTTTTCGCAATTTTATGCGGCACCATTGTACTTAAACCCTGCATTTGCGGGTACTGCAGGCGGTCCGCGTTTTACGCTCAACTACCGTAACCAGTGGCCAGGCATCAATAATGCATTCAAAAACTTAGCGTTTGGTTATGATCAATACATGCCTGCTTTAAATGGTGGTGTAGGTATTTTGGTAACGAATGATAACCAAGCAGGAGGCGTGTTTAAGAGCACCAGAATTGCAGGTATGTACTCTTATCAATTAAAAGTAAATAATAGATTAACCATTAAACCTGGTATTTATACTGCTTATTCGAACAATTCAGTAAACACAAATGGCCTAGTTTACAGATATGTAAACGGAGTTCCGGATTTAAATTCGGGAGAAACCTTTGGTGCCAATTTGAGTAAGAGTTTTGTTGATTTCGGCGCTGGAGCCTTATTTTTTACAGAAAGAATGTTTGGGGGAGTATCTATAGATCACTTAACAGAGCCAAATCAATCCTTAACAGATGGCAATTCGCCTTTACCTCGTAAATATACTGCCCATTTAGGTGCGTTTATTCCAGTTGGTAAAAAACAATTCAATGCTTCCATCTCACCAAATGTATTGTTTCAACAACAATCTTCTTGGAGTCAATTAAATTTAGGTATGTATTATAATCGTGGCCCAATTGTGTTAGGAGGCTGGTACAGAACTAGTTTTGTTAACGGAGATGCCTTTATAGGTTTGGTTGGTATTAAATATGATATTTATAAATTCGGGTACAGTTATGACATTGTAACCTCAGAATTAAGGGCTTCCGCATCTGGTGCTCACGAATTTTCAATGTCAATTGAGTTACCTCCACCTAATAAAAAAGGGAGAGCTCGTAACTACAAAAGGGTAAATTGTCCTTCTTTTTAGCATTTTAGAATAATATTAAATATATTTACTGCGTTTTTAAGCAAAATTTAGCACTTAAACAATGAAAAAATTGGTTAATTTTTCTGTCAAATTATTAATTGTAGGGATTTCAATTTCTGCAGTTTCTTGTTCACAGAAATCATCTACTACTGGTTGGAAATACAACGATAAGAACAACGGTGGTTTTCAAGTGTTCAAAAACGTTGAACAAGGTACTGGTCCTGGATTGGTTTTAGTAGAAGGTGGAACATTTGTAATGGGTTCAATGGAACAAGATCTTTTACACGATCAAGATAATCTTGAGCGTCGTATCACTGTTTCTTCGTTTTACATGGACGAGTCTGAGGTTTCTAACTTAGATTACTTAGAATATTTATATTGGTTGCAAAGAGTATATGGCCAGGATTATCCTGAAGTATACAAAAAAGCATTACCAGATACCTTAGTTTGGAGAAATCCACTATCGTTTAACGAGCCTTTCGTTGATAATTATTTCCGTCATCCTTCTTACCAGAACTACCCAGTAGTGGGAGTTTCATGGGTTCAAGCAAATGAGTTTTGTGCTTGGAGAACAGATCGTGTAAACGAAAGAATTTTAGTTAACAAAGGAATTTTAAAAGATAATCCTAACCAAGTAAACGAAGACAACTTCAATACCGATGCTTATTTAGCTGGTCAGTATGAAGGTATGGTTAAGAAAAACTTGAAAAACTTAGATCCTAATGGTGAACCAACTCGCCGTGTACGTATGCAAGATGGTATATTATTACCAAATTATCGCTTACCTACAGAAGCTGAGTGGGAATACGCTGCTAAAGCCTTAAAAGGAAATTCTAACTACGAAAACGTAGGGGAGAAAAAATTATATGCTTGGAACGGTTTAACCATGCGCGACGAAATTGGACGTGGTAAAGGTATTATGTATGCCAACTACAAAAGAGGTCGTGGTGATAACATGGGTGTTGCTGGTTACTTAAATGATAACTACGACTACACTGGTCCGGTGAAAGCGTTTTTACCAAACGATTACGGCTTGTATAACATGGCTGGAAACGTAAGCGAGTGGGTAATGGATGTGTACCGTCCTTTATCTCCAGAAGATAAAGACGATTTGAATCCTTTCCGTGGAAACGTTTATGGTAAACCACAATTAGATGCTGATGGTAACATCGCTGAAAAAGATAGTTTAGGTAGAATTAAAAAATCTACAGATTACGATACTTATTCTAACCCTGATAAGCGTGGAGATTTAGATGATGAATCTATGTATGCTTATGGAGTTACCAGTATGATCAATAACAAAGCTAGAGTTTTTAAAGGTGGTTCTTGGAATGATAGAGCTTACTTCTTAAACCCTGGTATGAGAAGATTTAAAGACGAAGAAGCAAGTAGTGCTGATCTAGGATTCCGTTGTGCTATGGTACGTTTAGGTACTCCAAACGGTAAAAAATTCAAGAAAAACGGCCCTAATAAAAAGTAATTAATTTTTATAAAAAAAATAGTAGCCCCCTCTTAAAATTGGGGGCTTTTTTTATGACTGAACTAGAAGGCGGATATCGAATTAAGGGTGTTTCAAGCAAGAAAAACGAGTTGTTACCTAGCATTTCTGTGCTTACTGTGGTATATAATAGTGAAGCATTTATAGAGCGTACGATTCTTTCCGTTTTGTCTCAAACATATCCCAACATAGAGCACATTATACTTGATGGCGCTTCGAAAGATAATACCTTAACAATTGTAAAAAAGTATAACGATAAAATTGGGTATTGGAAATCAGAAAAAGATTCGGGCATTTATGATGCAATGAACAAAGTTCAAGAATTATCTAACACAGACTATGTAATGTTCTTGAATTCTGGTGATGAGTTTAACGATAATGATGTATTAACAAATGTATTTTCGATTACAACAAATGCGGATGTATACTATGGTGATACATTAATAACAGACGATTACGGAAAGCCTTTACACCACAGGAGATTAAGACCACCTCATAAATTAAAATGGACTGATTTTCGGTATGGAATGTTGGTATGCCATCAATCAATAATTATTAAAAAAGGACTCTCCTCAAATTATAAAACAAATTATAGAATAGCAGCAGATATTGATTGGGCAATTCGTTCTATAAAAAATGCGAATATTATTATAAATACACAATTAACCATTTCTAAATTTATGGATGGAGGAATGTCTAGTATCCATCATAGAAAAGGCTTGCAAGAAAGGTTTTCAATTTTAACGAAACACTTCGGATTACTACCAAATCTGTTGGTTCATTTTTATATGATCTTAAGATTGATAAGAGATAAAATTTTTAGGCGATAAACGTTTTCAATCCGTTCCACCATTTGATTTTTAATTCTTGGTTTAACTGTAATTCTGAAAGTGAAGGGCAGAAATAAATAGTAGTGCTTTCTATGGATTTTATGCTTAATAATTCAGGGCCATAGTTAGCAGATTCGGCAAAACATATTACTTTTTGTGAAGGGAATTCTTTGGCAATTTGTTCGAAATTACGAATGTGTTCGATGCTAGAAACACATAAAGCGACCTCATTTTCTGAGAGTTTTAGGGCAGTTAAGGTTTTTGTATATAATAGCTTATCAATTGCTGGGATGTCTTTATCTTCAGAAAACACAATGAACACGGTGTTTTTGAGGTTATCACCCTTATAAACGAATAATTTATTTTCTTTTTGTTCAATCAAAGCTTCTACTGGTTCAGGTTTTTTTTCTGAAACAGGCAAAATATCTGTAAACTCTTGTTTTATAAGGTATAAGGGCTCGTTAAACAAGTGTTTTAAGCTATAAGTGTCGGGGGCTAATAAATTATCGTCCATTCTGCTAAATTAAAAAAAGCATTTATATAACATCAATCTTTTGTATTCGTTGTATCACTTTGAAATTTATTCTATTTTAGCACAAATAACCAAAAAGTAATTAAAAAATTAAGATGAAGCGATTTAATTGGTACAAAAGAACAATGCTTTCTGTTGCATGCATAGGCATGGTGTTTAGCGTGATGGCTCAGAACTCTGATGTTTTAATGACCATCGGGAAAGAAAACGTATCGAAAAAAGAGTTCGAATATGTTTTTAAGAAAAATAACAAACAAGCACTTAACCCAGATGAGAAAAGTTTACGTGAATACTTAGACTTGTACATCAATTTTAAACTCAAAGTAATTGAGGCTAAAAGTTTAGGAATGGATACAGTTGGTTCATTTATTAAAGAATTAGCAGGTTACCGTAAGCAATTAGCGGCACCTTATTTAACAGACAAAGAAGTTAACGAGCGATTGATAAATGAAGCTTGGGAACGCTCACAAAAAGAAATTCGTGCTTCACATATTTTAGTGAATTGCCCAGAAGATGCTTCGCCAAAAGATACACTTGCAGCATTCAATAAAATTATGGCTTTACGCAAAAGAATTGTTGAGCGTAAAGAAGATTTTGGTAAAGTAGCGAGTGAAGGTTCACAAGACCCAACAGCGAAAAACAATAAAGGAGATTTGGGGTACTTTTCAGCTTTTGCAATGGTTTACCCATTTGAGTCGGTTTGTTATACTACAAAATTAGGTTCGGTAAGTATGCCTTTCCGTACTCGTTACGGATATCATATTGTGAAAGCGGTAGACATTCGCCCGGCACAAGGAGAAGTGAAAGCTGCTCACATCATGATTCGTTTAAATGAGAATGCGACTAAACAAGATACGCTTAAAGGAAAAGAGAAAATTGATGAAATATATGCACGTTTATTAAAAGGTGAAAAGTTTGATGAGCTTGCTAAACAATATTCGGAAGATAAAGCTTCTGCAAAAAATGGCGGTGCAATGCAAATGTTTGGTACAGGTAAAATGGTATTTGAATTTGAGCAACAAGCATTCGCATTGAAAAATATTGGCGACTACTCTAAGCCTTTTACTACACCTTACGGATGGCACATTGTGAAATTATTAGAGCGCAAAGCTCCTCCTGCTTTCGACAAAGCAAAAGAAGATTTGAAAGCAAAAATTAATAGAGACACAAGATCAGATTTAAATAAAATTTCATTTATAAGTAAACTAAAAAAGAACTACAGTTTTACGGAGAACAATAAAGCATTACAATATTTTTACACCGATTTAGATTCTTCAATTGTAAAGTCTACGTTCAAAAAATCGCAAACTAAAAATCCTACTGATGTATTATTTACAATTCAGGGAAATAAATATTTAGTTTCTGATTTTGCTGATTATGTAACTACTGCTCAACTTGGAATTACAAAAGAGTCGGCATATAAAGCAAAGAAAGATTTGTACGAAATGTATGTTTCTAAAATGTTGATGGATTATGAAGAGGCAAGATTAGATGCAAAATATCCAGAGTTTAAAGCATTAATGGAAGAATATCGTGATGGTATTTTATTGTTTGAATTAACAGATCAAAAAGTTTGGTCTGCAGCAGTAAAAGACACTGCAGGCTTAGAAAGTTTCTTTAAAGCAAATCAAGCAAAATACATGTGGCCAGATAGGTTAAATGCAACCATTTACACTTGTGCAAATGCCGACATTGCTAAAGAAGTTAGATCATTATTGAAAAACAAAAAAATTACTCAAGATTCTTTATTGAGAAGAGTAAATAAACAAAACCCATTAAACTTAACTATTAAAACAGATAAGTTTGAAGCAGGTGAGAATTCTATAATAGATGGAATAGCTTGGAAAAAAGGAATGAGTAAAGACATTACTTCTAACAACACGGTAGTATTTGTATCTGTAAAAGAAAAATTGAAAGCTCAGCCGAAACAACTTTCAGAAGTACGTGGTGCAGCAACCGCTGATTATCAAACGTATTTAGAAAAAAATTGGCTTGATAATTTACGTAAGAAATATCCGGTTACAGTAAATGAGCCTGTATTTAAAACATTAATATCTAAATAAAATGAGGGCTCTTAGGAGCCCTTTGTTTTCTATGAAAAATACTCTTTACATAATTGTTATACTCTTAAGCTTTAGTTCTTGCCAATACATCAAAAAAGTATTTACAAGTAAAGAGAAGCCTATTGCTCGAGTATTTGATTTGTATTTGTATCCTAGTGATGTGGAAGGCATTGTTCCTAAAGGTACAAGCTCTGGAGACAGTGTTTTGCTAGTACAATCGTATGTTGAAAATTGGATCAGACAATCGGTAATTTTAAAGCAGGCAAGTGATAATGTAGAGATGGATAAAGAAGCTTTAGAGGCTCAGCTAGAGACTTACAGGCAGTCACTGATTATATACTCCTACGAGCAACAATTAATTGCACAGAACTTAGATACAACGGTTACCTCCAAACAAATAAAAACTTATTACGAAGAAAATAGTAATAACTTTGAATTGAAGCAATCTATTATAAAAGCGAGTTATGCAGTAATACCTAAAAACGCTTTAAAGATTGAAAATGCAAAAAGATGGTTTAACTCTTCTAAAGAGAAAGATAGAAACGAATTAGAAACGTATTGTATGCAGTTTTCGCCTAATTACAATTTGGTGGATACTAATTGGATTTACTTGGATGAGTTATCGAAGGGAATACCTTTAGATCGTTTTTCGGAGAATTCGATATTGCAAAAAAACAATTACATAAACTTTAGTGATCAAGAATTCGTTTATCTTGTGAAGATTAAAGACTTTATGTACAAAGAGGAAGTTTCGCCATTAGAGTTTGAGATTGAGAATATAAAAAACATCATTATCAATAAACGTAAAGTGGAGTTGATTAATAAAATGGAAAATGATGTTTACCAGAAGGCAAGAAATGAAAATGATATTGAATTATACAAAGAAGAATAGAATGATTAAGAGAATAGTTTTATTGATGATATTGGGCTTAATGGCATCTATGCAAAGCTTTGCACAACCCAAACCGATAGATAAAATTGTTGCTGTGTTAGGAGAGAGTATTATACTTACCTCTGATGTTGATGGACAATATTCACAATATTTAGCACAAGGTTATAAAGATGATGGCGCCTTAAAATGTCAGATAATTGAATCCTTGCTTACGCAAAAGATGTTGCAAAACCAGGCGATGATAGATAGTTTGGAAATTAGTGAGCAACAAGTAGAAGATGAGTTAAATAGACGTATTAAATATTTTATTAGTCAAATTGGTTCTGCCGAAAAATTAGAACAATTTATTGGCAAATCAATTTTAGAATTTAAAGCAGAGTTGAGAGAAGATGTACGTGCAGTAATTATGGCGCAAAATATGCAACAAGAAATTACGAGAACGGTAAATGTTACTCCAAATGAAATTAAAAAATTCTACGAAACCATCCCGAGAGATAGTTTACCCTTTTTTAACAAAGAAGTACAAGTAGGTGTAATTACCCGAAAGCCAGCGGTAAGCGCGAAAGCAAAGCAAGAAGCAAAAGACAAGTTAGAATCATTGAGAGAGCGTGTTGCAAAGGGAGAAGATTTCTCTACCTTGGCAATTTTATACTCACAAGATGGTTCCGCAAAAAGTGGTGGAGAGCTTGGTTTTGTTGGTAGAGGCGAATTGGTAAAAGCATTTGAACAAGTGGCATTTAAATTACGCCCAGGAGAATTATCGTCTGTTGTAGAAACAGAATTTGGATTTCATATTGTGCAATTAATAGAACGAAGAGGTGAACAAGTAAACGTACGACACATATTAATTAAGCCAACATTTGATTACGAAGATTTATTGAATGCTAAAAAAGTGTTAGACAGCGTGTATAATTTAATTCTGACTAAGGAAATAACATTTGCAGATGCAGCTCAAAAATTTTCGGATGATGATGCAACAAAAAATAACGCAGGCCTGATGTTGAATCCGCAAGATGGAAGTACAAAAATTCCATCAGACCAAGTAGATCCTGCCATTTATTTTCAGTTGGAAAACATGAAAGTAACAGAAGTTGCGCCACCATCACAATACAAAACTGCAACGGGTGAAACTGCATACAGAATAATTAACTTTATTTCGAAAACAGAACCACATCAAGCAAATTTAAAAGACGACTATCAAAAAATACAACAAGCGGCTTTGCAAAGCAAGCAGAATAAAGTAATGGAAGAGTGGTTTAGCAAAAGAAGAAAGCAAACGTATGTGAAAATAAACGAAGAGTTTGCTACTTGTGAAAAGCTACAACCATGGATTAAAGAAACCGTAAACCGTTCTAAATAAAATTATGTACAAATCGGAAGTTGAAGCGATTGATGCTCTGTCATCAGTATACAAAGAAATAAGATCTGAAATTGCGAAAGTAATTATTGGTCAGGATGAAATTGTAGAAGCAGTATTAATTTCAATTTTTAGCAATGGGCATTGCCTTTTAGTTGGAGTGCCGGGTTTAGCAAAAACCTTATTGGTGCAAACGGTAGGCAATGTATTAGATCTATCTAGCAATAGAATTCAGTTTACTCCAGATCTAATGCCATCAGACATTACAGGGGCGGAGATACTTGATGAGCAACGTCATTTTAAATTTATAAAAGGGCCAATATTTTCTAATATTATTTTGGCCGATGAGATTAATAGAACTCCACCAAAAACACAAGCGGCATTGTTAGAAGCTATGCAAGAAAAATCGGTGACGGCAGCAGGTGTACACCACGAATTACCAAAACCATTTTTTGTATTAGCCACACAAAACCCAATTGAACAAGAAGGAACCTACCCTTTGCCAGAAGCGCAGTTGGATCGTTTTATGTTTAATGTGTCTTTAGATTATCCTAGCATTGCAGAAGAAATACAGATTGTAAAAAATACTACAGCTAACCGTAAGGTTGAGTTGAGAAAGATTTTAAACCACGAACAAATTACGTATTTCCAAAAAGTAATTCGTGATTTACCCGTTACAGATACAGTTTTAGAATACGCTGTAAACCTAAGTGCAAAAACTCGCCCAGGAAGAACAGAAGCAACTAAAATGGTAAACGATTACCTAAGTTGGGGTGCCGGTCCAAGAGCCTCGCAATACCTAGTGTTAGGTGCTAAATGTCATGCAGCTATTAAAGGCAAGTATTCACCTGATATTGAAGATGTAAAAGCAGTGGCTCTTCCTATTTTACGACACAGAATTGTAAGAAAC
>CALRTZ010000061.1:0-15099 GCA_943371235.1 Sphingobacterium thalpophilum | reverse complement strand
AAAAGAATTTCTGAGCATTACTACCTCAGAAGGTGTGGCATTAAACGCATGGATGATGAAACCAACTAATTTTGATGCCTCTAAAAAATACCCAGTATATATGTTTTTATACGGCGGACCAGGTTCTCAACAAGTACTAGATTCTTGGGGCGGCGCCAACTACATGTGGTACCAAATGCTTTGCCAAAAAGGCTATATAGTGGTTTGTGTTGATAACAGAGGAACAGGAGCAAGAGGTGCAGAGTTCAAAAAAATGACACATTTGCAATTAGGGAAATACGAAACCATCGATCAAATTGAAGCTGCTAAATGGTTAGGCAAACAAACGTATGTAGATGCTTCGCGTATTGGCATACAAGGATGGAGCTACGGCGGTTACATGTCGTCGCTATGCATTACCAAAGGTGCCGATGTATTTAAAATGGCCATAGCCGTTGCACCAGTTACCAATTGGAAGTACTACGATTCTATTTATACCGAACGATATTTACATACACCACAAGAAAATAAAAGCGGTTACGAAGATAACTCGCCCATCAATTTTGTAAACCTAATGAAAGGCAAATACCTAATTATACATGGTACTGCAGATGACAACGTGCATTTTCAAAATTCGGTAGACATGATTGATGCGATGGTAAAAGCAAACAAAAAATTTGAATCAGCATATTATCCAAATAAGAATCATGGCATTGCAGGTGGCACTACACGTTTGCATTTATATACTAAAATGACTGATTTTATTTTTAACAACTTGTAATATTCAATATGACAAAAGCAAAACACCCCAAAGGGCTTTACGTTCTCTTTTTCACAGAAATGTGGGAACGATTTGGCTATTATTTGATGTTAGGTATCCTCCTACTCTATTTAACAGATGGAGCAAAAGGTGGCATGGGCTTAGATAAAAAAGAAGCTTCTGATATTGTGGGTACATACCTCGGACTGGTTTATTTAACTCCATTTTTAGGAGGTTTATTAGCCGATCGAATTTTAGGTTACCGAAAATCCATTTTAATTGGCGCCGTATTAATGGCCGCAGGTTATTTCGGGTTGGCCATTCCGAACATGACGGCCTTTTGGATTTCAGTTTTATTGATAATTGTAGGTAACGGATTTTTCAAACCAAATATTTCTACGCTCTTAGGTAATTTATATTCAACTCCCGAATACAAAGATCAGAAAGATGCTGGGTACAATATTTTTTACATGGGTATAAACGTAGGCGCTTTTATTTGCAATTTCGTAGCAGCATACATGCGTAATGAGTACGGATGGGGTTATGCTTTTGGAGCGGCAGGTGTTGGAATGTTAGTAGGAACACTTTGGTTTTTATCGGGCACCAAACACATTAAAGAAGCCGATATTAAAAAACCAGCTGGCGATAATGATTTATCGGTTACAAAAGTATTTATGTATGTATTTGCACCAGCATTAATATTTGGTGCAATTGGATGGTTCATTCCAGGAAATATTTTCGGAACAGATTCTACCGATGCATTTATCATTGCTTGTGTGCCTGTCATTATTTTTTACATTAACTTGATGATGCGCGCCGAGAAACAGGAGCGGAAACAAATAGCAGCATTGCTTTCAATTTTCGGAGTAGTAATTATTTTTTGGGCGGTGTTTAAACAAAATGCATCAGCCTTAACTACCTTCGCTGAAACCTATACAGAACGTACCATTCCTGCAAGTGTAGAACCCATTGTAAAACCCTTTGGAATGATACAAACGGTAAGTACAGATACTGCCGAATTCCCTAAATACGATCAGAATTTTAAGTTGGTAAAAGATGCTGATGGAAATAAGGTAATGACTCAAAGTCCGCATCCTTACTTCCAAAATTTACCAAAAGAAAAATGGCCAACAGAAACAGAAAATAACGAAGCGAAATTATTCTCCACAGAAATTTTTCAATCGGTTAATCCATTTTTCATTGTATTGCTCACCCCAATTGTATTAAGCTTCTTCGCCTTTTTACGTTTAAGAGGAAAAGAACCTTCTACCCCAGCAAAAATTGGATGGGGTTTATTAGTCACGGGCTTATCTACTTTAGTAATGGTAGCCGCTGTATATTCAACAGACTTAGTAAACGATAAAGCATCGGCTGTTTGGTTAATTGGCTGTTATGGGGTAGTAACCATTGGAGAGTTATTTTTATCGCCCATCGGTTTATCATTAGTATCTAAAGTTGCACCTGTGCGATTAACGTCGCTTATGATGGGTGGCTGGTTTTTAGCAACATCTATTGGAAATAAACTATCGGGAGTGCTTTCTTCTTTATGGGATAATTATGATAACAAAGCGAATTTCTTCTTGGTGAACTTTATTGCTTGTACCCTAGCAGGCTTGGCAATATTTGCGATGTTAAAATGGTTGAGAGAAATTATAAGTAAACATTAGTAAATGTGCAAATGCGTAAATGTGTAAATGTGCAAATGAGAAAATGTGCAAATGCGTAAATGTGTAAATGTGCAAATGCGTAAATGAAAAAAGGAAGCGAAGAAATGCAAATTATTATTGCAGATTTTCGCTTCCTTTTTTTTAGGTATTATATTTTTTATCTAACTCCGTGCATCATTCTTTTCAATACTGGAGTAAGTGCGAATAAGATGAGTGATGCAATTCCTGTTAAAATTACAAACACCATAAAGAATTCAAAAAGATTATGAATTTCGTAACCTGCAAAAATCGGATTGTGATCTGATATTTGGTTGGTTGCAAGAATTTGTAATTGCTCTGCAGTAGGTACAATTTTCTTATCTAAAACCGCTTGCAAATCTATGCCTAATTCTTTTGCTTTATTAAACTTATCACCTGTTGCAGGCATAATAGAACCTAATGTTCCGGCCAATGCGTATCCAGATGCATTTGATAAAAAGAATACTCCGTATAATAAAGACGAAAATCTTTTAGGAGCTAACTTACCAACTAATGATAAACCAATTGGCGATAAACATAACTCGGCAGCAGTTTGTATTAAATAAAGTAAAATTAACCACTTAATTGCTAATAAACCATCGTTGCCTAAATCTTTTACATTGTATGCAATGATGAAATAACTGATGGCAATTAACGCTAATCCGAACGACTGTTTCATTGGAGAAATTGGCTCTCTGTCTTTACTTCTTAAGTAATCCCATAACATACTGAAAGGAATTGCAAATGCAACTACGAATAAACCGTTAAATATTTGCACCATAGACGGTGGCATGTTCCATCCGAAGAAATTTCTATCGGTTTGATTGTCGGCTATAAAGGTTAACGATGAACCTGCTTGTTCAAAGGCTGCCCAGAAAAAGATAACAAAAAAGGCAACGATGTAAATTACGAAAATTCTTTCGCGCTCAATTTTTGTTAGAGATGTATCCGAAATAATTAATCCAGCTAAGGTAATACCACTGGCATATATTAAGGTGTATATTAAGTTTTGATCTAAACCAAAATGAATAATTAAACCTAAAAGTAAAAATGAAACACCTGCTAATATTAATGATTTATTAGAGAATACTGCTTTTTGAGATTCACCTTCTTCAAAATCTGCTGATTCTGTTTTTGATGGTAAACCACCAAGCGGTTTTCCATCTGGAGATACGACATATTTATTTTTCAAGAAATAAAACAAGGCTGTTCCAATTAACATGGCTAAAGAAGCCGCTAAAAATCCCCACTTAAATGCATGAATGTCTCTAATACCACCGGCATCTTTAACGTCACCAATTAAAGGGCAAATTAATTGACCTAAAAAAGCACCTAAGTTAATACCCATGTAAAATATAGTAAAAGCAGTATCTAATTTACTTTTTTCTTGTTTAGGGTATAAACTACCCACCATACTTGAGATGTTGGGTTTAAAGAAACCATTTCCAAAAATAATAATGCCTAAGGCAGACCACATCAAGATATTTGCTAAGCCTAAGTTTCCACCGAAAACACTGGCACTTACAAATAATAAAAACTGACCGATAGCCATCATTAAACCGCCTAATAAAATGCAATTTCTATTTCCGAAGAATCTATCGGCAATAAAACCACCAAGCATAGGTGTTAAATAACATAAGCCTAAAAACCCTCCGTAAATGATAGAAGCTTCTTCTTCTTTCATCATTAAAGAATTTACTAAGAACAAGGTTAAAATTGCCCTCATTCCATAGAAATTGAAACGTTCCCACATTTCAGTTCCAAATAATACCCACAGTCCTTTTGGATGTGATGCCTTCGCTGTTTGACTCATTTTTTTAGTTAATAAGGTTAAATTATTGGTAAATCAGTTTGCAAGTTAGTTTTTGTTATGATTTTTACAAATTTTAAGAAATTTAAAATATTAAAAGATGGCTTAAAAATAGTGCTAAGGGGCATATTCATACATTATCATTCAACTATGAGCACAATAATCTTGGATAAACTACTCTTAATCAAGTATTATTAATTTTTTATATTAGTTTATTGATAAAATTTTAACTTGTACTAAAAATTGCAGAATTATTTAACAACACAATATTTTTAAAAAATAAATTTGGTACACAATTCGAACTTATTAACCTAAATAATATATGGAAAATTTTAAACCCTTTGTATCCGACGATACAAAAATGGCTGAGTTTACATTCAAGTCTATTATACTCGGCTGTATCTTCGGAATCATTTTTGGCGCTGCCACCGTTTACTTAGCACTAAAGGCTGGGCTTACCGTTTCGGCTTCTATTCCTATTGCAGTAATTGCCATTACCTTAGGGCGAAAATTTTTCAAAACCACCATCCTCGAAAACAACATTATTCAAACTACTGGCTCTGCTGGAGAATCAATCGCAGCGGGTGTGGTATTTACTTTACCCGGATTTTTATTTTTATCTGTTAATGAAAACGGAGTAAGCACTGGCGAAATGTATTTCGGATACATGACCATTTTAACATTGGCCATTTTTGGGGGAATATTGGGAACCTTAATGATGATACCTTTGCGTAAATCATTAATTGTAAACGAACACGAAACGCTACCCTACCCCGAAGGCACTGCATGTGCATCGGTATTAAAAGCAGGAGAAAAAGGGGGCGATTTTGCAAAAACAGCTTTCTTAGGTTTAGGTTTTGCATTGGCGTATGCGTTGTTGCAAAAAGTATTTCATGTAATTGCAGAAGCCCCAGCATTTGTAACTAAACAAACCAATAAATTTTTCCCATCGGCAACCGTTGCAGGAGAAATTACACCCGAATACATGGGTGTTGGTTACATCATCGGATTTAAAATTGCAGGCGTATTAGTAGCAGGTGGTGTGTTAGCTTGGCTCGGATTAATTCCTTTGTTAGCTTCTGTTGTACCTGGAGAAACCATCGCCTTACAATTAGTAAAACTTGGTTATTTAAAAGACATAGCCGTAGCTGGTGGACCAGGTGCTTGGGATCCGGCTACTCAAACCTTTGGCGATACCGCTGCAGCTATTTACAGAGCTTACATTCGCCAGATAGGCGCAGGTGCTGTAGCTGCAGGCGGGTTCATCACTTTATTCAAAACCATTCCAACCATTATCTCTGCTTTTAAAGGTTCGGTATCAAGTGTAGGTGGCGATAAAGAAAATGCTCCTGCAGTAAAAAGAACTGAAAGAGATTTGAATATAAAAGTGGTTTTATTTGGAAGTATTGGACTGGTTTTATTGATGGCATTTTTACCTCAAATTCCGGGCGACAGTGTTTGGAGCAAATTATTATTAGGAGTTTTAGTCGTGATATTCGGAGCGTTTTTTGTAACAGTAGCTTCTAGAATTGTAGGCTTAATTGGTTCTTCTAATTCACCTATTTCGGGCATGACCATTGCAACACTTATGGGAACATGTTTGGTGTTTATAGCCATCGGCTGGACTGGTAAAGTGTACGAGCCAATGGCACTGGTTGTTGGGGGTATGATTTGCATTGCTGCCGCCAATGCAGGTGCTACCTCTCAGGATTTAAAGTCGGGTTACCTAGTAGGTGCCACGCCAAGATATCAGCAAATAGCTTTATTTATTGGAGCAATTGTTTCTTCAATATTTATAGGCTTAACCGTAAAAATATTAGATACCCCAACACAAGAAATGTTGAACCAAGGCATTACACATGCCATCGGTAGCGATGCATATCCTGCTCCTCAAGGAACCTTAATGGCTACTCTTATTAAAGGAATTTTATCTTATAATTTAGATTGGCAATTTGTATTAGTTGGAGTGTTTTTATCGGTAACCATGGAGCTTTGTGGCATTAAATCACTGTCTTTTGCCGTAGGTGCTTATTTACCTTTAGCTACCACCCTTCCAATATTTGCTGGAGGTTTAGTAAAAAGAATTGTAGAATGGAGAAAAGAGAAAAAAGGTGAAACACAAGAAGACGAAGAATTAGGCAAAGGAAGTTTATATGCTACAGGCTTAGTAGCTGGTGGAGCATTGGCGGGTGTAATAGTGGCCATTCTCTCAGTGAACGATTCTATATCATCATTCTTACAAAAAATGAACGCAGAACACGGAATTACTGCTACCTTTGGTGCCGAAGGATACAATATCATTGGAGCACTTTTCTTCGTTCTAATGGGAGTAGTACTTTATAGAATAGCAATGAAGAAATAAGTCTTTAGTCGTTAGTAGTTAGTCTTTAGACTAGCACCTACTTTCTAACGACTAATGACTAGTGACTAACGACTAGAGAAAAAAAATATGAAAAACAAACTTATCATCTTAAGTATTCTTACAGCAGCGAGCTTCAGTTCTTGTTCGCGAAAAATTTTATTTAACACGGATGTTCGTGCGAGAATAGAGGCTACCAATACTCCACTTACGAAGCTTCAATATTATGTTGATCGAAAAGTTGAATTTAAGCGTGTAGTAACTTCTGGAGAAACGAAGGTTAGCTCGGGAACCATTAAAGTGGAAAATGGCAAACAAGTTCAAATTATCAAACTAAAAAGAAATACACCAGGCGTTTGTACACAAGTAAGTGCAGACAGATTGGTGGTTACCTTTGATGAAGGAGCAAATAAAAATTTAGTGTTTGTTTTTCCAAAAGGTGGAACGTATAAAAGTTCATACGTTTTACAAGTAAATGAAATTGATAGAAACGGAAACGGAAAAATAAACTACGATGGAAAAGTATACGCCGTAGCTGCTGGAGGAGTAAGAGCAAAACTAAAAGTTAAGAAAAGTGTAGCTACGAAAATGAATGTGAAGAAAACAAAAATGAAAGGAAGGAAAGTTAGTTAGTGTGATAGTGTGCTAATGTGCTAGTATGCTAATTGACGCTATTTAGACAAATTACTGCACGCATTACCTACATTAGCACACTAGCATACTAACACACTAGCATACTAACTATGGAATCATTTTGTAAAAATTGCAAACAATGGACCAAGCGAATTGGTAATGCTCACGATGCATGTGAGCATTGTGGTAATTTGTTAGATGCTGAAAGAATTTCTTATCGACAAGAAAAAGAAAAAATAAAAAAACAAAGCGAAGCAGAAAGTTTACTTTTTATAAGAGAAGAAGATTCTGAACGTAAACGCAAACTCAAAAAAGCGGCCGTATGGGCGAGAGTTATTTTCCTAATACTTATTGTATTGGTGACCTTGGTAGTGTTTGGCTCGCATGGATAATGCAAATGTGCAAATACGTAAATGTGCAAATTCCTAAATGTGCAAATGCGTAAATAAGCAACATCATCGCACAACTCACAACTCACAACTCACAATTCATAATTCCGCGGGCTTTTCCCCGTATTCTTCTTAAAGGCTCTATTAAAACTTTCGGTGTTTGCGTAACCTAAGAGGTATGCAATTTCTTTTACTTGTATATTTTTTTGCTTCAATAAATGTTTAGCATGACCAATTTGATACTCATCAACGATTTGTTGATAGTGTATATTTTCTTCTTTCAGTTTACGTTGTAGAGTACGACTACTGAGGTGCAACATCGCCGAAATTTCATCGAGTTTTGGTAAATAAAAAGAATTCTTTTGAGTTAATATTTTCTTTACTTTATCTGTATAACTGTTTTCTGTACTTATCTCTTTTAATTTTTGTTCGCAGAAAACTAACATGTGCTTGTACACTGGCTCGTTGTGAGTAATTACTTGCATTTCGGCCACATTCCTATTAAATACTAATTTATTTTCCTTCGAATTAAATTTCACATTGCCGAATACCTTTTCGTAACCATCCATATATTTATTATTTATATTGAATGCAAACTGAGCCTCGTTTAGTTCTACAGTTCTACCACATAAAAATGCAGAAAGAGACATGCACAAACTCATGGCATGTGAGGTGGCTTGAATAGCTGTTGTGGCACTGCTTTCTAACCACTTTTGGTTCGGATAAAAACAGATCCTTACTTCATTGGTACTTTCTTGCAATTCATAATAATACATGTCGCCCATAAGTAAAGAAAAATCGCAAAAGCTTTTCCAAGCATCCTTTAAAGTACTGGCACTTTGAGTTAACGTAGCAATCCAAGAGAGCGCAGAAAAGTTGATGTTTTTCCCGAAACTCAAACCCACCATTGGGTAACCCGATTTTTCCAATATTACATCCCAAAGTTTAATTCCGTATTCAGAATTTACCATGTCGAACTCATTGCTTACTTTACTTATTTCAAAACCTGCGGCATCAAAAATTTCTTGCTCGGTAAAACCAAATCCATGCATGTTACGAGCCAAATTCAGAAGTATTTCTTTGTGTACATGCATGTCGCAATTTGTTAGCTTATTGTCGTATAAAGTCAGTTGTAGGCTCCCTTAACCCACTACTTTTGCCTAAAAATACTAAACAAATATTATTATGAATAAAGTAATTAAAATTTCGAGTTCCATTCTTATGGGAATATCAGTATTAGGCATTGCAAGCGTAAGCCTAATGGCATTTAACAGTCCACAATCGGTAATGGATTTGGTTCAGGTAAAATTAGAAAACACCGATGCCATGAGTTCCATCCGTGGTGTGTACGGTGGTGCAGGCATTGCGATTTTAATGGTGATGATTTACCTATGGAGGAATAACCTTAAACAAGGCATGTTATTCCTCGCCGTATTTTGGGGATCCTATGCACTATCGCGTTTGTTAACCATTATGGTGGATGGCTCCCTCGGAACTTTCGGTTCGCAATGGATTATTACCGAAACGGTGTTGGCAAGTGCAGCGCTGGTGCTTTTCTTTAGGAGTAACGAGTAGTAAGTAGTGAGTAACGAGTATGAGTCCGTTATATCAATAAAACGGTCTTTCGGATTTTCGGCCATTCGTTAGTTCGATAATTCGTAATTTCGTATTATTGCCTCATGAACTTCACCACTAAAACCCTCCTCTACGTAATTGGCTTTATTGCTACTTGCTTCCTTGGTTTTTATGTTATCGGACTGGTTAAACCAACCGTTACCTACGAAACTAAAGTTGTGGTAAATCGCTCGGCAGAACAAACTTGGAAAATATTTAGTAATAAAGAACTCATGAGCCAGTGGATGCCTGGTTTTGTAAAAATTGAAAATATAAAAGGCGAAGCCCTGCAAAAAGGTTCGGAGTTTAAACTCTATGTGAAAGAAAATGGGCAGGATTTTGAAATGATTGAAAAAGTAGTAGAAGTTATTCCAGAACAACTGTATGAATTTGAACTCGAAAACGGCATCCTACGTAACCATATAAAAATTAAATTCGTAGAAACTCAAGCATTTACAACAGAAATTACACAATACAGCGAAGTAAGTGCACAAAATTGGTTCCTTCGTTCGTTATTTGTTTTTTTTAAAAGCCAATTTAAAGAACAAGACGAAAAAACGCTGCTGGCACTGAAGAAGCTAGTAGAAATGGATGTTTCGAACTAGCGAACTGTCGAAATGTCGAATTTACGAACTCACTAACTTATGAGCAAACAAGCAAATGAGCAAACGAGCAAACGAGCATATGAAAAAAATAATACTTTCCCTGTTGCTTTTACTAGTGGTAAAGGCTTCAATTGCGCAAATCTCTTACGGTGTAAAAGGTGGATTAAACTTTTCGAACATTTACAGCACCAATTTAAACACCGATTTTAAACAAGGTTACCATGTGGGCGCCTATGCAAAATTAAACTTAATAATTTTGGCATTGCAGCCCGAATTATTATTCTCACAACGTGGTTACAAAGAAACAAATGTTAAAGATGTAACTCTAAATTACATTGACATTCCGGTGATGTTCAAGCTAAAAGTTTTTCCGATGATTACGCTAGATGCGGGTCCACAATTCTCTTATTTAATTAATTCGAGCACAGAAGGTATCGGAAATATTTTAACCGTGCAACCCGAATTTAAAAATGCAGAAGTTAGTGGCGCCATTGGTGCTTCGGTACAAGTTTGGCGACTAGGTGCCAGTGCCCGATACATTGTTGGCTTGTCTGAATTAGAAAAATCTATCACTTCTAAAAACCAACAATTCCAAGTATCTTTGTCGCTAAAATTATAGCATGATTATTTGTTCGGCCGAAGAGGCAGTTAAAAATATAAAATCACAGGATAGAGTATTCATTCACAGTGTAGCCGCTGCTCCACAAACCTTAATTAACGCCATGACAGCTCGTAGCAACGAGCTGTTTGGCGTTAATATAGTTCACATACATACCGAAGGCGATGCGCCTTATGTTGCTCCAGGCATGCAAGAGCATTTTAAACTCGATGCTTTTTTTATTGGCTCTAATGTTCGCAAAGCAGTAAATGAAAAACGGGCGGATTTTATTCCTATTTTTCTTTCAGAAATTCCACTATTATTTAAGAAAAATATTCTTCCATTAGATGTTGCTCTTATACATGTATCGCCTCCAGATGCCCATGGATATTGCACCTTAGGGGTTTCAATTGACACTAGCCTTACCGCTATTGAGTATGCAAAAATTGTAATTGCACAAATAAACCCCAAAATGCCTCGTACACATGGCGATGGAATGATCCATCAAAGTAAAATAAACTTTGGAGTTTTGTGTAACGATGATTTACCTGAAATGCCCTCGCACCCTATTTCAGAAATAGAAAAAAACATTGGTAAAAATGTAGCGGAATTAGTTGATGATGGAGCCTGCTTACAAATGGGTATTGGCGCCATACCCGATGCGGTACTTTCTTGCTTAGGTAACCACAAAGACCTCGGTATACATACCGAAATGTTTAGCGATGGCTTAATTGGCTTATATAACAAAGGTGCTATAACCGGTGCTCGTAAAAAAATAGATAAACATCAAATCGTTTCTACTTTTGCTTACGGCAGTAAAAATGTGTACGATTTTTTAAATGATAATCCGCTCGTAAAAATGCGCGATGTTTTATATGTAAATTCTCCGCTTAATATATATCGCAACGACCAAGTAACGGCTATTAACTCAGCATTAGAAATAGATTTAACCGGGCAAATTTGTGCCGACTCTATCGGAAACAAAATGTACTCGGGCATTGGCGGACAAATGGATTTTATGCGTGCTGCAGCAATTTCGCATAACGGTAAACCCATCATTGCAATTCAATCTACTACCAATAAAGGCGAATCAAAAATTGTATTTAATTTAAAGCCCGGTGCCGGTGTAGTTACTACACGCGGCCACGTTCATTATGTAGTTACTGAATATGGTTCAGTAAATTTATTCGGATTAAATTTAGAACAAAGAGCCAAAGCGCTTATCAGCATTGCACATCCAGAGCATCGCGATAATTTATGGAAACAATATTTAGCCAAATAAAAGTATATGCAAACGTTTGATGTGGTAATAATTGGTGGTGGTGCTTGCGGATTAATGTGTGCAGTACAAGCAGGATATGTGGGCAAATCGGCACTAGTTATTGAACACATCGACAAAGTAGGTGCAAAAATTCTAATTTCAGGTGGTGGTCGTTGTAATTATACAAACTTACATACCACAGCAGCTAATTTCATTTCGCAGAATGAACACTTTAGTAAGTCGGCGCTTTCTCAATGGACAGTGGATGATACCGTGCAATTTTTCGAAATGTTTGGAATTGAAGGGCAGGAAAAAACATTGGGTCAGCTGTTCCCTACAAGTAATAAAGCATCTGATATTGTTAGGGCATTTGAAAATTTAATAGAAGAACTTGGTCAGCAAATTTACACCAACACTTCTGTACAAAATATTGAAAAAAAAGAGGAAGGATTTGAATTGAAAATTTCGAAGAATGGAAAATCTCAAGAAATACTTTGCACAAATTTAGTAATCGCTACGGGTGGATTACCCATTCCAAAAATGGGTGCTACTGATTTTGCTTTTAAAGTAGCACAACAGTTCGATATAAAAATGACGAAGACCGCTCCTGCCCTAGTGCCATTGGTTATTGGGCATAATCAAAGAGAATGGTTTGAAGCCATGAGTGGTACCAGTGTGTACTCTGTTGTGAGTAATGATGAAATTTCATTCGAAGAAAATATATTATTTACCCATTGGGGCTTAAGTGGGCCAGCCATCTTACAAATATCCTCGTATTGGCGCGCACCCAAGCCAATTTATATTGATTTCCTTCCACATCAATCTATAAAAAAATTAATTGATGAAACGAGGCAGAGCAACGGAAAAAAATTATTGCAAAATTTCCTATCTGTTTTCTTACCCAACAAACTTTGTAACGCGATGGCTGTTTACTTACCATACGATAAAAATTTGGCAAGTTTGAGTAATGCAGAATTAGAGTTAATAGAAAACACTATTCATAGGTTTGAAGTAATCCCTGCAGGAGACAAGGGTTATGAAAAAGCGGAAGTAATGCGAGGAGGTATAGATACTAACGAACTCTCTTCAAAAAGCTTAGAGGCAAAAAAAGTACCTGGTTTGTTTTTTGGAGGCGAATGCGTAGATGTTACAGGCTGGCTGGGGGGCTATAATTTCCAATGGGCTTGGGCATCGGGTTATGTAATCGCTCAAAATCTGCATTAATGCTAGCTAAATTTTGTTATTTTTGAACATGCAAGGAAGCGAAGAAATAAGCGAGTTCGGCAAAATATTAATATTCATGCTCTTAGGAATAGCATTTATTCTTATTGGTATGGGCATTAACGCATTCTTACAAAAACGCAAACCCAATGCCATTAAAAACTCTACCTATGAGTGTGGCGAAGTAACAGAAGGCCCCTCTCGTACCCCTTTTAACATGCGTTTCTACATTATTGCCATTATTTTTTTATTGTTTGATGTAGAATTGATTTTCTTATTTCCATGGTCTACTATTTTTGCTGATAAATATTTACTGGCAAACGTTCCGAATTGGGCAATGTTTAACATGATAGAGATGAGCATATTTATTTTCATATTGCTTATTGGCTTGGTTTATGTGTGGCGTAAAGGCGATTTAGAATGGATACGCCCCACTATACAAATACCAAGTTCGAACTCATTAGTTCCTGCAAAACTTTACGAAGCCATTAACAATACCCGATATACAGTTAAAGAATTTACACTCGAAGTAAAACTAGAGCCTGCGGAGAGTGTTGTAAACACTAGTACTCCGGCACCTGCACCGAGTGGAGTAAGGCGACCACCATTTAGATCTGCCGTAAAAAAAGAAACGAATGAGTAAATTACCACATCAGTTAGAACGCGAAGGAGTAGCCATTACCAAATTAGATGAATTGCTAAATTGGGCTCGCCTATCGTCGCTTTGGCCAATGGGATTTGGATTGGCTTGTTGTGCAATCGAGTTTATGGATACACAATCTGGCAATTTCGATTTAGAACGTTTCGGAGTATTTCCGCGCCCGTCTCCAAGACAAGCAGACGTAATGATTGTAGCCGGTACTGTAACTTTTAAAATGGCGGAGCGAATTAAAATATTATACGAACAAATGCCCGAGCCACGCTATGTAATTAGCATGGGCTCCTGCTCTAATTGTGGAGGACCTTATTGGCAACACGGCTACCATGTAGTGAAAGGAGTTGATCAAATAATTCCAGTGGATGTGTACATACAAGGGTGCCCCCCACGCCCCGAAGCATTGATAGGTGGTATTTTAGAATTACAAAGAAAAATTAAAGTTGGAAGCGTTAAGCAAGAAGCATAAATGAAAACATTTTACGGAAATTTAAAATTAGGAATATTAGGCGGCGGACAATTAGGACGTATGTGGATTCAGAATGCATTGAACTACAATGTTACTTGCCATGTAATAGATCCGGATGCCAATGCTCCTTGTAAAAACATTTGCGACGATTTTACAGTTGGTGATATTACTGATTTTGATACAGTATATAACTTTGGCAAATCGCTCGATTTAATTACCATAGAAATTGAAAAAGTAAACGTAGAAGCTTTAGAGAAATTAGAAAACGAAGGAGTTCAAGTATATCCTCAACCTTCCATCATTAAAATGATAAGAGATAAGGGAGTACAAAAGCAATGGATGAAAGAACATGGCATCCCAACCTCTGATTTCTTACTTGTAGAAAATAAAGCTGCGTTAGAAAATTTAGCATGGGGTTTACCTTATGTACAAAAGCTACGCAAAGATGGATACGATGGCAAAGGGGTGCAAATTATTCGCAACAAAGAAGATTTCGATTTAGCTTTTGAAGCACCTAGTTTAGTTGAACGATTAGTTGATTTCGAAAAAGAAATTGCCGTAATTGTGGCGCGAAACTCCAACGGCGATTGCAAAACATTCCCTTTGGTTGAAATGGATTTTCATCCAACGGCTAACCTGGTTGAGTTTTTAGTTTCACCGGCAGATGTATCAGAATACATTGCCATGAAAGCTGAAAACATTGCGGTAAAAATTGCAGAAGAACTACAGTTAGTGGGTTTATTAGCAGTAGAAATGTTTTTAACAAAAGATGGTAGAATTTTAGTAAATGAAATGGCACCACGACCACATAACAGCGGTCACCAAACTATTGAAGGAAATTTATGCTCGCAATTTGAGCAACATTTAAGAGCCATATTTAACCAACCATTAGCCAACACAGATGCAAAATATGTTTCGGTAATGATTAATGTGCTAGGCGAAGAAGGCCATACTGGCGAAGCACAATACCACGGTTTAGAAAATATTTTAGAATTAGACGGAGTGTATGTACATTTATATGGAAAGAAAATAACCAAGCCCTTTCGTAAAATGGGACATGT
>CALRTZ010000060.1:0-15419 GCA_943371235.1 Sphingobacterium thalpophilum | reverse complement strand
TTCAAAACCAGGTATTAATCTCATTGCCTTGTACTGAACATCCTCTGGTAAAGAAGTAGAGAAACCATTTACATAAATTTCAACTGTATTCCATCCTTCGGGTTCCACAAATATTTGATGTCTGTTTCTTTCTGCGAACCTGTTTATCTTATCTTCTATAGAAGGGCAATACCTAGGACCTAAGCCTTGTATTCTACCGGTAAACATCGGCGACTTTTCAAAGCCTTCTTTTAATGTTTCGTGTACTGCTTCATTAGTATAAGTAATATAACAACTTCTTTGGTCAACAGGTCTATCAATATCTAAAAATGAAAACTGGCCCCTATCCTCGTCACCTTTTTGTTCTTCCATTTTAGAATAGTCGAGCGTTCTTCCATCTACTCTTGGAGGCGTACCTGTTTTCATTCTTCCTGCTTCGAATCCCAATCCCGTTAATTGTTCTGTTAAACCTGTTGCAGCTTTCTCCCCAGTTCTACCCCCACCAAATTTCTTTTCACCAATATGTATAACTCCATTTAAAAAAGTACCATTGGTTAATACTACTGCGTCTGCATCAAACTCTACACCCAATGAAGTAATTACTCCGCATACTCTTCCATCTTCTACTTTGACCTCTGTGACCATATCCTGCCAAAAATCTACATTAGGAGTTTTCTCTAATGCAATTCTCCACTCCTCCGCAAACTTCATTCTATCATTTTGTGTCCTTGGGCTCCACATTGCTGGCCCTTTAGATCTATTAAGCATCCTGTACTGTATGGTGCTTTTATCTGATATTATTCCTGAGTAACCACCCATCGCATCTATTTCACGTACAATTTGACCTTTTGCCACACCACCCATAGCTGGATTGCACGACATTTGTGCAATTACACCCATGTTCATTGTAATCAACAAAACCTTAGATCCAAGATTTGCCGCTGCAGCTGCCGCTTCACATCCTGCGTGCCCTGCACCCACCACAATCACATTATATTTCTGATTCATATTCTACTAAACTCAATTAACGCATCTATGTTTCACGTGAAACATTCTACAAATATAATTATTTAAAATTGTATTGAAACGAAGGTTCCACGTGGAACATAAATCCATAATTTGTACGTATTGTTTTCAAGAGATGCTGGACACCATGTTCGATGTGGTAAACAAGAATGACCACAATATAATACCTATACACTTTCCGCTTATGCTATTATAAACGATTTGTCGGTAAGATTTTTTACTTTTTGATATGCCCTAAACAGCAGATTTAAGAATAAAGAGAATCGGAGTAGGGGGTGATTTTGACCTAAGGTTTATTTTGATTTTATATACTTATCTAAATCATCACTAAAAAAAGATTAAAGAATTGGCCATTTTCAATCTTTATGTTACATACTAACAAACACACTTAGTTCTTTTACCGTGCTTACGCTGTGCTTGTACCGTGCTTGTGCCGTGCTCTGCTAGATTATTACCTCTAACTACCCAGTGTAAGGTAAGTATAAACCTTATACCAAATAGACATAAGACCATTACCAAATTAGCAGTATGCAAGCAGAGAATGAATAAAGCAACAATCGAATTTGTAAACCACGTTTAGGATTACCCTAAAAGGAAGCTATACATAACAAATAGTTAGGTCCCCCTTTTACTCTTCGTAAGCAATGATTTTTTCGAAGGAATTTATATACAAAAAACATGCAAATCAGTCATAAAATATGAATATAAATGTTTAAACAACTGGTAAATAATTAGATAAATTATTATTTAAACATATATAATTGATTATCAAATTATTGTGATTAAACTCTAAGAGTTTTATCATTCAAAAAGCTAGATATTTTTATAAATTTTTTTGGAAAAATTATTATTTTTGAAATATTGTTATAAAATAGATTATTATTCTTTTAATTTTTATATTTTTGGTTTTTATATCTATATATTATCTTTTTTTAGAATATATTATATTAATGAAATTTTTTTGTAATATTTTTTTTGCAGCACAATAATTAATTTCTAAATTGCAAAACCATACATAAGTTTCTTTTAAAGCTTTTGTCGGCAAATAGCAATAAAATAAATAAAATAATACCATACTTAAATCAATCGTTTATGAGTTTTAATTTTTACAAACAAATGAAAACAGTTATACTATTATTAGTAGGCTTGTTCCTTTCATCTGGTCTGTACGCTCAACTTACGGGTACGAAAACAATCGACCCCGCAGGATCTGGAGCAAACAATTACTTCTCGGTAGCTCAAGCTGTTTTAGACTTGAACGCTGTGGGTGTTGGTACAGGCGGGGTAACCTTTAATGTTGCAGCGGGTGTAACATTTACAGAAACGGCAGACATTGTATTAACGACTACTACGTCGGATGCAACAAAGCCAATTATTTTCCAACGTTCTGGTTCGGGTACAAATCCTTTAATTAGAGCTAAAGTTGGAACGGTAGCCACTACCACTTATGGAAATAATGGCGATGCTGTTATTAAAGTTGTGGGTACTGATTATGTAACTTTTGATGGCTTAACATTTTCTGGCCAGTCTGGAGCTTCATCAAATACAACTCGTACAGAGTACGGTATTATGTTGACGAAAACAGCAACAGATGCTTGTAAAAACATCACAGTTAAAAATTGTACGTTTTCTTTAGATAAAGCGAATGCTTATAGTATTGGTATTTATCAATCGAATTTAGGCTCAACAGGTACGGCGATAACCGTTACCTCTGAAGGCGGACGTTCTGAAAACAACTTATATGTTGGAAATACTTTTTCTAACACTTACCATGCAATATATGCTAATGGATTTGTGCATACTACTGCACCGTTTAA
Source organism: Sphingobacterium thalpophilum (assembly GCA_943371235.1). Lineage (GTDB taxonomy): Bacteria > Bacteroidota > Bacteroidia > Sphingobacteriales > Sphingobacteriaceae > CAJBVG01. The sequence continues at coordinate 12,597 of CALRTZ010000060.1, read as the reverse complement.
TTTTCTAGATAACAACAATATTATATTAAACAATTTAGTAGAAAATTTTGGAGGTTCTTCTGTGGCTTGTTACGGTATATATACAAACAACCAAGATTCAGCAATTGTTAGAGGAAATACGATAAACGGTGGTACTGGTAACACTACTACTTTATATGGTATTTATAACAATGGTGGAACAAACACCACTTTAACGTTTAATTCTAACACCATTACACTAAACAGTACAGGAACTTCAACCTATTATGCTTTATACATTTTAGGAACAGCTTCTGGTACTAGCAGTGTGGTAACGGTAGATAGTAATACATTACAAAATATGGCTTTTAGTAGCACTTCATCTTTGTATGGTATTTATCCAGCTGGTGCACCTAAAACTTTATACGTAAGACATAACAAATATGTAAATAACACCATTAACGGTTCTATTTGGGCTTTTTATGTTGGTGCTAGTAATTCCATTACAAATGCAATTGTACACAATAACGTAGTGGAAGGTTCAAGAAGATCTTCTGCAACAGGTTCTGGATCGCACAACGGATTTTACATGACCGGTTATAGTAAATTAACTTTTTACAATAATAGAGTAAGAGATATTTTCTTTAAAGCTGGTCACACCGGTTCATTATACGGTTATTATGACTTCTCTTCTGGAGCGGGTTCTTCTTTAGATTTCTACGACAACACAATTGACTCATTATATACTAATGGTACAGGAGTTGTGTGGGGTGCATATTTTTCTAATGGATCATCTACCAACAGAAATATCTACAACAATAAGTTCACAAGATTTTACACTCAAGGTGGTGGAACTTTGTACGGTGTGTATTTAGCTAGTGGTGATACTACTAATTTTTATAGAAACGAACTGAGCCGTTACAAAATGGACTCTGCAAGATCTGTAACATTAGCAGGTATATACTTATTATCTGGTACTGGTTACAGAGTTTACAACAACATGTTGCATGATTATACCGTGTTAAACAGCTGGAGTAGCTCAACTACTGCATCTGCTGTTAGAGGTATGTGGATTAACTCTACAGACGCTAGTGTATATAACAATAGTTTATACATTACAGGTACAAGTACAACTACAAATGCAAATGGCTTTGGTGCCGACGGTATTTTTGTAGGTACTACCCCTACCAATTTAGATCTAAGAAATAACATTATCATTAATAAAGTTGTACCAGTTGCTCCAAACAAATCGGTAGCATTAAGAAGATCGTCAACTACGGTTTCTGGTTTAAATTCATTAATGAATAACAATATTTATTACACAGTAGCAACTCCTACAAATACTACACCTTATTATTGGGATGGAACAAATGTGGATACTACCATCGATCAGTTAAAATCTAGATTGGCTCCTGCTGAATCTAATTCATTATCTGAAGATGTTCCGTTTTTAAATACACTAAATGCACCTTACGATTTACACATTAACCCAAGTACTCCAACAAGAGTAGAAGGTGGTGCATCTTCGGAGCCATTTGTAACAGTGGATTATGATGGAAATACAAGAAATGTAAATACGCCCGATATTGGTGCAGACGAAGGAACGTTTACTGCAGTAGCAGGTGACTTTGCTGGTCCAACTATTGCAAACGTAAGCATTACACCAAATACATTCCAATGTAATGCATTGCCACACGTTATTACGGCAACCATTACAGATGCTTCTGGTGTAGCTAGTTCAAGAATTTTATGGACAAAAAACGGAGTTTCACAAACTCCAATAAACATGACAAGAGGTGCGTCGAACGTTTGGACCGGAACCATTCCTGCTCAATACTCAACCAACTCTAGCATACAAGTTTCATGGAATTTATTAGCAAATGACTCTGCAACTATTCCTAATTCAAAATCATACCTTGGTACTACTTACAAAGATGCTTCTTTATTCATCGATGCAGGTTATACAGGTTCTGATTCTGTAAACGCTGGAACATTTGTACAGTTTAATGCTAAGCCAACTCCAACAAATGTTACTACAGGAACTAATAATTCTTTAAATAACATTAACACAACTCCTTTCTATAGAGGTTGGGGTGGTAACAAACGTCAACACATTTACAGAGCTTCAGAATTATTATCAGCAGGTTTACCTGCAGGTGGAATTACAGCTTTAACGTTTGATGTAGTTACTACAACTGGAGCAATAACTGCACAACCAGGTTTTACATTATATATTGATAGTACAAATGTCGGTACTGCAACCACAACATATTTAACACCAAGTAATACGGTATTTGGCCCAGCTAACTACACCCCTACTTATGGTGCAAATACGTTTAACTTAACAAACCCATTTGTTTGGAACGGAACTTCAAATATTTATGTAACTATTTGTTGGTCGGATCAAACTGCGGGTGGTTTAACAACTACTTATTATGTTAAGTCTAGTACTACTACTTATGCTAGTTCTACTACAAACAACATAGATAACCAAACACCGGCAGCGGTTTGTGCTACCACAACAGGTTCAACACAATTAACCCGCCCAGATATCTTGTTCTCATACAATCCACCAAGAACGATTGCATGGACAAGCACTGGAGGTGCAACATTATCTGCAACAAACATATTAAACCCATCAACCACATTAACAAATCCTGGTACATACCAGTTTATTGTTTCTATTAACGATGGAACTTGTACAAATACAGATACTGTAAACATTGTGACATTAGTGCCACAAAAACCAGTGGCTAATTTCAGCGCTAGCACAACTACTCCAAATATTGGTGGTTCACCAACCTCGGTAACCTTTACAGATCAATCATCAAACGTTCCGGATAAATGGAAATGGGAATTCACTCCGAACAATGTGATTTACATGAGCGGTACAAACGATTCGTCGCAAAACCCAATTGTACAATTTACAGCAAGAGGTCCATTCACAGTTAAATTAACCGCAAGAAACCTTGGTGGTTCTGATGATACTGTAAGAACAAATTACATTAGTACTGTAATTTCTTATTGTGCATCAAACGCAACAAGTACAGCAGATGATGATATTGGAAACGTTTCAATATTTGATTTTGCAACTCAAGCTACTTTGTTAAGCAATGGTGTAGATAGTCCTTGGTTAACACAAGGAACAAGAAGTAATCAATTATATACCAACTGGCACGATACAGCAAGTGTAGCTGTACCAACGATGTATAAAGGTGATAAATACAATTTAAGATTAGGTCGTATTTGGTCTGGTTCTGCATACTCAACACATGCAACAGCATTTATCGACTATAACAATAACGGTTCTTTTGCTGATCCTGGAGAGACAATTGATTTAGCTCAATTAAACACTCCATTATCAACAACAAACCCTAATCCAAATAGAACTACCACTACGTTTACCATACCTTGTACATCTGATACAGGATATTTAAGAATGCGAATTGTATTAATTGAAACAGTAACAACAGTACCAAATAGTTCATGTGGTACTTATACTTGGGGTGAAACGGAAGATTACAAAATCAGAATTTTACCTACACAATTAGTGTATGATTCGAGTGCATCTTACCATGCAATCTTAACAGATGTACAACCAAACACTACTAATAATAACATATTAGGTGTGAAGGTTGTGGCTAGAGGTTGCGATGGCAATTTAGCTGCAACAAACTTTAATATGTCTATGACAGGTACAACTAATTTAGCAGATGTAACAAATGTTAAATTATGGTACACTGGTTCTAGCAATGTATTTGCAACTACAACACAATACGATGTAAATAAAACAGCAAGTGCTACTTTATCATTTACTGGTAACCAAGCATTATTAGCAGATACTAACTATTTCTGGTTAACGTATGATTTAGCTACTAACGCTACATTAGGTAACTCTATTGATGCGGTAGTAAATTCTGTAACTGTTGGAGGAGTAGCACAAGTACCTGCGGTAACAAGCCCAATAGGTTCTCGTTTAATTAACTTCCCTGTAACGGTTGTATCTAATACATTAACACAAACAACAGGTACAGTTGGTAGAAATACAGACAATAACACCATTTTAACAAACCGATTAATAATGAGTTCACTTGGAGCTGCGGTTCCACTTACAGAAGTGAAAGTTGCCTTAACTGGTACTACACGTAAAGCGGATATTAAAAATGTTAAAGTTTGGTTTACAGGTTCTAACAATGCGTTAAATACATCAACTGCAATACAGTTTGATAGTACTAAAACAATTTTGTCTGATACCATGACCTTTACAGGTAACCAAGCAATTGGAGTGGACACTAACTACTTATGGTTAACATACAGTATTAAGGACACCGCTTTGATTGGTAATTTTGCCGATGGTGAAATCTTATCAGTAAAAATTAATAACAGTAATTCGTCTGCTACAAGCACCAACCCTGCAGGAAACAGAAGAATAATAAACCCTTATTGTACAGCTGCTGCAACTAGTACAGCAGATGAGGATATCGGACAGTTTAAGTTAGGTTCGTTTGTGAATGGTGTAGATACACCAATCGCATCAAACCCATTGTCGAACAGATTGTATACAGACTTTACAAACTTACCAGGTTTAACAGCACAGAAACGTGTTGCTTCACCGATATCTGTAAGTATTATAAACTCATCTGCATTCTTATACGGAACAAGTGTAAACGTGTTTATCGATTACAACCAAAACGGTACGTTTGATTTACCTCAAGAAAGAGTGTTTAAAGCAATATCGGCTAATAACATTGCATCTAGAACAGTAAGCGGTACGTTAACGGTTCCTATTACTGCATTAACAGGTCCTACCAGAATGCGTATAATTGCGAACGAAACCACCACGATTGACTTAAACCCATGTGGAACATTTACATGGGGTGAGGTTGAAGATTATACTATTGATATTCAAAACCCTCCTCCAGGTGATTATTACCCACCAGATTTTGGTAAATTAACATTTACTCCATCTACTGGTCAGTGTGTTGCTGTACCGCACGTAGTAAAAGTAAAAGTTACAGATACAACAGCTGTTAGCTCAGTTGTTTTAGACTACACTATTACAGGTGCAGCTCAAACTCCAATTGCAATGACAAGAGTTGGAACTACAGATACATTCTCTGTATCTATTCCAGCAGCAGGTTCGGGTATCATTTCATTCAAAGTTACTGCAACAGACGTAAGTCCAAACATTAACGTATCTGTATTAGATAGTCCACAGATTTACAAATACCAAGATGAGTATTTTGATGTATCTGCAGGTGCTGATAAATTTATTGGAGTTGGTCAAACAGCTACTTTAAATGCGAATACGAGCTTAGACAAATTATTTAAGATAACAGAGTTTAACTTCTTTAACTATACAGGTGGTTGTAATACTAATGGTTCACAATGTACGTGGCCTCCATATTTAAATACAGCTGACTACGACGATAACATTGAGTTTACCAACTTAAGCACAGCGTCTGCAAACCTTTCAGGTTATACATTCCAAGCTGCTGGTATTTCATCAGTATCGTATACATTCCCTCCGGGAACAATTGTGCCACCAAGAGGTACGGTAATATTACATACTACTACGGGTGGTACAGACGATCCAATTAACCATGTATACCACATCTCAACTGGTGGATTCTTCCCAGGATCTGGAACTAGTATGGGTATGATTTTGAAAGATGCATCAGGTGTAATTGTAGATGCAGTAGCTACAAATGGTTATACATTTACTACGGCAACAGGCGTAACGGGTGCAGATTGGTCTGGAGCAGGTGTTGTAAGTCCATCAGGTATTGCTGGGGCAACATTACAAGGTCCTGATGCAAATAATAACTCGAATTGGGTTACTGCTTCTGCAGCGACTCCAGTTTCTATAGGATTTATCAACCCGAATTTACCAATAATTTCATCTACAGCTACTGTTACATGGACAGGTGGTTTATTAACTGCACCAGTTTCTGGGTCAACGTTAACTACTCCAACTCACCCAACATTAGGTTCTTTTGCATATTATGCATCAGCTAATGATGGTACATGTACAAGTGTTGATACTGTATTAGTAAATGTAGTGCCTCCACCAACTGTTACATTAGGAGCAGATAGGGTTTTATGTACTGGATCAACTATTACATTAGATGCAGGTAATGCAGGTTCTACGTTCTCTTGGAGCACAGGTGCTGCAACACAAACAATTGATATTACTGTGGGTGCTACTTATACTGTGGCGGTAACAAACCAAGCAGGTTTAATTGGCCGAGATACCATTGTGATAACACAAGTTGTGGCTCCAACAGCATCTTTAGGTGCAGATACAGTTTATGTATGTGCTGGTTCTACTACTGCTTTAAATGCAGGTAACGCAGGTGCTACTTATTTATGGAGTAATGGTGCTACAACACAATCAGTAAATGTAGGTTCTGCTGGAGTATATACTGTAGCGGTTACAAACACTGCTGGTTGTACAACAATTGACTCTGTTAGGATTTTAAATTATACAGCTCCAACTGTAAATATTGGTCCTGACGTACAAATTTGTGCTGGTACACCAGTAGTGTGTGACGCAGGTAACCCTGGAGCACAATACTTATGGAGTAATGGTGCAACTACACAAACAATTACGGTTACTCAAATAGGTACTTACTCAGTTGCAGTAACAAATATTGACGGTTGTGTGGGAAGAGATACAATGATAATTACAAGCAAACCATTGCCAGTAGTATCATTGGGTGCTGATAAAGCAAAATGTCCTACAGATTCAGTAACATTAGATGCAGGTGCTGGTTTCGCAAGTTACTTATGGAACACAGGTGCAACTACACAAACAGTAAGAACAGCAACTGCTGGAGTTTATGTAGTTATTGTAACTAATGCTGATGGTTGTGCAGCTAGAGATACCATCGTTGTAACAAACAACGCATTACCAGTTGTTAACTTAGGAAACGATAGAGATATCTGTACTAGTGACACGGTAACGTTAGATGCAGGAAATGCTGGATCTACTTACTTATGGAGCAATGGTGCAACTACACAAACCATAAAAGTTAATTTGGCGGGTACTTACTCGGTAATCGTTACAAATTCGTTTGGTTGCGTATCGTCTGATGCAGTAGCATTTACTAACAAACCAGTTCCTATCTCTACATTCTCTGTAGATGGATCAAATGGTCAGTCGGTAGTGTTCTTAGCAACAGCAACAGCAGGTTTACAGTTTGCTTGGAACTTTGGTGATCCAACATCTGCTGCAAATACATCGCAATTGGCAAACCCTACACACGTGTTTACTACACCAGGTACTTACACCGTTACTTTAACAGTAACAAACGTAGCTACAGGTTGTAGAGCTACTACCACAGAAACGGTAATAGTTACAGGTTTAGGAAACGACTTTGCTGAAATATTTAAATTAGGTGCAGCACCTAACCCATTTGCTGGTCAAACATTAATTTCATATGTATTACCAGAAAATGCAAACGACGTAACAGTAGAAGTTTACGATATGATTGGCAGAAGAGTGGCAAACGTCTTAACAGGTGAAACACAATCTGCTGGTGCATATACATTCGACTACAAAAACGAAGATTTACAAACCGCTTCAGGTGTGTACATGGTTCGCTTAACCGTTGATGGTAAGGTTGCTTACATCAGAATAGTAGACATAGCTAAGAAATAGTTATAAAAACTAAATAATAAAAAGCCCCCCTTGAGTAATCAAGGGGGGCTTTTTTTTATTTCTTTTATAATCATTAAGTTTATTTATCTTAATTATTAAATGTTTTTAACACAAAACACTTAAATGTTTTTATTGTAAGGAAATTATTTCATAAATTGCTAATTCAAACACTCGTAATATGAAAACACAACTACGCTCATTTTTAAAAACAGTATTATTAATATTATTTACTACTGCTGTACAATTTGCGAATGCTCAAGTTACCTTAAGCACACAAGTTGGAAGTACTGGTTATACAGGTGGCAATGGTTTATCAGGCAATACAGGTATAACATTTGTAATTGAAAACAATAGTGGAAGCCCGTATAATTTAACAGATATATCACATCAGTTTTTAGTGGCAAGTAACGGAGCAACAGTTAGATTATGGTATTCTACAACATCTTTATCTGGTGCTACACCTAGTGTAAACACAACAGACTGGACACTAATAGCTACTAATGCTTCATTATCTGTACCAGCAGACGGTATTGTCCCAGTTATTTCGGGTATTAATTTTTTAATTCCAAATGCAACAACTTATCGCTTTTGTATAGAATCAACTACAAATATTAGATATAGTGGAACAGGAGCAGGGACTTGTACTCCGAGTATATTTTCGCAAAGCGGAATTAATTTAAGAGTAGGAGAAAATCAGATTAGTGGTGCTAATATAGGTTACTCTGTAACGTTTACCTCTGGGAACGGAGTATTAGGAAACACACCAAGATGGTTTACGGGTACAGTTACGTTAACTCCCGCTACACCATGTGTGGCTCCCCCAAATGCAGGTACTGCAGTAGCAACTTCAAATTTGGTTTGTCCGAGTACAAATTTTGATTTAAATCTAACAGGTAGTACTATAGGTACAGGATTATCTTACCAATGGCAAAGTTCTGCTGACAGTGTAACTTGGACGGATATTACATTAGGAACAACCCAGAAATATACAACAAACTTAACAGCTATAACCTATTATCGTTGCAAAGTAACCTGTAGTTCTGTTACGGTTAATTCAACAGCTATAAAAGTTTCGCCAAGACCAATTCTTGCAGCGGGTACTTATACTTTAAACGCAACTCTACCAAACAGTTCTACAAACTTCAATTCTATAGCACAACTAAACGGAGCATTTAGTTGTGGAATTGCAGGGCCTGTTGTAATAAATGTTAATCCGGGAACTTACGTTGGTTCGTTGAACTTCTTAAACGTATCTGGCTCGAGCAGTGTAAATACCATAACCATTAACGGTAGAGGTGCTACAATTATTGACACGTTATTATCTGGTAAGCCCGATTATATTTTACAAATACGTGGAACAAATTATGTAACGGTTGATAGCTTAATTTTAGAAGCACACTCATCATCAACCAAAGGTTTTGTGGTTTCTATGGGAGCAGCAAGTTTTAATACTATTAAGAACTGTACTATAAGAGGCGACCAAACATTTGCAACCACCACAAGTCTGGGAGGTATCGTTGTTTCGGGTTCAACAACTTCAGCAACCACAGCAACCACAGGTTCTTATAATACTTTTGTAAACAACAATATTAGTGGAGGATATTATGGTATAATGTTGTACGGTACTACTACCATTGCAAACATGAAAGGTAATATTATTAGAAATAATACTATCAGAGACCATGCATTTTATGGGATGTATTTATTCGGGGTAGACAGTACACAAATAACAGGAAATGATATTCATCGTAAAAATAGAACAATAGTTGCTACTACTTACTATGGTATTTATTCTGGTGGTGCAGCACAACGTTATTTAATAAAAGGAAACAAGATACATGATATGTTCCTAGCGGGTAGTTCGGCTGTTTTCTATGGAATATTTTCTACAGCAAACGATGCAACGGCTAGCACAGAAAACATTGTTGCAAACAATGCAATTTACAATGCAAACACCACAGGATCACAATACCCAATTTATAATTCTGGTTCTGACCATTGGAAATATTATTATAATACCGTACATATAGATAACCCTAGTGCTACCGCTGGTTTGTGTTATGGCTTTTATCAAATAACATTGGCTACGGGTATAGAATTAAAAAACAATATATTTTCGATTAGCAAAGGAGGAACTGGTGCAAAATACTGTATGTATTTTGGTACATCGACCACTATTCCGAATACCAACTACAACGATTTATATGTAAACACGGCAGTTGCAGGAACGGGTGTAAAAAATGTTGCCTTCCATGTTGCAGCAAGAGTAACTCTTGCAGATTGGCAAGCATATTCGTCAAGCGTTTACGATCAGAATAGTGTGAGCGTAGAGCCCTCTATTTCTGGATTAGCAGTTGATGATGTAAAGCCAAATGCTGCAGCCTTAAACGATGCGGGTGTGGCAATACCAACTGTTTTAGATGACATAAAAGGAAACCTAAGAAGTGGAACCACTCCAGATATTGGTGCAGTAGAATTTACTCCGGCTAATGATGATGCAGGTGTACTTGCCATTGTATCGCCAAAAGGTGTATGCCCTGGGTTAACAACGGTAACAGTTAGAGTTAAAAACTTTGGCTTAAGTACACTTAGTTCTGTAAATGTAAATTGGTCTATTAATGGGGTAAACCAAACAATGTATTCGTACATCGGCTTGGTAAATTCTGGAGCTGATACACTTTTAACAATTGGAACATTTAACGTGGTAGCTAACACACCATACAGTTTAAAAATTTGGACCAGCAACCCGAACAACGCAATAGATGCAAATGCAGTGAACGATACGATTAGGTTAAACGGATTACGTACTGGTTTAATAGGCACGGTAACAGTAGGTGGATTGGGAGCAGATTTTGCAGATTTACAAGCATTATCTACTTTCTTATCATCAAATGGAGTGTGTGGAAACACCACTGTAAATGTGAATGCATCTGCAGGTCCGTATACTACGGGTATATCTTTACAAAATGTAACAGGACTTTCTTCAGCAAGCACCTTAACTATTAACGGAAACGGTTCGGTAATAAACACCACTACCAATGGTATTGTATTAAACAAAGCGAACTATGTTACTATTGATAGTTTTGTAGTGAATGTAATTGGGGCATCGGGTTTTGGTATCCATATTATGGAAGGTGATTATAATGTGATTAGAAAAAACACAGTAAATATTGGTCAAGATAAAACATTGAGCACATTTTCTGCAATGGCTATGAGCGGTAGTACTTCATCTGCTATAACATCGGGAAGATTTAGATATAATACTATAGAAAACAACGTGTTTAATGGAGGATATTATTTATTAACAGTTTGTGGTAATTCTGCAGATTTAACATCTGCAGCAGGAAACGTGGTTAGAAAAAACAGATTACTCAACGCATACTTTTATTCTGTTTATTCATTAGGAACAGATAGTTTGTTATTTGAAAACAATGATATAAACAGAGCGACAAGAACATTAAACATTACTACTTTCTATGGTTCTTTTTTCTCAACAGGAACACGTAATTTAAGATACAGAAACAATAAAATTCATTCGCCATTCCCTGCTGGCTTTACCGGCACGTCTATATCATACTTGATGTATATTTCTGCTGATGCTACAGTTGGAACGGAAAATTTATTTTATAACAATGCTGCCTATAACATTAGCGGATCTGGAACTGTATATGGAATTTACACTGCAGGATCTGATGGTTCTTGGTTCCATAACAATACTATTGATATTGGAGGAACAGGAGCGGGAACTGTTTATGCAGTATACCAGCTTACTGCTGCTACCAATGTTCAATTAATAAACAATTCGTTTAACATTAACAGAGTTAGTGGTACAGGTACAAGAATTTTATTAAACCTTGCAACCAATACAAGTACGGTTACTTCAAATTATAATCACTTTAATGGAAATGCAGGCGTTATTTATGGACAATGGGGAACTACGCAAGGTGCAAACTTAGCAGCTTGGAAAACAGTTAACACAAGCCTGTTTGATCAAAACAGTATAGATGGAAATCCGATGTTTAACGGGATTAAAAACGTAATTCCAAAAGTTGGTTCACCATTAGTAGCAGCAGGTACACCTTTAGTAACGGTTACTACAGATTTACTTGGAGCGAGCAGAAGCACTACAGCGCCAACTATTGGTGCGTATGAAAATGCGGGAGATTTTTCTGGTCCAACAATTACGTTTGCACCAATTTTAAACACTTTAAGTACATCAAATTATACTTTAACAAATTTTGCAACGATTGTAGATTTAACAGGAGTAGATACTTCTGCTGCAAACAGACCAAGATTATATTATAAACTAAGTACAAATGCAGATACGTATGTTGACAACACTTCTGCAACAGATGGTTGGAAATACGTAACTGCATCAAATACAAGTTCGCCATTTGGTTTTGTAATTGATTACAGCAAACTAAATACAGCCGTTGCAGTAAATAGCATCATACAATATTTTGTAGTGGCTCAAGATGTTTCGGGTGCAGCCTCTATTAACGCACCATTGCAATTAACAGACGATCCAGCGAATGTAAATTTAACCGCAGGAAACTTCCCTGTATTGGGAACGCCGAATGTGTATAGAATTGCAAATACCATTTCTGGAACGTTTGTGGTGGGAACTGCAGAAACCTATAAATCTTTATCGGGCAATGCGAGTATATTCGAGCACATCAATAATAATATTTTATCGGGTGATGTAAACATTGTAGTAAAAACAAACATATCTGAAACAGGCTTACATGGCTTAAATGCATTTGCTGAAACAGGTGCAGGTGGATATAAAATTACCATTCGTCCGAATGCAGATACCTTAAGAACTATATCGGGTTCTTTTGTGGGAGGTTTAATTAGATTAAACGGAACTGATAGAGTGATTATTGATGGAAGTTTTAACGGTTCGGGCAAGTTCTTGAGAATTGAAAACACTTCAGCTACGAGTGGTACAGCGGGTATCCAATTAATAAGTTTAG
>CALRTZ010000059.1:0-17214 GCA_943371235.1 Sphingobacterium thalpophilum | reverse complement strand
GTAACTTATTAAACTACCTCTCTCAATCTTTTAAAATTTTAGAATAAAAACGTGCAATTAATTTTATAGAATACAAGCTGTATAATCCGTAGCAATTAAAAATAGAAAGCAAACAGCAGCTAGCTTTTTTATTATAAAATTTAAAAGATTAAAAAAGAAGATTTTATTTTAAAATTTACAGTATTGATGGAGAAGGCTTACTAGGTTGCATCTTTTTATAAGCTGTAACCTAATTAGCGAATATTCCCTTAATCCTTTAAAATTTTGAAAGCCAAAGGTGTTATGAATTGATTTAAGAGCAAGCTGTTTAATCCGTAGCAATTCAAAATTAAATGCAGAATTGTTAACTAACTTTTGGATTTCAAAATTTAAAGGATTAGTAGAAAAACTTTATTATAAAATTATTTTTTTCTACTAACAAGGTACCCAAACCCAGCCGCAGTAAAAAACATTATCAAACTATACACCGCTGGCGGTATACTCATGGTGCTATTGCCAATTACACTAAGTGCAATGTATATAGCTAGTGTGCCGTTATGAATACCAATCTCCATACCAATAGAAATAGCTTGTTTTTTTGCGATGTTAAAAAATGAGGGAATGTAATAACCCATAGCCATACTTAAAATATTAAATACCAAAGAGGCTAAGCCCACTTGTTGGAAATACAATGCTATCTGACTTTTTTCTTTCACAATGGTGGCTACAATTATTAATATCAAAAATGCTGCAGATATAATTTTTACTGGTTTATCTAATTTAGTTGAAACGTTTGGTGATTTAGATCGTACAAACATACCAATGGTTACTGGCACTAATACAATTGCAAATACTTCCATAACTTTTTTAAACTGCATTGGTATTACTTGTCCCGATTCTAAGAAATAACCTATGGCAAAGTTTACAATGAAGGGTAGGGTAAATAGAGTAAGTAAACTGTTTACTGCTGTGAGGCTAATGTTAAGTGCCACGTCACCTTTAGAGAGATGGCTGTATAAATTAGCCGTTGCACCACCGGGTGATGCAGCCAAAAGCATTAATCCTACTGCTAATTCTGGAGGTAAATTAAAAAAGATTGCAATGCCGAAACAAATAATTGGCAATAATACCATTTGGCATACTAAGCCAATAAATATGGCTTTGGGATATATGATTACTCTCTTAAAATCTTCTAATGTTAACGACAGTCCAAGTCCTAACATGATAATTCCCAAAGCTAATGGGAGAAATAGGGTGGTAATTAAGTTAGATTCCATGTGAATGATTTAGGTGTATAACCCAAATTACAACAAAAACTTTAATTCGCAAATTTGTATTTAATCAACAATTTTTTATATATTTCAATACCTTATGAAATAATATGTATAGAATCGCCACCCTGTTCCTTTTAATGGTTATAAGCCAATTTACTTATGCCAATTCCGAAAAAGAAAAAGAGTTACGTGCTAACCTAGCAAAAGCAAAAGACGACACCTCCAAAATTAATGTTTATAAGGATTTCATTACCTTATTTATAGTAGAAAACATAGATTCGGCTCAACTTTATATCGATTTAGGCAAGAAATTAGCTACTCAAATGGACGATTCAAAATCCTTGGGTTTAATGTACAGTTGTGAAGGTAGAATGAAATCTTACAGAGGGATGTTTGCCGAAGCTAAATCATCAGAATTAAAAGCACTTGAATATTTTTACCATGCAAATTATAAAATAGGAATTGCCACCACTTATAATGCATTGGGAGTTATTGAAGCTAAAACAGGAAATTATAAACAAGCCACTAGTTATTTCTTGCGCTCTCTTAAAATGAATGAACAAATAAAAAATAAAGAAGGAATTATACAAACATATATTTCATTAGGCTCAACCAATTCGCAGTTAGATTTATTAGAGAAAGCCAATAACTATTTCTTTAAAGCATTAACCTTAATGCCCGACAGTATATCCAAGACTTTTTTGAACTTATGTAATAACATAGGAATTGTATATGGCAAAATGGGAGATTACGATAGGTCTTTGTATTATTTCAACAGAGGCTTAAAAGTTGCTGATAAAGTTACGAACGGACAAACCACAAAAGTCTCGCTATTAATGAATACAGCGATTGCTTATTCAAATATTAATAAAATTGATTTGGCTATAAATTATTATAACCAATCATTAGCAGTAAGTCAGAAATATGGGTTGCTAGAAGACGAGGCCAGAGTGCTTTATAACATCGCTATTTTATATGAAGAGGATGAGCCTGAAAAAGCTAAAGTATATTACTACAAGGTATTAGATTTAGCGAAGCAAATGGGCCAAAAGCATTTAATGGTAGAAGTTTATCAATCATTATATGTGATCAATAAAAAACAGAAAGATTATAAATCTGCAATAGATGCCTTGGAAAAGTTTCATGAGTACCAAGATTCTGTTTTGAGCATTGAAAATACGAGTGCTATAGAATTGCTTGAATCGAATTATGATTTAGAAAAATCTAAAGTAGAAATAAAAGAACTTGAAATTACAAACCAAAAACAACGTTCAAATCAAATTATTGCTATTTTAATAATTGGCGGATCCTTGTTTTCATTAGGAATTGTTGCGTATAACTCGCGTAAACGTAAAATTATAAATAAAGAATTATTGAAATCGATTCAGGTACGTGATAAACTACTTTCTATCATCGCACACGATTTAAAATCGCCCATTAATAATGTGTTGGGCTTGATAAATGATCTAGAAGGAGATGAGATTTCTAAAGATGAAAAAAGGTTTTTGCTAGAAACTCTGAGGAAACAAACGAGCATGTCATTAGAGACCTTAGAAAATATTTTGAAATGGGGGCAAAGTCAAATTAAAGGGATTAAAACGAATCCTCAAAAAGTGCAGTTAAAGTATATCCTTGATAAAAATATTGAGTTTTTCGAAGTAAACCGAAAACTGAAGAACATTGAGTTTACATATCAAAATACAAACGATTATATTGCCTATTCTGATGCTGATCAATTAGATTTTATTTTCAGAAATTTACTGTCGAATGCCATTAAGTTTTCTAATAATGACGCAATTGTTACTATTGATGTTCAAATTATAAATAGTAATAAATTACAAGTTTCTGTAAAAGACACGGGAACAGGCATGACAAAAGAAACCTTAGAGTCGTTGTTTGGGGTGAAGCAAAAAATAAATATGGGTACTGCAAACGAAAAGGGGAGTGGCTTAGGATTGTTATTATGTAAAGAATTTGTGGAGGCAAACAACGGAACAATATGGGCTGAAAGTGTTGCAGGTGAATGTTCTGTGTTTTATTTTACGGTTGATGCAGCTTAGCTTTTAAAAAAATAACTATTTTCGTACATCAAAATTAACATTATGAAATTATTACAAGGAAAAACAGCACTCATCACCGGTGCTTCTAAAGGAATAGGTAAAAAAATTGCAGAGGTATTTGCACAGCATGGTGCGAATGTTGCTTTCACCTATCTTTCTTCTGTAGAGCAAGGCGAAGCCTTAGAAAAAGAGTTAGCGAACGCGGGTACTAAAGTAAAAGGATACCGTTCGGATGCATCAGATTTTAAAGCGGCAGAAGAATTGATAAATCAAATTGTAGCCGATTTTGGAACGATTGACATTGTAGTGAACAATGCCGGTATTACAAAAGATGGCTTGTTAATGCGCATGAGTGAAGAGCAATGGGACGCTGTAATCAACATCAACTTAAAATCAGTATTCAACATTACCAAAGCAGCTTCTAAGCCAATGATGAAACAAAGAAGCGGTGTATTTATAAATATGAGCTCTATAGTTGGAGTTCAAGGGAATGCTGGGCAAGGTAACTACTCGGCTTCAAAAGCAGGTATCATCGGATTTACCAAATCAATAGCGAAAGAATTAGGTTCAAGAAACATCAGAAGCAATGCGATTGCTCCAGGCTTTATTCGTACCGAAATGACAGATGCTTTACCTACAGATGTAGTAGAAGGATGGAACAAATTAATTCCATTACAACGCATGGGCCAAACTGAAGATGTAGCCAATGTAGCATTGTTCTTAGCTTCAGATATGGGTGCTTATGTAAATGGGCAAACCATTTCTGTTTGTGGCGGAATGCTAATGTAATATTATATACGTTTATCTAAGAATGAACATCGGCTTTCAAGATTTTTCAATTGTATGGATACTATTCTGTGCAGCATTAGCCATTGGGTATGCTGCACTTTTATATAGAACTGAAACCAAATTTCCTTCCTCAATAAAAAAAATACTCAGTGTTTTTAGAGTGCTGTTTGTTTTTTTAATAGCCTTATTTTTATTCTCACCACTTATTACTCGAAATAAATTAAACTACGAAAAACCAATCGTACTGGTAGCACAAGACAATTCTTCTTCTATTTTACTCAACAAGAATAAAGACTTTTATCAGAAAGAATACTTGGAGAACAGAAAGGAATTTATTGATAAATTGTCAGCCAAGTTTGAAGTAAAAGACCTTTCATTAGGAGCAACACTCGAAGATTCGAAAACAATAGAGTACACCGAAACTAAATCGAACCTCTCTTTGCTGTTTCAAGAAATGCTGAATACATATAAAAACAGAAACTTAGCTGCAGTAGTGCTGGCAAGTGATGGTTTGCATAACGCCGGAGCCGAGCCCGAGTCGTACATTCGCCAGGTGCAAAGCCCAGTGTATACAGTGTTAATGGGCGACTCTACCCCGCAGAGAGATTTACGCATCATCAATTTAATACATAACGATATTGTGTATTTGAAAAATGATTTTTTATTGGAGATGAAATTGAATGCATTTGATCTTAAAAATAATAACACACAATTAAGCATTGAACATAAAGGCAAGGTAGTTTGGACTGCTAAACAAGCCATCACTACCAACAACCAGCAATTAAACCTACAAGCCATATTAAACGCCAACGAAGCGGGCATGCAAAAGTATACGCTTAAGGCAAGTGTATTACCTGGAGAAAAAAATACTAAGAACAATACCAGGGATTTTTATATTGATGTAATTGAGAATAAACAGCAGATTGCATTAATTGCCGCCGCAGCCCATCCAGATTTATCGGCCATTAAAAACTCCATCTCAACTAACGAAAACTATAATGTAGATTTATTTATTGCCGATGAATTCAACATATCTCAGCTCAATAAATATCAGTTATTAATACTACATCAAGTTCCCAGTTCAATTGCCAGTATGAGTAATTTATTTGCCAGCATTGAAAAGCAAAACATACCGTGTTGGATTATTTTAGGTAACCAGAGCTATTTAGATTTATACAATCGGTTGCCCTTTGGCTTGAAAATATTGAACTCTAAAGCCAATTCAAACGAAGTATTAGCCGTAAAACAAGGCGATTTCCAAGGCTTTGTATTGAGTACTGAATGGGCAGATTTGTTAAAAGAATTGCCACCGCTAACTGCTCCTTTTGGCAATTACAAATCGTCTAATGCCATGCAATCTTTATTTGTACAGCGCATTGGCTCGGTAATAAGCGAACAACCCTTGTTGAGTTTCGGAAACGATGGGCAACGCAAGTACGCAATATTAAGCGCAGAAGGTTTGTGGAAATGGCGTATTCAAAATATGCGGACCTCCGGTAATACTGAATTATTTAATGAACTAAATTCTAAAATTGTACAGTACTTATCTTCTAAAGACGACAAACGAAAATTTAGAGTGA
This sequence comes from Sphingobacterium thalpophilum, assembly GCA_943371235.1. Lineage (GTDB taxonomy): Bacteria > Bacteroidota > Bacteroidia > Sphingobacteriales > Sphingobacteriaceae > CAJBVG01. The sequence continues at coordinate 11,532 of CALRTZ010000059.1, read as the reverse complement.
CTATGCCGTCATATAAAATTGAACAAGGCGAAAAAGTATATTTCAAAGCAGAGTTATACAACGATAGTTACGAATTAGTAAATACTCCCGAACTAAAAATGAGTTTGAGAAATGAGCAGAATAAAAACTTCGACTATGTATTTTCTAGAACCGAAAAAGCATACGAATTAGAACTCTCAGAACTACCAGCTGGAGAATATTCATACCAAGCAGAATGTGTTTTTGCAAACAATAAGTACAATGCAAAAGGGAGGTTCAGCATCATGCAAAATAATTTAGAAGAACTAAATACAACCGCAAATTTTGATGTATTACGTATGTACTCCAAACTTAGTGGGGGCAAGACTTTCGCAGCAAATGAATATGATAAATTAGCAGAAGAATTATTAAATACAGATCGTTATAAAACCATTTCTTACGAAGAGAAAAAAACAGATGAATTGATAAATTTAAAATGGATTTTCTTTTTGTTGTTGGCATTAATTACTGCAGAATGGTTGCTCAGAAAATACCACGGATCGTATTAATTATTTTGTGCCGAAAAAAAATATTTGTAGTTCTAAATTAAAATTCTGTACATTTGATGTTAATATGTGGAAAACATTAATCTTGATGTTCAAGAGGATATGTTTTTCTTTGTATTAGAAACATAAAACATGAAACCCGCTTGTGGTTAAAACTAAGGCAGATGATCAAGCGGTCATTTGCCTTTTTTAATGTCAAAAAAAATGTGGAAGTCGATTCTTAGTTTCTTTAAAAATAAATACTACATGAGCTTACTTGCTTTTTTAGTATGGATGTTGTTGTTTGATCGTAACGATATTTTCTCTCAATACAAACACATATCGGAGTTAAATACCTTGAAAGAAAACAAGGCATATTATAAAGAAGACATCCAGAAAATAAACAACGACATTAAGGAATTAAGCACCGACCAAAACGACCTCGAAAAATTCGCCCGCGAGAAATACATGATGAAGAAGGATAACGAAGATGTGTATGTGATCGTGAGACAGTAGTTAGTGTGCTGGTATGCTAGTGTGCTAGTGTGCTAATGGGTGCTAACTTGCACAGCTCTGCTTAACTCACAATTCACAATTCACAACTCACAACTCACAATTCACAATTCACAACTCACAATTTATTTTATCACTGCCGGCAGCTCTTTCCCAACCTCCACAAACACCATCGAAGTACTATTCACACAATGGCGAGTATTTTTGCTCGTAAATCCTTCGCCCATAAATACGTGTCCTAAGTGCCCTTGGCAATTGTTGCATACAATTTCTACGCGCATGCCGTCGGCATCCGGAATTTGTTTTACAGAGCCTTTAATTTCGTCGTCAAAACTTGGCCAGCCACAGTGCGAATCAAATTTGTCTTTGCTCTCGTATAAGGGATTATTGCATTGGCGACAGATATAAGTACCCGTTTTTTTATTATCGGTATACTCACCTGTATAAGGGCGGTCTGTAGCTTTTTCTAAGAGCACCTTTTTTTCGTAATCGTTTAGCTTGTTGTACTTAGCGTTCTGTTCCATTTTCTTTTTTGTTTTTTGTTGGCATGCACTCACTAATGGAATGCTGCAAATTAAACTTAGTATAATGAGTATTGTTTTCATGTTATTAATTCTTTAATTTATTAGATGTACGGAGTATTATTGGTATTGGATTTGCTCTATTTACGTATATTTGTAAGTTTTAAATTCACATGAGAAGAATATTAACGATTATAACATTATTATTCACGATTAGTTTCGCTAATGCACAAACCTATAATTTCTATTTCGGAAATTTGCATGCGCATACAGGTTATTCTGATGGCAACAACGACGGAAATTCTGCAACTGCAGCATTAGCATATACCTATGCTAAATCATCGTTGAACATGCATTTTCTAGGTATTTCTGAGCATAACCATAATGAGAGTACCAATATGAGTTTGGCAAATTGGACAAACCTGAAAAATGAAACAGCTGCAGCCAATCAAGATGGTACATTCGTATGTATGTATGGGGTAGAGTGGGGTACAATTTCTACCGGTGGACATTTTTTAATATACGAGTTCGATTCACTCATAGGATGGAATCCCGGGGCTTATCAAATTCTTGTGGCTAAAGGAGATTATACAAGTTTGTATCCGATTATAAAAAATAAAGCTGGTGCATTTGCAACACTTGCGCATCCTAACTCTTCCGATTTCGATGGTATTTTTACGAACGCATACAATTCTGTTTGGGATGATGCTGTAGTTGGGGTTGCAATGCGTAATGGGCCTTCAACTTCAACAAATACAACATATACAAATCCTCCTTCATCCGATGATAACGCACGCTATACAGATCTATTAAAATTAGGATATAAAGTAGGGCCAACAATCGACCACGATAACCATAATACAACTTTTGGTAGAACAACACAGGGGAGAACAGTTGTGTTAGCTACTTCCTTAACCAAAGCAAATATTGCCGATGCTTATCGAAACATGAGATTTTATGCGAGTGATGATTACAATTTAAAAATAACCTATACCATTGGTAATAAACCGATGGGCAGTACAACTACTCAGGCAGGCACTCCAACAATCAATGTTTCCTTAAGTGATGTTGATGGAGAAACCGCAAGTACTATTGCTTTAATGTCTGGTGTGCCAGGTAGTGGTTCTGTCCCAACAAGTCTTACTAGTGTTAGCAATACCAATACATTAACCTATACACATAATGCACTATCAAATTTAAGTACTCGTTATTATTATATCGTCGTTACACAAGCCGATGGACACAAAGCTTGGACTTCCCCAATTTGGTATACGCGCAACGATGCTGTGTTACCAATAACACTGAGTAGTTTTACAGCAAAAGCAACGCAACAAAATACCATAGATTTGAAATGGGTAACCGCATCAGAGTATAACAATGATCGGTTTGAAATAGAGCATTCTGTAGATGGTAGTAATTTTAAGTTGTTAGGAACAGTGAAGGGAAAATTAAAATCGACTGAGCTTACTGAATACAAATTTAAACATGAACAGCCTAGCGCGGGTATTAATTACTACCGATTAAAACAAATTGATGTAGATGGTTCGAGTACATATTCTGATTTAGTTGCAGCATCTTTTAAAACCAAAGAAATTAAATTTAACAATCATGTAATTCGCGAGGGACAAATTTCATTTGCCATAGAAACACCGAGTATAGCGGATGCGCAATTGCAAATAATAGATATAAGCGGAAAAGTTATTGTAACTGAAGATAAAAAGTTGCAAGTAGGTATTAATACCTTCGACCTCTACGTGCCTGAAATTCCAACGGGAATTTACACTGCGATGTTAAAAACATCATTGGGTACACTCTCTTACAAATTCAAGAAATAAAAAAAACCATCCCCGGGTAGGGATGGTCATATTTAACGAGCTCTCAAAGAAAATTCTTACCAACGACCGCCTTTACCGCTGTCGTCGCTACGTTTGCGTGGTGCACGATCGCTGCTACCGCTACCGGCACTGCGACTGCTTCCCGTGCGACTGTTGCCAGCCGGACGATCTCTGTCGCCACCACGGCTACTACGATCTTTATCACCATATGATTTGCTTCCGCCACCACCGTATGATTTTCCACCGCCACTACCATAGCTACGACCACCGCCGCCACCATATGATTTGCGATCTCCACCACCACTGCGACTTCCGCCTCCGTATGATTTACGTTCTCCACCGCCACTTCTTCCACCACCACCTTCACCGCGGTCTCTACGATCTCCATCTTGTGAAATTTCAATACGTACACTTCTTCCCGAGTAATCAGCATTTTTAAATCCTGTTTGTACTTGTTCCAAAACTTCGTTCTCTACTTCAAAGAATGAGAATACACCTTTAATATCAATCTTACCAACTCTATCACCTTTAATGTTTGCAGTGTTACAAATGTAACCCAACATATCTCCACGTGTAAAGTCATCCACCGATCCTAAGTTTATAAATAAACGAGTATGAGTGGCAGAACTACTACGCATGTTACCACGCTCAGCTCTTACCGTATCATCTGCTTTCGCATTTAAATCTGGTGCTTTTCTGTAATATTCTAAAAATTGGTTGAACTCTAAAGATGCAAATCTTTTGATTACATCTTCTTTACTCATGTCATTAAACTCCGCATAAATACGTGGTAAGTATTGATCAATTTGTGCATCGTTTACTTCTACATTATGTACTCTGTGTACTAATGAGAATAACTGTTTTTCACAAACATCAAAACCTGTTGGTACTTCTGCTAAAGTGAATTTTTTACCAAGTGTTTTTTCTAACTGGCGAATTTTACCAACTTCTTTAGAAGTGATTAATGCCATAGAAATACCCGACTTACCAGCACGTGCCGTACGGCCCGAACGGTGAGTGTAGTTTTCCATTTCATCTGGTAATGAATAATGAATTACGTGCGTAACATTCTCCACGTCTATACCTCTTGCTGCAACATCAGTAGCTACTAATATTTGCAAAGATTTATCGCGGAAACGTTTCATTACACGATCTCTTTGTTGCTGTGATAAATCACCGTGCAAAGAATCGGCGTTGTAACCATCCTTCATTAATGCTTCCGCAATTTCTTGCGTTTCAATTTTTGTACGTGAAAATACAATTCCAAAAATATCTGGATTGTAATCTACAATACGTTTTAAGGCTGCGTATTTATCGCGCGGACGAATAATGTAATACTCGTGCTCGATGTTTACGTTACCTGTATTTTTTGTACCTACTGTAAGTTCAAATGGATTGTCCATGTATTTCGCTGCAATTCTACGAACCTCTGTAGGCATCGTTGCAGAAAATAACCAAGTGAATTTTTCGTCTGGAGTAGTTGATAAAATACTGTTGATGTCTTCTTGGAAGCCCATATTCAACATTTCATCTGCTTCGTCCAATACTACAAATTTCACTTCCGAGAAATTGATAGCTTTTCGATTAATTACGTCGAGCATACGACCAGGTGTTGCTACCACAATGTGTGCACCACGCTTAATGTCGCGTAATTGGTTTACAATACTTGCACCACCGTACACGGCTACAATGTTAACATTGCCAAGGTGCTTACTAAAATTTGTTAAATCGTTCGCAATCTGCAAACATAACTCACGCGTAGGGCATAAGATTAAGGCTTGCGGAGCATTGATGCGAAGATCTATCTGTTCCAACAGTGGGATACCAAAAGCGGCAGTTTTCCCTGTTCCTGTTTGTGCCAGACCGACAAAGTCGCGATCTCCCTTTAATAATACGGGGATTGATTGTTCCTGTATAGGCGTCGGCGAGACAAAGCCGATTTCTGAAATTGCCTGTACAACTTTCGGACTGACACCCAATTGTTCAAATGGGTTCATAAAATGTTATATATATTTAAATACAAGCCACTTGCTTGCGGCGCAAAGGTAGAAATAAATATTCACACTAGGAAATGTATGTAGATTATGCGCTCGTATGAGCTCATAACCAGCTTTCTCAAGAAAACAAAATTGATTATCTCCGAATAATCAGTTTTTGTAGATAGGTCTGTGAGTTATTTTCAATTTTAACTAAATACATTCCTTCTTCTAAGCCATAAATGTCCACAATGTTCTCGTTTTCTTTCATCGGTATCGTCGCAATTTTTTGTCCGTTTACATTATATACAGTACAAATCGACTTTCCGATAAATGAATGCTCAATTTTTACATCACCTGAACTTGGGTTAGGGTAAAGTTTAAATGATTCGGTAAGGTATTCTGTATTTACTCCAGTAATTGGGCAATCGTTACTATCCACCACTGCTCTAACATCTATACTTGAATTACCACATTTTAATACTTTTTCATATAAATATTTAGAAACAAATCTTACTGTAGTATCCATCCATGCTCTGTGCATTGGAGTTGTGCCTGCATATGGTACGTGGTCTGTTCCGCAATAGGTGTAGAAATAATTTTCGTGACGGTTTTTATCCAAATGTTTATGGATGCTGTAACTCCCATCAACCTCCAATAGAGGAATTATGTTTAATAGTTTAATAATGGCAGTACCATAAGGAACCGTATTATCAGCAGTTCCGTGCATGTTTATTACCACTACATTTTTGTCTTTATTTTGTATCCAAGCGGTATCACCTATGGCTCCACATAAATTTACCACTGCCTTTATACCATTAGAAGAGTTTGGCAAGTTATTAGTAGTTCCTCTAAAATTTCCAAGTCCTGTACTTCCAACACCTGTATAAGCGGTAGTATCTATTAATGGCAATACCTCATTTGCTTGATCTAAAAATGCTGCATGCAAAGCGGTAAATCCTCCAGCAGAAGATCCACCGTAAATAATCATATTGGTGTCTACTTTATAAGTACTCGCATTTGCTTTCATGTATCGAATGGCTGCGCGTGCATCTTGCATTGCTCTCCAAACTGCTCTGGCCGCCGATTGAGTATTGAACTCTTCCATACCAATTCGGTAATCTTGAGAAATACACACATAGCCACGCTTCGCAAATTCTCTACATAAATATACTACATCGCCATCAGCCTTAGTTCCTGTTACAAATGAACCACCATGTGTAAAAAATAAAATAGGACGTTTTTGAAAAGTATCGTTCGCTGGTAAGTAAATGTCTAATAATAAATCTTGCATTAAAGAAGAAGTAGCCGTTACGTTTTGTCCGTATTTTAAATTCATTACAGAATCGTATCCAAACACAGGAGCTTTGTATCTATTGCCACCAACGCATTGCGCCGACGCAATACCAGCAACCGCAACAACTAATAATACTACTAGTAAAATTTTCTTCATCTTATAAATTTAATTTCTAAATATAATCACCACCCCTCAACTTGCAATGTCCCGTTCAAACGGGATTTGGGGACCGCTCGAACTTGGGTTAAAAGAAACAAGTTGAGGGCGAAACTGCTAAGCAATAAACTCCCCGCTACTCGCTACCTGCTACCCGCTACTATTTTTTCTTCTTCGACTTCTCAGCCTTAGGCTCTACAATTTTCGCAAAAGTAAGTACCGTTTGTTTTTTAGATTTCAAATAAAGTACATCGTCATCAATTTCATACCCATCAACGTTCTTTAAAGTCGATAAAAATTCATTTTCGATGGCTTCAGTATCTTTACACATCATTTTTGTAGTCGCAATATTTTCTTTGCATTTTACTTTCTTCTTGCCATCAAAAGCAAGGTTACCAGTAAAATTATTGCAAATGCCTTTGCCAATAAATTGTCCGTTTGGGTTAATTCTCATGGTGCATTTTACTTGAACATCTACATTGTTCATGGTTTTTAGCTCCCAATTTTTCACATATTCTGGATCTTTTTTCGCAGAAATTAGAGAGATGCTTAATACGATGGCAGTAAGGAAAAGTAATTTTTTCATGTTAATTTATATTTTAGGTTGTATAAATATAGGAATATTTCGGAAAGAACGAAAATCCGATATTTCGAAAATCCGATAGACCGACAGACCGTGAATCCGAAAGGCCGAAAATCCGACAGACCGAGAATCTGAAAGATAGACAATTTGTAAAAATGTAAGGCCGTTACATTTATTACCGGCCTTTCTGTCTTTCGGTCTGTCAGATTTTCGGATTCACGGTTCAGAATACATCATTTGTAGTATTTCCCCGAGTTCTTTATCGGCATATTTTTGGGAAACATTAATCTAAATTATATGAATACTGCTCTACAAAAAAAAAGGAAAACATTTCTTAAGCTAAGCTTACTTTCCATAACGATTTTAATTCTTAGCCTAACAACTGCATTTGCACAATTTAATGGAGGCACGGGTACATTGGCCGACCCTTATCAAATTGCCAATGTAACGCAATTACAAGCAATGAATACGGCACTCGATAAGCATTTTGTGTTAACTCAAAACATAGATGCAAGTAGTACGAGTACTTGGAATGCTGGTGCGGGTTTTGAACCCATAGGACCTAGTGTTTCTTCAATTTTTACAGGTTCTTTTGATGGGAAAGGCTTTGTAATTTCTAAATTATACATCAATAAAGTTGGCGTTCAAGGAGTAGGTATGTTCGGAAACTTTTCTACAGTTACGGGTGTAATACAAAACGTAGGTTTAGATAGTGTAACCGTAAACGGTGGTAGTAGAACGGGTGCTTTAGTTGGTAATAAACAAGGTGTTGTTAGAAATTGTTATTCTAATGGAACAGTTTCTGGTTCTAGTACTGTGGGCGGATTAATTGGTAGAAATGGAAACTCAGAAACCAGTAATTCTTATTCTACCTGTACAGTAAGTGGAAGTACTGAAGTAGGTGGCTTATCTGGAAGTGGAAGCTTTATAGTTAAGTGTTATGCTGCTGGAAACGTAACAAGTGCTGGTTCTGCAGGCGGTTTAATTGGCGAAATATCTTCGGTTGGTGGAAATGTTTTTAACTCTTATGCTACAGGAAATGTAACTTCTACAAGTTCTTCTAGTGCTACTGGCGGATTAATAGGAAGAGTGCAATTTGGAAATATTGATTTATGTTATGCATCTGGCAATGTTACAGGAAATAGAATTGGCGGATTAATTGGAATGAGTAACGTTGCAACCGTTACTAGATGTTATAGCACTGCTACTTTAAATTCTAGTGGCGGTTTTGGTACCATTATGGGCGGATTAATTGCAGACAATGAATATAAGGTTTACAACTGTTACACCAATGTTAAAATTAACTATACAGGTTCAACTTCAAACGTTACGCTTGCTGGTTTAATTGGTAGGAATCAAGATCATTCTGAAGTTAAAAATACATATGCAGTTGTTAAATTTTTAGGAAGCACTGGTAGTAAAAGTGGTTTGTTGGGAACTAACGAAGCTTCTAATCAGGATACCGCTACTATTATAAATTCTTATTGGAATACAGATTCCTCTGGTGTTGTACCTGGTATAGGTATTGATCAAACTGCATCGCAAGTTGTTACTGGTTTGGCAGATGCACAAATGCGTTTACGAAATTCATTTCCTCTTTGGAACTTCGATACACTCTGGACAATTAATGAAGGTGTTTCTTTCCCTTATTTTAAATCGCCAGGTACTCCTTGTGTAAATACTACTGCTACCGATAGCATTCGTGCATGTAAATCTTACACCTGGATTAATGGAACCACTTATACTATGAGTGTAGATACTGCAAGTTTTATTATTCCCAATGCCGCTGGCTGCGATAGCATCATCACTTTAAAATTAACTATTGATACTATAAACATAAATGTAAGTGTAAATGCCAGTGTGTTAACTGCAGCAGAATCATCTGCAGGCACAACCTATCAATGGATTAATTGCGATACCAATACTCCAATTGCCAATGCAACCAACAAAACATATACTGCTACGGTTACCGGTAATTATGCGGTTATCGTAAGTAATAATTCTTGTGTTGATACCAGTGTTTGTACCAATGTGGTAGTGGTGGGAATAAAGGCTAATAAAAATAATTTTATTCATGTGTATCCAAATCCAGCATCAAATAATATTCAGTTTAATTTAGAGAAAAATGCGGAAGTTAAATTGATGGATGCCCTCGGAAGGGTAGTGTTTACAAGCACTCTAGAAGCAGGTAAGCAGAAATTAGATTTAACTGATTTTGATAATGGACTGTATGTATTAAGTATTAAGAATGAAGAAGGTTATAGCAATGCGAAAATCCTAAAGAACGATAATCCGAAAATCCGATAATCCGAAAGACCGGAAACTAGAATGAACGAAAATCCGTAAAAAAGAAAGGCCGCTACTTAATTGTAACGGCCTTTCTGCCTATCGGTCTTTCGGTCTTTCGTTTTAGAGTGCTGCTTTAAGCGCAGAATCTATCTCATTCAAAAACTCTTCTGTATATAAGTAGTGTTCTCCGTGGTTTACTTTATTACCGTGGATACATACTGCTAAATCTTTGGTCATTTTACCAGATTCAACCACCTCGATACAAACTTTCTCTAAGGTTTGTGCAAAGCGAATTAAGTCTTGGTTATTGTCTAATTGTCCGCGGAAAGCCAAACCTTGAGTCCATGCAAATATAGAGGCAATTGGGTTGGTAGAAGTTGGCTTACCTTTTTGGTGATCTCTGTAATGGCGGGTAACAGTTCCGTGTGCAGCTTCCGCTTCCATGGTTTTACCATCAGGTGTAATTAATGCAGATGTCATTAATCCTAACGATCCGAAACCTTGTGCAACGGTATCCGATTGTACATCGCCGTCGTAGTTTTTACAAGCCCAAACAAAATTACCGTTCCATTTTAATGCAGATGCAACCATGTCATCAATCAAACGATGTTCGTACGTAATGCCCACTGCATCAAATTTAGCTTTGAATTCATTTTGATAAATTTCTTCGAAGATGTCTTTGAAACGTCCATCGTATTTTTTCAAAATGGTATTTTTTGTGGAAAGGTATAAAGGCCATTTTTTCATCAATGCTTGGTTAAAGCAAGCACGTGCAAAACCGATGATAGATTCTTCAGTATTGTACATCGCCAAAGCAACACCATCCCCTTTAAAATTGAATACTTCGTGTTCAATCACTGTTCCGTCTTCGCCTTCAAACTTAATGGTTAATTTACCTTTTCCTTTAGTTACAAAATCGGTTGCACGGTACTGATCGCCGAATGCATGGCGGCCAATACAAATAGGAGCAGTCCAGTTTGGAACTAAGCGAGGTACATTATTCATTACAATAGGTTCACGGAAAACTGTACCATCTAAAATATTACGGATGGTTCCGTTTGGCGATCTCCACATTTGTTTTAAGCCAAATTCTTTTACACGCTCTTCGTCTGGTGTAATAGTTGCACACTTAATTCCTACATTATATTTTTTGATAGCTTCCGCCGCATCAACCGTTACCTGGTCATTCGTTTCGTCGCGGTACTCAATACCCAAATCGTAATACTTAATGTCGATTTCTAGGTACGGAAGAATTAACTTGTCTTTTATAAATTTCCAGATGATGCGAGTCATCTCATCTCCATCCAGCTCTACTACCGGATTTGCTACTTTTATCTTATTCATATGGTCTTTAAAATTGAAGCCAAATGTAGTTAATTTCTTTTAATTTGGGAATAGCAGAGAGCAGAGAGCAGGGAGCAATTAGCACACTAGCACACTAGCATACTATCACACTAACTAATATCCAAGCCCAGCACATCTCTCAATACCTGCAAATTCGGGTTCTTCGAGCTCATCGATTTAAACTTTTCAGCATTGGTATAAGGTGTACTGTCTAATTCTGTGGTATTCATTTCTATCACAAAATCGATGTTATAGTTTTGTAGTTTTTCGCGTAGGTATCCAGCAATAAAAGGCTTTTCCGATTGAAATAATTCGAGCTGAATTTTATTATTGAATTGTAAATAAATAGCTGTATTGTCTTTGAGTTCCGGCTGTAAATTAGATATCATTACATTAATAGATGCTTGGTTTTTCGAAGCAACCTGTGCAATGGCTTCATCCCAGTAATGTTTAAAATCGCCGTAAGAAAAATCCTTTGTTGGAAGGTTAGCTTCTTCTACTTTTTCTTCTTTTTT
>CALRTZ010000058.1:0-17260 GCA_943371235.1 Sphingobacterium thalpophilum | reverse complement strand
CCCGCTAATTCATCTTTAGAATCTAGGTATTTTATTAAACCTGTGTATACATAAATATATCCACCTGGAGTACAGAAAGCATTTAAGGTGGTATCATCTCTTATAATTCTTAATCTCCATTCAAACTCATCTTTGTACACAACTTTTCCAGAGTTTAAAATTTCATTTCTAATTCCATATAAGAATTGATAAGCTGCAACATTACTTGCAGAATCTAAAATTGGGTATTGTGACCTGTTTGTAACTTCAATTTCTGTTACCACTTGTTTGCCAAGTTTTATATCATCGCTAATACTAAATAAAGGAACAAATGGCGCATCCTTTTTACAAGAGTTAAAAGAAATACCTACCAAAATAAGTAGGCAGATATTAGTAATTTTTAAACGCATAAATTTTTATTTTGATAAATGTAAATTGTTATTGTATTAAGACCTGTTGTCTTCATTTGCTAATATACTCAAATAACTTTCATATCTAATTAAGGATATTTTATTTTCGTCGACTGCTTTTTTAATGGCGCAGCCAGGTTCGTTTACATGACTACAATTATTAAAGCGGCATTGATTCAACAAATCTCGCATTTCTGGGAAATAATGAGAAATTTCTTCTTTTTCTAATTGCACAATTCCCAATTCTCTGATTCCGGGGCTATCAATTATAAAGCCACCTGTAGGAATTCGGTGCATTTCTGCAAAAGTGGTGGTATGTACTCCTTTTGAGGAAGCTTCTGAAACAGCTGTGGTTCTAAGTTGTATACCGGGAATAATTAGATTTACAAGGGTAGATTTTCCAACTCCAGAATGTCCAGAAAATAAAGATGTTTTATTTTTACATTGATTCTTTAATTCAGAAACTCCATCACCAGTTAACGCAGATACTAATAAAACTGGATATCCTATACTCTCATACATATTCTTCACCTCATCTAAATAGGCTAAATCATCGGGTTCATAGATATCTATTTTATTAAAAACTAAAATGGTAGGGATGTGGTAAGCTTCGGAGGTTACCAAAAAACGATCAATAAAACCAAAGGATGTGCGTGGTTTAGCAAAGGTAATTACTAAAAAAGCTTGATCGATATTTGAGGCAATAATTTGTGTTTGTTTTGATAGGTTGATGGATCTTCGAATGATGTAATTATCGCGTTCATAGAGTTTCACTATCATCCCATGTTTTATTTCAGCATCGTCCACTTCAATTTCCACACGGTCGCCAACAGCTACTGGGTTGGTAGATTTTATTTCCTGAATTCTAAATTTACCCAATATCCTACACTCCCATATTTCCTCATTTTCGAGTAATACTGAGTACCAACTTCCAGTAGATTTAATTACAATCCCTTTCATTAAAAAACTGCTTTTGCAATTTGGTAAGTTGGGTTTGCATTTCCCATTGTATAATAGTGTAAAACAGGCGCACCTGCTTTTATTAAGCCTTTAGATTGTTCAATTAACCATTCTACTCCAACTTGTTTTACGTCTTGCTCGTTTTTACATTTATTAACTGCTTCACTTAATTCCAGGGGTAAATCTATGTGAAAAACTTTAGGCAATGCAATTAATTGTTTAGAATTCGTAATAGGTTTTAATCCCGGAATAATTGGCACGTTGATGTCATTCTCTCTACACAATTTCACAAAATCGATGTATTTTTGATTATCAAAAAACATTTGAGTTACGATAAATTCTGCACCTAAATCAATTTTATGTTTTAGGTACTTTAAATCGGTTTCCATGTTTGGCGCTTCAAAATGTTTTTCTGGATAACCTGCTACACCTATACAAAAATCAGTTCCATGTGCCGCATCAATATCATCGTGCAAAAACTTACCCTTATTCATATCTGCAACTTGCCCCAGCAAATCACTTGCGTATGCATGTCCTCCGGGTGTGGGTATAAATTGACTTTCTGCTTTTCGAGAATCTCCACGTAATACCAATACATTATCTATACCTAAGAAACTAAGTTCAATAAGAGCATTTTCTGTTTCTTCTTTAGTGAAACCTCCACAAATCAAATGAGGTACGGCATCTACACCATAGTGATGCATAATTGCAGCGCAAATAGCAACTGTTCCTGGTCTCTTTCTGTATGAAACTTTTTCTAATAATCCATTAGCACGCTCTTTGTAAATAAAATCTTCTCTATGGTAGGTTACATCAATAAATGGTGGTTTAAATTCCATTAATGGATCTATGGCATCAAATATTTGCTGAATGCCTTTACCTTTTAGTGGTGGTAATAATTCGAAAGAAAACAAAGGTTTCTTTGCATTATTTATATGTTCTATAACTTTCATTTCTGTATTTAATTAATATGATAAATTAGGTGCTAACCAACGTTCTGTTTCTTCAATACTTAAGCCTTTTCTTTTTGCATAATCTATTACTTGATCTTTACCAATTTTGCCAAGTCCAAAGTAATTTGATTCTTTATGAGAAAAATAATAACCACTTACTGCCGCTGTTGGGTACATTGCGAAATTCTCTGTTAAATGTAATCCTATTTCATTTTCAGCATCTAAAATTTTAAAGATGGTTTTCTTTTCAGTATGGTCGGGGCAAGCTGGGTAACCAGGTGCAGGTCTTATGCCTTGGTATTTTTCTTTTATTAACTCTTCATTTTTTAAAGATTCATCGTTAGCATATGCCCAATACTCTTTACGTACTAACTCATGCAGTTTTTCTGCAAATGCTTCCGCCAATCTATCAGCAATTGCTTTTGCCATAATAGAATTATAATCGTCGAGGTTTGCTTCGTATGCAGCCACTACTTCATCTAAGCCAATACCAGCAGTTACTGCAAACATTCCTACGTAGTCTTTTACTTCTGTGCTCTTAGGTGCCACAAAATCTGAAAGAGCTAAATAATTTTGACCAACTGCTTTTTCTGCTTGTTGCCTTAGAGTAAATAGCTGTTCATACACATGAGTTCTAGTTTCATCTGTATATAATTCTATATCATCTGCAATACTATTTGCTGGATAAAAACCAAATACTCCTGCTGCTTTTATTTTTTTATTAGTTACAAAATCATTTAACATGCTCTGTGCATCTTTGAATAATTTTGTTGCCTCTACTCCAACCACTTCATCTTGTAAAATTTTAGGATACGATCCTCTCAATTCCCAAGTATGGAAGAAAGGAGACCAATCAATGTAATCTACTAACTCTTCCAATGGAAAATCAATAAGTGTTTTATTCCCAATAAAAGCCGGTTTATATACGGTATCATCCGTGAATGTTGATTTTTGTTTTTTGCTTCTCGCATCGGCAATGGAAATTATTTTTTTCTCTGCACTGCGTTTTAAATATTGCTCACGAGTATTTTCATAATCCACAGCAATTTCTTTTTTATAATTCTCTGATGTTTCTTCGTTCAATAAATTACTTGTAACACCTACACTACGCGATGCATCTAATACATGCACAACTGCTCCATCATAATGTGGATCTATTTTTACAACTGTATGTATTCTGGATGTAGTTGCGCCCCCAATTAATAAGGGGATATTCATTTTCTCACGTTGCATTTCTTTGGCTACGTGTACCATCTCATCTAGTGATGGAGTAATTAATCCACTTAACCCAATTACATCTACTTGATGCTTTTTAGCTTCTTCAATAATTTTTGAAGCAGATACCATTACCCCTAAATCTATAACTTCGAAATTATTACAAGCCAACACCACTCCTACAATATTTTTACCTATGTCATGCACATCGCCTTTTACTGTAGCCATTAACACTTTTCCCTGACTAGAGTTTTGTGAGAGTGTAGGATTATTTCTTTTTTCTTCTTCAATATAAGGCAATAAATAAGCAACTGCTTTTTTCATTACTCTCGCACTTTTTACAACTTGAGGCAAAAACATTTTTCCTGCACCAAACAAATCACCCACAATATTCATCCCATCCATTAATGGACCTTCAATTACATGTAAAGGCCTGTCGTATTTTTGTCGTGCCTCCTCTACATCATCATCTAAGAAATCAATAATTCCTTTTATTAAAGAGTGCGAAAGGCGTGATTCTACTGGTGCTTTACGCCATTCTAATTCTTCTTTTATTTGACCTTCTTTCCCTTTTCCTTTTACTTGCTCCGCAAAGTTTATCAAGCGTTCTGTAGCATCGTCTCTTCTATTTAACAAAACATCTTCAACTAATACAAGTAAATCTTTCGGTATTTCTTCGTACACTTCTAACATCCCTGCATTTACAATACCCATATCTAAACCAGCGCGAATTGCATGGTATAAAAACACAGAATGCATAGCTTCACGAACTACATTGTTTCCTCTAAAAGAGAAAGAAATATTACTTACTCCACCACTTACTTTTGCATATGGTAAATTTTCTTTAATCCATTTCGTTGCTTTTATAAAATCAACTGCATAATTGTTGTGCTCTTCTAAACCGGTGGCAACAGTTAAAATGTTTGGATCGAAAATAATGTCTTGTGCAGGGAAGTTTACCTTGTTAACTAAAATATCATATGAGCGTTTACAAATTTCGATTCTACGTTCATAAGAATCTGCCTGTCCTTGCTCATCAAATGCCATGACAACAGTAGCAGCACCATAACTTTTAATTTTTTCGGCGTATTCTATAAATTTTTCTTCCCCTTCTTTTAATGAAATTGAATTTACGATGGCTTTACCTTGTATACATTGCAAACCAGCTTCTATAACCGACCATTTAGAAGAGTCGACCATGATAGGTAATTTTGCAATATCTGGTTCTGCAGCTACTAGATTTAAAAACTTAACCATTGCCGCTTCAGAATCTATCATCCCTTCATCCATATTGATGTCGATGATTTGTGCACCTCCTTCTACTTGCTGACGAGCAACAGATAGAGCTCCATCAAAATCGCCCGATAAAATTAATTTAGAGAATTTTGGAGAACCTGTAATATTGGTACGTTCGCCAATATTTATAAAATTTAATTCGGGGGTTATTACCAAAGGCTCTAGTCCGCTTAAACGAGTATACGGTTTTGGGGCATTAGGTACCCTCGGTTTCACTCCTTTGGCTAGTTCTGCGATTTTTCTGATATGGTCTGGGGTGGTACCACAACATCCGCCTACAATATTCAAGAATCCGTGCTCAATAAAATCATGTATATGCACACCCATGTCTTCTGGGCTCTCATCATATTGACCGAATTCATTTGGCAAACCTGCATTTGGGTATGCACTTACAAAGGACCCTGATTTTTCGGCCATTTCTTCTATGTAAGGGCGCATATCTTTCGCTCCTAAAGCACAATTTAAGCCTACGCTTAACAATTCTGCATGGGTTAGAGAATTTAAAAATGCTTCAGTTGTTTGTCCGGAAAGTGTTCTACCACTAGCATCTGTGATAGTACCAGAAACCATTACAGGTACTTTTTTGCCTATTTTTTTTGCTAATTGATTTAATGCAAACAAACCAGCTTTGGCGTTTAGTGTATCGGTTATTGTTTCAATTAAAATTAAATCAACTCCACCATCAAGTAATCCTCTAAACTGTTCGGTATATGCCTCCACTAGATCAGCATATGTCATTGACCTAAAACCGGGGTCGTTTACATCAGGAGATAGGGAAAGTAAACGAGTTGTTGGGCCCACAGATCCTGCAACAAATCTAGGTTTATCTGGAGTTAATGCGTTATAATAATCGGCTGCTCTTCTGGCAATTTTTGCACCCTCAAGATTTAATTCATAAATCAAATCTTCCATATCATAATCAGCCATTGAAATGGAATTCGAGCTGAACGTATTTGTTTCGATAATATCCGAACCTACCGCTAAATATTCTTTATGTATTGCTTCAATTACATCGGGGCGAGTTAAGTTTAAAAGATCGTTATTCCCTTTTAAATCCTTAGGGTGATTTTTAAAACGTTCTGCTCTAAAATCCTCTTCCTGTAAATTATAACGCTGAATCATGGTGCCCATCGCACCGTCTAATACTAGAATTCTTTGACTTAAAATTTCTTTGATATTCATTAATACAAGCTTTTATTGATTGTTTTTAGTACTTGCTTATCCGAAAAATCAGAGATTTTATCTTCTTATCATTCCCCTTTCAGGTAGATTTTAGCACCTTGTTAGCACAGGTTGCTAAGACATCGCAGGGTCTATTCCCTCCGTCTTTCTTGATAAGCAGTGCAAAAGTAACTAATTCTTTATCGAAAACCAAATAAATAAAGATGTAACACTTAATGTTAAGTTAACATAAGATTAACATATTTGTGTGAACTAGCAATATGTATCAAAAAGTTAAAAACTTATTAATTATAGCCATCTGGAGCCTAGTTACGGGCTGCTTTGGGGATTATGAAGATCGGATTCGAATAGATGGGTCGAGTACCTTATTTCCATTAAGTGAAGCGGTAGCTGAAGATTTTAGAAAGGCTCATCCTGATATTAAAATTACTGTGGGCGTTTCTGGCACAAGCGGTGGCATTAGAAAGTTTATTAGAAATGAAATTGATATTGCAGATGCTTCAAGGAAAATGAATAGTTTGGAGATTGAAGAGTGTGTTAAAAACAATATTTCGTTTGTTGAAATTCCTGTTTCAAATGACGGAATCGTAATTGCCGTTAACCCAGAAAATGATTTTATTGATTATTTAACTGTATCAGAATTAAAAAAAATATGGGAACCTACAGCACAAAAAACAATTATGTATTGGGACCAAATAAGAGAAAACTGGCCTCATAAACCTATACAATTATTTGGAGCAGGCACTTCATCTGGGAGTTTTGATTTTTTTACATTAAAAATTGTAGGCACAAAAAAAGCCTCTAGGGGAGATTATACAGCGAGTGAAGATGATAATATGTTGGTACAAGGTGTAATTGGGGCTACCTATTCACTTGGTTTTTTTGGGTACTCTTATTACAAAGAAAATGCGAACGAGCTGAAGTTAGTTCCAATAGATGATGAGATAGCAGATAATGGGGAGGGTGCAATCATGCCAAATGAGAAGAGCATACAAAACGGCAGCTATCAGCCATTATCGAGAACAGAATATATTTACATCAATTCAACATCGTTAGAAAAATCAATAGTAAAAGATTTTGTATTATATTACATAAATAATGCAGAAAAACTATTAATTGAAATTGGAGGTGTACCACTTACAAAAAAAGAATACATCAAATCGCAATTATTGTTAGAAACTACGTTCAAAAAATAAATGCAGAAAATATACAGCAGCATAGAAAAAATATTTGCTAATAATTTGAAGTTAAAAGAACGGATAATTATTGGATTGTTTGCATTGTGCGGCGTACTTACAATTCTAATAACAATTGGCATTGTAAGTGTATTAACTACAGACACGCTGAAATTTTTTAACAAGGTTTCTGTTTACGAATTTTTTACAGAAACACAGTGGACTCCATTATTTTTCGATAAACATTATGGAATACTTCCATTATTAGTAGGGAGTATTGTGGTAAGTTTTATTGCGGTGGCAGTAGCAATACCGATGGGATTAACCATCGCAATATATTTGAGTGAGTATGCACCCCGAAAAGTTAGCTTAATTTTAAAACCGATATTAGAAATATTGGCTGCCATTCCAACTGTTATTTATGGTTTTTTTGCGTTAATATATGTAACTCCTGCGTTGCAAAATATTTTTCCGAGCATTGGCACATTTAATGCACTTTCTGCGGGAATTGTAATGGGAATAATGATAATTCCATACGTAACTTCATTAAGTGAAGATGCATTAAGGACCTTGCCAAATAACTTAAGAGAATCTGCGTATGCATTAGGTTCCACTCGCTTTCAAACTACATTTAAGGTAATGTTACCTGCAGCATCCTCCGGGATAATTGTTTCTATAATATTAGCTGTTTCAAGGGCATTTGGAGAAACTATGATTGTTGCTATTGCGGCAGGACAAGAACCTCGTTTATCTATAAATCCATTAAACTCTATGGAAACCATTAGTACTTATATTATACAAGTAAGCATGGGCGATGTTTCTCACAATACCATAGAGTATCAAAGTATTTTTGCAGCGGGAATGATGCTGTTTGTATTTACTTTTTTTTTAAATAATATTAGCATTTGGGTGAAAAATAAATTCACAAATAAATATGAGTAGTAATAAGTGGAACATAGCGAAAGATAAATTTTTTGAAGTATTTGCAATTGCATGTACTTTAATTAGCTTGCTCGCACTTGCACTTTTGTTATATGCTATCATTAGCAAAGGCATACATCATATAAATTGGAAATTTATTACTTCTTTGCCTTCTAGAAATGTTTCTGAAACTGGCATATATACTGCAATTGCAGGGATGTTGAGTGTATTAATAATTACGATACTTATTTCGTTTCCAATCGGAGTTGGTGCAGGTATCTATTTAGAAGAATTTATTGATAAAAGAAATAGGTACTCGAGATTATTAGAAATCAACATTATTAACTTAGCGGGTGTTCCATCTATAATATACGGAATGGTAGGCTTAGAAATATTTGTACGATTATGCTCCTTTGGCAACAGTGTACTTTCAGGAGCATTAACGTTATCGCTATTAGTTTTACCAATTGTGATTGTAGCCACACGCGAAGCTATCAAATCTGTGCCAACCTCATTAAGAGAAGCCTCATTGGCAATGGGTGCTAGCAAATGGCAAACCATTAAAAACATTATTATTCCCTCTGCTTATGGAGGTATTTTGACAGGAATGATTTTATCTGTTTCCAGAACTATTGGAGAAACCGCTCCTTTAATTGTAATTGGAACTTTAATTTATGTTCCATTTTTACCAGAGAACTTAATGGATCAATACACCGTTTTGCCTATACAAATATTTAATTGGATCAGCAGACCTCAAGAGAGTTATGTAGGATTAGCAGCGGCAGGAATAATAATTTTATTAGGAATAACATTTTTATTAAACGGATTGGCTATAATTTTAAGAAATAGATGGTACAAAAAAATGAATTAGCATGAACAAAATAGAAACTAAAGGGCTAAATGCATTTTATAGCAAAACTCAAGTATTAAAAGACATTAATATAAGTATTAAAGCAAATACGGTTACTTCTTTTATTGGGCCAAGTGGTTGCGGAAAGTCTACTTTACTAAGATGTTTCAACAGGATGAACGATATTGTGCAAAGCTTTCATATGAATGGCTCTATTTATATTGATAATAAAGATATATACAGAGAAAAAATTGAAATTACTGCACATAGAAAAAAAGTAGGGATGGTTTTTCAAAAAGCAAATCCTTTCCCTATGTCGATTTATGAAAATGTGGCTTATGGATTACGAGTAAACAACATCAAACATCAAAAATTTTTAGATGAAAGTGTTGAGCGTTCGTTAAAAATGGCAGCTTTGTGGGATGAAGTAAAAGATATTCTAAACAAACCTGCAATGCAATTATCGGTGGGTCAGCAGCAACGTTTATGTATTGCGAGAGCTTTAGCTGTAGAGCCCTCTATTGTGTTGATGGACGAACCTGCTTCTGCATTAGACCCCATATCTACTGCAAAAATTGAAGAGCTTATTTATGAATTAAAAAAGAAGTACACCCTTTTAGTGGTAACGCATAACATGCAGCAAGCAGCAAGAATAAGTGACAATACTGCTTTTATATATTTAGGTGAACTTATTGAATACGGAGATACAAAAAAAATATTTACTGCACCCGATTCCGAACAAACAGAAAATTATATTACGGGAAGATTCGGTTGATCATAAAAAATTGAAACATGAATCATTTACATACTGAGATAAAAAAATTAAAAAAAGACTTAATTGAGATGGCAGAATTAATCCGGACTCAATTAGAAAAAAGTTTTAAGTCGTTAATAAAACATGACAAAAATTTAGCAAAAGAAGTATTATTTAACGAAAAAATAGTAAATGCTTTTGAATTAAAAATTGATAAAGATTGTGAGAATATATTTGCATTGTATACCCCTGTAGCAAACGATTTACGGTTTGTGTTCGCAACTCTAAAAAGCAATTCGAACTTAGAACGAATGGGTGATAATGCAGAGGGAATTGCGCAATTTGTGGTTGAGTTAGAAAATGAATTTGAAAAAACACTCATTGAAGAATTACAAATTGAAGAGATGGGTAATATCTGTTTAGATATGATGGGCAATATCATTAGTGCCTATCAAAATGATGATACAGATAGTGCGCGACTATTATTTGAGAAAGATAAAGAGTTAAACGAATTAAATAAATTAGCAAGTGAAATAATTGCAAAACATATTATTTCAACACCACAAAACATACACAATCTATTGCGCTTACTCATTCTTATTCGAAAAATAGAACGTACCGGCGACTTAGTGAAAAGTATGGCAGAAGAAATTATTTTTTATGTAGAGGCGAAAGTTATACGACACGGAAAAAATACTTTGAACGATCTTAGTTAAGTCGTTTCACTAACAACTCTTCCACTTTTTTAAAGAACTGTAAAGGTTTTAAATTACGCCAATTTAACTCGTCGAGTTCACCGCCAAAAGAAATGTAATAATCGATGTTACTTCTTTTAAACTCGTCGATTACATGCTCTCTGAAATTGATGCCGGCAATCCATCCATCTTCAATATCCTGAAACCACTCTTCATAATAACAATCGTCTGAGCTATGAAAATTTAACACATTCTCTCCTATTAAAATAAATTTTGTAATGCCTTCTAAAGTCATCACTTCAATTATTTCTCTTTTGAGATACATGATGTCATTGGTAATACAATCATTCCATTCGCCAATAAACTCTATTATTGCATAACTTCTGTCGTAATCAACATAAATTATTTTTAAATACATGGTAGGCGAACCAAAAAAATCCCATTGTGGGTGTATATAAAAATTATAAATGGTGTCGGAAAATTCA
Source organism: Sphingobacterium thalpophilum (assembly GCA_943371235.1). Lineage (GTDB taxonomy): Bacteria > Bacteroidota > Bacteroidia > Sphingobacteriales > Sphingobacteriaceae > CAJBVG01. The sequence goes on along the minus strand of CALRTZ010000058.1, from coordinate 6,385 downwards.
AATTCAGAATACTCTTTCCCGTAGAAGGGAGAGCGCTCATCTTCTGAAGAAACGTAATCATCACGCCATTTATAAAAAGGTTCAATCTCGTGCATAGTTTTCAATTGCAGCTCTTACACTGCCATATTTTGTTAATAAATTTGAAGCAATTTCTTGTTCTACTTTTAATTCATCCATGATCATTTTAACACCACGATCTATCAGTTTGTTGTTAGACAATTGCATATCTACCATTTTATTGCCTTTTACCCTACCTAACTTTATCATGGTAGAAGTACTGATCATGTTCAATACTAATTTTTGTGCAGTGCCCGATTTCATTCGCGTGCTACCAGTTACAAATTCAGGTCCCACTATTACTTCCACTGGGTAATCAGCTGCTGCTGCTATTAAACTTCCGCTATTACATACAATTGCACCTGTAAGTAAACCCTGTGCTTTTGCTTGGGTTAAGCCCCCGATTACGTAAGGTGTAGAACCAGATGCTGCAATACCAATAACCGTGTCGAGCGAAGTAGGCTGATATTCCAACAAATCAATCCATGCTTGTGATGAATCATCCTCGGCAAATTCAACCGCTTTTCTAATAGCAGAATCGCCACCTGCAATTAACCCAATTACTAAACCGTGTGGTACGCCAAAGGTTGGCGGGCATTCTGAAGCATCTACAATACCAAGTCTGCCACTTGTTCCTGCACCTATGTAAAACAACCGTCCACCTTGTAGCATTCTCTCTACTAGTTTGTCTACAAGTTTTTCTATTAAAGGAATTACTTTTTCTACAGCGAGCGGAACTGATTTATCTTCCGTGTTAATATTTGTTAAAAGCTCGAGCGTACTCATCTTTTCTAAATTTGAGTAATTCGAGCTTTTTTCTGTTGTTTTTTCCATTATGAATGATATTGAATTAATCCGTTAATTGGAATTTGTTCTACATTTCCCAACTCATATCCGTATTGCAAAATTACGTCTTTCCATTCATCTCTAAAATAAAAAGCGATGGAACCTGTACAATGAATTTTATTGCTAATGTTTTTGTTATATGGCATAATTTGTTTCTCCATAAAACTAGAAAAACTATTCTTTAGTAAATGTTGAACATAGGCATGTGATTTATGTTTTCCTAACCAAACAGTAAAAGAAGCTAGGAAAGCATTTGCAGCAGGTTCTTTGTATATTTTTGTTAAATAATAATCTAATTGAAGCGGAAACTCTTCAAAAAAATCTTTTTTTAACTCTTCGGGACTTAGGTTATACCAAATATCGGAAAGTACTTGTTTACCTATATGTGCACCAGAACCTTCGTCGCCAAATACATACCCAAGTGAAGGAGTATTTGCTATAATTTGCTCGCCATTGTACAAACAAGAATTTGAGCCTGTGCCTAAAATAACGGCAATACCTGTTTCATGTTGGCAAAGAGATCTGGCTACAGCGAGTAAATCATGCTCTACTTCTATGTTTGCATTAGGGTTAATGTGTACTAAACTATCGTAAATGATTTTTTTATTGATGGAAGTGGAACAACCTGCACCGTAATAAAAAATGGCATTTGGTATTTGTAACAAATTGGGTATAACATCCGACTGAATGATTCTCAGAATTGATTCTGGAGAACTTACATATGGGTTAATGCCAAGAGTTTGAATCTCTTGCACGCATACTCCATTCTTTACTAAACACCAAAGAGTTTTGGTACTACCACTGTCTACGATTAATTGCATTCTGGAATGAAATTAAATTAATATCTTCGTTTTTACAAGGCAAACGATTCGCCTTATTAATTGTATTTATTGCATGCAAAATAAGAAAACTTCTCCGATAGCATTATCCATACAGTTTACGGTTATATTAATTTTAGGGATGTATATGGGTTACCGATTTAAGGAAGAAATTGGTAGCATCGGGTTAAAATCGCGTACGACTAGTACAGAACAAATTTTGCGATTGATAGAGAAAAGATATGTTGATAGTGTTGATATAAAAACACTTGAGCAAGAAACCATAGAGGATTTATTATCTAAACTCGACCCACATTCTGTATATATTACAGCTGAAGATTACTCAAGATCAAATGAAATCTTAGAAGGTAATTTTGAAGGGATTGGGGTTGAATTTTATTTATTGAACGATACTATTTATGTGGTATCAGCCATTACTGGAGGACCGTCGGAGCAATTGGGCATACGCTCTGGTGACAAAATTATTAAAGTGGATGGTAAAAATGTTGCGGGTAAAAAAATTACCAATGCAGACGTGGGTAGCTATTTACGAGGCGAAAGTGGTTCGAAAGTGAAGGTGAGTATAAAACGCAACAACAGTAAACAATTAATCGATTATGTAATAACAAGAGGAACCATCCCATTGAACAGTGTGGACGTTTCGTATATGGCGAGCGAGGGAATTGGGTACATAAAAGTTAGTTCTTTTGGCAGTACAACGTACGATGAGTTTTTTGAAGCCTTAAAAAACTTAAAAAAAGAAGGTTTGAAAAGTTTGATTTTAGACTTAAGAGGAAACACAGGGGGATATTTGAATACGGCAATTATGATTGCAGATGAATTATTGGAGGATAATAAGTTAATTGTGTATACGGAAGGTAAGTCCTCTCCAAAGAAAGAAGAATATGCAACTTCTGCTGGCAACTTTGAGCAAGGTAAATTAATAGTGTTAGTGGATGAAGGATCGGCATCGGCAAGTGAAATTGTGGCGGGTGCGGTACAAGATTGGGATAGAGGAATAATAGTGGGTAGGAGAAGTTTCGGAAAAGGATTGGTACAAGAACAGGCTACTTTGGCCGATGGGGCGCGTTTAAGGCTCACCATAGCACGATATTACACTCCAACCGGAAGATGTATTCAAAAACCATATGACATGGGTAAAGAGGAGTATTTGAGCGATGTCCAAAACAGGTATGTACATGGAGAACTTGGAAATGCCGACAGTGTGCTTACAAAAGGTGATAAAGCTTATAAAACTCCCGCAGGTAAGATTGTGTATGGAGGTGGTGGGATTTATCCTGATGTATACATCCCAATTGATACAAGCGACTATTCATTGTTTTATTCGAGAATTGTTTCTGAAGGGGTTTTATCAGAATATATTTATACCTGGACAGATAAGCACAAAGAAAAGTTGAAAGCCATAAAAAGCTTGGATCGATTTATGTCTGATTTTAAAGTTGAAAGAGCGATGTTCGAAGAATTAATAGCAATAGCGGGCAAAAAAGGCATTAATTCAACCATGTTAGATTTAAAAAGGTCCTCAGCATCTATTAAAATACATATTAAAGCACTAATTGCGCGACAATATTTTGGTAATGAGGGATATTATAGAGTTCAGCAAGAGCTGGATAATGGCTTAGTAAAGTCGATCGACTTGTTAAAGGCAAATTAAGTAGAAATTTTAGGGCAAAAAAAAAGCCTCACAATTAGGAGGCTTTAATTTCTTTTGAGTAAAGATTACTGAGCAACTTCTGCAGCTGTAGTATCTACAGTAGCTGAAGAATCAGCAGCCATAGAAGCAGCGTTTGAAATTGAATCAGCTTGAGCAGCAGCAATTGAATCAGCCATAGCTTTTTCTTTAGCAGCTTTTTGCTCAGCACTTTCTCCACATGCAACGAATCCAAAGATACCTGCAGTTAACAATAAAACTAATACTTTTTTCATTTTTGGTTATAAGATTTTAAAACGCAGCAAAGGTAAAATAAAAAATGCAATTGTAAAGAAATATTTTTTAAATATTTCAAAATAGGCTTATTTCTGCCTCATATAAATGCTAATTGGGACTCCAGAAAAGTCGAAATTTTCTCTTAACTTGTTCTCTAAGAAGCGTTTATAAGGCTCCTTCACATATTGTGGTAAATTACAGAAAAAAGCAAAGGCTGGCGACTTTCCTGGCAATTGAGTAACGTATTTTATCTTTACATACTTTCCTTTTAAACTTGGCGGTGGAGTTGCTTGAATAATTTCTAGCATCACATCGTTCAGTTTTGAGGTAGCAATGTGTTTAGTTTTGTTGATATAAACTTCGTTAGCTGTTTCAATAGCTTTAAAAACTCTTTGTTTGGTTAATGCTGAGGTAAAAATAATTGGAACATCCACAAATGGAGCCATTTTTTCTTTTATACGATCTTCAAAAGCCTTGCTTGTTTTATGGTCTTTTTCTACTAAATCCCATTTGTTAACCAGTACAACTACACCTTTATGGTTTTTTTCAATAAGGTTAAATATGTTGATGTCTTGAGATTCCATGCCTTCGGTAGCATCCACCATTAGAATACACACATCTGCTTTTTCTAGGGCTTTTATGGTACGCATAACCGAATAGAACTCAATATTTTCGTTCACTTTGGTTTTTTTACGCAATCCGGCAGTATCAATTAACATAAAATGATGGCCGAATTGGTTGTATTCAATTTCGATAGAATCGCGAGTAGTTCCGGCAATTGGGGTAACGATATTTCTATCGCGGCCTAGCAATGCGTTAATAATTGACGATTTACCTACGTTAGGACGCCCTAGGAAGGCGTAAGTAGGCAAAGTAGAGGGTTCTTCGAATTCTTCCTCAAAGTGCTTTACAACATCGTCTAAGAGCTCACCTGTACCACTTCCTGTAATAGAAGATATGCAATACAATTCTCCTAATCCGAATGAATAAAAAACAGATGCTTCGGAAATTAGGTTGTTATTATCTACTTTATTTGCAACCACAAAAACTGGTTTTTTAGAACGGCGCAACATGGTGGCTATTTCATCGTCAAGATCGGTGATGCCGGTTTTAACATCTACCATAAAAATAATTACACTTGCTTCTTCAATGGCAATGATTACTTGTTCGCGGATGGCTGCTTCAAATTGATCTTCAGAATTGGCTACATACCCACCGGTATCGATAATGGTGAATTTTTTTCCAATCCACTCAGCCGTTTCATAATGGCGATCGCGGGTTACTCCACTAAAGTCATCGACTATTGCCTTACGGCTTTCTGATAGTCGGTTAAAGAGGGTCGATTTCCCTACGTTTGGTCGCCCTACTATGGCTACTATATTACTCATAATTTCTTCTTAAACGGGTTACTACTGATCGTAACCAAATCTTTTTAAATAATTTTTCTTGTTTCTCCAATCACTCACCACTTTCACAAAAAGCTCCAAGAACACTTTTTTACCTACAAATTCTTCAATAGATTTTCTAGACTCGGTTCCTGTTTTTTTAATTGATTCTCCTCTATGCCCAAGAATAATTGCTTTTTGCGACTCTCTTTCAACAATTATTTCGGCCTGAATTTTCACAATATGGTCTTCTTCTTTAAAAGAAGTAACCACTACTTCCGTACTGTATGGAATTTCTTTTTGATAGAACATTAGTATTTTTTCACGAATCATTTCTGAAACAATGAAACGTTCTGTTCTATCGGTATATGAATCATCTTTCGGATAATAAGCCGGATGTTCGGGCAAGCTCTTAATGATGTATTCAAATATTTCTTTTACTTGGAACTCATGTAACGCGGATGCTGCAAAGATGGCAACCGGGTTTAATGTGTTTTTCCAATACTCTATTTTCTCTAATATTTCTTCTTGTTTAGCCTTATCGACTTTATTTATAATAACCACAATAGGCGATAAACAATGTTCAATGGACTTAATTACCTCTTCTTCATCGTGTTTTTCATGGATATCTGTTACGAGTAACACTAAATCGGCATCAGTAAGAGATCCATAAACGGCACTCATCATAGATTCATGCAAACCATAAAGCGGTTTAATGATGCCAGGGGTATCCGAAAACACCACTTGGTAATCTTCTTCGTTCATTATTCCCAGTATTCTGTGGCGAGTAGTTTGCGCTTTTGGGGTGATGATAGATAGCTTTTCACCGAGTAAAGCATTCAATAATGTGGATTTACCAGCATTAGGCTTACCTATAATTGACACAAAACCAGCCTTATGACTCATAATATTGAAAATAATTTGGATTGCAAAGAAACGAATTATATCTTTGCAATCCAATTAAAAAGGACCTAGTGTTCAGATTTAGTTGTAGATAGTGCGGGATGGAGCAGTTGGTAGCTCGTCGGGCTCATAACCCGAAGGTCATAGGTTCGAGTCCTGTTCCCGCTACCTAAAGCCTTACAGAAATGTAAGGCTTTTTTTATAGGTTCAATTTTTGCACCAACAAAGAATTATTAGTTAATTTTATTTAGGGAGTGGGAGATGTTTGTGGTCTACGTTTTGTTTTCAGAAACATTTAATAAGCATGTGATATGAATGGATAATATTATAATTTCATTTTATGATTCTCATAGTGGCGCAAATGTACCGTTGCAAAGTAAGTATAGAAATTTTATATTTAATTATAATCAATTGGCAACTAACAACTT
>CALRTZ010000057.1:0-17637 GCA_943371235.1 Sphingobacterium thalpophilum | reverse complement strand
AGTAATGAAAATACCAGTACTTATGGAAATAATATAATTTCTAAAGTGCCAGGAGAGTTGAATGATTTAAACCCATTAATAGAATTAGTTGGTGCATCACAGTTATACATGAAAAACGGGTATAATATTTTAAAGAAAAATGTTTCTACTAGTGGTTCCCCATATGCATCAAGTTATTTCATTAGTGGTGGACTTACTCCAATATTTCAAACAATAGACGCCACAAATAATTTTTGGTATGCCTCTATTAATGCTGACCATGATTTTCCGAATAGTAATGGTGTAATAGATATTGGGATTTTTAAAACCACTATTGATTTTGATCCTATTGCAGATATTGGAGAATACGATAATCAATGTTTAATATCTAGCAGAATATTTGCCGACCCGTGTGAAGACCCGAACAATTGCCCTACAGACCCCTATTTATTGAATAATTGTACAGAATGTAACAGTGTAACTATAAATGCTAAACACATCAACAAATACCTTAAAAAAATTATAAAAGAAATGAGGAGAGATACTTTAAACTTATATACTACACAACAATTCTTAAGTTTAGATTCTCTATTAAAAGTAAACTTTGCTGGTAATAAACCCAAGGTAGATTTAATAAAAGACAGAGCATTGCATTTAATGTTAAAACAATACAACATTATTAAAAACGATTCAAGTTATGTTAGTGTAAAACCGGTAGCCTTACAAAAATTGCGTGTTAATTTAAACAACCGTTTAGCTCGTGCAATCAATAAATCTGATACTGCCAGAATTGTACAAGTGCATTTAATTAAAGCTCATTTATTTTTATCGGAAAACATGCATACACAAGCCACTAATCAGTTAGATAAAGCATTGGATTATTTAGAGCCTTTAACAGAAAACTATAATGCAATTCAAAAACAAAAATGTTTGGTTCAAATAGAATACATGGTTGAAAATAATTTAATTGATGATAGTACTCGAGTGGCAATGATGAAAGATTGTAATAATATAAATAATACCGGCAGTTTTTCATCGGCAAGAATTAGTAATCGTAAACCCCAAAACACTAACATTGATGATCCTATCATCAACCTAAAACCTAACCCAAGTACCGATTATATATTTGTTGAAATGAAATATTTTTCATCAGAGAAAATTAGTATTTATTTAATGGATGTAGCGGGCAGAATTTTAATAAATACAGAATTGCCAGAAAATCAATTCAGAAGTAATATAGAAAATCTACAATTAGATTTAAGCAATTATTCAAAAGGAATCTATTTACTAAAAATAAATAATGGTGCGTTTAGCAAAGTGAATAAAATCATATTGAATTAAATGTTTCAGTAAATCCGAAAGACCGAGAATCCGTTAAACCGAAAATCCGAAAGACCGATTTAACGTCCTCTCGGCCTATCGGATTTTCGGCCTTTCGGTTTATCGTTGAACCGATAGTTTGCGAACAATTTTTAACTCTTTCTGCACAAATTCAACTAAGTATACACCGTTCTCAAAATCGAGCAAATTGAAGGTTTTTTCATAGTTGCCTCCCTTGTAATCTTTAATAGTTTCCGACTTAACTAACTTTCCATCGTTGTTATAAATGTTGATGGTTACAGGAGAGGCTTCTTTGAAATTAAAGTTCAAACTCATTTGATCTTTAGCTGGATTAGGGAACATTTTTATTTCTTCTTCTTTTTTCGCGCCAATTTTCTTCAAATCTTTTTCAGATGCCTTCATCAATTTAATCACCATTTTTTTATCACCATCGTTAAACACAAACATCTGCATTCCTTCTTCAGCCTCATCGTTTGCAAATACAAAATTTCCACTCTCGTCAAAATTAAATTTAAAGTGTGGAAGCTCCGGTATCTCTGGCATTGGTGGCATTTCACCTAGTTCCGGATGACGAGGTGCTCTTGGTGCTTTATGTTTGTATATTTTTACAGTTCCTTCTTCATCGTCTATTTCAAATTCTTTTAAAATAGAGTCGTTCAAAACAATTAATTCCGAATTTAATTTTTTCAAATCGGTATTCATCCTTTTCATATCATGTTCCATTTTAACATGCATTTTTTTTGAATCCAATTTGAGCTCCGAATTGTTTTTTTCGAACTCTTTTTTTTCAGCCGCACTTAAGTCTCTAAAGTTTTTACCATTAATTATAGTATCCGTATCAGTTATGGTTATAATCATCGGACTTTTTTCTTTTTTCTTTTTACTGTTTTTATCTTGTCCGTTTGAACTCGAAACTACCACCACTACTCCCAGTAGTAATACAGTTAAGCTTGTTGCTACATACTTTTTCATATTTTTTTATTTTATTGATGATTGATGAAACAAAAGTATAGTGGATTTACAGCCCTAATTGTTAAAGCGAGGTTAACGAATGTTAAAAACTGTTAAATGGCTTGAAATACTGCTACTTTGCCTTACTTTTGTAAGGTTATGTCGAAGAATAAATTTAGAATCATATTGTTTTTAATGAGTGTAGCGCTTATAGGCATTGTAAGTTTGCAATATGCCATGATAAAAGACTCGTATGTGCAAAAACAACAATTGTTTGATCAGAATGTTAATGCGGCCTTGGTTGATGTGGTAAAAAAGGTAGAGAAATTGGAAGCCCTAGATTTTATTCAAATGAAATCTGATCGCATTAATAAAATTTATGTGAAACAACAGAACAACTCACCAGTAATGGAATTAACGGGTCGGGTGCTTCCGGATATACAACAACTTGAAAGGAAGAAACAAATTGAACTCGAGCGAAAACATAATTTAATAAAACGTTCGCATAATAAAATAAAAATAAAAGCAGATAGCCTTCAAAAAATTGCAAACGAATTTGAATTTACTATAAATGATAAAACATTTGAAATGAATATTCCAGATGTATCGGTTTGGGAAGACACTACTAATTTAAAAAATTTTAGCAAATCTATAGCCGAAAAATTTAGCTTTTTGAACGATTCAATAGTTACTTATTTTAATTATACAAGTCCGGAAATTTCTAAGAAAAAATCAAAACCTAGTAAACCATCTGCTAGAGTAATTCTGCGGAATGACATTTCTCATCAGGAACCGCCAGCACCTCCCGAACCACCTGCTAATTTAGAAGGTCCCTTCATGATATTCAACCACGATGAAACTCCTAAACGTAAAGCAGCAAAGTTTTTCCTTGATAAACAAAAAAACAAAAGAGAAGATGTATTGAAAGATTTGGCTGCCGAATTAGATGCATTGAACGTACCATTAGAAAAAAGAATTAATCCACAAATAATAGATTCATTTCTAGTGTTAGAATTACGTAAAAGAGGAATTAACCTAGAGTATAATTTGTTAATTAAAAATAATTCGCAACATAAAGTATTTTTTACGAGTGTAGAAGAGGATATAGAACCGCAACACGATTATTATTCGGCAGTATTATTTGAAAATGTAGGCAAAGAAAATGCTCCATACATTAACATTTCATTCCCAGATAAACAGAAAATGTTGAGTAAGCAAATGGGTTCCGTACTCGCATCTTCCACTTTATTAATATTGGTATTACTCGCATGTTTTGTATATACATTGCAAGCTATTTTAAAACAAAAAAAACTATCCGACTTAAAAAACGACTTTATTAATAACATGACGCATGAGTTTAAAACACCAGTATCTACTATACTCTTAGCGTCTGAAGCCTTAAAAGATCCCGCTGTGGTAAAAGACGAACCGAGAGTGCACAGATTAGCGAGCATTATTTACGATGAAAACTTACGCCTGGGCGAACACGTAGAACGTGTGTTGAACATGGCCAGAATGGATAAGGGTGAAATAAAATTAGCAATGAACAGTGTATCATTACACGATACTATTTCTGAAGTGTTACAACACATGGACCTGTCGCTCAATTCTAAAAAGCAAACCATTCAATTAGAGTTAACAGCAGAAAATGATTTAGTGTATGCAGACGCTTTTCACTTAAAAAATATTGTGCAAAATTTAATAGACAATGCGAGTAAGTATAGTTCAACAGAAACCAAAATTGTGGTAAGTACCGAAGTGCAACATAAATTTGTTTGTGTAAAAGTTCGCGATTTCGGAATTGGAATGAAGAAAGATCAAGTAAAAAAAATATTCGAACCATTTTACAGAGTACCAACCGGAAATTTGCACGATGTAAAAGGTTTCGGAATAGGCTTACATTATGTATATTCGATATTAAAAGCAATGGGCGGGAAAATCTCGGTGAAATCTGAAATAGGTTTAGGTTCGGAGTTTAGTATTTTATTACCTAGAGAATTATGAGCACTCGAATTTTATTAGTAGAAGACGATCCAAACCTAGGCTTGGTTTTACAAGAGTACTTGCAAATAAAAGCAGGCTACGAGGTAAAACTTTGTAAAGATGGGGAAGAGGGCTTAAAAGCATTTTTTACAGATAAATACGACTTATGTATATTTGATGTAATGATGCCAAAGAAAGATGGCTTTACACTCGGAAAAGAAGTGCGAGCAGTAAACCAAGAAATCCCGATTATATACGCCACTGCTAAAAGTATGATGGAAGATAAAATAGAAGGCTTTCAGTTAGGCGCCGACGATTATATTACCAAACCATTTCGCATCGAAGAATTGTTGTTGAGAATTCAAGCTATTTTAAAACGAGTGCAAGCGGTTGAACAAAAAATTGAAGAGCGTGTATTTAATATCGGTAAATTTGAATTCGATTTTTTGAGTCAGACGTTACATGATGGAAATACAAGTTTAAAAATATCGGGCAAAGAAGCGGAATTGTTAAAACTTTTGTGCCAACGTAAAAATCAAATACTCACTCGCGAAGAAGCCTTACTCAAAATTTGGAACGACGATAGTTATTTCAACGGACGAAGCATGGATGTGTACTTAAGTAAAATCCGTAAGTATTTAAAAAGTGATGAGCGCATTGAAATTATTAATGTTCATGGCAAGGGGTTTAAGCTTATCGAATTAGCGTAAAATAGTTCACGCAAAGAGCGCGGAGGTTTCGCAAAATTCGCAGAAAGTATAAATGTTTTCTTTGCGTTTTTTTGCGAAACCTCTGCGTCCTTTGCGTGAACGAATAACTCTAACCTCTTAATTCAATCCTCCCATTTTTCAACACCGGGTTCTCAAACGGATTATTCTTCACCATCCAAGTACTATCCAAGTCTGCATAATCGCATTGCGGTGCAAGGGCAGCAGCTGCAAGTATTCCGCAAGAGCTTTCGCTCATGCAACCAATCATTATTTGCAAGGATAGTTCGCGCGCACGATGAACCATTTTTTGTGCTTCCTGCAATCCTGTTGATTTCATTAGCTTAATGTTGATGCCATGGAAACCCTCTTTAACGATATCAACATCTACCAATCGCTTGCAGGATTCGTCGGCGAAGAGTGGCAATGCTGCACGTGATTTTAACCAAACCATATCTTCCAATTGCTCTACTGGCATCGGTTGTTCTACGAGTAAACAATTTTTAGTAGCCAACCAATCGATCATTTCTGCTGCGTACACTTTTGTTTTCCAACCACGATTAGCATCTACTACTATTTCTTTATTGGTAATGCTGCGAATTGTATTCACAATTTCTTTATCATCTGAGGTTCCTAGTTTTATTTTGATGCGCTGAAAAGGTTCTGCATCTTTTACTTTTTCAAGTAGCACTTCTTTTGTATCAATGCCAATTGTAAATGAGGTTAATGGCATTTTAGAAAGATCAGAATTAAAATAATTATGTAATTGGATGTTATGTTTAGTACAATACCAATTGTGCAAGGCAATGTCTACAGCTGCTTTGGCCGCATTATTACCTTTATCAATTCCATCTACATATTGCAAGATTTCTTCTATGCTGGTAAATTTATCAATCTTAACTTTCGAAAGAAATTGAAATGCTGTATCTATACTTTCGCCTAAATACGGTGGCATACTTGCTTCGCCAATGCCCTGTACACCATCATCTGTAATGGTTACAAACACCAGAGGCGTACTGGTTCTGCTATAATCAGATATTTTAAATGGGTAATTTAGAGCAAGTTGGTACTCTTTAAATTCAATTTTCATTAAATAAAGATATAAACAAATAAGATTGATGGAAATGATTAATATTTTTGTGCCAATGAATGAAGCAAATTTATACGATCCTTTTAAAAGTTTCGACCTTGTAGGGGCTAAATGTTTTTTAACGGGTGTGCCGGTTTCTAAAGGCATCGATACACTTTCTGTTTTCCCAGAATGGTTAATGCAAGCAGAAGATATGTACGATAAACCTTTTAAGTTACTCGACGAAAGTTATTGTACATATAACGATTTGAAATTGGGTATTAGTGCCGATGCAAATGCTGTTGTTCAAGTTTTACAAGAGAAAGCAAAACTAGCTTTCGAAACTGCCGATGCTAATTTATTAAGTGATGTAGAGTGGTTTCAGTGGGCAGGAATAATGGTATATGGCTTGGTAAGTGCCGAAATTAAAAACGGGTTAAAAAGTGAGGAGTATAAAGAAGAGGGTTTTAAAATTTCACCGGTATTAATTAATAAGTTCAGGACCTTGCATAAACTTTTACAATCTATCTTGTTAAATTTTGAATGGGAAAGTCCGAAACCATTTTCGTTGTTTATTTATAATTTGGAAGAAGAAGAAGGCATCGATAAATTTCAACACAGAAATGAAATAAATACCTTAACGTTTTCTTTCAGGTATAATAACTTAGGAATTATTATTTGTTTACTCGATGAAGAGTATAATAAAAATTACCATCAACAAACCTTAACTAAAATAGATTCGAATACATTGAGTGTAATTCAGTTTGAAGAATTAGCAGCAAGGGTGTATTATTCTAATTATTTATTTTCACTATTGCCTGAGTTTAGTTTTACCGAACACCAAGGTACAGTGTATGTAACGAATAAAGAGTTGGCCATTGGTGCACGCAAAGTATTTGAGAATTGGGAAGAAAAAACCTATGCTCAAGTACTCGAAGCCTTCTGGAAACCTTGGAATTACTCACGAGTAGAAATTCTTAAGAATCCAGAAAAGGCAATGAGTTTTCTTATTTATTGATCTACGCTTTTCTTAGTACATTCCAATCCATCTTTACCCATCATCCATTTTACACGATCGTATTCATCGCGCTCACAATCGCCAGAGTAAAAATTATGTATTAAATGATCTATGCGATCTTGAATTATTAATTCAGAATTGTAGGGCACGTATAAGGTTAGCTCTACATCTTGTGCTCTCCAAATACTATTGTTTTTAAGTTTAAAGAAACGAGGGAATACCAATACTGAATCATTTTGTTCAAATAAATAAACAATACTTTCAGCAGATTTAATTGCTTCTGATTCTGTTTTGCCTCTACCTTCATAAGTAGTTACTAATTTAACTTCATCTGTTAAACTCTTTTCAATCCTTATAGATACATTATCGAATCCGAAATTATGTTCTTGAGATTTTAGTACCATCTTGTCCTTTAACCCGAATTCATTCGTTTTTAAGGTATCATAGTAATTGTAGTTCTCATCATTATCACTTATCAAATAATATTTCTTTGCTGTTGAGTTTTGTAATACCACGCTTTGTTGCAATCGTCCTTCTTCTTTAAAGTTTGATAAAGTATCGATGGTATAAAATCCACCAACAAATAAACTTAATACCCATACACTCAACATCGACCAACCGGAAACTTTGTTAAATGGATTTGCATTAAAAACAATTCTAATTCCAACCATAAACATTGCAATAATTGGTACTATAAGTACAAAATACCATGCAAAATACATTACGCTCTGATGGTCGGCACGAAGCATAAACATTGGAATATCTGCACTTATTTGCCCATCAACAACACCAAATAGTGTAAGAATGGTTATGGTTAACGCAATAAAGAAAGCACCGGTTACAAATAGTATAAATAAGCCAATTGCTTTAGTAATTATTTTGATAAATAAGTTTAATGCTTTGTTTGCTATTTCAAATACTGATGTAATTAAACTTCTCAGCGTAGAATTATTACCTACGTTTCTAACTTGTCCACTTGCATTCTGAAAATTTCTTTTCATACCTGCCATTTCTTCTTCAATAGATTTTCGGATGCTTTCTATCGTTGGTGCTTCTCCACGCATCGCTAATTTTTCTGTGCGTGTTATAGCTTCTGGCATAATTATCCAAAGTATTAAGTATAAGAAAATACCTGTACCAAAAAATACTACTGATAAGGCAAGCGCTAATCGAATCCATAACGGATCAACATCAAAATATGCAGCTATACCCGAGCAAATACCAGCTGCAATTTTATCATCCGGATTTCTGTATAATCTTTTCTTTATATTTTTCGGAATTGCAGTTTCATTTAGTTCCTCTTCTATTTCATCGTTCATAGCCGATTCAAAATCTTTGGCTTCCCCCATGGTACGTATTATGCGTTCCACATCGTTCATCACAATTACTTGCTTTTCCTCAACCTGTATTATTTCAGAAAATAATTCAGCAATTCTGTTTTCTATATCGCTTACAATTTCGAAGCTATCTTCTGATTTTATGAAGTGCGATTTTACTTCGGTCATGTAACCTTTTAATTTCTCGTAAGCATCTTCTTCAATATGAAAGATAATGCCACTAATATTTATAATGATGGTCTTGTTCATAATCTTTAGGTTTATTCTTGGGTGTTAGTTATTGTATCTATATTTTCTTGCTGATGATTGTTCTTTTTTACAGCTTCCACTGCAAATACCAATTCATTCCAGGTTTTTTCTAGTTCTATAAGAACATTTTTACCAGTATCCGTTAATTGGTAATACTTCCTGGGTGGGCCGCTCGTCGACTCTAACCATTGGTAACTTAACAGTCCATTATTCTTTAACCTGGTAAGCAAAGGATACAAAGTTCCTTCTACTACCAACAAGCGAGCATTGCGTAATTCTTCTATAATGTCAGAGGCATAGGTCTCACCATGCGATATAATAGAGAGGATGCAGTACTCTAAAATCCCCTTTCTCATCTGAACTTGTGTATTTTCAATTATCATGCTACAAAGATGTGGATTTATATAATACTATGCAATACATAGTACTATATAAGTGCTATTTTTACAGAAATGTTACAATACTTAGCTCTTTGGCATTGTATTTGGGCCATTTTCTTGTAATTTAGCAGAGTTTTAAAAAGCTAATAATTAACAAAAAACGATATGAAAAGAAAACTTTTACTTATGATGGCACTAATTGCCGTAACATTATCTGTAAATGCACAACAAGCATGGCATATACAAAATGCTGCTTTTACTGTTGCATCTAGAGGTATAAATGAATTTGCAGTAGTAGACTCAAACGTTGTTTGGGCAACTGCTTATGATGGAGCTGGAGGAACAGCACCTATTCGTAACTACACTAGAACAAAAGATGGTGGAGCAAAATGGACAGCAGCAGTTATTCCAAATAACGTTGGAGCTGGATTAACAGCAAGCTTCGGTTTAGCAAATATCTCACCAATTGATTACGATACTGCTTATGCATCTTTATACCCTACAACTGCAACTGCAGGTGCACAAGGTGTATATAAAACTACAAATGGTGGAACTAATTGGACTAAAGTGAGTACAGGTGCATTCACCAATAACGCTGCATCATTTATCAACGTAGTACATTTTTTTGATGCTCAAAATGGTATTGCTTTAGGCGATCCAGAAGGTGGATATTTCGAATTGTACACTACAAATAACAATGGTAAAACTTGGACACGTGTACCAAGTGCAAACATTCCCTTAACTCCAGTTTCTGGTGAATATGGTACAGTGGGTTTCTTTACTGCTATTGATAGTACAATTATTTACCCTACTAACTTTGGTAATATTTTGGTAAGTAACGACATGGGTTATACTTGGAAATTAGGTACTACACCTTTTTCAGGAATCCCAAATACAGGAATCCCTAGTCTTACAGCAAAAAATAAAAATGAGATGATGGCAGTATTAAACAATACAGATTCATCAACATTTACATTAATGTTTACCTTGGATGGTGGTTTAAATTGGAATTCAACAGGTATCGATACTGCTGGTGATTTAATCGTATTCAGTAATATTGCTTATGTACCAGGTACAGCAAATACTTATTTCTTAACTGCAGCAAACGGTACAATGGGTGCTGTAGGTTCTGCATATTCTGAAGATGGTGGTTTAACTTGGACAAACATCGATCAAGTACAACACACAGCATGTGACTTTGCTGATATCAACAATGGCTGGTCTGGTGGATTTTGGTCTACAACTACAGGTGGTGGTATATTCAAATGGGGATCGGTACGTGTAGTTTCAGGTGTAAGCAATAATAAAGTAGAAAACTTCCAAGTATATCCAAACCCATCAAACGGAACTTTTTATGTACGAGCAAATGTTAACGGTGCTTCTAACATTAAAGTTATGGATGTAACTGGTCGTGTAGTATTCGAAAAAGATTACAACACACAAACGTTATTATATACTTCATTCGACTTATCAAACCAAGCACAAGGAGTGTACATGGTAGAAGTAAGAGAAGGAAACAATGTAAGTGTACAAAAAATTGTAAAGCAATAATTGTTAATACATTTTAAAGGAAAGGCTGGAGAGGAATCTTCGGCCTTTTTTTTTAACTTTAAAAATGCAATCATACTACGTAATAGGCCTTATGTCTGGCACATCCTTAGATGGACTCGATATCGCTTATGCAGAATTTTGTTACGACAATGAACAGTGGACTTTTAAACTTCTTCATTCTAAAGCAATCCATTATACAAATGATTGGAAGAATAAGTTAAACAATGCAATGAGTTTAGATGCATTGGGTATTCATCTTTTAGATATTGAATTGGGCGAATATTTTTCAGCATGCATCCAAGATTTTAGAAAAGAATTTTTCATATCGAAATTAGATTTTATTTCTTCACACGGTCATACTATTTTTCATCAGCCCGAAAAAAAATTAAGTTTACAAATTGGTGCTGGGCAAATCATCGCAGCTAATTGTGGAGCAGAAGTAATTTGCGATTTCAGGAAACAAGACCTAGCATTAGGCGGGCAAGGAGCACCACTAGTTCCTATTGGCGATAAATATTTATTTGCCGAATACGATTTCTGTTTAAATATTGGAGGTATTGCAAACGTATCGTTCGAAAAAAATAATCAACGCATTGCTTATGATATTTGTGCAGCAAACATGGTGTTGAACCATTATGCAGAGTTATTAAATTTAAATTTTGATGAAGATGGTAAACTTGCTGCATCCGGCAATTTAAATTCAAATTTATTAACTCAATTAAATGAATTAAATTTTTATAAATCTTCTTCACCTAAATCTCTTGGTAAAGAATGGGTATATGCAAATGTAATACCCTTGCTAGATTCTTTTCATATTTCCATTGAAGATAAACTCCATACGTATTGCGAACACATTGCGATGCAAATAAGTACAGATATTAATAGAGAGTTAAAAGCAGAACATGCTAAAATGCTTGTTACCGGTGGCGGAGCCTATCATCAATATTTAATAAAGAGATTAAGTCATTTTTGCAAAGCAGAAATAATGGTACCAAGTAAAGAAATCATTGAATTTAAAGAAGCTATTATTTTCGCATTTCTTGGAGTGCTAAAAAGTAGAGGAGAAAATAATTGTTTGGCAAGTGTAACTGGTGCAGAGAGGGATCATTGTTCGGGGGTAAAGTATAAATCGAATTGACGAACTAGCGAACTGGCGAATAAGCGAGGACTCACATTGTTTCGTTAGTTCGTAAATTCGCTAGTTCGAATCACTGCCTAAAACTAACTCCTTCACCCTCCACTTCAATACTTGCTTCCACTCCCAACTTTACCGCATAATTATGTTCTATGTGCCCGCATGGAAAATCGAAGAACACAGGGTAGCCATATTTTTTAGCGTAGTATAAAATAATTTCTTCGGTTTGCATTCCAAAAGGAATGGAGTTGTCTTTCATATCGCTTATGCCGCCAATAAGTAATCCTTTCAGATTTTTCAATTTACCCGCTCTATCCAAACTACACATCATTCTATCTACATGGTAATAATATTCGTCGAGATCTTCTAGAAATAAAATTTTACCATCGGTATTTAAATCTGATACACTGCCTTGCAAGGCGTATACTAAAGAGAGATTACCGCCTACAAGTTCTGCTTTTATATTTTGTGGATGATGGTTATGAACAGAAGCTTTCCATTGGTATTCCAATGCCTCGCCTTTTAAAGCTTTTTCGATGGAATGTAAAGTAGGATGGTCCATTACGTTTGGAAATAGCGAAGGCATTGCAGTATGTAAACTAGCAATTCCGAGGCTTTGCAGATGCTCGTGCAAAACGGTAACATCAGAAAAACCACAAATCCATTTAGGCTTTTGCACAAATTTGCTAAAATCAACATCATCAATAATACGCATGGTACCATAGCCGCCACGTGCGCAAAGTATCGCATCAATCTCAGGGTCGTTTATAAATTCTTGCAAGTCATCTCTGCGAATAGTATCCGAACCAGCGAACTGATGTTCCTCAGCACCAATGCTTTTACCCAAACGGGCGTTGAAGCCCCAAGAGTGTATTAATTGTACAGCGAAGTTCAATTGCTCTTCGGTAATTTTTCTGGCGGTACTTAAAATACCAATAGTATCGCCTTTTTTAAGGTAAGTAGGAATGCGCATTGTTCAGAAAGCATTATCTTTGGCAAATTATCATTATTTAAGGATTTGGAAAAGAGTTTTAAAAGATTTACGGTTACAGCAGCCTTACCCTATGCAAATGGTCCGGTACATATTGGCCATTTAGCAGGTTGTTACATCCCTTCAGATATATATGTGAGGTATTTGCGTGCCAATGCTAAAGATGTGAAATTTATTTGTGGTTCTGATGAACATGGCGTTGCAATTACCATTAAAGCGAAAAAGGAAGGCATTACTCCACAACAAGTAATAGATAAATACCATAAAATGATGGGCGACTCTTTTAAAGAGTTTGGCATTTCCTTCGATATTTATTCGAGAACCTCTTCTAAAACCCATCATGAAACCGCCTCTGAGTTTTTTACAAACTTGTACGATAAAGGCATGTTTCAGGAAGAAACTACCGAACAATATTACGATGCAGAAGCGAATCAGTTTTTAGCCGACAGGTATATTACCGGTACTTGCCCAAATTGTGGAAACGAAAATGCTTACGGAGATCAGTGCGAGAAATGTGGATCGACTTTAAACCCAACTGATTTAATCAATCCTAAATCAACCTTATCTGGCTCGGTTCCCGTAATGAAAACTACTAAAAACTGGTTTTTACCTTTAGATCGTTTTCAAGATAATATTGAAAAGTATATAAATGAACACAACGATTGGAAATCGAATGTACTAGGTCAATGCAAATCGTGGTTAACCCAAGGATTGCAACCACGTGCCATGACCCGCGATTTAGATTGGGGTGTTAAAGTACCTTTGAAAGATGCAGAAGGAAAAGTATTGTACGTATGGTTCGATGCACCTATTGGTTACATTTCTGCAACCAAAGAACTAACTCCCGATTGGGAAAAGTATTGGAAATCGGAAGATACGCGCTTAATACATTTCATTGGGAAAGACAACATCGTTTTTCATTGTATTATTTTCCCGGCTATTTTAATGGCGCATGGCGATTATATTTTACCAGACAATGTTCCTGCGAATGAGTTTTTAAATTTAGAAGGCGATAAAATTTCTACTTCTAGAAATTGGGCAGTTTGGTTGCACGAATATTTAGAGGAATTTAAAGATAAACAAGATGTATTGCGTTATGTGCTTTGTGCAAACGCTCCTGAATCTAAAGACAACGATTTTACTTGGAAAGATTTTCAAGCAAGAAATAACAATGAGCTTGTAGCCATCTTCGGAAATTTTGTAAACAGAGTTTTGGTATTAAGTCAGAAATATTTTGATGGCAAAGTGATGGAGAGAAAAAACTTAACAGCTTATGATGTGGAAGTAATTACGGAGATGAAAAAATATCCTACTATTATTTCGAATTCATTGGAACAGTTTAGGTTTAGAGAAGGCTTGCAAGAGTTTATGAACTTGGCTCGATTGGGTAATAAATACTTAGCAGACACAGAGCCTTGGAAAGTTATTAAAGAAGATGAGCAACGTGTGCAAACCATCTTAAACATTGGTTTACAGATTGCAGCTAACCTTGCCATTTTAGCAGAACCTTTCTTGCCACATACCTCAGCAAAATTAAAAACAATGTTGAATTTAGATTTACATTTGTGGAACGAAGCAGGCAATGAAAATATATTAGCAAACAATCATCAATTAGGAACTTCCAGTTTATTGTTTGATAAGATTGAAGACGATGTAATTGAAAAACAACTGTTGAAATTAGAAGCATCAAAAAAAGAAAATGAAATAATGAATGCAGTATTAGAACCCGCAAAAGAAAATATAAGTTTTGATGATTTTAGTAAAATGGATATTCGTGTAGGTACCATTTTAGAAGCCGAAAAAGTGGCGAAAACAAAAAAGCTGTTGAAATTAAAAATTGATACAGGCATTGATGTACGCACGGTTGTTTCGGGTATAGCAGAGTATTACGAACCCGAAACTATTATTGGCAAACAAGTAAGTATTTTGGTAAACCTTGCACCAAGAGATATTAAAGGCATTACTTCACAAGGCATGATACTCATGGCCGAAAACGCCGATGGTAGCTTAGCATTCGTAAGCCCAAGTGAAAACATTTCGAACGGTGGATCTGTAAAATAGGCACTTTCATAATAAGATATATTTATATATATTGCATTTTGATATTTTAATTAAGTAAATGCAATGGAGCTTGAAAAAGTTACTCAATCGGTATTTAATAGATTAAGAACGGAGCTTTCACCTAAACTTAGCTATCATAGTTTTGAGCACACATGTGATGTGCTTGATGCCTCTATGCGCATTGCAATCGAAGAAAAATTAAATGAATATGAAATTTGTCTGTTAAAGACTGCAGTTTTATTTCACGACATTGGATTTATTTATCAATCACAAAATCACGAATCAAAAAGTTGTGAAATTGCAAAAGAAACCTTACCACACTATAAGTATACAACAGAAGAAATAGAAATTATTTGTGGTATGATAATGGCGACCAAAATCCCTCAAGTTGCAAATACTAAACTTGAAAAAATAATTTGTGATGCTGATTTGGATTATTTAGGAAGAGATGATTTCTGGAAAATTGCAGAGAATCTTTATCATGAACTTGTAGCAACTAATGTTATTTCGAATGAAAATGATTGGAATTTAATTCAATTAAAATTTTTAGATAATCACAAATATTTTACTAATTACTCAATAAAAAACAGAACACCCCAGAAACAACAACATATTGAAATTATAAAACTAAAAATAAACTAAAAAATGGAAGTTAAAAAAAATATCTTGGTAGCCGATGATTTTACATCAGTAGCAGATTGTGCTATAATTCATGCATGTACAATTGCAAAAATAAATAATGATAGCGTTACTCTTTTTCATGTATTAGATTCAACTTCTTTGTCAGAATTAAAAAAACATAATAAAACTGTTGAAAACTTGAAAGATGACATGGCATCCAGATGTAAAAAATATTCGGACCAGTATGGAGTAGAAGTTAATAGTAAAATAGAAGAAGGCAGTATATTTAAAAGCATTGGTGAGAAAGCAACTGAGCTTGGTTGTGCTTTAATAGTACTTGGCACGCACGGCGTAAGAGGCATGCAGCATATAAGTGGAGCAAGGGCATTAAAGGTAGTGGGAAGTAGTAAAGTTCCCTTAATTGTTGTTCAAGAAAAAGGGCCGATACATAATAGTTATAAAAAAATTATTGTACCAATTGATTCAAAAAGTGAAACCAAACAAAAAACATTACAATGTATAAACATTGCTAAAATGTTTGATGCAAAAATTTTCCTATACAAGCAGTACAGTACAGACGAAGAAAATATCAAAAGCATCAATAATAATATTACATTTATTAGCAACCAGTTTATTCAACACAATGTAATGTTTGAAATTGCAAACCAAGAACATTCTGGTTCTTTTGAAAAAGATTTTATTGGTTATGCTAAAAATTCTGAAGCAGATTTAATTGTAATTTTAACTACCGTTGATAAGGACTTAAAAGATTTAGTGATGGGCCCAGTTGAGGAGTATGTAATTAATAATAAAGACCAAATACCTGTAATGTGTGTGAATCCAATGCAAAGCTTGTACACAGGTAAAAGCATGTCTTCTATAATTTCATTTTCTTAATACATAGATAAGAAGTGGAAGGGTTTTATTATCCTTTCACTTCATATAGTATTTCTGGATTTGATTTGTTTTTAAGATTATAAGTACCTAACTCTACACAGTTAAAAGATTCTTTAATTTTATCGTAAGCATTTTTATTTATAACAATTTGCCCAGGTAAGGCAATAGTTTGTAGTCGTTGTGCTGTATTTACAATATCTCCAATTACTGTATAATCTAACCTTCTTAAAGTTGCAGATCCAATATTCCCAGAGATCATTTCGCCACTGTTAATACCTATAGACACTTTCGGTTTATACTTAACTGAGCTATTTAGTTCTGGTAATGCTTCTATATTCATGCGAACCGCCAAGCAAGCTTCCACAGCTCTGTCTAAGTGGTAATCATTTTTAAATACGGCCATAATTGCATCGCCAATAAATTTATCAATATAGCCACCGTGATTTGTTATTTCTTTTACAATAACTTCGAAATAATTATTTAAGAGTTGAACTACTTCATCAGGACTTGCAGATTCACTAATAGTTGTAAAGCTACAGATGTCTATAAATGCTACAGTTGCTTCAATGGTTTCATTTGCAGTAAATGAAGATTCATACTCTCTACTATTCATAAAATGTAAAACATTTTCGTCAACATACATTTTTAGAATATTATTTTCTTTTATAGCTTCTAATGTTGCACGTATTTGGTTTACATAAAAAATCGTTTTATCAAATGTTACAGAAAGATCATCAAAATTTATTGGTTTTGTAATAAAATCAAATGCTCCACGATTCATAGCCGCTCTAATATTTTCCATATCTCCATAAGCAGAAATAATTACAGACTTAATTAATGGTTTTGTTTCATTAAGTTTACTTAACAATGTTAAACCATCCATTTCAGGCATATTTATATCACTCAAAATAATATGTATGTCTGGATGTTCATTAATTTTTTTTAATGCATCATAACCATTTATGGCAAATACAAATTCAAACTCGTTTTCTCTTATTTTTTGTCTGAATTTTTGTTTTATTAATACCTCCAAATCAGTTTCGTCGTCTACAACTAATATCTTTATCATATCGCTTGATTTATTAATTTTTCTTTTAATTCATTAAAGTCTAGTGGTTTTGTTAAAAAACCATCGGCGCCTAATTTTATTGCTGCATTATAATTTTCTTCATCGCCATAAGCGGTAATAATCATTACAATTGGCGGGGGCTGTATGTATTCTTCCTTCAAATATTTAAGTAATTCTAAGCCACTCATGCCAGGCATATTTACATCAGATAATATTAATACTACCTCATGTTTATGTTGATGCAGGTATGTCAACGCTTCTTCTGCAGAAAAAGCAAACACCAGATCAATCATTTTTT
>CALRTZ010000056.1:0-18407 GCA_943371235.1 Sphingobacterium thalpophilum | reverse complement strand
ACTTAAGTGGTGCCACCACTTAAGTCGTGCCACCAAAAAACTGCATTTATGCAGGTTTTTAAATAAACCACTATATATGCAGGTTTTCTTTGTTTTAACGTGCGTAGAGCACAAATACTGCTGGCCTTTTATGTAGTTCCGGTTTGTCTTCTCGCCACTCAGCAATGCTCATTGTTTTTAGGCTCTGGTTTGCACCTGTAATATCAACCCCAATAGAAAGTGATGTGTTCGGCTTGCAATTTTTCACTACATCATCAAACAAGTGATTATTTCTGAAAGGTGTTTCAATAAAAATTTGAGTGATGTTGTATTTCTCACTCACCATTTCTAAGTCTTTAATTCGTTTTATTCTATCTGCTTTGTCGATTGGTAAGTAACCTACAAACGTAAATTGCTGCCCGTTAAAGCCTGCAGCCATTAAAGCCATTAGTATAGAGGATGGTCCAACAAATGGAATTACTTCTACTTTTCTTTTGTGGGCTTCTCTAATCACATCTGCACCAGGGTCTGCTATGCCAGGGCAACCCGCTTCAGACATTAATCCAATTTCGTCTGTGTTTTCATACAGCTTAAAATATTGCGAAATAGGTAATTTATCTTTTTTGCTATGCAAAACAATTGTTAAGTCTTTCTGAGGAGTTAATATTCCGATTTTTTTTAAATATGCTCTCGCTGTTTTTTCATTCTCAACAATAAAAACAGTTAGTCTTTTTATGATGTCAATCACATCATTTGGTAGAGTATTAGTTATAGGTGTTTCTTCATCTAAAGATACTGGTATAAGGTAAAGTCGTTTGTTCATGAAACAAAGCTAATTAAAAAACCATCAATAAGGGATATGTGTAACTTCTAAATGTTAGAATGTAACGTATAAAAGTTTATTGGGGCTAATTTTAAAATATATAAAAACCAATAATATGAAAACAAAAAATATAAAAATGTTAATCATGTTACAATGCCTAATTTTATTGGCTTGTACTAACATTTACGCGCAAGGATTAAAAATACAAGGTCTGAAAATAGGTTTATTTGGTAATGTGTCAGAATATGATGGCGATTATACCAATAAAGGTAATTTGTATAGCTTTAAGTATAATAAACCTCGCTTTGGTGTTTATCTATCTCAAAACTTAAGTCCTTCTTTTGATTTAGAACAGAGAATACAACTTTTTACAGTTGATTACAGACCTCAAAATGGAACAGATTTTACTGCAAAATTTGCTTCAATAAATTTTAACCTAAGATATAACTTTGCGAATGGGTACATTCTTAAAAAAGAATCAAAAATAAATCCCTTTTTGATTGCAGGAATTGGAGGTATAAATTTTAGCTCTACAAAATTAGCAAGTGCAGATAATGCTATTAATTTACAAACAGGAGGAGGGCTTTTATATAACCTAAATGATGTCGTTGGTATAGAATTATCTAGTATGGTAAATTGGGTACAAAACGATATTTGGGTTGGTTACGGTGGTACAGACAACTTTAATGACATAGCTTTAGTTCATTCATTGGGATTAGTTTTTAGCTTACAAAAATCGGTTGATACAGATGGCGATGGTGTTAAAGATAAAGATGATGTGGAGCCCAATACTCCTCTTGGAGTTGCTGTTGATAAACAAGGTAAAGCATTAGATGTTGACGGTGATTTTATTCCTGATTATTTAGATAAATGTAAAACAGAAGCTGGTACTACTAAAACAAATGGTTGCCCAGATAAAGATAACGACGGTATTATTGATGCAGAAGATAAATGCCCTGCAGTACCTGGTTTAGCTCGTTTCCAAGGTTGCCCAGATAGCGATGGCGATGGTATTGACGATGCAAATGATAAATGCCCTAACATTAAAGGTTTAGACATTTTTAAAGGCTGCCCAGATACTGATGGTGATGGTGTAGATGATGCAAACGATAAATGCTCAGATACTGAAAAAGGAATTAAAGTAGATTTAAAAGGTTGCGCCTTAGATACAGACGGCGATGGTATAATTGATTCTAAAGATAAATGCCCTAACGTTAAAGGCGATGTTGCTTTTGAAGGTTGCCCCGCTCCTAAAAAAGTAATTAAAGAAGATGTGAAAAAGAGATTGGAATTTGCAGCAAGAAGTATTTTGTTCGAATCTAGTAAATCAACCATCAGACCAAAATCGTACCCTATGTTAAACGAAGTGGTTACTATTTTAAAAGAATACACTGATTATAGTTTAAGAATGTTAGGCCATACAGATAACTCTGGAAACAGCGAATCGAACTTAATTTTATCGCAAGCGAGAGTTGATGAAGTTCGTCAGTATTTAATTAGTAAAGGAATTGCAGAAAGCAGGTTAGAAGCAATTGGCTTCGGATCGCAAAGACAAATTACTACTAACGATACTCCAGCTGGAAGAACCGAAAACAGAAGAGTAGAAATGGAATTATACTTGAAATAGAATTGAATTTTAATTGGAAAGGGGTGTTGATTCAAATTTAAATCAACACCCCTTTTTTATTGTAATAAATCAACCGCTGCTTGCAATCTTTCAAAAGAAGCAAGTATAGTTTCTTTATCTGCAGCACCAACAGAAAGCCTGTACCAATCAGAGGTTGCAGAAGCGCCAAATGCTGTAAACGGCACCATTGCCAATTGTGCATGCGATAAAATATAAGAAGTTACATCCATGCTATTTTCGATGTGTTTACCTTCTGGAGTTTTCTTTCCTTTAATTGCAACCTTTACGGTTAAATAAATTGCACCCATTGGCTCAATAGAATCAAATGGGTAGTTCTTCTTTTTTAAATTCTGAAAGCCTTCATGCAAAGCATCTAAACTCTCTTTAATTTTTAATTTAAAAGGACCCATAAACTCATCAATTCCTTTTTGATTTCCAAGAAAACCAGCCGTTGCCACTTGTTCTGCTTTGGGTGCCCAAGCACCTACGTGTCCAAGTATTGCTTTCATTTTATCAATTATAAATTGTGGGCCGAATGCCCAGCCAACTCTTACTCCAGTTGCAGCAAATGCTTTTGAAATACCATCAATATAAATAGTAATGTCTCTAAGTTCTGGACGAAGGTTTACTGGATCAAAATGTTTGTGCTCACCAAATGTTAAAGTCCAATACACCTGGTCGTATAATAAGTACAAAGGTTTCTCTCCCTCTTTACGCGACTTGTTTTCTGCAATTACTAAATCGCAAATTTCTTCTAAATCTTTTTTGGTAAACATGGTACCCGTAGGATTTAGTGGGCTGCATAATGATAAGAGTGTAGCGCCTTTTAAATGCCCAGCAATTTCGGAAGCACGAGGCATAAAATTATTGTCTTGTGTAGTTTCAATCATTACCGCTTCTGCACCAACTAGGTGGCAGTAATGGTTATTGTTCCATGAAGGTACCGGAAACACCACTTTATCTCCCGGATCTAACAGTGTTCTGTAGGTTGCATATATTAATGGTCGAGATCCACCTGCAATTAAAATCTCATCGCTAGTATAAGCTAAGTTTCCAAATTCGTTTAAAAAAGTAACAACCGATTGGCGTAAAGAAAATTCTCCATTTGCCGGAGGGTAATTTGTAAAGCCAGATTTGTATGCGTCTATAATTCGCGCTTCTAAATCTGTAGGGATAGGATAATGTTTGGGGTCGAAATCGCCGATGGTAAGATTGCAAATTTTTGCACCCTTACGAATCATTTCATTTACTTCATTTCCAATTTTGATGATCTCTGAACCTATCAGAGAATCTGCCATTCTCGATACCTTTCCCATATTTGCGAACTTAAGTGCCTAATATAAGAAACTCAATATAAATTTAAAAATGAATTGCCGTATTCTACTGTTTTAATTTATAAACTTGAAAATCGCCTACGGTATTAATCTTTTCAAAATGGTTTTGTATTTCTTGTATTTTATTGATGTTGGAATCATTTGTGTAAATATACCTTGCCCCTCTTCTTACATAATTTTCTAGTCGTGTTTCAGAATTTAGCACCTCTGTTAAATCGTTTACATCGTTAAAGCCAAACCCCTTTTTTTCTAAATGATAAAAATAAATACAACCCGAAATATCTGGTCCAACAATACACAAAGCATTTGATGGAGTAGATTTTATTAATAAAGATCTTGTGCTGTTGTTATATAATTCCACTGGAATACCTGGGTTTGTTTTCGTAAATCTTGATGGAATAATTCGGAAGCCCGTTGCAATAGGAGATAGAATTAATACTAGCATTAAAAATGTGTAGCCATATTTTTTATCGTAACTATTTTTTACGGCATAGCCTATCATCAAAAACAAAACAGGATAATAAGGCATCATGTAATACGAGTGTACATTCATTTGTGCAAGCTCAATTATATGATAAGCGATGAGCGCAAGTGTGTACACGAGCATTGGTAAAAACCAAAACGATTTCCAAAATTTATTTTTGAAGAAATAGTAAATAGAAATTAGGAATAAGAAAAACGAAAAATAGTTGAGGAGTAAATCAGGCAAGTCGCTTGTTAAATTTTGAATTATTGTTTGCAGTCCTTTTAACAAATCGCCCTCTGGTCTAAAGGTAATTCCAAAATCTTCTAAGCCCGACGATTTAATTAATTCTACCGAACGTTTGTACCACCATAAGGGAACTAAACAAGATACTATTCCAAATATGATCAATGCACTTATTTTCTTTTTTCCGTTTTCTATTTTATTAAAACCAATAAGCACCAATGGCGCAATAAAGAACCCTACCGCCAAGAACTGTAGTTTTGTGAGGCCGGCGAGGGTAATGAGGAATAGGGATGATATATAGTATAGATTTAATTGTGAATTGTGAATGGTGAATGGTGAATGGGGGACGGAGGTGCTGTTTGGCTGGGAGTACCATATTAGAAAGTAATATAGGCCCCAAATGGATGAAGCGAGTGCAAGAATGTCGGGTAATGCGCTAAAACCGAAATAGTACAAATCGGGGCTGAAAGTGTATGCAAAGGCGGCAAAACCAGCTGCAACCTCGTGTTTAAGCAAAAATTTAGTTAGCCAATACATACCAAGAGCGCCCCAAAAGCTAATTAGTAAGGATACTAAGCGATGTACCCAATTATGTTCACCAAAAATAGTATAGGCAAAAGCTACTATATATTCATAAGAAGGGAACTGCATGCCAGTAACACCGTTGGTATCGAGTCTTCTATCAACTCGGGGGTTCATAATATCCATTTTTTCTTGATGGAAGTTACGAGCAACGGCAAGGGTATTGCATTGGCGCCAAGCATGTACACTGCGTGGGCCAAGGTTTATAAAGGGTAAGTGCGAAAGAGCACTTATTATAAAGGCAATGAATAAAATACGGGTACCGTTTAGCCAGCGAGGGTTTGTCATAATTAAGGCTAAAAATAAAGGAATAATAATAATTTCCACATATCCACATAATCTTTCGGAAATATCTGTTGCAAAGCATGGTAATTGTAAATATTTCTCTTATCTTTGCCCTCCCTTATATAGGTATATGGGGGATAAATCAATAAAAATCAATTAATTAATTATTATCAATGAATACGTTAAGTTACAAAACTGTCTCTGCTAACAGTAAAACTGTTACGAAGGAATGGGTCGTAATCGACGCCAACACAGAGATTTTGGGGCGCCTAAGCTCTAAGATAGCTTTTATCTTAAGAGGCAAACACAAGGCTAATTTCACCCCACACGTAGACTGCGGAGATAACGTGATTGTTATCAATGCAGACAAGGTTAGGTTTACAGGAAACAAATTCACTCAAAAAGAGTACGTTTCTTACACCGGTTACCCTGGAGGTCAACGCTTTATTTCTCCTAAAGATTTAATGGCTAAGCACCCTACACGTGTGGTAGAGAAAGCGGTACGCGGTATGCTTCCTAAAAACAAGCTAGGAAATGCTATTTACAAGAATTTATATGTGTATGCAGGATCTGAACATCCACATGCAGCACAGAGTCCTAAAACCATTAAATAACCAAGAAGATGACAGTTAATACATCAGGAAGAAGAAAGACTGCTGTTGCCCGCATTTACTTATCAGAAGGTAGCGGAAACATCCTTGTAAACGGCAGAGATTATAAAGAATATTTTCCAACATTACCATTGCAATTTATCGTAAACCAGTCTTTACAAGTTTCAGACATGTTGGGCAAGTTCGATATCAAAGCAAATGTTGATGGTGGAGGTATAAAAGGACAAGCGGAAGCAGTTCGTTTGGCTATTGCAAAGGCAATCCTTGAAAAGGATCCAGAAAAACGTTCGGCGTTAAAAGCGAAGAGCTTATTAACCCGCGACAGTCGTATGGTGGAACGTAAGAAACCAGGACGTCGTAAAGCAAGAAAAAGATTTCAATTTAGTAAACGTTAATTTTTGGAGGACCTTAAACAATGGCACGTACATCATATCAAGACTTATTAGACGCTGGTGTTCACTTTGGACATTTAACGCGCAAGTGGAATCCAAAAATGGCTCCGTATATTTTTATGGAGAAAAATGGGATTCATATTATCGATTTGAATAAAACATTAGTAAAAGTTGAAGAAGCTTCTGCTGCAATTAAACAAATCGTAAAATCAGGAAGAAAAGTATTGTTTGTTGCAACAAAGAAACAAGCAAAAGACATCGTAGCGGAACACGCAAAAAGAGTAAACATGCCTTTCGTAACAGAAAGATGGTTAGGCGGTATGTTAACAAACTTTGCAACTGTACGTAAGTCAATTAAGAAGATGTCTAACATCGACAAAATGGCTAAAGATGGTACTTTCGACATCCTTTCGAAAAAAGAAAAATTAATGATCACTCGTGATCGTATCAAATTAGAAAGAGTATTAGGTGGTATTGCTGATTTAAATCGCTTACCAGCTGCGTTGTTCTTAATCGATGTTAAGAAAGAGCACATTGCAGTTACCGAAGCATTAAAGTTAAACATTCCAACTTTTGCAATGGTAGATACTAACTCAGATCCAACAGATATCGATTTCGCTATTCCAGCTAACGATGATGCTACTAAATCTATCTCTTTAATTACAGGTATTATTACCAAAGCAATTGAAGAAGGTTTAGAAGAGCGTAAACGTGAGCGTGAAGAAGATGCAGATAAAGAAGGTGCAGCAGCGAAAGCAGCTGTAGATACTACTGCAGAAGCAACTGAGAAAACAGGGATCAGAAAAAGAAAAACAGAAGCAGAGAAATCTGCTGAATAATTAATCAAAGGTTAAGAGTAAACAATACTTGATTAATGCAGGTGTGTTTACTTTTAACCTTTTTTTCAAACAAAAAATTAGAAAAAAATAATTATGTCAACAGTAACAATTAGTGCTGCAGATGTAAACAAATTACGTTTACAAACAGGTGCAGGAATGATGGATTGCAAAAAAGCGTTAACAGAATCAAATGGTGATTTTGAAGCAGCAATTGATTACCTACGTAAAAAAGGTGCTAAAGTAGCAGCAAGCCGTTCTGATCGTGATTCATTAGAAGGTGCTGTTATTGCTAAAACTACTGCAGATGGTAAAAGAGGTATTGTTATCGAATTAAATTGCGAAACAGACTTCGTAGCTAAAAACGCAGAGTTCGTACAATTTGCAAATGAAATTGCTGATTTAGCAGTGGCTAATAACCCAGCTAACTTAGAAGCTTTAGTGGCTTTGTCTTTAAACGGTACAGTATTATCTGACATCATTTTAGACAAAACAGGTAAAATTGGTGAGAAAATTGGTGTTTCTAAATATGAAATTTTAGAAGCAGATAAAGTTGTTTCTTACATACACGCGGGTAACCGTTTAGGTGTATTAGTAGGATTAACTTCTGATGCAAATGGTAAAGCTGACGAAGCGGGTAAAGACGTGGCAATGCAAATTGCAGCAATGAGCCCAGTAGCGGTTGATAAAGGTGATGTAGATTCTAAAACAATCGAAAGAGAATTAGAAATTGCAAAAGATGTTATCCGTGCAGAAGGTAAACCAGAAGAAATGGTAGAGAAAATTGCTCAAGGTAAATTGAACAAATTCTACAAAGATTCTACTTTGTTAAATCAAGACTTTGTGAAAGACGGTTCGAAAACAGTTGCACAAATGTTAAACGATATTGAAAAGGGCTTAACAGTTACCGCATTTAAGCGTGTTGTTTTAGGAGCTTAATTCTTTTAAAAAATCCCCTCGAATTTCGAGGGGATTTTTTTTTGCCCTTTAATTAATACATTTCTTCTAAATACATATCTTCGCATTACTAAACTAAAGGTAAAAATGAAATACAAGAGAATTCTACTGAAACTGAGTGGCGAATCTTTAATGGGTTCTAAACAATACGGTATCGACACGGCAATGGTACACCAATATGCTGTGGATATTAAAAAAGTGGTTGACAGTGGGGTTGAAGTAGCAATTGTAATTGGAGGTGGAAACATTCATAGAGGTTTGGATGCAGAGAAAGGTGGAATGGATAGAGTACAAGCAGATTACATGGGTATGCTTGCAACCGTAATAAACAGTATGGCTTTGCAAGATTCTCTAGAAAAAGTAGGTATAAAAACACGTTTGCTATCGGCAATTAAAATGGAACAAATTTGCGAACCATTTATTCGCAGAAGAGCAGTGCGCCATTTAGAAAAAGGCAGAGTGGTAATTTTTGGAGCCGGTACCGGTAACCCCTATTTTACAACAGATACAGCAGCTTCATTAAGAGCAATTGAAATTGAAGCAGATGTAGTATTAAAAGGAACACGTGTAGACGGTATTTATACTGCAGATCCTGAAAAAGATAAATCGGCAATTCGTTTTGATAAAATTACCTTTGGAGAAGTTTACGAAAGAGGTTTAAATGTAATGGACATGACCGCTTTTACACTTTGTCAAGAAAACAATTTGCCTATAATTGTATTTGATATGAACAAAGAAGATAACTTCTTAAAAGTTGCCTTGGGCGAAGATATCGGAACATTAGTACACGCATAAATACCTAGGAAATAGATTAAGATTTTATTCTTGAATAGGTTGTAATTATGAATGATAAGAATCTTTACATAATTTCAGGTTGTAATGGCGCTGGCAAAACAACAGCCTCTTTTACTATTTTACCAGAAATAATTTTTTGTAAAGAATTCGTAAATGCAGATGAAATTGCGAAAGGTCTTTCTCCGTTTCAACCAGAAAAGGTCTCATTTGAGTCTGGTAGAATAATGTTAAGGAGAATTAACGAATTGTTAAAAGAGAACGAAACATTTGCTTTTGAAACAACTCTTTCAACAAAGAGCTATAAGAATAAAATTATAGAGGCAAGAAAAAATGGATATACTGTAACATTACTTTTCTTTTGGTTGCAGAATGTTGAATTAGCCAAAGAGCGAGTGAGAATTAGAGTTACTGAGGGTGGTCATAATATAGAGAATGATATTATAGAAAGGCGATATATAAAAGGAATTAATAATTTATTTAATATTTATTTACCAATTGTTGATGGAGCATTAATTTTTGATAACTCTATAGGGAACTATGAGTTATTAGCACAAAGAACTATTAATGAAGAATTAACTATATTTAATGAATTTAAGTTTAATGAATTAAAAAACTATCATGACAACTATTGAACAACAAAAAGAATTGTTTGCAAAAATAGTCATAGGGCTAGAAAAAACATATGTTAAATTAATTGAATTCAAGCGTCTGAAAAAATCAGAGCTTGTAGTTATGAAAGACAACAAAATTGTTCTTATAAAACCATAATAATTACAATTAAGAATTAAATTTTCATTAAGCTATATTTATATATTCTAACTATTGAAGAATTTATAAATTTGTGCTAATCAATTTTATCAATAAATTAATTAGTATTAATAATACTTAAAATATTGCAATGAGCGAAATAGTAAAAAAACAATTAGAAGACGCGAAAGATAGCATGAACAAAGCTGTGGATCACGTAGAATTAGAACTTACAAAAATTCGTGCTGGCAAAGCTAGCCCGCAAATGTTAGATGGTATATATGTTGATTATTACGGAAGCCCAACTCCATTGAGTCAGGTAGCAAACGTAAATACTCCAGATGCTCGTACCATTGTGGTTCAACCTTGGGAGAAATCATTAATACCAGCCATTGAAAAAGCAATTTCTGATGCAAACTTAGGCATCAACCCACAAAACGATGGAATTGTAATTCGTTTAGTAGTGCCACCTTTAACAGAAGAGCGTAGAAAAGATTTAGTGAAGAAAGTAAAGGCAGAAGGCGAAGCTGGTAAAATTGCCATTCGTAACATCAGAAAAGATACAAACGAACGCATTAAAAAATTACAAAAAGAAGGTGTTTCTGAAGACGAAGCAAAAGTTGGTGAAGCAGAAGTTCAGAAATTAACCGATAGCTATATCTTAAAAGTTGATAAACACATTGACTTGAAAGAGAAAGATATTATGACTGTTTAAATTAGTATAGAGTATAGAGTATCGAGTAGCGAGAGAGGGAGCATACATACCTCTAATGATGTTTACTCGATACTCGATACTTAATACTCAATACCATGAAAGTAAGCCTCGGATTCTCCTCTTGCCCTAACGATACTTTTATTTTCGATGCACTCTTGCATGGTAAAATAGATACAGAAGGATTAAGTTTTGTTCCGGTTATTGAAGATGTTGAAACCCTCAACAAAAAAGCAAATGCTACTGAGCTCGATGTAACGAAACTTAGTTACCACGCATTCGCATACCTCACACATCAATATAAATTATTAAACGCCGGCAGCGCACTTGGCTTTGGAGTAGGTCCTTTACTAATTACTAAGAATTTCCCTTCCATTCACCATTCACAATTCACCATTCACCATTCAATTGCGATACCAGGCGAGCTAACCACCGCCAACTTCCTCTTAAGTTTAGCACTACCAACTGCTAAGAATAAAAAAACAATGTTGTTTTCTGAAATAGAAAATGCCTTGTTAAATGATGAAGTTGATTTTGGATTGATCATACACGAAAACAGATTTACCTACCAAGATAAAGGCTTGTTTAAAGTAATTGATTTGGGTGAGTATTGGGAGCAGAACTACCATTCGGCAATTCCATTAGGTGGTATAGTGGTAAACAGAAAATTCGATTTAGCAACTCAATATAAAATAGACAGAGTATTATGCAGAAGTGTTGAATATGCATTTGCAAACCCTAAATCGTCTTATGATTTTGTACGCCAACACTCGCAAGAAATGAGCGAAGAAGTAATGTATAAACACATCGACTTATATGTAAATAAATATTCTGTAAATTTGGGTGAAGAAGGGCGCAAAGCAATACATACTTTATTTGATACCGCTGTACGTTTAAACATTACACCAGCGTATGCAGAAGATTTCATTTTAGAAGAACAGAATTAACATGATTATAATTACAGGTGCAGCAGGTTTTATTGGTAGTTGTTTAATTAGCAAATTAAATACTGAAGGCTATACCGATTTGGTATTGGTGGATGATTTTAGCCAAGAACAAAAGCATGTAAATTTTGAAGGAAAAAAATTTAAAGAGAAAGTAGATCGCAACGAATTTTTTTCGTGGTTAGATACGCATCATAAATTTGTGCAATTTATTTTTCATATTGGTGCACGTACCGATACTACCGAATTTAACAAAGAATTACTCTGGAAACTAAACACCGATTATACCAAAGAAATTTGGAACAGATGTGTAGCGTATGGAATTGGTTTAGTGTACGCATCATCGGCAGCTACATACGGATTAGGTGAGTTCGGGTATAAAGACGATCATGATAAAATAGATTCCTTAATTCCTTTAAACCCTTATGGCGATTCTAAAAATGAATTCGACAAATGGGCATTGAAACAAGAGAAAAAACCATACTTCTGGGTAGGGTTAAAATTCTTTAATGTGTATGGTCCGAATGAAAATCACAAAGGCCGCATGGCTTCTGTAATTTACCACGCCTTCCATCAAATTAAAAAAACAAACGGAATGAAATTGTTCCGCTCACATCATCCAGAATTTAAAGACGGTGAACAAATGCGCGATTTTGTGTATGTGAAAGATGTAGTAGAAGTATTATTCTTTTTTATGTTGTTGCGTAAAAAATCGGGCATCTATAATTTAGGTTCGGGTAAAGCGCGTACGTTTAAAGATTTAACAAAGGCAACTTTTGCCGCAATGGGTGTGCCTGAGAATATTGATTACATTGATACTCCAGCAGACATACGCGATAAGTACCAATACTTCACCGAAGCTGACATGAGTAAATTGCGCAGCATCGGTTATGCAAAACCTTTTCATACTTTGGAGCAAGGAGTAGAGGATTATGTGAAAGGGTATTTGATTCCAGAGAAAAACTTTTAGTCGAATTTACGAATTAGCGAACTTGCGAATTAGCGATTGGATCAATACATTCTCTGAGTCTCTGTGTAAAGGTTTTTATTTTTTTTCTTAAACACAGAGACTCAGAGAGCACAGAGTTTCACAGAGAAGTTCTTAGCGTTTTTTGCGAAAGCTTTGCGATTATTGCGTGAACGACTTATTATTTCATCAACTCTTCAATTTCCTCCACTTCTATCGGGATGTTCGCCATTAAATCGATGTTGCCATTTTTTGTAATGAGGATATCGTTTTCTAATCGAATTCCTAAACCTTCTTCCGGAATATAAATACCCGGCTCGCAGGTAAACACCATGCCTGCTTTCATTTTTTCGTAACGGTTGCCAATATCGTGTACATCTAAACCTAAGAAGTGTGAAGTGCCGTGCATGAAATATTTTTTATACAAAGGCATGTCCGGATTTTGTTTACTCACTTCGTGTTTATCAATAAGCTTCAAACCTATTAATTCAGCCTCCATAAGTTTACCTACTTCTTTATGGTACTCATCTAAAACAGTTCCTTCAACTAACATACTGGTAGCGGCTTTCATTACACGCAACACTGCATTGTACACATCTTTTTGACGCGATGTAAATTTGCCATTCACCGGAATAGATCTTGATAAGTCTGCATTGTAATTTGCATACTCTGCACCAAAGTCTAACAAAATAACATCACCATTAATACACGCTCTATTGTTTTCATTATAGTGCAACACAATAGCACTCGGGCCCGATGCAATAATTGGATTGTATGCATGACCAGTAGCGCGGTTGCGAATAAACTCGTGAATAATTTCAGCTTCAATTTCGTATTCCATTACACCTGGTTTTACGAATCCTAAAATTCTGCGAAATGCTTTCTCGGTTATGTCGCATGCAGTTTGCAGTAATTCAATTTCATAAGTAGATTTTACTGCACGCAATTCTCTAAATAGTGGAGCAGCACGTTCGTACTTATGCATTGGGTATTGTTGCATTAATTGTTTAGCATTACGAATATCTCTGTACTCATTAATGTGTACATATCTATCGTTTTCATTGCTGTTGAGGTACACATATTCGCAATGATGCATCAACATCGGAAAAATATTTTTATAATCTTCTAACCAAAAGATAGAACGTATGCCTGATGTTTGAAAGGCTTCTTCTTTGGTGTATTTATGTCCTTCCCAAATGGCAATGTGTTCGTTGGTTTTTTTCAAAAACAACACTTCTCTGTAGGCAGGTATTGGTGAATCGGGAAAGGAAATAAAAATACTTTCTTCTTGATCGATGCCTGTAAGCCAAAACAAATCTGGGTTTTGGTGAAAGCTATAATTCTGATCGCCACTACGCGGAAACTCATCGTTAGAATGAACAATGGCCATTGATTTTGGCTTTAACTTTTCATTGAAACGTTTTCTGTTTTCAATAAAGAGGTCGGATTTGATGGAAGTGTATTTCATAATAATTAATGTGCATATTTGCACATTGGTTACTGTTGGGCTGCTACCAATAAATCTAAATCTTTAAATGGCAACTTGTATTGGTTTGATAAATATTTATTTGTGATGTGTCCGTTGTACATGTAAACTCCGCTGCGAATACCGGCATTGCTCCACAAATAATTTTTCATACCTCCTGCTTCACCGAGTTCTAGTAATATTGGAGTGAAAATATTTGTTAGTGCGTAAGAAGCGGTACGTGCCACACGCGATGCAATGTTTGGTACACAATAGTGTATTACATCATGATGTTTAAATACTGGGTTGGTATGGTTGGTAACATGTGATGTTTCGAAACATCCACCTTGATCGATGCTCACATCAATAATAATAGAATCGGCTTTCATTCTGCTTACCATATCTTCCGATACAATGCAAGGGCTTCTGCCTTCTTTTGCACGCATAGCGCCAATAGCAACATCACACTTAGATAAAGCCTTTTGTAAAACTACCGGTTGTAATACCGAAGTGAAAATTCTGCTGCCAATATTGTTTTGTAATCGGCGTAAATGGTACACAGAGTTGTCGAACACTTTTACATCTGCACCTAATGCCAAGGCTGTACGTGCAGCATATTCGCCTACGGTGCCTGCACCAATAATTACAATTTCTGTTGGTGGAATTCCGGTAACACCACCTAATAGTAATCCTTTACCATTGTGTGTACATAATAATTCCGATGCAATGTGTATAGAGGCTGTTCCTACAATTTCACTCATCGAACGAACTACCGTAAGGATCTCCCCTTCGTCGCGTAAATATTCGTAAGCAACTGCGGTGATATTTTTTTTCACTAAGAGTTTTAAGTAATCTGCTTTAAGGGTTGAAACTTGCAAACCGGAAATTAAGGTTTGTCCGCCACGCATCATATTTATTTCTTCAATAGTTGGCGGTGCTAGTTTAATAATAACATCCGACTCCCATATTTTTTTGGCATCGTATGCAATTTGTCCACCTTCTTCGGCATAATCTTTATCCGGAAATTTTGCAGCATTGCCGGCACCAGTTTCTATGTGCACCTCGTGACCATTGTTTACTAATAAACCAACTGATAAAGGAGTTAAGGCAATTCTGTTTTCTTGGAAAGTAGTTTCTTTCGGAATGCCAATATTTAAATTGTGCTTTCTGTTTTTAATTGCCATTAATGCCTCTTGTGGCATAAGCATTGCTTGCTTCGCAATTTCTGAAAAACCTTTTTGTCCGCTGCTCATTTTAAATTGGGCTAGAATATAAAGATAAGAAAATCTGCTTGTTAATGGAATCCTATTTTAAATCCTTTAAGATGTTTTCGACCCAACCCTTCCCCCATTCTTCAATTTCTTGATTGGTCCAAAGTTCTGGGTAAAAAATACGTTTTTGGAAACGTGGTGGTAAATATTTTTGCCAATTGGTACCACCTGTAGCCTTAATGTCTGATGGGTCTTTGTGTAAATAACGCACTGCCGATTTGTAATGTACCAATGGCCAATTTACGTTTACACTGATGTCGAATTTACGCATCGCTTCCTTAATTTCAGGCGAAGTGCTATTCAGTTTTTTATAAACGCTGTATAAATTGTTTTCGAATCTATCTGTTGCTAGCTTAGAGAAGGTGCTTAAATATTTTTCTTCGAACTGAATTAGGGTGAGTGTTTTTTTACCCGTACTTAATTCGGTTGCACCGTGCTTCCAATAAATGTTTGCCAAATATTTATCGGCATCAAATTTTTCTTTCTTAAAATCTTCGCGAACATCTTTATCAACTAAATTGATAAAATCTGTTGCGAAAATTTCTATCATCCTGTATTGTGCAGATTGAAATCCACTTGCAGGTAATAAAGCCATTCTGTATTTAAGGAACTGCTCTTTCTCCATGCCATCTACCATTACATCAAACGAACCGGTGAGTAATTCGAAATAACGATTTACGCGAGTCATTCTATCTAAAAAAAACTTTTCGGTAACATCAACCTTTGCGCACATCTGTTCGCACTCACTCAAAATCATTTTGAAATATAATTCTGTAACCTGATGGTACATAATGAAAATGTTTTCATCAGGAAAAGCTGTACGAGGATTTTGTAAACTCAATAACGTATCTAAATGGATGTAATCCCAATACGTTAAATATTCAGAATACAATAAACCATCTAGATAAGATACCAGGTCTTGGCCCATGTTATCATACTTCTCTTTTAGTTTCTGTATTCTATCAAGTATATCCTGACTTAGTTCCATGTTAATTTTATTAGGTTGAGTATAGGGTTGGCTTGTTTACAAATTTAGGATAATTTTTTAGTTAGCATATTTTCGATGCTTTTTTCTACCGAAGTAAAAGTAAGTGGAATGGCATTTAAAATCTTATGATTTGAGTAATAAGATTTATGATATGCAGCTCTAACCGTGTATTTGTTTAATGGATGTTTAGAGTTGAAAAAATGAAGAATTCTAACAATAAACATCAATACAGATTTTTTAATGAGGATACTTGGAGCCTTTGTATTTAACTTTTCAGCAATTAAATCAAAGAGTTCTTTGTATGATTTATTTTCGGCATTTAGTATAAATCGCTGCCCTGTTATTTTTTGTTCAAACAGCGTAATCATGCAGTTGGCAACATCGTTTACATCTACAAAACCCGTACATCCAGAAGTATAAAATTTTAATCCATTTCTTTGTTGATGAATAAATTTCATGCTACCTAATTCACGCTCATCATAACCCAAAATTACAGATGGGTTTACAATTACAGCGTTTAGTCCTTCGTGTATTCCGCGCCACACTTCGCGCTCGGCTTCAAATTTTGTAATAGCATAATCTGAAGAAGTTTTTTTGTGCACCCATCTGCAATTTTCATCAATTAGCGCACCTGGTTTAGCATCGCCAACCGCAGCAATAGAACTTACGTGTATGAAATGAATGTTGGCGTGTTCTAAGCAAACGTTTACTAAATTATGAGTAATATCTACGTTTGCTTTCCAGAGGAGTTTTTTATCATCCTCATTAAAAGAAACCATGGCAGCACAATGGAAAACAGCTTCGCAATTTTCTACTGCATCTTGTACCTCAAAAAAATCATGCAAATCTAGGTCGAGCCATTCTATATTATTGGCATGTTTTTCTAAGAAGCTTGGAATGGTTGAATGGGCACGTTTAGAGGCTTTTATCTTATATCCTTTTTCTACTAAATATAAACATACATACGAGCCTAAAAAGCCTGTGGCACCTGTAACAAAAACCATATTACAAATATGTGGAAAATATGCCGAATTTTATTTCTTATCAATTCATAAGTTTGTATAGAAATAAATTATATGCTAGAAGATTTTTTACAAGCCTTAACACCCGATGAAGGC
This sequence comes from Sphingobacterium thalpophilum, assembly GCA_943371235.1. GTDB lineage: Bacteria > Bacteroidota > Bacteroidia > Sphingobacteriales > Sphingobacteriaceae > CAJBVG01. Next base: position 1,265 of record CALRTZ010000056.1, on the reverse strand, counting down.
ATCCTTGCAGAATCCTATTACGAGAGCCAAATTGGTTTTCTGATTGAGAAATACACCCATCAATTTCCAGACCTTACTGAGGTAAACCTTGCTTTTATTGGGGTTTTAGAAGATCGTAAAGCAGTACAGAACGAAGGAACTGCCCAAGGGCCAGATAAAGTTCGTAAGGCATTGTACCAACTAAATGTGGGCAATTTTAATTTGAAGATGGTTGATTTGGGTAATATTTTGCCTGGCAATACCGTTCGCGATACCCATGTGGCCTTGAAAAATGTTTGTCATGAATTGATGAAACTCAACATAGTTCCAATTATAGTTGGTGGCGGACACGATTTAACGTATGCACAGTATTGGGCTTATGAAAACTTAGATAAGAAGGTTGATATGGTGGTGCTCGATTCGCATTTCGATTTAGATGCACGTGTAGATGAGCAGCAAACCCCTGATTCTATATCGTATTTGAACAGCATCATTTTACACGAACCACATTTTTTATTCAATTATAGCAATATTGGTTACCAAACCTATTATGTAAATCAGCAAAGTGTGGAGCTTATGCATCAAATGTATTTTGATATTCATCGATTGGGTTCTTTCAGAAATAACTTAGCAGAAACAGAACCTATAATAAGAGCCGCAGATTTATTAAGTGTAGACATGGCCTGCATAAAAATGTCGGATGCTCCGGGAAATGCAAATGCGCACCCTAATGGATTTTATGCAGAGGAGGTTTGCCAAATGATGCGTTATGCTGGCATTTCAGATAAACTTAGTTCTATTGGTATTTACGAATACAACCCGAAATACGATCATCGTGAGCAAACCGCAGAACTTGTTGCGCAAATGCTTTGGTGTTTTATAGAAGGGTACTACCAACGTAAAAACGATTTACCAACCACCTCTAAAAAAGATTTTATAAAATACCGCGCAACCTTTGAAGATATTAGTGCAGAAGTAGTGTTCTTAAAAAGTAAAAAATCCGACAGATGGTGGATGCAAATCCCTTATCAAAATAATACTACTAAAAATGAGCGCTACGAATTAATTCCATGCTCTTATGAAGATTACAAACAAGCAACCATTGGCGAAATGCCCGAGCGATGGTGGCGAAATTACCAGAAGTTAGTGAGTTAGTATGCTAACGTGCTAGTGTGCTAGTAAGGAAATGTTTGCATATTAGCACACTAGCACGTTAGCATACTAGCACACTACCTAAGTTTGTACTTTTCCATATACGTTCTATACAACTCCTTCTGCTTATTATC
>CALRTZ010000055.1:0-20135 GCA_943371235.1 Sphingobacterium thalpophilum | reverse complement strand
CATTGATGGTACCTGTGCAGAATTATAATCAATCGACTCTCTTCCACACATGATGATGTCGTATCCACCATTTTTCGCCACTTCTGCCAATTGTTTTGATACAAAGTAAGCATCACTTGGTGCTGCATTTACACGTATCGCATCATCAGCGCCAATAGCCAAGGCCTTACGTATGGTTGGCTCGGTGTCTACTAATCCCACATTTATTACCGTAGTAGTACCTTTTCCTCCTTCAGTTAATTCAATCGCTCTTGAAAGGGCAATTTCATCATAAGGATTTAAAATGTATTGAACACCATTTGTGTTAAATTCTGTATTATTGTTATTGAAACTTACTTTTGTAGTGGTATCTGGCACATTGCTGATACAGACTAATATTTTCATATTGCGTTTTTTTTAGTTCTGCAAAAGTAATTAATTATCGATAAGATTAAAAATGAATACAAATAGACTGAATCGTCTTTTAGAAATGCGTACAGAAGATCCTAAAGATCCTTTCTTATTATACGCAATTGCGATGGAATATAACAATGGTAATGAAGCGCTTAAGGCTTTAGAGTACTATGAATTGTTGTTGAAAGAACATGAAGAATATGTTGGAACATATTATCATTTAGCTAAATTGTACGAAAGTTTAGAAAAAAGAACCGAAGCCGAAGAATGTTATAAAAAGGGCATGAGCATCGCTAAGAAATTAGGCGACCATCACGCTTACAACGAATTACAATCTGCTTTTGCTTCTTTTAATGGTTTAGGTGATGATGACGATGATTATTAAGAACCTTGGAAAATAAAAAGTTAAAATTTTTAGTAGATGTATTGAAATTCAGCTTCACAGCTTTTGGAGGCCCTCAAGCCCATATTGCTATGATGCTTAAAGAGTTTGTAGAAAAGAAAAAGTACGTAACCGAATCAGAACTCATACAATACAACGCGCTTAGTCAGATGTTACCAGGTCCATCATCTACACAAACCTTGGTAGCCATTGCTTACAAACTTGGTGGCATTCGTTTAGCTATTTCTGCATTTTTTATCTGGATTTTACCATCCTCTATATTGATGTTAGTTTTTTCGATTGCCTTTGTACAAATGGGAGTGGGCAGAAGAACTGCTAATGTAATATACATGCTAAAGCCCATAGCCATTGGCTTTGTAGCCTATTCTGCATTTGCGCTAATTAAAAAAGTGCTCAACTCCAGGTTTTCTTATTTCTTGGCTGTTGTTTCCTTAAGCATTACCATATTATTTCAAAATGCCTACGCCTTTCCGGCAGTAATTATTTTAGGTGTGGTGGGAAGTATTTTTTTTGGTAAAGGCGAAATTGTATACGAAAAAAATCCGGTGCCTTTTAATTGGAAAAAGTTAATACCCTTTTTCGGAACGCTTATCTTTTTTGCTTTACTCGGAGCACTCATCAATAGAACCTCTTTTTTTAGTTTACCTGTTCGTTTGTTCGAAAACTTTTACCGTAACGGTATTATGATTTTTGGCGGCGGACAAGTACTCGTACCCCTTATGTACACTGAGTTTGTAGAGATGAAGCAATACTTAAGCTCTCAAGAATTTTTAGCAGGTTTTGCCTTGCAACAAGCCATTCCAGGACCCTTATTTTCATTCACTTCTTTCATCGGTAGCATGTCGATGCGAGAGGGAGGAATAATTGGGCAAACCTTGGGTTCTTTCGCAGCGGTAATGGGTATAAACATACCGGGTTTATTATTTATACTGATGATATTTCCGGCATGGGAAAAACTAAAAGTTCGCAGGTCTGTTCAACGAGCATTAGACGGCATTAACTCTGTATCTGTCGGTTTTGCTTGCGCCGCACTCTTCATCATGTCTACCCAAGTAATTGATCAGTGGATAAGCATCGCCATCGTAATTGCAACTTTTCTGCTTCTACTTTGGGACAGGATTCCTTCTACTTACTTAATACTTGTGGGGTTGTTAGTGGGGCTTGTGTTATAAATGGTGAATTGTAAATTGTAAATGTTGAATTGAGCAATTATGTAAAATCTGTGCTTAATTCACAATTCAACATTTACAACTCACAATTCACACCTCATCTATCAAACTTCATCAACATTTTCAAGCCAGTTTCAAAATCTTTTGGATACGGGGCATCTACTAAAATTGGTTCGCCGTTCATCAATTTAAATTCTACTTGTTTGGCGTGTAGGGCAAATCGTTTTAGGATTGGTAATTCTTCTTGGTCTTTGGAAAGTTTATATCCTCTTTTTATTTTAGATAAATAAAATGGTTTGCCGCCGTATAAAGCATCACCAGAAATAGAAGCTCTTTGAGTGGCAAGGTGTATACGTATTTGGTGCATTCTGCCGGTACGTGGTTGGCATTCAATTAAAGTATAATGATTAAAAAGTTGAATCGTATTGAATAAAGTATCCGCTGCTTTTCCTTCGCCTTTGTCGATACGCACTACGCCTTTACTTCCAATACCAATTGGCAAATCCACTTCCATGTTATCGAATCTATGTTGACCATCGGCAATTGCATGGTATATTTTTTTTACTTCACGGTGTTCAAATTGCATCGACACGTTTCGGTAGGCCTCTGGGTTCTTAGCAAATATTAATGCTCCAGAAGTTTCTCTATCTAATCTGTGGCAAATTTGCGCATCCTCATATTCTTGTTTTGCCAAACGAAGCATATTAATGGTTTCCCCATTTCTGTCATCCAACGAACTTATAAATGGAGGCTTGTTAACCACCACCACGTCGTCGTTTTCGAATAAAATTAGGTCCTTAAAATTGGGAACTTTCATTATGAATTATGAATTATGAGTTATGAGTTATGAGGTTGTTTTCTTGCTATTTTCTAGCTCCTTGCTTTACATTGTACAATGTACAATGTACTTTGTACAGAGCGCTTACAGTGCTCGTTGGCGTACTGCCTCATACAACACCACTCCAGCAGCAACCGACACGTTTAACGATTCTATTTCGCCCATTAAAGGGATTTTTGCAAATCGATCGAGAATGCGCATGAGTTCATTGGAAATACCATCTTCCTCAGAGCCTAACACTACAGCTGTTGGAATTTTATAATCAACCGTGTACATGCTTTCATCATTTTTCTCCGAGCAGCCTATTACTTGTAATCCCGATTCTTGCATGTATTCTACTGCTTTTTTCAAGGAATGCACTCTGCATACTGGAATTTTAAACAAGGCTCCAGCAGAAGTTTTTATAGAATCAGAATGGATGGCAGCACTTTCTTTTAATGGGATGATGATGCCGTGAACACCAGCACATTCGGCAGTTCTAGCGATTGCGCCAAAATTACGAACATCTGTTATACGATCTAATACTAATAACAAAGGAGTTTCTCCTTTTTCATAAATAAATGGAATCAAATCTTCAACCTGATGGAAAGAAATAGGAGAGATAAAAGCTACGACTCCTTGGTGGTTTTTAGTAGTTAACCTATTCAATTTTTCAATAGGCACATACTGATATTTTATTTGATGTTTATCAATTAACTTACGTAACTCCCTAAACAAATCTCCAGAAATTCCTTTTTGTATAAACAAAGATTCAATTTCTTTTCCACTTTCAATCGCTTCCATTATCGCACGTATCCCGAAAACCTGCTGATTACTTTTACTATCCATTCTTTTGTGTTTTCTACAAAACAACTATAATTTTTTGAAATAACATAGATACTAACAGTTTATTAACTTCTTTTTTGTACTTATTAACAATTAATAGCGACTTATTAACCATAAGTGTTGCTTTATCCACTTTGTAGTAGGTACAATGTACAAAGTACAACGTACATTGTACTTTTTTTAATCGCAGAAAAAACTACATTTGTTCAACAATGGAACAAGATCAAAATTCGGGAACAAGAACACGAACAAATCGCGCTAAAACAGTTGGAAATCTAACCGGTCAAATGGGTAAATTACCCCCACAGGCTGTAGATTTAGAAGAAGCGGTTTTAGGAGCTTTAATGCTAGAAAAAGATGCATTAAGCTCGGTGATTGATATTTTAAAGCCCGAAACTTTTTATGTAGATGCCAATCAAAAAATATTTCAGGCAATACAGCATTTGTTCCAGCACTCAATGCCTGTAGATTTGTTAACGGTAACCAACCGTTTAAGACAAACAGGCGAGCTCGAATTAGTGGGAGGTGCTTATTACATTACTGAATTAACTAATCGTGTTGCCTCATCAGCAAACATAGAATTCCACGCTCGTATCATTTCAGAAAAATTTATACAACGATCTCTTATCAGGATTTCTTCTGAAATAATTAGCAGTGCGTATGAAGATACTACCGACGTATTACAACTGTTAGACCAAGCAGAAAAAAACTTATTTGCCATTGCCGAAGGAAACTTACGTAGAGAGTCGTACGACATGGGTTCTTTAATTACCAAATCGATTCAATTATTAGGGGAGTTAAAAGATAAAGTAGACGGCTTAACAGGAGTTCCTTCTGGATTTACAGAACTAGATCGTTTAACATCTGGCTGGCAAAATTCCGACTTGGTAATTATTGCAGCGCGACCAGCCATGGGTAAAACCGCATTTGTATTGAGTTTGGCTCGTAATGCAAGTTTAATTGGGAAAAAGAAAATTGCTATTTTCTCGCTAGAGATGGCGGCAGTACAATTAACCAATCGTTTAATTGCTGCCGAAGTAGAAATACCAGCAGAGAAATTAAAAAAAGGTGATTTAACAGATGCCGAATGGCAACAATTATTAACAAAAGTAGGGCGCTTATCAGAGTCGGGAATTTTTATCGACGATACCCCATCACTTAATATATTTGAACTGAGAGCGAAATGCCGACGTTTAAAGGCACAGCATGATATCGACATGATTGTGATCGATTACCTCCAATTAATGGTAGGTTCTGGAGACAACAGAAGTGGAAATAGAGAGCAAGAAATTTCGGCAATATCAAGAGCCTTAAAAAGTATTGCAAAAGAATTAGACGTACCAGTACTTGCACTTTCTCAATTGAGTAGAGCGGTAGAAACCCGTGGAGGAGCTAAGAAGCCGATGCTTTCGGATTTACGTGAATCGGGTTCTATTGAACAAGATGCCGATATGGTATTGTTTATTTACCGCCCGGAGTATTACGGTTTTGAAGTAGACGAAGAAGGTAGAAATACGAAGGGAACTGCAGAAATTATTGTAGCAAAACATCGTAACGGACCGGTAGGATCGGTAACGCTAAGATATATTGGAGAGTACGTAAAATTTGCAGATTATGATGCAACTGATTATACCGGATCGCCAGTATTTACAAACCTTACACCAAATTCAGGATTTGATAATAATCCGAATATAATTGTAAGACCAAGTAGAATGAACGACGATAATGGAGATTTTCCATTCTAATAATCACACACTTAGTTCAGTACCTAAACATCACAAAACATCGTTTCGCAAATTCGAATATTTATCTATATTTGCGGCGGGTAAGTCTTATACGACCAGCTCCCTTTGAACTCCCCCAGGTTCGGAAGGAAGCAAGGGTAGAAGGTTGTAGCGGTGCGATATGAGGTGCTTACCCTTTTTTCTTTTTTCAAATCTTCAAAACAACATAACCATGCAATTTTTTATCGACACAGCAAACTTAGCTCAAATTAAAGAAGCTCAGGATTTAGGCATTTTAGACGGTGTAACTACCAACCCTTCCTTAATGGCTAAAGAAGGCATTGCTGGTGAAGCAAATGTGATGAAACACTACAAAGCAATTTGCGACATTGTAGAAGATAAAGTAAGTGCTGAAGTTATTGCAACAGATTATTACGGAATGATTGCTGAAGGTGAAAAATTGGCTGCCATCGATCCTAAAATTGTGGTAAAAATACCTATGATAAAAGATGGTATTAAAGCATTAAAATATTTTTCTGAAAAAGGAATTCGTACCAATTGTACTTTAATATTTTCTGCAGGTCAAGCCTTGCTTGCTGCAAAAGCAGGTGCTACTTACGTTTCACCATTTGTAGGTCGTTTAGATGATATTTCTTCTGATGGAATGATTTTAATTGAAGACATTCGTCAGATATTTGATAATTACGGATTCGAAACTCAAATTTTAGCAGCTTCTGTTCGTCACCCTTTACACATTATACAATGCGCTAAGTTAGGTGCCGATGTAATGACAGGTCCTTTATCTGCCATCTTACAATTGTTAAAGCACCCCTTAACGGATAATGGATTGGCGCAGTTTTTAGCAGATCACGCGAAAGCAAACTCGTAATACGACTATACGTTTATACGACTATACGACTATACGATTATACGAAAGCTGGTTATCTAAGTGTTAGTTATTATCTTGCAATCATCAACTTTCTTACAGTCGTAAAGTCGTATGATCGTAAAGAAGTGTTTAAAAAATTAGTATGAAAAAACTCTCAATGGACGAGCTCAACAGACTTAGTCCAGAAGAATTTAAGCAAGCTAAAAAAGCTCCGATTGTAGTAGTACTGGATAATGTGAGAAGCATGCACAATGTAGGTTCTATTTTCAGAACTTCGGATGCATTCGCCATTGAGAAATTATATTTATGTGGCATTACTGCTCGTCCGCCTCACCGCGACATTGAAAAGGCTGCACTCGGTGCCACCGAAAGTGTGGATTGGGAATATGCGGAAAATACATTAGAATTAATCACAAAACTCGAATCAGAAGGTTATACAATTCTTAGTATAGAGCAAGCAGAAAATAGCATCTCCCTCGAAAAATTTCAAGTAAACCCAACCGAAAAATATGCCATCATTTTTGGCAACGAAGTAGAAGGCGTAGCTCAAGAAGTAATTAGTACTAGTAAGGCCTGCATTGAAATTCCACAATTCGGCACCAAGCATTCATTTAATGTAAGTGTTACCGCAGCGATAGTGCTCTGGCAATTCCGAATGTAAGCAAATACTACATTATGTTTTTACACCTCTTTAATTTATATAGTCATTAGTCGTTAGTATTTAGTCTAGGTACTAATGACTAAATACTAATGACTATTTTCCATATCTTAGTGCCATCTATATTATTAAACGGTGGCAAAAACAACAGAAACAAAGGAAACGCCTTTGATGAAACAATATAACCAGATTAAAGCAAAATATCCTGGTGCATTATTGTTGTTTAGAGTGGGCGATTTTTACGAAACATTTGGAGAGGATGCCATTACAGCATCTACAATATTAGGCATAGTTTTAACAAAGCGAGCAAATGGCTCGGCATCACATATTGAGTTGGCGGGTTTTCCGCATCACTCCTTAGATTCTTATTTACCAAAATTGGTAAGAGCAGGCCAACGTGTAGCAATATGCGACCAGCTTGAAGATCCTAAAACAACCAAGACGATTGTAAAGCGTGGAGTAACCGAAATGGTTACTCCAGGTATATCTTATAACGATAATATCCTTCAACACAAAGCCAACAATTATTTAGCTGCCATCCATTATGCTGATAAAGATGAACTAGGAGTGGCCTTATTAGACATCTCTACTGGCGAGTTTTTAGTGGCCGAAGGAAACTCTGCGTACATCGATAAATTATTTCAAAGTTTCCGACCTGCAGAAATTCTTTGCACTCGCGGCAGAGCTAAACATTTTGTTAGTCAGTTTTCCGAAAATTATTACCATTACGCCCTAGAAGATTGGATTTTTGCATACGATTATGCATACGAAACCCTTACCAAACATTTTTCTACGCTTAGCTTAAAAGGCTTCGGTATAGAAGGTTTAAACAATGCTATTATTGCTGCAGGCGCTTGCTTGCATTATGTATATGATACGCAACATCACGATATAAAACACATAAATGCCATTGCACGTATTGAAGAAGAACAATACATGTGGTTGGACAAATTTACGCTTCGAAATTTAGAATTAGTGCATTCTGTACACGAGCAAGCAACTACCTTGTTTGATGTATTAGACTATACCCATTCGCCAATGGGAGCAAGGCTTTTGCGTAAATGGATACTTTTGCCATTAAAAGAAAAAACGCTCATTTTAGAACGCCAACATCTTGTAAAAGTTTTTATCGAAAACACCAATTATTTTTACTTATTAGAAGAACAATTAAAGAATATTGGCGACCTCGAACGATTAATTTCTAAAGTGGCTTTGCAGAAAGTAAACCCTCGAGAAATTGTACAACTCTCTAGAGCTTTAAAAGCAATCTTAAAAATTAAGGAGGATGCGGCTACCATCAACGACTCTGCGCTTACTGCTATTACAGATCGTATAAATCCTTGTTTAAGTTTAATTGATAAAATAGATTCAACACTGAAAGCAGATCCACCTGTGTTATTGCAAAAAGGAAATGTAATAGCCGACGGTGTAGACGAGGAATTAGATAACCTTCGTAAAATTGCTTTTCATGGAAAAGATTATTTACTCGATATACAAAAAAGAGAAAGTGAACGAACCGGTATTACCTCTTTAAAAGTTTCATTTAACAATGTATTTGGATATTATTTAGAAGTAACACATGTACATAAAGACAAAGTTCCTACAGAGTGGATACGTAAGCAAACCCTTGTAAATGCTGAGCGTTACATTACTCCAGAATTAAAAGAGTACGAAGAAAAAATACTGGGTGCCGAAGAAAAAATTAATGTAATAGAAGCCAAATTGTATCATGATTTGGTGGTGAGCATTAGTGAATACATTAAACCCATACAAGTAAATGCATATGTAGTTGCACAATTAGATGTGCTCTCTTCTTTTGCTTTTGTTTCATCGAGAAACGAATACAGCATGCCCGAAATTGTTGAAGAAACGGTGCTTAATATACAAGCAGGTAGGCATCCGATAATTGAACAACGTTTGCCAGTTGGCGATAGCTTTATTCCGAACGATGTTTTTTTAGATCAAGAAGAGCAACAAATAATAATAATTACAGGCCCCAATATGTCAGGTAAATCAGCCATTTTAAGGCAAACTGCACTTATTGTTATCATGGCTCAAATGGGTTGTTATGTGCCCGCGAAATCTACTAAAATTGGTATTGTAGATAAGCTCTTTACACGAGTTGGTGCAAGCGATAACCAATCGACTGGCGAGTCTACGTTTATGGTAGAGATGAACGAAACTGCGAGCATTTTAAATAATCTTTCTGATAAAAGCTTAGTGTTGTTAGATGAAATAGGAAGAGGTACCAGTACATACGATGGAATTTCTATTGCATGGGCAATTGCAGAATTTATACATGATCATTCTAAGGCACGTGCACGTACTTTGTTTGCAACACATTACCACGAGCTCAATGAAATGGCTACTCAAATGCCTCGCATCAAAAACTATAACGTATCTATAAAAGAACTCGATAATAAAATTATATTTCTTCGCAAACTTGTACCAGGTGGTAGCGAACACAGCTTCGGTATACATGTGGCTAAAATGGCTGGTATGCCTAATTTCATTATAAAAAGAGGAAACGAAATTCTTCATCAATTAGAAAAACAACGTTCCGACGATCCAAGTGCTAAAGGTTTACATAAGAAAAAAGGAAAAGTACAAACGTCAGAATTTCAATTAAACATGTTCAGTTTAGACGATCCTATTTTAATTAAAATTAGAGACAGTATAAAAGACTTAAACGTAAATGAACTTACACCTGTTGAGGCTTTAATGAAATTAGACGATATACAACGTTTATTGAAATCGTAGATGAAAAAATTTAGAACATCATTGCTTCAATTTCTGTCTATATTTGACGATTGGGAGTTGCTTCAGAATGTTCCACAACAAAGTGTGTTTGATTTTTATTACTCGCCGAAACATAAGTTATACATACATTTGGTAGAATCGGATAAACGGTTGAAAAACTGTTCGCCAGATTTTTTTCAACAGATAAGTTTACATTGCTACCATCATAAAATAAAATTAATACACCTCCGAGAAGAGCAATGGTTAGAGAAGCGAGAATTTATAGAACATCGCTTGCATTCAATTTTAGAAACCAATAAAAAAATACACGCACGGCAATGTAAAACTAAACGCATTGAAAAAAAAGAATACGATTTATTTTTGAACCAACATCATTTATTACAAACTGCTAGCACCCGTTATAAATATGGATTGTACAAAGGGGAAGAACTTTTGGCTGTAATGGGTATCAGTGCTGGTAGGTGGATGACTAAAGAAGGGGATTTAAGAAAATCATTCGAAATAATACGCTTTGCTACCAAAACAAATTGCACGGTGGTTGGAGGGTTTTCTAAATTATTAATTTACATTGAACAAGATTTACAAGTGCAAGAATGGATGACGTATTATGATTTGGATTGGGTGCAAAGTAATGTTTACAGCCGTTTGGGTTTTGAACTCAAACAAATTACGAAGCCCGAAAGTAAAATAATACTGGATACTGATAAAACTACTTATACTTCAGGAAATTTAAAATTTATAAAACGTGTTTCATAAAACCAATGCCATTATCGGAATTTTAGGAGCTACTGCTTCTGGTAAAACTAAGTATGCAGTACGTTTGGCGAAAGAATTAAATGCAGAAATTATAAGCATGGATTCCCGACAAGTATACAAAGAACTTAACCTTGGAGTTGGGAAAGATTTAGAGGAATATAATGGTGTAAAGTATCATTTAATTGATATCATTAGCTTACACGATCAATACCACATCCATCATTTTAAACAAGATTTCCATAAAGCCTATGTTGATATAACAAGTAGGGGCAAGCGAGTAATTGCGTGTGGAGGTACAGGTTTGTATTTTGATGTATTGCTAAATAATAGGATTTATACACAAGTTCCGGTAAACGAAATACTAAGAGAAGAGTTGTTAGAATTACCTAAAACAGAACTCATTCAAGTAATTCTAAAAGAAAATACCGATAACATTTCATTTGATACGAGCACACATAAACGATGTATTAGAGCCATTGAAATTATAAGGTATTTAAAAGAACATAAATTAAATGAGCATTCTGATTTTACCTACGATTGGGATTTATATGCACTAACTTTAAGTGCAGAAGAACGTAAAAACAGCATCACACAACGATTGCATAAAAGGGTAGAGCAAGGATTGTTTGAAGAGGTAGAGAATCTCCTAAAAATAGGTTTTTCAGAAGATCGATTAATTTATTTAGGCTTAGAGTATAAATTTATTACCGAATATTTTAAAGGAAACTATTCAAAAGAAGAATGTATTCAGAAGTTAGCCATTGCCATCCATCAGTTTTCTAAACGCCAACTCACATTTTTCCGTAAGATTGAGAAAGATGGACATGTAATTAATTGGATTAATAGCTAAAATTTATATCCGATTCCGAAATCTACATAATCGGCCTCATTTGCATGTGCTTTTAAAAAGATCCCTAAGTTAAAATGTGGGCTAATTAAATATTTTAATCCAATTCTAGAAAAATACTTGAAATTATATTGAGGTAATGGTTTATAATAAATATACCGCGACATTCCTCCCTGAAAAATAATTCTGTTCATTACAATTTCTCCTCCTAAAAATAAGCCATAGCTATATTTCTCTAATGAGGTTGATTTTACAATATAGCCTAGTCCATAGTAATCTCCATTAAAAACATGATCGTAATAATTTACATCTAATCCAGTTCTTAAGTAAAACACATTATTTACATGATAATTATAATTGAAACTGAACATGCCTCTAAGCATTGCAGATTTTGAATTAATGTATGCCCTTCTGCCAATACCAATGTTTGTTTCAAAATGATTTCTGTTAAGAGATCTTTGAGCAGACGCTTCAAAAGCAAAAAACAAAAACAAAAGGATGTAACTAATTTTTTTCATAATTAAAGTTTAAATGCATACCCTAATTTTAACGAAAGTGAATTTATTCCTCTGTTAGGCAGCGTAATTGCTCCATTTGAGTAATGCATGTATTTTACACCAAATATTAGTATGTTATTTGTTTTTAAGTGATAATGGTATTGAGATTCTAGTCGTATTGAATAATTGAAATGGCTACCTATAAATATATTTTTCTTATCATCATAAAATGTTTTTGTATCATAAGCAAGTCCGAAACCAGGTATGAAATATATCGAATTTCTATTTTTGTTTAATAAGCCAATTAACAAAGAGTGGGTAAGCATGTATACATCACCAAATGCATTTTTTGAAGTATCCAACATGCCATCTAATCTGTTCTGATTCATGTACGTAAAAGCTGTTTGATGATATTTTACATTTAAACGTTTAATATATTCGTGTGGGTTGTTATGTGTTGGAGAGTTGTATGTAATATCAAATCCAGTAATTTTATCATCAAATTTTTCTACGTCTTCAAAATTCATCATAACACCCAATGTTGGTTCAATTGATATGTATTTACGCTCGAGGTATTGAGCTGTTGCGGTGTTATAAACAAGTATAAACAGACTAAATAGGAATACTAGGGTTGTTATTCGCATAACCTCAAATATAATATATGCTTAAGAATTTTATCTATTTTCATGATTTTTTTTAGATTTGCGATAATTTACAAATCTCTCAAGATGAAATGCTCTCTCTCAAAATTAAGCCTATTAGGTATAATTTCCCTATGCCTATTCACCAAGCTTGCATTTAGTCAAGCTGAAAACCCCTACAAACTCGGACAAATAGTAGAAGATTTTAACATGTTCGATTTTAACATTAAACGTTATACTTCAAAAGAAGTTGAAAAACAAATCATTGTATTATTTTTTATTGGGAATACTTGTGATAAAACTGATTTAATAACCAAACAAATGAAAGCATTGTATTCAAAGTATAATGCCGAAGTTGAATTTTGGGCAGTTAACTCTAATCACCCTAATTTTAGTCCAGATGACTCGGAAGAGAAAATGGCGGAGTTCTCAAAGAAAAACGCATTACCATACCCATACCTTGTAGACCTTGGGCAACTCATTGCAGCAGATTATAGTGTTAAACAATACCCAATGGCAGTAATTTTGAAAAAAGAAGCAAAGGGTTTTAAATTTGTATACAGAGGAATTATTTTAGAGAATACTCAAGCTGGCACACAAAATATTATCGAACGAAACATCAAGAATCTTTTGGCCGGAAAGCCAGCGGTTACAAGCCCTGCTAAGCAGAAGCTTTGCGACATTTTGTAAGATGTAAATTGTACAGTGTACATAGTACATTGTACAACCTACATTACCATGCGTATAAAGCTCGAAAGCTTCGCTTTCATCTCCTTACGGTCTACTATAAAATCTAAAAATCCGTGTTCTAAAACGAATTCGGCAGTTTGAAAACCTTTAGGTAAATCCTTTTTAATGGTTTCTTTAATTACACGTGGACCTGCAAAGCCAATCATGGCGCCAGGTTCAGCAATGGTAATATCTCCTAACATCGCATACGAGGCTGTTACGCCGCCCGTTGTGGGATCGGTACATAAAGAGATGTATGGAAGTTTATTTTGAGCTAGGAGGGCTAATTTTGCAGATGTTTTAGCCATTTGCATTAAAGAGAAGGCTGCTTCCATCATACGTGCACCACCCGATTTAGAAATAATCATAAATGGATATCGATGTTGAATACAATAATCAATGCTTCTCGAAATTTTTTCGCCCACTACAGATCCCATCGAGCCACCAATAAAATTAAAGTCCATACAACAAATCACTAAATCTTTGCCGTTAATTTTTCCGTGTCCGGATTTTAACGCATCGTTTAGTCCTGTTTTTTTAATCGTTTCTATTAAACGTTCTGGATATTTTTTGGTGTCTTCAAATTCTAATGGGTCGCCAGAAAGTAAATTTGGAAACAATTCTGTATACACATTATCATCAAATAAAATTTGAAAATATTCTTTAGAGCCTATGCGTAAATGATAATTACAATGACTGCAAACATATTGATGTGCTTCCAAATCTGGAGCATACAATGGTTTTTTACAAGAAGGACACTTATTCCACAATCCTTCTGGAACGTCCAATTTATCTTCGGTAGTTGTTAAAATACCTTCGTTTTTTCTTTTAAACCAAGCCATGTTTATTATTTTAAAATTAAAAGCGTTTAAAATTAATTACGCAATGGTTATGTCTTTTGATAAATAGATATCCTGAACTGCATTCAACAATTCTATACCTTCATTCATTGGGCGTTGGAAAGCTTTTCTACCAAGTATTAAACCTTGTCCACCTGCACGTTTATTTATTACAGCTGTTTTTACTGCATCTGCAAAATCAGAAGCCCCTTTAGATTCACCTCCCGAGTTAATTAAACCAATTCTACCTAAGTAGCAGTTTAATACTTGGTATCTACATAAATCAATTGGATTATCTGATGATAATTCTGAATACATTTTAGGATGCGATTTTGCAAATTTCACATTTGTAAATCCTCCATTGTTTTCAGGTAGTTTTTGCTTGATAATATCTGCTTGTATTGTTACCCCTAAATGGTTTGCTTGCGATGTTAAATCTGCAGCCACGTGGTAATCTACACCATCTTTTTTAAATGCATCGTTTCTTGTATAACACCATAATACAGTTGCCATACCTAATTCGTGTGCTCTTTCAAACGCTTGTGCTACTTCTACAATTTGACGGTTTGAATTTTCTGAACCAAAGTAAATAGTTGCACCAATTGCACATGCTCCTAAATTCCAAGCCTCTTCTACAGAACCAAACATTATTTGGTCGTATTTATTTGGGTAAGTCATTAATTCGTTGTGATTAATTTTTACCATCATCGGAATTTTGTGAGCGTATTTTCTAGATACACTCGCCAGTACTCCAAACGTAGTAGCTACTGCATTACATCCGCCTTCTACGGCTAATTCTACAATTTTATCTGGGTCAAAATATATTGGGTTCGGAGAAAACGATGAACCAGCTGTATGTTCTATCCCTTGGTCTACTGGTAATATTGATAAATACCCAGTTCCCGATAAACGGCCGTGGTTATACATACTTGCCAAGCTTCTTAACACCTGTGGGTTACGATTACTTTGTACAAATGATCGATCAATAAAATCGGCTCCTGGCAAATGTATTAAGTCTTTGCTTACCGTTTTAGAAGTATGGTTTAATAAAGTTTGGGCATCAGCACCTAGTAATTCCGTTATTTTATCAATAGTCATAGTAATTTGAATCTTATTTTTGCAATACTAATGAAAAAACAACTGATTTGAAATAGCAAAAAAGGCAATTTATCATCAATTGCCTTAAAATCATCTAAATAAAGCTAGAATCCTTTTCTAAAAGAAAATGGTTTATAAGATCCAACCAAACCTAAACCGTTCGTTACGTTGGTATATATTAAACTCGGTTCAGAGAATGGATCGTCGCCTCCATAATTCTGTAAACTCTTAAAATATTTGTAATAATGCTCGTCAGTTTTTGTAAGCAAAAGCTCAAATCCTACATAATCATTTCCAGAAAACTCGCCACTGTATGCATAGGCCTCAATGGTTGCTGTCATCTGTCCTCCGTTTTTACCCTCATCAGTTAAATACAAATTACTATAAAAATCACTTAGCGAAACTCTTGAAGTATCGCCATTCTCTGTTTTTAGTAATCCATACATTTCTACACAATAGTAATTTTTTTCGGCACTTGGGTCGAGCCACTTTGCATACCCAAAATACGTAATGTAAAAACCACCAAAGGGGTCTTCTTCTAGTAAACTATCAAATTTAACTTCTGTAAATACAGGTGCAGTATTACTCACCGTATTAAAGGTTGCACTTGCTGTTCTACCATCATAAGATGCAGTTATCGTATACTGTTTGTTAAACTCAATCATCATGCTATCATCCAATAGAACATAGGCATTGTAGTTAAAATCATACCTAAATTTTTTACTAATACTACCATCTGTAATCGTAATTGTACCATTGGTAATCATCGTTGTGTTATCAATATTACTACCATCAAAAATAGGGTCGCTTATGTATAAAGTGAGCAATTGTTGTTCGGCACCGGGTTCTAAAAAAGTGCTCAAAACTAACTTCGGATCTTGCGATGGAATTTCAATATCGGCATCGGTTTCACATGAACTAAACACACTCAAAATTCCAACTAAAATATATAGTATCTTTTTCATCTTTTTAGAATTTATAGGTCCAACTTATTGAAGGTATAATAGGGAAGAGCGATACCCTTTTTAAAGCTCTTTGAGAACTGTTAGTTTTGTACCCAACGTAATAAAAATAAGGGTTTTGGCGGTTGTACACATTGTAAACAGAGAGCTCAAATATTCGTTCCGATCGTTTTAGTTTAGAATGAAATTGCATGCCAATGTCCATTCGGTGGTATGCTTCCATTCTGAAATTATTTTTGCCATCATAATCGTTTACATACATGGTTTGTACAAAGGCCGAACCTCCTGGAGAGTGCCCTTGTGCTAAGTATTCGGCTCTAGGCAAGGTAATCGCATTTCCTGTGCCATATACCCAAGTAAAAGAAAATGTTAAATCTTCTTTCGCTTTGTAAATTCCAACTACCGATATATCATGTCTTCTGTCATACCGTGCATAATATTTCTTTCCAAAATTCAACTCATCAAATTGCAACTGTGTCCATGATAATGTATATCCTACCCATCCGCTAAATTTTCCTTCACTTTTCTTTATTAACAATTCCATTCCGTAACTCCAGGCTTGTCCGCTCGTAACATTATCTTCCCATGATATTTTTTCGTCGCTGCCAATATCATCAATAGCTAAAAAACTTGCTCCTTCTTTATAAGCAACTACGTTTTCCATTTTTTTATAATACCCTTCGAGGCTAATGTTAAAATCTTGTTTGATGAAATCTTTTGCCAAGCCCAAAGCTACTTGTTGCGAACTTTGTGAAGGTATTTTAGAAGTAGAAGGCACCCATAAATCTGTAGGTAATCCTACACCCGTACCGGTTAGCAAATGTATATATTGCCTCATATAGGCATACGATGTTTTTAATGCTAAATCTTCTTTTAATTGATAGCTAGCACCTAGCCTTGGCTCCACTGCTCCATAACTTTTTTTATCAACATAGAAATGAGAAATGCGTACACCCATATTTGTTTTAATACGTGCACCATACTGCGCTCTATCTTCAATATATACAGCACTTTCCAAAGCATCAATGTTATTTCTAACATCGGTATTTCCCTCAGTAAACTGATCGTTTTTTATGGTTACCGCGCTCGGTGTAAATCTGTGTTGTTGTATTTGTACACCAGTTTTTATTAAATGATTTTCTTTCCAGGCATAATCAAAATCATGCTTTACACTCACATCTCGTATACCAGAATACAAGCGAATTAAAAATTGATCACCATCAAACTTTTGTTGAATGGAAGTATTAAATCTGTACTGACTATAAATGAAAGAAGTATTAGAGAATAATTTCGAACTGTATACATGGTTCCAACGTACTGTACCTGTTCCATTTCCCCAATACAAACCAAATTTGTTTTCAGAATTTCCATAGCTACTGTTGGCATAAAATTTATCGCGGCCAAAATAACCACTAACAAATATTTTGTTTTTACGATCGATGTCGTAATTTACTTTTGCATTTAAATCATAAAAGTAATAACCACCTTTGGCTTCATCGGGTAAGAAAGGATAAATTAAGGCATCGATATAAGTACGTCTCGCAGAAATTAAAAACGACGATTTGTTTTTTTTGAGGGGGCCTTCTAAGGTAAATCTAGAGGAAATAAGTCCAATGCCCACCGAGCCTTTCATGCTTTCTTTGCTACCATCCTTCATATTCATTTCCAAAACGGATGAGAGTCTTCCACCATACCTTGCCGGAAAACCGCCTTTGGTAAGTTCTACACTTTTTAATGCTTCGCCATTGAATAGGGAGAAGAATCCAAACAAGTGGAACGCATTGTAAACAGGTGCATCATCAAGTATTATTAAATTCTGATCGGGTCCACCACCTCGTACATACAAGCCCGAATTTCCTTCAGAACCTTTTTGCACACCTGGTAAAAGTTGTAGTACTTTTAACACATCTTTTTCGCCTAAAAAGGCTGGTATCTCCTGTATTTGCTCAACCGAAACCTTCATGATACTCATTTGCTGTTCTTCAGAAATACGTTCCATGCGTTGGTCGGTTACCAATACCTCCGAAATATTATTGCTAGCTTGCATTTCTACATCAAGCTCTAAGTCTTTCCTTAAGGCGAGCTTATAAATCATGCGTTGGTAACCTACCATACTTATTAAAAGATTCACACTATCTAGGTTACTACTTATAGAATAAAAGCCATAGTTATTGCTAACGGTTGCTTGGTTATTATTATTTAAGATGATGATGCTGGTGCCAATTAAACTCTCTTTGGTACCTTTTTCTCGTATGAAACCACTAATGGTATACGATTTTTTTTGTGCGATGGAAACACTTGAAATACACATCAATACTAGCATTACGAAGCTGAGTTTTTTCATTTGAATGGGTTTCGTATGTAATTTTTTAGTTTGATTATAGTAATGATAGAAACAAAAACATAATTTTAAGCATTAATTAGACAACTGTATCATAATAAACCCCTACTAATGTGGAAATAATTGTAAAAAATATAATAGACAATAATATTTTAGAAGAAGCATTTAAGATCAGAAGAAAGGTTTTTGTAGAAGAACAAGAAGTAGATGAGACTGAAGAATATGAGTTTGAAGAAGAATCAACCCACTTTATAGCAGAAATTAACGGAAAATACGTTGGCACTGCTCGTTGGCGAAAAACAGATAAGGGTGTAAAATTAGAACGATTTGCGGTTTTAAATGATTATCGCTCTATGGGTGTAGGGTCGGCATTGGTTCGAACTGTCATCGAGAACATTCCTCAAGAATTTACGTACTTATATTTACATGCTCAATTAACAGCGATGGATTTGTACGCAAAATTTGGTTTTACACAAGTAGGCCCGATGTTTGTAGAAGCTGATATAAAGCATTATAAAATGGAATTGAAACGATAGTATGTTTAGGTGGATTTCGCTCTTTTTAATTATTAAGTTATTCTTTTGTCCCGATGTGTTTGCTCAAGAAACCATTGTGAAAGGCCGTATTACGGACCAATCAACCAATGAAGCAATCCCTTTTGCTAACGTTAAATTTCCGGGAATCGTTACCGGTACCAGTGCAGATTTTGATGGATATTACATTTTAAAGACCTCTCAACGAGTAGATTCTGTTCGTGTAGATTATTTGGGGTATAAACCTAAAGCCAAAAAAATAAAAAACGGACAAACACAAACTGTCAATTTTCAATTGCAAGCAAATTCTTTTGGCATTAGGGAAGTGTTGGTAAAAGCCGGTGTAAACCCCGCGATTCAAGTTATAAAAGATGCGCAGCAAAACCGTGATACCTATGACAAAAATTCATTAAAGTCGTACCAATATGAGAATTATGCCAAAATTCAGATTGATGTAGATAACATTTCTGAAAATGTTAGAAAAAGAAAAATACTAAAACCTCTCACTTCTTTATTTGATAGTTTAGACGTGTCGGCAGGTGAAGATGCGAAAGCAAATTTGCCAATGTTTTACTCAGAAAACATATCGGATGTATATTTTAATAGCGATCCAGTAAAAAAGAAAAAAGAAATTATAAAAGCCTCGAAACTCAATGCAGTTGGACTACAAGACGGGATATTAACTTCACAATTTACTGGTAATTCATTCGAAGAATACAACTTCAATCAAAATAAACTATTTGTATTTAACAAAGAATTTCAATCGCCAATTTCAGACAATGCATTTCTATTTTACGATTTTTATTTAACAGACACTGTTTACCTAAACGGATACCGTTGCTATCAAATTAAAGTAAAACCAAAAAATAATAAAGATTTATTGTTCACAGGTTTTATATGGATAACCGATTCTACTTGGGCCATTAAACAAGTAAATTTAGAAATACCAAAATACGTAAATATCAATTTTTTAGAACGAGTACAAGTTCAACAAGAGTTAGAGCCCACCACTGCGGGTGCTTGGTTGCCTGTAAAATCGAGGCTAATTGTCGACTTTGCAGATGTAACCAAAAAATCAATCGGCTTAGTGGCCAAAGTATATAATTCTATTCGTTACATAAAAGTAAACGAACCCTTGGAACGCAGCTTTTATGAGTCGCCTATAAAACTTACCAAAGATGCACTGTTAAAAACAGATGAATATTGGGCGGCAACACGACACGAGAAATTAAC
>CALRTZ010000054.1:0-20164 GCA_943371235.1 Sphingobacterium thalpophilum | reverse complement strand
AAAAGGGTCCTTTGAAATTTCAAAGGACCCTTTTTTAATATTTATTTTTAGATTTCTAATAACAGCTGAATTCTAAATTTAATTCGCTTTGGCTAGTCTAATGACTAAATACTAATGACTAAAGACTATTTCGAAAGCACTTCTTTAACCAAATCCGCAGCATCTTGCAACGCAATTGCCGAAAACACCTTCAATCCAGAATCGTCTATTAATTTTTTAGCCTCTACCGCGTTAGTTCCTTGTAAACGAACAATAATAGGCACAGGTATATTTCCGATGTTGTTATAAGCATCAATAACACCTTGAGCCACACGATCGCAACGAACAATACCACCAAAAATGTTAATTAAAATTGCTTTTACGTTTGGATCTTTTAGGATGATGTGGAAAGCAGCTTCAACTGTTTTTGCATTTGCAGTTCCACCAACATCTAAGAAGTTTGCAGGATCGCCACCAGATAATTTAATAATGTCCATAGTAGCCATTGCTAATCCAGCACCGTTTACCATGCAACCTACGTTACCATCAAGCTTTACATAGTTTAAGTTCGACTTACCAGCTTCTACTTCCGTTGGATCTTCCTCAGAGGTATCGCGCATTTCTTTATAATCCGGGTGACGGTATAAAGCGTTATCGTCTAAACTTACTTTTGCATCTACTGCTAATATTTTATTGTCGGATGTTTTTAACACAGGGTTGATTTCAAACATTGCCGAGTCAGTATGCTCATATGCTTTATACAAAGCAGCAATAAACTTCGTCATGTCTTTAAACGCTTCACCCTCTAAACCAAGGTTGAACGCAATTTTACGAGTTTGAAATCCTTGTAAACCAACTTTAGGATCAATTTCTTCTTTGAAAATTAAATGCGGAGTATGCTCTGCTACCTCTTCTATGTCCATTCCACCTTCAGTAGAATACATAATGATGTTTCTACCCGTATTACGGTTTAACAAAACACTCATGTAGAATTCTTTAGTTTCAGAAACACCAGGGTAATAAACATCTTGAGCAATTAATACTTTGCTTACTTTTTTACCTTCTGCACTTGTTTGTGGGGTAATTAACTGCATCCCAATAATTTGTTCTGCGCGTTCTTTAACCTCATCAAGGCTTTTAGCCAATTTCACACCACCACCTTTTCCACGTCCACCTGCATGAATCTGTGCTTTTACTACCCACCATCCGGTGCCAGTTTCTGCATGTAATTGCTTCGCAGCTTCTACTGCTTGTTCAGGAGTTTCAGCAACGATACCTTCTTGTATACGTACTCCGAATGATTTTAAAATTGATTTTCCTTGATATTCGTGAATGTTCATTTTAATTGAATTTGCGGTAAAAGTATGCAATTACACTCAAATTGAAAAGATGTTTATTTAAAAACATAATTGTTACACGAATTTATTCTGCTTTGGCACAATCTTGGTAGTTTTGCGATCCAAAATTAATACCATAACTAACCCTAAATGCGCTCACTTTTTTTATTTATACTATTTTCTTTTTTCTTTATCTCATTTGGTTACGCCCAAACAGAGAAACGCGTACTCAATACTCAACGTATTACCAAGGCGCCTAAAATTGATGGGGAGATAAATGAAGATGTTTGGCAGAAACTGGAGCGTGCTACTACATTCACACAAATAGAACCTTATCCGAACAAACCTAGCACACAAGAAACGGAAGTGATGATTGCGTATGATGATGAAGCGATTTACATTGCAGCTATCTTATACGATACACATGCCGACAGTATATTAAAAGAATTGAGCATTCGCGATAATTATGGTAACACCGATTGGTTTAGCATAAACTTTGATACCTTCCACGATTTACAAAACAGATTTGAGTTTGGGGTAACAGCCGCAGGTGTACAGTTTGATGAAAAAACGGGTGCCGAAACGTTTGATGTGGTTTGGGACAGTGATGTGAAAATTACTAAACAAGGTTGGAGTGTTGAACTAAAAATTCCATATGCCGCTATTCGTTTTCCAGAAAAAGATATTCAAACATGGGGATTACAAATTACTCGTAACATCCGACGAGCAAGAGAAATTTCTAAATGGCAATACATCGCACCTGATATACAAAACGTAGTATCGTACTTTGGAACCTTGCAAGGCATCGAAAAAATAAAATCGCCCATACGTTTATCGCTTACTCCTTACGTTGGTTTAAATCAAAGTCATTACCCGTTTAACATAGATGGTAAAAGCAATTGGTCTACTTCTTACAATGCGGGGCTCGATTTAAAATATGGAATTAACGAAAGTTTCACTTTAGACATGACGCTGGCTCCGGATTTTGGGCAAGTACAATCAGACAATAAAATTTTGAACTTAAGTGCATTCGAACAAGAGTTCCAAGAATTCCGCCCGTTTTTTATTGAAGGTACCGAGCTCTTTAATTTAAACCGATTGTTTTATGCACGCAGAATTGGTGGTACACCTAAAGGCTATTATGCAGTTGAACGAATGAACGACTCTGTACGAACAGTAATAAGTAACCCACAACAAGTACAATTAATTAATGCTACCAAAATAACAGGTAGAACACCCTCCGCATTAGGCATTGGTTTTTTAAATGCGGTAACTGCCGAAACAAATGCAGTTATAAAAAATATTGATGGGAGCGAAGAACGCATTCAAACGGAACCTCTCACCAATTACAACATTATATCGCTCAACCAAACACTTAAAAATAACAGTTTCATTGGCTTTATGAATACCAATGTAACTCGTGCTGGTAATACTAACAATGCAAATGTAAGTGCCATGAATTTTGCACTAGGAGATAAAAAAGATCGATACAGAGTTTCTGGTTTTGCGGCATACAGTTTAAAAACATTTCCAGACTCCTCAAGTGATGGATATACTTACAATTTAGCTATTTCAAAAGTGAGTGGTAATTTTAAGTTTTATGTAAACAGAAATGTAGAAAGTAATAGATACAATCCGAATGATTTAGGTTTATTGTTTAGTGCCAACGAAGTGTCGCATGTGTTAGAACTTTCGTACAATGAATTTAAGCCTGGAAAATATTTTTTAAGTTGGGGCGGAAGTTCAAGCGTATTTTACTCGAACACCTACATTGGCAATAAGTTCCAAGAAGTACAATTGAATTTTAATTATTACCATACTTGGAAAAATTGGCTTACTCAGTGGGCTTATGTTGGATTAATGCCTGTTGGTAAACACGATTATTTTGAGCCACGCCAGGAGGGTAGAGTGTTTATTGGTCCTAATTGGTACGGCATGAATACAGGAGTATCTAGCGATTACCGTAAAAAAATTGCATTCGATATAAATGTTGCACACTTCAGAGATTTTACCGCTGGTGGTATTTTTAGAGAGTACAGTATTAGTCCGATTGTCCGTTTTTCTGATAAACTAAAAATGACATATTCTTATTCGTATTCGCAAGATTATAGGAATCAAGGGTATTCGACCACACAAGGCGAGCATATTTACATGGCATTTAGAGAAGTAAAAAACAACGTAAATACGCTTAACTTAAGTTACATCATGAATAAAAATACTTCCCTAACTTTTAGAGCACGCCACTATTGGAGTACAGTAGAAATTTTGGAATATAAACTGTTACAGATGGATGGTAATTTAGGCTTTGATACTACCAATTATCAAGGCAATAATAATTTTAATGTTAACTTTTTTAACATCGATTTAATTTACCGTTGGAGGTTTGCACCTGGCAGCGATTTAATTATTGTTTGGAAAAATTACATCGAAACATTTGACAGAGATTTAAATGTTAAACGATATACAGGGGCTCGAGTATTAGATAGTTTTGTTAATACAGTAAGTAGTAACCAAACCAATACCATCAATATAAAAGTATTGTATTTCTTAGATTATTTAACAGTGTTTAAACCCCACAAAGTTTAAACTAAATTGCCATCGCGCATCTGTATAACACGGTCTGCTAAAGCGGCCAAACCTTCATTATGCGTAACAATTACAAAGGTTTGATTGAGTTCTTTTTTTAAGTCTAAAAAAAGTTTATTTACTTCTTCTGCATTGCTCGAGTCTAAATTACCGGTGGGTTCGTCGGCAAAAATGATACTCGGCTTATTCATTAAAGCACGGGCAATAGCTACACGTTGTTGCTCGCCACCCGATAGTTCTGATGGTTTATGTTCGGCTCTATTACCTAGGCCCATTCGCTCTAATAATTCCATAGCACGCGTTGCACTTTGTTTCTTACTTGTATTGGCAATCCAAGCTGGTATGCAAATGTTTTCGATGGCTGTAAATTCTGGTAGTAAATGATGGAACTGAAATATAAATCCGAAAGTTTTATTTCTCAAGGTATTGAGTTCTGTTTTGCTTAATTTACTCAATGCTTTATTTTTGAAATATACCTCGCCTTTATCTATGGTATCGAGCGTACTTAGTAAATGCAAAAGTGTACTTTTGCCAGCACCCGAAGCGCCTACAATTGCTACCATTTCGCCCTCATTTATGCCCATGCTAACCCCTTTTAGCACTTCCAAATTTCCGTAATGTTTATGTATATTTTCTGCTTGTAAAATCATGTTAATTCCTTTTTAATTCATCCAATGCTTCTTGTGTGGTTACTTCGTATAATTTTAAGCCATTATACGTTAGTATTTTTTTACCAATAGAAGGTAATTGTGTTTGTTCACTTATTTCATAGGAGCTTATTAAACTCGATAGTTTAGGGGCCTCTCTAAAACTTAAATAATATACGTGTTCGTAATTTCGGATATCATATTTATGCAAAGCATAAGGCAAGGTAAACTCATAAGCATCCGCATGGTTCATGGTATAATAAAAACCGATGGCTTCGTCGATGATTAAATTTTTCTTTTTTGTGGGATGTTGCATCGAATTTTCTAACCAGCTGTACACCTTGTATTCATTACGTTCTGGCCATTGTTTAAATGTGTAATAATGGCGCATACCAAACGGAATAGCAATAATCAACAAGAGTGTAAACATCAAACTCAACTGAACTTTATTGCCTGTTTTTAAACTGAATTTCAAATTACCAAACAACGAAAATACTCGTTGCATTAACGAAGGCAAATGGAAAAACATCAAAAATGTTAAAATAGAAGTGTACCTGTAAAATGGAGCAAGCGTAAAAAACCAAAAGATGCTGGTAAATAAATACGACCATTCCAATAATTGATTACGTGGATTCCATCTAAAAATAATACTGTACAAACAGCTAATATGCATGATGATGTTGATGGTGAGCATATATGGCTGATACTTATAAATCGGTAAAAATCGCTCTACAAAGTGTAAGTAAAAAATGTTTCCTTGCACCGCCGTTTGATCATGCTCTTGCCCATGCATGATCAATTGTTGGTAAATGTTTTGAAAATTAAAATCGGCAAGTAGTAAGTAAATCATCGGAAAAAATCCAATAGAAACTATGTACTGAACACGCTTCAAAATCGATGCCTTTTTAGTTAACAAATTCAAGCTAAAAATAAATGCGATGGGATATAAGCCTGGGTGTGCAATTAATAATAAGGAAATTAAAACCGCTTGTATACTGGGCCTTTTATTTCTAATGGATAAATAAAAGAGTACACTCATAATTGCTATAGCGGGCATTTCTATACGGCCATTTCGCAAAGAGTTATTAATGCCTTCATCCAATACAAACACGCATATTATAAAATAAATGATGGCCTCCACCGTCATGTACCTAGCCACAATGTATTTGAACATGTAAATACACGAAATGCCTAAAAACAGAAGCCAGAGTATGCGAGTATAAAATAATTCGGCGGGGAATAAGCTTAAATCTATAAAATGAATGAAGGAGCTAAGGGGCAAATAGGCTAAAAAAACAGTCTCTGCACCCTCATGTGGCCACATTTTGCCAATAAAACCATTGCCTTGTAGGTATTGCCAAGCGGGTTCTATGTTCATTATTTCATCAATCCATGCAATGGGTACTTTATTGAGATTCAATAACATTGTAGCAAAGAGTACCGTTAGAATAATGATGAAAGGTGTTTTTTTTAAAGTCATCTTTTAATATTGGTATTTTTTCTGATGAGAATTTCCATAAAACTAACTATATTTCATCGTTTATTAAATACATATGTTCAAATCGAGTAAACAAACCATATTAGTACTAGCTCCACATACAGATGATGGAGAATTAGGTTGTGGGGGAAGTATTAGCAAGTTTCTGGAACAAGGGCACGATGTTTATTATGCGGCATTTTCTGCTTGCGAAATATCTGTTCCTTCACATTTACCTTCGGATATACTCATTAAAGAAGTGAAAAATGCCACACAAGTGTTGGGTATTAAACCAGAAAATTTGATTTTGTATAATTACGAGGTGCGTACCTTTAGTTATCACCGACAGCTGATTTTGCAAGACATGATTGATTTGAGAAATAGAATCAATCCGGATTTAGTGATGGTGCCAAGTTTAACAGATTTGCATCAAGACCATGGAACCATTTCACAAGAAGCGCTGAGAGCGTTTAAAACGACCTCTATCTTATCTTATGAATTGCCATGGAACAACATCAGTTTTAATACTACTTGCTTTATTCCTTTAGAAAATGAGCATGTAATAAAAAAAGCGGAAGCCTTGGCTCAATATGAAAGTCAGAAGCACCGCCCTTATGCCAATGAAGAGTTTATTAGAGGTTTGGCTCGTACACGTGGAGTGCAAATTTCTGAACGATATGCCGAAGTATTTGAAGTGGTAAGATGGATTATGTAGAAAAAATTGTGGTGTTAATGACTGGTGCAGGTGCGCCAGGTGCTGCGGGCATTATTAAATGCTTGAAGCAAGATAAAAACATCCACCTCATCTTAGCAGATGCTGCCGAAGAACCCGTAGGTAAATATTTGAATGGAAATTTTTACCAAATTCCCATTGCCAGCGACCCCGATTTTATTCCTGCAGTGCGTTCTATTTGTTTAAAAGAACAAGTAAAAATTGTAATGCCATTGGTTACTCGAGAGCTTTTTGCTTTTTCAGAGTATAAAGACGAGTTCCGTACAATTGGGGTACATGTATTAGTTTCTGATGAGAGTGCTTTATCTATTGCAAATGATAAAGGCAGGTTATACCAACATTTAGAACAATCAAGGTTAAACGTTCCGAAATATAGAATTGTAAATACATGGTTGGAGTTTGAAGAAGCACTTCAATATTTAGATTATCCAAATCAAAAGGTATGCTTCAAGCCTTGTATATCTAATGGTTCTAGAGGATTTAGAATTATTGATCCGGCGATAGATGAGTTTCATTTATTATTTAAAGAAAAACCAAATCATACTTTTATTTCACTCGAAAAATTAAAAAGTATTATAGAAAATCAATCCTTTCCTACTTTATTAGTTTCCGAATATTTACCCGGGCCAGAGTTTTCGGTAGATTGTATTGCAAAAAATGGACAGCCCGTTGTAGTAGTTCCGCGAATACGCAGTCGTATGAAAGAAGGAATAAGTGTAGCGGGAGAATTTATTCAAAATAAAGAAATTATAAAATATTGCGAAGACATTATTAAATCGCTGCATTTGCATGGAAACATTGGCATTCAAGTAAAACAAGCAGAAGATGGGGTTTATAAAATCTTAGAAATAAATCCACGTGTGCAAGGAACTATTTCTGCAGGATTAGGAGCAGGAATTAACTTACCCTTATTGGCTATTCATCAAGAATTAAATTTAACAATTGATGAACACGATACACAAGTAATTTGGGGAACAAAATTTATTCGTTTTTGGGAAGAAGTATTTTACAATTAACATGTTATTCGATCAATTAATAGAACAGAAGAAAGCATTCGTTTTCGATTTAGACAATACACTCTACCCGGAGAAGGATTACCTATACCAAGTATATTACATGGTAGGGCAGTTTATAGAATACCAAGAAACATTCGACCATCAAATTATTACGAAGTATTTAATTAATGAATTTGAAACGAATGGGAGAGCACATATTTTCGATAAATTAATAGAACAATTTAATTTGAAAGAAGAATATGTAGAAAATTGCATCCGCTTATTAAGAACAGCTCGCTTGCCTTTAAAACTATTGTTATTTAAAGAAGCC
Source organism: Sphingobacterium thalpophilum (assembly GCA_943371235.1). Lineage (GTDB taxonomy): Bacteria > Bacteroidota > Bacteroidia > Sphingobacteriales > Sphingobacteriaceae > CAJBVG01. Next base: position 12,079 of record CALRTZ010000054.1, on the reverse strand, counting down.
GAATGGATGTTGAATGAGTTAGTAGATCACAAGAAACCGATTTTTATTTTAACGAACGGAAGTACCGACCAACAAGTAAACAAAGTAACACAAATAGAATGGAAGGGATTGCAGAAACATATTAAGTGTTATTATGCAAACGAAATAGTTCCCAAACCCGCTCCCGATGGCTTACTGAAAATTATGGAAGATCATGAGCTCGAGCCCAAAGACCTTGTGTTTATTGGCGATGCAGACATTGACGAAAATTGTGCGAAGGCAGCAGGAGTGGAGTTTCATTATATTGAGTCAATAGTCTCTAGTAGCTAGTCTTTAGACCCATCGAACTTAGCTCCCTACTAAAGACTAAAGACTAATTACTAAAGACTAAATAAAAAATGAAGATATTAAAAACAATCCTACTCACCCTATTAAGCATCATCGCTTTGTTATTTGTAATTTCTGTTTTCTTGCCCTCTAAAAATAAGGTAGAGCGAAGCATTAGTTTTAAGGGTAATGTTGATTCTGTTTTTGAAAATATAAATAATTTAAAGAGCTGGAATACCTGGAGCCATTGGCAACTAATAGAACCAAGCATGCAAATTCAATATTATGGTCCGCCGGCAGGCATAGGTGCTACACAACAATGGACCGGTAAAGATGGAAAGGGTAAATTAACTATTATAGAAAGTGTAAAACCAAGATTGGTGGCTTATCAATTACAGTTCGAAAATTTTACACCTATGAACGGTTATTTAGAGTTAGATGCAAGTGCCGATTCAACAGTAACAGTAAAATGGATTATGCAAGCAGATGCTGGCAACAATCCATTGATGAAATATTTTGGATTAATGATGGATCGTATGATGGGCCCAGATTTTGAAGCAGGATTGAAAAATTTATCTACCTTAAAATAATATTAATTGAATTTAATTTTTAACAATGAAAAATATTACAAAACTAATTTTTTATGTACTAGGTTTTTGTGTTATACTTTTTTTGCTATCATTTGCGCTTCCAAAACAAGGATATGTAGAACGCAGTATAACCGTAAAAGCCAATGCAGATAGTGTTTTCGAGCAAATAAATACGATTAGAAATTGGAAGAATTGGACCGATTGGTTTAGTAAAAAAGATACTGTACATATAAAGTATGAAGGGGAACATGAAGGGGTAGGATCCACTCAATCTTGGGATAATTCTTTTGGAATTGGTAAGGTAATAATTATAGAGAGCACTAAACCTACCTCCATAAAATATGCAATGCGCTTATACAAATACGCAACATATATGGGGGCTATTGTAATTTCACCAAACCCTGATGCTACCATTACCATTAATTGGAAGGTAACTCTAGATGCTGGCAAAAATCCGGTTAAAAGATATTTTTGCTTTTTACTCGATCCAATTCTTGGTGCAGGAATGGAGCGTAGCTTGCAAAGGCTAGGAGAGAAATAAGATTTTAGTATTTAGTCTTTAGATATTAGAATTTAGCTATTAGAATTTAGATTTTAACTTTTCTTATGAAAACCTTATTAATAGTTGCTTCCATTGCAATGTTGTCTTTTGTAAACCCCAAAGACGATTTGATTTTATGGGGATCTCGTAGCATCGAATGGTCGGATTTTAAAGCTCGACCGAATACTTCTTTTAAAACAGTTGCACTTACGGCTAGCACCATCACCCTCAATTCTAAATACAATGCCAATAACGATTTAATAATTGTAATTGAAAATTTTTTCATCACCAATAAATCCTGGACAAGCACAAGCGACTCTATAGTTTTAGAACATGAGCGTAGGCATTTCGATCTATCAGAAGTGTATGCCAGAAAAATCAGAAAAGCACTAAAAGAAAAGAAGTTTAATTTAAAGAAATTAAACGAAGAGGTAAATGCAATTTTTGTAAAATACAATAAAGAACTAGCCAATCGGCAAAAGTTATACGACTCTGAAACCAATCATTCCATCAACAAATCCAACCAAAAGCAATGGTCGGCTCGTATTGAAGCGGAGCTAATTGAATTATCTGAATTTGGAGATGCAGCATGTATCCTGAATTATTAGTCACTTCCTTTTATTCGTAAAATAATAAATATTAATAGTAGAAAAACTATTGATCGACCTTCTAATCCATAATTTTATTTTATGAATATCATTATAATTATAAATAAAATCTTATGAATTGAAACGCACATATTTGCAGCATTAGTTTAAACAATAACATTAAATGAAAAGAATTACGGTTGCAAAAGGAGATGGCATTGGTCCAGAAATAATGAATGCTACTTTATTGATTTTAGAAAAGGCAGGTGCAGAAATTGAGATTGATGAAATTGAGATTGGTGAAAAGGTTTATTTAGCTGGTAATTCATCAGGAATAGCTGCAAAGGATTGGGATACCATTAGAGAAAATAAAGTATTTCTAAAAGCACCCATTACTACTCCTCAAGGCGGTGGATATAAGAGTTTAAATGTTTCTACAAGAAAATTTTTGGGATTGTACTCTAATGTACGCCCTTGTGTTAGTTTACACCCTTTCGTAAAAACGAAACACCCAATAATGGATTTGGTAATTATAAGGGAAAACGAAGAAGATTTATATGCAGGTATTGAGCATCAACAAACAGACGAAGTAGTTCAATGCTTAAAACTGATAAGCAGACCTGGTTGCGAAAAAATAATTAGGTATGCATTTGAATATGCTCGCCAGCAAAACAGAAAAAAGGTAAGCTGTTTCACAAAAGACAATATTATGAAGCAAACAGATGGCTTGTTTCACAAGGTGTTTAATGAAATTGCTGCAGAGTACACCGACATCGAAAACGAGCATTGGATCGTGGATATTGGGGCTGCAAGATTAGCAGATACACCTGAGATGTTTGATGTAATTGTAATGCCAAATCTATATGGCGATATATTAAGCGATGTGGCTGCTCAAATAACCGGTTCGGTTGGATTGGCGGGTTCTGCCAATATTGGAGAGGAGTGTTCTATGTTTGAAGCGATACATGGCTCTGCCCCTTTAATTGCAGGCCAAAACATTGCAAATCCATCGGGCTTAATTCATGGGGCTGTAATGATGTTAAATCACATCGGACAAACAGCTATAGCAGAAAAGATAATGAATGCTTGGTTAAAAACCCTCGAAGATGGATTACATACTTTTGATATTTATACAGAAGGTTTGAGTAAACAAAAGCTCGGTACAAAAGAATTTGCAGAAGCGGTAATTTCAAATTTGGGTCAAAAACCAAATTTATTTAAAGCTGTGGAATACTCAAATAATACAGCATTACAATTGCCAAAGTATAAACGCAAAGAAGCCGCAAACAAAGAACTAGTAGGAGTAGACCTGTTTGTGCATTGGCGAGGTGAAAATCCAAACGAATTAGCAAGTATTGTACAAAAAATTGAGAGCAATAATGCAAAGTTAACGATGATTACCAATCGTGGAATTAAAGTTTGGCCAAACGGTTTCGAAGAAACTTTTTGCACAGATCATTGGCGTTGTAGATTTACTTCAGAGAACAATCAAGCGATAAAAAATATTGATGTAATTGAGTTGTTGAGTAAAAGTGTAGATGAAAATATTGATATAGTAAAAACAGAAAATTTATATAAGTTCAATGGTCAAATAGCCTTTTCTCTTGGCCAAGGTCAATAATATTCTATCCTGTGGAAATAAAGTCTTTAGTTAGTTTAGTTTTAGTTGTGGTTTTAATAGTGCTTTCGTACACGTCAAATACAATTGTGTACGAAAGCCTATTTAATGGTTTGGCAATATTTATGGGTTTACTATTTATTAAAAACGCCACCAAAATTAACATTACAAATGAATTATGAATTATGAATGGGGTGCAACATAGTTAAATGTTATACTTTAATTCACCATTCACAATTTACCATTCACAATTATCTTGCGATCGCTCCGCCTTCATACACCTGCTTAATATACTTCCTAGATGGCGAAGGTATCAAGGGGCCTAAGCCTAGTTTATCCCACATAGCATCTATTTGTTCAATTACTTCTGGTGTATTAGCTAATATATTTGGCCAATCGCGAGTAAAGCCATCGAGCTCTTTAGTTTTACGAGTTCCATCAAATCCAACGTGTGAAATTTCATCATCAGAAAAAGCATTTACTGTAAACGCATCGCGCTTAGGGTCTACATTGTTAGAAAATCTCCAAACAGCATCTGCTAAATCGCTAATATCAATAGTATGTTCTAAGAAGATAATTACTTTCACTTGCTTAAATCCTTCATGCTCAAACAGCGCTTTGTTCAACTCAGCAATGTGTCCTTTTCTGTTTTTTTCTACAGATACCACTACCAATGAAACTCCTAATTGTAACAGCGAATCGTTGATGTCTTTAATTTCTGTATAGGTTGATTTTATTTCTTCTTTATTTATAATGATGTGAGCAGTGTTTACAATGCTTTCCGAGCGTTTTTCTTCTGGGAATTTCTTCGTTGCATCTATACCCATTTTGCCACCAAATGCTGCTTTAGAACACGAGTGATCTAACACATCCATAGGACCATTTGAGTAAATAATATCATTTTGTGGATCTACATTTTCTGAAATGTATTGTGCTACCGCTAAATTATCATGTATGTTCACATCGCCATCTACTACTACCATCATTTTTGTAAACATCATTTGCCCCGCACCCCACATAGAGTTCATTACTTTTAAGGCTTGGCCTGCATAATCTTTTTTAATTTTTACAATTACTAAATTATGAAAAACACCTTCCATTGGTAATACCATGTCAATAATCTCTGGCACCATGGTCATTTTTATAGGGGCTAAAAAGATACGCTCCGTTGCTTTACCTATCCAAGCATCTTCTTGTGGTGGAATGCCTACAATGGTTGCTGGGAACACCGCATTTTTACGGTGTGTAATGCAGGTAATATGGAAACGTGGATACCAATCTGCTAATGAGTAATAACCGGTATGGTCGCCAAATGGGCCTTCCCAAATCCAATCCTCTGCAGGGTCTACGTATCCTTCAATTATAATATCAGCATCGGCAGGTACTTGTATGTCTTGTGTTAAACATTGTACCAACTCTACTTTTTTCTTGCGCAAAAATCCTGCTAACATGTACTCATCAATACCATCTGGCAGTGGGGCAGTAGCTGCATAAGTATACACAGGGTCGCCACCTAATGCAACAGCTACAGGCATTTTTTGTCCGAGTGCTTTGTACTCATTATAATGCCTTGCCGAAACTTTGTGTTTATGCCAGTGCATACCCGTTAAGGTTGGTTCAAATACTTGCATGCGGTACATGCCTACATTTCTAATGCCGGTATGTGGATCTTTTGTATGTATAACTGGAAGTGTTATAAATGGTCCGCCATCTTCTGGCCAACAAGTAAGCACCGGAAATTTCGTAATATCAGGGTTCTTCATTACCACTTCTTGGCACTCGCCTTTACCCGAAACTACTTTAGGCATCCAAGAAGATATTTGCCCAAGTTTAGGTAACATTTTTAGCTTATCTAATATCGAATCTTTAGGACCTGTAAGCATTTTAAACATGCCTTCAATTTCTTTACTGATGTCGTCCATGTTTTCAACGCCTAATGCCATGCACATGCGTTTGTAATTTCCCATAGAGTTAATAAGTACGGGGAAATCTGTTCCAGTATTTTCAAACAAAAGTGCTGGGCCATATTGTTTAGAAACACGGTCGGTTATTTCAGTAATTTGAAGTTTAGGATCTACAAATTCTTTAATGCGTACAAGTTCACCTGCTTCTTCTAAGCGTTGAATAAAATGTTGAAGATTTTTATATGCCATTTATCGTTAAAACTTTGTTCCAAATGTAAGCACAACGGAGTTCACTTGGTGATTGTTTTTGATAATTGGATTTAATTCCGAATTTGATAATGAGTAAGGAGTATATTGGCTGGTATATTGTTGATTTACAAAAGCAACATCAACATAGTATTGTTCGTATCTGTAACCAACTCCACCGGTAATAAATGTTCTGGAACCATCAACTGCAGAGCTTTTAAAAGGATCACCGAACACAGCATAGCCTGCTCTAAAAGATAGCGGTCCGGCTTTTGCTTCTGCACCAAACCTTGTGTTTATGGCACTTTGATAAATGTTTTCGATTACCGTATTTTCAGCTGCACCAAAATCGCTAAACTCACCACCTGCACTTAACCTGTTATTTGCATAATCAAGCATCTCTACATCCGCAGAAATTAAGCCAATTTTGTTAAAGAAAAATGCTATTCCTCCTTGGTACCTAAAAGGTGTTTTTAATTTATATTGAAATAAGTATTCGAGTGGGGTATAAGTGTTTGATCCGTTAAAAGCAAGGGTGCTTAAATCGGTTATAAAACCTTCGTCAAAACTATAATAATCTGGTGTTTGTACACTTAATCCAATTCTCATGAAATCAACCGGACGTACAATGGCGCCTATTTTTAAGTTTACGGAACTACCATTTACTTCTAGTTTCTCATTTAAATTTATTTCAGATAAACTATAGGCTGGGTCGTTAATGTTACTCTCAGTAAATTTACTTGTTCTGTTATATCGCAAGGAACCGATGCTCAAAGATGCTCCTAAATAAAGGGTGTTTGAGTAATTTGCACCTACTGCAAAAGTCCATTCGTTTTTGTACCCTTCAATTCTATCCGTTTGTTTTTGGTTGTTATTCCCGTTTGTTATTGGCACAAAAGAATTAGAAGTAGTATCGTAATCTATTACATAACCAAACCAAGCCATGTCTTCTAAAGAAGTAATGTTAGTATCCGGGAAACTCAATGCATCTCGACCATTGGCTAGTTCTGCATAATATTGTGCAATAGAACTTTTATCATTTAACCCAGAAAAATACCTGTTCTCATAATAATTATTTACCCTGTTCATCCCAAATCCAAAGGTGTAAGAAACCCATCCGTTTTGCACTTCCCCGCCTGAGTAATCTTGGTTTAATTGAGTTACTGTAAAGCCTAAACTTCCTAAATTTACGCGGTCTCTACCTTCTGTAAAAGTTTTGCCAAAGGCTGAGCTTTCGGTATTGCTAAAACGTAAATTCGGACTTAAGCTAAAATCATTTCTTCTGTAAAAGCCTAATCCTGCTGGGTTGCCGACCAAGGAACTAATATCTGCACCCAATGCATTTTGAGCACTAGCCATGCCTTGCATACGTGCAGTACCCGATAAAAACGATTGAGAAAAAGTGAGTGCATCTTGCGCATACTGTGCTTGGGCAACAATGCTACAAAAGAGTATTGAGGAAATTGTCAGTATCTTTTTCATGTATGTTTATCTAGGTCGTGGGCGAGATGCTGGTGCAGAGTTCCCTCCTGAGCTGCTTCTAGAAGGAGCAGAGCTAGGCGACGAACTTCTACTTGGTGCGTTGTATCTCGGTTGTGAGCTTTCTGACCTGCGCGGTGATGGTTGTGTTCTAACCGGAGCAGGACTGCTTGTTTTTGTATTGTTTGAATTATCTCTTGTTCCACTAAAGTTAGGGTTTACACGTACCGGTGCAGGACTAGCACTTGGGCTCGCCACTCTTACAGGACTCGTTGTTCTAGTAGGAACATTATCTGTACTTCTAATAGGAGTGCTAGTATTGTTAGGTAAACGTGGAGGCACATAACCATTGGGTGATGTATTTGGAACCGGTCTGCTTTCTGCTGTATTATTTGCAGGTGCTACGTTGTTTGGTAAATTTCTTGATGGAGGTAAAGCCCTGATATTTTCTGTGCCACTGGTAGCATTTGGTGATGCTTCTCTACTTGGCACTGTTCTGCCACCAGCAGTACTTACGGTTCCACCACGTGATGGACGAGGACCTCTAATTACAGTATTTCTACTACCACCTCTGCCAAATCCACCACCGTTCCAATTTCCACCATCGTTTCTTCCATCCCAATATCCGTCGCGATATCCCCAGTTGTAAGGGTTGTTACCCCAACCACCAAATCCGTAGTATGGCGAGAAATATGGATTAAACCAAGGGTTGAAAAATGGATCGTAAAAACCATTTCCCCATCCCATTCCCCATCCCATACCGATACCCCATCCTGAGTTCCATCCCGGTCCGAAACCATTGTTAAAGCCAAACCCTACATTCCATCCCGAATTCCAAAATGGGTCGTTATAAAATCCGCAATAAGCTGGTGAGTAATATCCAAAACCTCCGTAAGGTCTATGGAATCTTTGTATGCGTGTGCTGTAATAACCTTCGTCGTCTTCGTACACATCACCGTAATAATTATTTACAACCGTTCTTCCATTTTCATCAACATAACTTTCTTGACTAGGTTGAGAGTAATTTGGGTTTTGAGAATTGTTGTATGAATCGTTAGATGGTGTATAAGTGCTATAGTTTCCAGAATTATTTTGTTGATCTTGCTGAGCATAATTAGACGTATTGGCTCCGCTCATGTCTTGCACTTTTACTTCTTCATTGTAAATTGGAGTACTTGTGCGAGCGTCGTTCTTAGAATAATAAAGATCGTCTTCGCTTGTGCCATAAGTGTTTATCGTATAGCTACTGCATGATGATAGTAAGATACTACTGATGCTGATGATGGTTAGTATGCTTTTCATATTCCTCCTTTTTATAGAAATTTGACGTAATTATTCGTATAACGTTTAAAAATATACAATTGTTATCAAATTATTTCTTTATTTCGTGTCATATTTTGGTGATAAAACACCTTCTTACGTTTAACAATATTAATACCACAAATTTAGAATGAGCAAAGGAATTACGAGCAGAAGTACAGATTATTCTGCATGGTACAATGAATTGGTAACAAAAGCTGACCTCGCCGAGCATTCGGATGTTCGCGGATGTATGGTAATTAAACCCTATGGTTATTCTATTTGGGAAAAAATGCAACAAGTGTTAGATCAAATGTTTAAAGATACAGGACATTCTAATGCCTATTTCCCCTTATTTATACCGAAATCTTTTTTTAGTAAAGAAGCATCACACGTGGATGGTTTTGCAAAAGAGTGTGCAGTTGTTACTCATTACCGTTTAAAAGACGATGGTAATGGTGGGATTATGGTCGATCCAGATGCGAAATTAGATGAAGAATTAATTGTTCGCCCCACTTCAGAAACCATTATTTGGAATACATATAGAGGTTGGATACAATCTTACCGTGATTTGCCAATTTTGGTAAACCAATGGGCTAACGTAGTTCGCTGGGAAATGCGTACACGTTTGTTTTTACGTACTTCAGAGTTTTTATGGCAAGAAGGGCATACAGCCCATGCAAGTGCCGAAGAAGCCATTGCAGAAACCAAACAAATGTTGGAAGTATATGCAAACTTCGCAGAAAATTGGATGGCTGTTCCAGTTGTGAAAGGAATGAAGTCGCCAAACGAACGATTTGCAGGTGCTTTGGATACCTACTGTATCGAAGCTTTGATGCAAGATGGGAAAGCTTTGCAAGCAGGAACCTCACACTTTTTAGGTCAAAATTTTGCAAAAGCATTTGATGTAAAATTTACAAATAAAGAAGGTAAGCAAGATTTTGTTTGGGCAACCTCTTGGGGAGTTTCTACCCGTTTAATTGGAGCCTTAATTATGGCGCACTCGGATGATGAAGGCTTAGTACTTCCACCAAAGTTAGCACCTATACAAGTGGTAATCGTTCCAATATATAATTCGGAAGAATCGTTTGAAACTATTACTAATAAAGTGAATGAATTGATGCCAAAGTTAAAAGCAAAAGGCATAAGTGTAAAATACGATAACAGAGATACACAACGCCCAGGATTTAAATTTGCGGAGTGGGAGTTGAAAGGCGTTCCTGTACGTATTGCTATTGGCCCACGCGATTTAGAAAATGGAACCGTAGAAGTAGCTCGTAGAGATACCAAAGAAAAGAAAGTATATCAGTTAGAAAATATAGAAACTGAAATCGAACTTTTATTGAATGATATCCAAACATCTATTTATAAAAAAGCATTCGATTTTAGAGAAGCAAACATTACCAATGCAGATACGTATGAAGAGTTTGTAAGTATTTTAGATGGTAAAGCCGGTTTTGTGTCGGCACATTGGGATGGCACAACAGAAACCGAAGAAAAAATTAAAGAACAAACGAAGGCAACTATACGTTGTATACCATTAGATAACAAATTAGAAGAAGGCAAATGCATACTCACCGGCAAACCATCGAGCCAGAGAGTGTTGTTTGCAAGAGCCTATTAAATTTAATTGTAAATTGTGAATGGTGAATTGTGAATGGAGTCGCATAATTCACAATTCACAATTCACAATTCACAATTCAAATAGATGAGTACTACAGAATACGAACAATTAGTAGAAAAATTGAAGACACACTCTTCGATGAAGCAGTTTATACATCGTAATACGATGATGCAAATTGCGGCTATTAAAAAAGAAATGATGAGTTTAGCGCATGGCTTAACGAAAGATGTTACAAGCGTAGATAAAAACGTAGAAATCATTTTTACAGACAGAGGAGATTTTGAATCGGAATTGAAATTTTCTGGCGACTCCTTAGTGTTTGCTATGCACACCAATACATTTACGTTTGCAGATGATCATGCAATACACGAATTGCCCTATGTGCAAGAAGATCCGAAGCGTGCGTACTGTGGATTAATACAGATTTACAATTTTTTATCAGACTCTATTAAATATAATCGTTTACATGATTATGGCTATTTAATTGGTAGAATTTTTGTGAACTCAGAGAACAAATTTTTTATTGATGGTAGAGAAAACATGGGCTATAATTTAGTTGATTTTAAAGACCAAGAATTGCGACCAGAAATCATTCAAAAAATTATTGCAGATGCGATGTTGTATTGCATCGATTTTGAGTTGCAAACACCACCATTTGAACAAAGCAGCATCATCACGCTAGAAGAAAAACATTTTAACCATACAGCTTCTGGCATGAACACAGGTAAGCGCATAGGCTTTGAATTTAGTAGCAAGGAACCTGGAGCTATTAGCTAAGAGCAAGAAGCTAAGAGCAATGAACTTAAGTTCTAATAACTCAATAACCTAATAACTTATTAACCAATAACTATTAACCATAATTAACAATTAACAATTTACAATTAACAATTAAAAATGAAGTTCGGAACAAAAGCAATACATGCTGGACAAGAGCCAGACCCAACAACAGGAGCCATTATGACTCCAATATTTCAAACTTCTACCTATGTGCAAGCTTCACCAGGTAAACACAAAGGATATGCATACGCTAGAGGAAAAAACCCTACTCGTACTGCATTAGAAGATTGCATTGCTGCATTAGAAAATGCAACTCACGGTTTGTGTTTTTCGAGTGGTATGGGCGCAACCGATGCTGTAATTAAAATGCTTCGCCCCGGCGACGAAGTAATAACAGGCAATGATTTGTATGGTGGTTCTTACCGAATGTTTACAAAGGTGTTTGCAAACTATGGCATAAAATTTCACTTCATAGATTTAACAGATGCCGCGAATATAAGTAACTATGTGAATGCAAATACAAAACTGCTATGGGTAGAAACTCCAACAAACCCAACGATGCAAATTGTTGACATTGCAGCTTGTGCAGTAATTGCGAAAGCGAACAATCTGATTTTTGCAGTTGATAATACATTTGCTTCTCCATATTTACAAAACCCATTAGATTTAGGTGCCGACATTGTAATGCATTCGGTAACTAAATATTTAGGCGGACACTCTGATGTTATTATGGGAGCCTTGTTAACTAGTGATGATAAGTTGTACGAGCAATTGGCATTTATACACAATTCTTGTGGAGCAACTCCGGGCCCAATGGATTCTTTTTTGGTGCTAAGAGGCATTAAAACATTACACTTGCGCATGAAAGCACATTGTGAAAATGGAAGAGCAATTGCACATTTTTTGAAAGCACACCCAAAAGTTGATAAAATTTATTGGCCAGGATTTGAATCGCACCCTAACCATGAAATTGCAAAAAAACAAATGCGCGATTTTGGTGGCATGATTTCCTTTAGTGTGAAAGGTGCAGATTTAGAAGCCACTTTTAAATTAGCATCGTCATTTAAAGTATTCTCATTAGCCGAATCATTAGGCGGTGTAGAGTCGT
>CALRTZ010000053.1:0-20246 GCA_943371235.1 Sphingobacterium thalpophilum | reverse complement strand
CGAAATAGTATATAATTCACATTTTTTTTCGTTTTTTTAAGGAAGAAATTTTTTCATCACATTTAATTTTTCATGAAAAAGAAAATAGCTTTAGTTGCAGGAGGGTATACAGGTGAATCTGTGGTATCTATGAAAAGTGCGCAAACCGTTTACACTCATCTCGATAAAAACAAATACGATGTATATAATCTAATTATTGACGTAGATTCTTGGCGATATATTGACGAAAATGAACAAGCTCATCGAATCGATCGAAATGATTTTTCTATCGATGTAAATAATGATAAAATAAAATTTGATGCTGCGTTTATCATCATACACGGCACTCCTGGAGAAGACGGCAAATTACAAGGTTATTTTGATATGATTGGCATGCCTTATACCACTTGTGATGCAGCAACTTCTGCCATTACCATGAACAAAGCCTATACTAAAAGTGTAATTGATGGGATAAAAGATGTACACATCGCGCGATCTTTACAATTGTTTGCTGAACAAAGGTATACGGTTGAAGAAATACTTTCGCGCTTAAAACTTCCTTTATTTATAAAACCAAATAGCGGTGGGAGTAGCATAGGCATGAGTAAAGTGAAAGATGCCTCAGAGTTGCAAGAAGCGCTCGATAAAGCTTTTAAAGAAGATACTCAGGTGTTAGTAGAAGAATTTATTGGAGGCAGAGAGTTTACTATAGGCTTGTACAAAGTCAATTCAATTGTAAATGTATTGCCATGTACCGAAATAGTGTCGAGTAAAGAGTTTTTTGATTACGAAGCGAAATACACAGACGGAGTTACGAATGAAATTACTCCGGGTAGAATGAACGAGGAAGAATTAAACCGAGTTCGAAATGCTATGGTGCAGATTTACATGCGTTTAAATTGTAAAGGGGTAGTTCGCATCGATTACATTATGGAGCAAGAATCGAATAAAATGTACGTATTAGAAGTGAATACCGTTCCAGGCCAGTCGCAAAATAGCATTATACCACAGCAGGTTAGGGCAGCAGGCATGAGTATGACCGATTTTTACGGTGCTTTAATTGAGGATATACTTAAATAGAATAATGTTCTCTAATCCATTCTGGAATGAGTTCTCCTCGCCCGGTCTCCATACTGATCATGGTATAATAAAATTCACCATCGCAGCATAGTTTGCCAGTTTTTTTACTGTTGATATGGAAACTAACGATGCAGCCTTTCGGGAGCATCTCTTTAATACCCGTATTTACTACAAAATGATCGCCTAAACCTAATGGGCGTTTATATTCAATAATTGCCTTACTAATAACCCAAGCGAAGTTGTGAGCCAAGAATTTTTCCATGGGGAACCCATAATGTTTCTCCATTTGGTCGTATCGAGCAGCTAATACATAATCGAAATACCTCGAATTATGCACATGTTGGTTCATATCGATGTCGTCTGGGCGAACTTGCATTTCGGTTTCAAAGCGTGAATACTCCATTTGAATTGTAAATTGTAAATTGTGAATTGTGAATGGGGGGCAAAATACTGCTATTTTGGAAGATTTAAACTATTTAGTAGTTTTTTTGGCACAAAAAGCTCTGTTTTTTCGAATTTTAGTTATAAGTACCTTTTTCGTATAATTCACCATTCACAATTCACCATTCACCATTCAAAAAGCCCTTTTTATACATCCAATGGCCTTTTGAAAATTATTCTGCTTCTTTCCTTTCAAAATTCAGAAGATTGCTGTATTTTTGTTGTCCAATAAAATAATTAATCAAATAAATTACACTTTAGTATCATTCAAGAATGTATTTAAGTACAGACAAAAAGAAAGAGATTTTCAAATCTCATGGAAAAAGCGATGCCGATACAGGTACTGCTGAAGGTCAAATTGCATTATTCTCATACAGAATTTCGCACTTGACAGAGCATTTAAAGAAAAACAGGAAGGATTTCTCAACACAATTGGCCTTAACTAAATTAGTAGGTAAGCGTCGTGCACAGTTAAACTACTTAATGAATAAAGACATTGAGCGTTACCGTGCGATTATTAAGAAATTAGAACTTCGTAAATAATTTTTTCATGTTTTATGTTTTAAGAGCCGTTTCCGATTTATTTCGGAACGGCTTTTTTCGTTTTTAGCAATAAAAGCATAAATAAAGAAAAATCAGTACCTTTGCCCCGATTATAACAGAAAAATAATATGTCGAAAATTGGAATTACCCATGAGTTTGAAATGGGTGATGGAAAAAAGATTTCCATCGAAACAGGGAAATTAGCTAAACAAGCTGATGGATCTGTAGTGGTTAAAATGGGAGATACCATGTTGTTAGCAACAGTAGTATCTTCAAAAGATGCAAAAGAAGGAACGGACTTCTTACCTCTATCCGTTGATTATCAAGAGAAATATGCTTCTACAGGGCGTATCCCTGGAGGTTTCTTAAAGCGTGAGTCTAGGTTATCAGATTACGAAGTATTGATTTGTCGTTTAGTAGATCGTGCATTGCGCCCGATGTTTCCAGAAGATTATCATGCAGACGTACAAGTAATGATTTCTTTGATATCTGCTGATAAGAACATTATGCCAGATGCACTTGCAGCATTTGCAGCATCAGCAGCAATAAGCATTTCGGATATACCTTTTAACGGGCCAATCTCTGAAGTACGTGTTGCACGTATTGATGGTAAATTTGTAGTAAACCCTACAATTTCTGAAATAGCAACAGCTGATATGGATATGATTGTAGCAGGTAATGCTCAGGATATTTGTATGGTTGAAGGCGAAATGAAAGAAGTTTCGGAAGCAGAAATGGCTGAAGCAATTCGCGTTGCCCACGAAGCAATAAAATTACAAGTACAAGCACAATTAGATTTAGTAGCTAAAGTAGGTGCTAAAACAAAACGTACCTACCAACACGAACCAGAAGCTCGCCCTGAGTTAATGGCTAAAATTCGTGAGTTCGCATACGATCGTATATATAATGTTGCAAAATCAGCATTAGGAAAAGATGAGCGCTCAGTTGCATTCCGTGCAATACGTGACGAATTTCAAGTTACTGTTCAAGAAGAAATGGCAGAATCTGCTTTTTCATGGTTAATGAAAAAATATTATCATGACATCGAGAAAGAAGCAATTCGTAATTTAGTTTTAGATGAAGGAATTCGTTTAGATGGAAGACATACCAAACAAATTCGCCCAATATGGTCGGAAGTAGGTTATCTACCAGCTGCTCACGGTTCAGCTATATTCACTCGTGGTGAAACTCAATCGTTAACAACTGTTACGCTTGGAGCTAAAACAGACGAGCAAATGATTGATGGTGCGATGTTCTTTGGATATAACAAATTCTTATTACATTATAATTTCCCAGGTTTTTCTACAGGTGAGGTTCGCCCAAATAGAGGCGCTGGTCGTAGAGAAATTGGTCACGGTAACTTAGCAATGCGTTCATTGAAACAAGTGTTGCCAAGTGATGCTGAGAACCCATATGTAATACGTATCGTTTCGGATATCTTAGAATCGAATGGTTCTTCATCTATGGCTACAGTTTGCGCAGGAACTTTAGCATTAATGGATGCCGGTGTTAAAATTAAAGCACCTGTATCTGGTATAGCAATGGGTTTAATTACCGATACTAAAACTGGTAAATACGCTGTATTATCTGATATCTTAGGTGATGAAGATCATTTAGGTGACATGGATTTTAAAGTTACAGGAACTGTAAACGGTATTACAGCTTGCCAAATGGACTTAAAAATAGATGGTTTATCATATGACACGCTAATGGAGGCTTTATTGCAAGCCAAAGAAGGTCGTGCTCACATTTTAAATGAAATGATTCAAACTATTGAAACTCCACGTTCTGATTACAAAGCTCACGCTCCACGAATTGTAGAAATTAGGGTTGCAAAAGAGTTTATCGGTGCAATTATAGGCCCAGGAGGTAAAATTATTCAAGAAATGCAACGCGAAAGTGGAGCAACTATCAGTATTGAAGAAAAAGACAACCAAGGTATAGTTCAAATTTATGCAGATAATAAAGAAGCAATTGAAAAAGTAACTGCAAAAATTAAAGGCATGACTACCGTTCCAGAAGTAGGTGAAATTTACGAAGGAAAAGTAAAATCAATTATGCCATTTGGTGCCTTTGTTGAGATCTTACCAGGTAAAGATGGTTTATTACACATCTCTGAAATCGACTGGAAACGTTACGAAACAATGGAAGGCGTAATGGAAGTTGGTGAAGAGGTAAGAGTTAAACTTATTGAAGTGGATAAGAAAACAGGTAAATTAAAACTTTCTAGAAAAGCATTAATTCCAAGACCTGAGAAAAATACAGAAACTCCAACAAACAATTAAGCTAAACTTAATTGCAAAAATAAAGGGAATGTTCATATTGAACATTCCCTTTTTTATTTAGGAAATTTTACTAATCTTTTTATTTTTTAACAAATGGGGTATAGGCTCCATTTACTGTAACTGCAACGGTTTCTGCAATTTTCTCAGACATCATTGAAGGAATTTTGATGCCATGTTCTTTGCATGAAATATCAAATTTAGTTAAAATGCTGATAATTCCATTTTTTATGGTAATTGTACCCGGAATGGTGCGGTCTTTATCAACTCCGTGAACTGTTAGTTTACCTGTTACGGTAACATTGTATACCCCGTCTTTTTTCCAATCGATGCTTTCGTTTACTTTACCACTGAAACGTGCGTCTGCATATTTATCACTTTCCATGTAGTTTTCATTAAAGTGCTCTTGCATTAATGAACTTTTGAAAGTGAATGATTTAATAGGAACTAGAAAGAAAAATTCGTTCTTAGTAGTAGTAATTACTGAAGTTCCGTTAGAAGTTTTAGCCTCTATATCCTCTAATGGAGCAGATGAATAGAAGGAAATGTTTACTGTTTTAGATGATTGTACATCTTGTGCAATTGAACTTGCATACCCCGCAACAATTAGCGCAACTGATAAAATTAGTTTTTTCATATTTATTTTCTGTTATAGTTGTTTTTATAGTATTGATAAAGTATTCTTAATATTTACAAGAACAATTATACATAAACCTTGCCAAATTTTATTACCATAAATACTGAACGGGCATATTTATGGATTTAATATTGTCAAATAAAGGATAAACCGTACTTTTGAGGATACAAAACTTAACAAATGAAACACTTAATTGCTCCTTCTATCTTGTCGGCAGATTTTGCCAACTTGCAATCTGACATTGAAATGGTTAACGAAAGTAATGCCGATTGGTTTCATGTGGATGTAATGGATGGGGTATTTGTACCCAATATTTCATTTGGATTTCCGGTAATTACAGCTATTAAACATTACGCTAAAAAACCATTAGATGTACATTTAATGATTGTTGACCCTGATCGCTATTTAGAGCAGTTTAAAAAAGCAGGGGCAGATGTATTAACTGTACATATTGAAGCTTGTACGCATTTACACAGAACGATCTCAGCAATTAAACAATTGGGAATGAAAGCGGGTGTGGCCGTAAATCCTCATACCTCGGTAGATTTACTCGAAGATATAATTGAAGATGTAGATTTAGTTTGTTTAATGAGTGTAAACCCAGGTTTCGGCGGACAAAAATTTATAGAAAACACTTATCAGAAAATTAAAAAGCTAAGAGTTATGGCCGAAGCTAAACAAACCGATTTGTTAATTGAAGTGGATGGTGGAGTTAGCAAATCAAACGCATTAGCATTAATAAAAGCTGGTGCCGATGTGCTTGTTGCTGGCAATGCTGTGTTTGCAGCAGAAGATCCTATTGAGATGATTGCAGAACTTAAAAAATTACGTTTAGATACCTTCGAGGTATAATTCTTCGTTCTTGCAGGTATGAGAATAAAAATCTTATTGTTTTTCTTTTTTAGTTTGATCGTACACACCGTTTTTGCACAACAAAAAGCGGTTGTTTTTGGTACAGTAAAAGATGAAGAAGGTAAGCTTTTTCCATTAGTTACCATCAGTGTGAAAGGAACAAGTATTGCTACTAAAACAGATGAACAAGGATATTACGAATTACGAGTACCTGCTGATACCAACATCAGTATTCTGTATGCATACATTGGCTATCAATCAGAAAATTTAAACATTAAATTAAAAGGCAACGAACGTTTTAGAGCCGACAAAAAGTTTATTCAAAAATCGATAAACGTATCAGAAGTAATTGTGCAAAGTGATGAAGAGAGAACCTCTACCATTACCAAAATAGATGCAAAATTATTGAGCAGCTTGCCCTCAGCATCTGGTAATTTTGAAGCAATTTTAAAAACATTACCAGGAGTAAATTCGAACAACGAAATGAGTTCGCAGTACAATGTACGCGGTGGAAATTTCGACGAAAATTTAGTTTATGTAAATGATGTTGAAATTTATCGTCCATTTTTAGTACGCTCTGGCCAGCAAGAAGGCTTAAGTTTTATAAATGCAGATTTAGTGAGCTCTGTAAAATTTTCGGCTGGTGGTTTTGAAGCACGTTATGGCGATAAACTTTCCTCGGTATTAGATATACGCTACAAAAAACCAAAAGATTTTGGTGGCTCTTTTTCGGCAGGGTTACTTGGTACGTCTTTTAGTTTTGAAGGCACTAACAAAAACAGACGATTGAGTTATTTAGTAGGTTTCCGCCAAAAAACAACTCGATATTTATTAGGAACATTAGACGTGGATGGCGATTATCAACCTTCATTTTATGATTTTCAAACCTTTATTTCTTATGATATAAATACAGATTGGGAAATCTCTTTTTTAGGCAATATCAATACAAATAATTATACGGTTATACCACAAAGTAGAGAAACAACCTTCGGAACTTTTAATGAAGTGTTAAGGCTAACTGTATTTTTTGAAGGGCAAGAAGTTGATAAATACCAATCGGGAATGGGAGCAATTACAGCAACCTACCATCCAAACAATAATTTGAATTTGAAATTTATCAGTTCAAGATTTCAAACAGATGAGCGTGAAACGTTTGATATAGAAGGTCAATATATTTTTGATGAAATTGAGAGTAATTTTGGGAAGGCTAACTTCGGTCAGGTGAAGGCAAATAGAGGAGTAGGTGGATTTTTAAATCATGCACGGAACTTTTTATTTGCAAGTGTACAGAGTTATGAACACAAAGGAAGTTTACAAAAAGAAGAGAGTCTTTGGAATTGGGGAGTTAAATATCAGCACGAAGTAATTGACGATAGATTGAGTGAATGGAAACTGATTGACTCGGCAGATTATGCTGCGCCAGACCTTGATAATACAATAGTTTTACAAGATGTGGTAAAAGCTAAAATAGATTTATCGAGTAATCGTGTTCATGGATTTATACAACATACGCGACCAATTTCAGCCAAGCATGATTTGAAATTATCAATGGGTATACGTGCTACGTATTGGGATTATACGGCTGAATTAAATGTTAGCCCACGTGCGACTTTATCTTACAAACCCGATTGGAAAAAAGATTGGGTATTTAGAGCTTCTTGGGGGCATTACAACCAGCCACCGTTTTATAGAGAGTTAAGAAATTTTGATGGCACTTTGGCGAAAGATCCAAAAGCGCAAAGAAGTATCCATTATGTATTTGCTGCAGATCATCAGTTTAAATTTTTTGGAGGACGAAAGTTTAGGTTTATTTCTGAAGTATATTACAAAGAAATGAAGAACATTATTCCGTATGAAATCGATAATGTTCGCATTCGTTATTATGCAAATGAAAAAGCGGATGCTTATGCCATGGGTGCCGATTTTAAAGTGAATGGAGAGTTTGTTAAAGATTTAGAATCGTGGTTTAGTTTATCATTTTTAAAAACGGAAGAAAATTTATTGAACGATTTTTATACGATAAAAAATGATGCAGGTGTAGATTCTGCAAAAGTATTTCCGGGTTATATACCGCGACCAACAGATCAGCGATTTAATTTTTCTATCTTTTTCCAGGACAAGCTTGCAAAAGACCCAAGTGTGAAAGTGCATTTAAACATTGTATTTGGAGCACGTTTGCCATTTGGTCCACCAGACTTTGAACGATACAAAGATACCTTGCGCATGCCACCTTATTGGAGAGCAGATATCGGTTTTTCTAAAGAGTGGGTAGGTAAAAAAATGGGCGGTGCTGCCAAGATAGGGCCGTTTAAAAATATCATGTTATATGCAGAGGTATTCAACTTATTTAAACGTTCAAATACC
This sequence comes from Sphingobacterium thalpophilum, assembly GCA_943371235.1. Lineage (GTDB taxonomy): Bacteria > Bacteroidota > Bacteroidia > Sphingobacteriales > Sphingobacteriaceae > CAJBVG01. Next base: position 12,068 of record CALRTZ010000053.1, on the reverse strand, counting down.
ATTTCTTATTTGTGGATTCGTGATGTTCGCGACCAGCAATATGCCATCCCAAATTTTTTAACATCAAGACAACTTAATTTAAGATTAGTCGGAAGGTTTTAGAAAATGTGCAAATGTGAAAATGTGCAAATGTGAAAATGAGGAAATGTGCAAATTCAACTCTTTTGAAAGACACCTTACTAACTAATAATTTTCTCGAAACAAACGCTATTATTTACACCAATGTATTGGCCGTAATTTGGAATTTTGTTGAATGCATTTTTTTCATACAAACGAATCGCTTCGGGCTGTTTTAAACCTGTTTCTAATATGCATCTTTTATATCCCAATTCCTTTGTCCAGCACTCTAATTCTTGTAAGATTTTGGAAGCATGCCCCAACCCTCTATATTGTGGAGGAACATACATCCTTTTTATTTCCATTGTTTGTGAATCGTATTCTTTTATAGCGCCGCAAGCGATTGCAATTTCATTATCATATGCTATTACAACGTGCTTAATCATGTTGATTTTATTGAATTGTGCGAAGAAAGCATGCTCATCTCCATCTCTAATGGCTAAATCCTTATCAAGTTCAATTACTAGTTTCTGAAAATCAGAATTTTCGGAATTTGTTCTTATTATCTTAATTTCATTCATAGATATTCGACCTTTGTAATGTTCTACACTTCTACCTTTCGATATTACTCTTTGTATTCGTAGGTCGACATAAAGTACAATGGCTTGCCAATGGTTTCGAATGATTCGGGGAAACCAATGCCTCCAAGATTATAGCAGATTATTAATTGATTTTTTTCTATTTTGAAAATTGCAGTAAAGTGTTTGCCTTTATTTTTACCCCTTTTGGCATAAAAGTCTATTTTATTTTTGTTGATGAAAATAGCACCTTCGTCTTGTTGTATTTCTTCTAAATCATTTTCGGCAGTAATTTTATAGCTAGTATCTCTAATTGTTAGGGTTTGTTTGCTGAAAAACTGACGAGCAATGTTGTTTCCGCCTAATTCTTGTTTAACTGGTACCCAAGTGCCTGTCAATTTTTTAGTTGCGTTTCTGGGTATAGGGTTTGAAGCACATGCGATTATTAAAATACAAGATATTGCGAGTAGTAATTTATTCATTTAAATAGGATTATTTTCAAATATAGGGATTTCGAAGATTCGAAGATTCGAAAGTTTGAAATTTCGAATCTTCGAAAATTCGAATAACTTTGTCCTATAAAGAACATTAAGCATGCAACATCACAATTTTGGTGCAGGTCCCTGCATATTACCCAAAGAGGTATTTGAAGAAGCCGCTCAGGCTGTTTTACAATGGGGTAACACTGGTTTATCAATTTTAGAAATCTCACATCGTACACCCGAATTTGAGGCTGTAGTTGACGAAGCTTGTGCATTGATAAAAGATTTAATGGGCGTGCCAAATCATTACAAAGTTATTTTCGTTCAGGGTGGCGCTAGTCAGCAATTTGGAATGATACCCATGAACTTGTTAAACGAAAATGAAAGTGCGGCATATTTAGACACTGGAGTATGGGCGAATAAGGCACTAAAAGAAGCAAAAATATTTGGGAATGCATCGGCCTTAGCAAGTTCTAAAGAGTCGAACTATACATACATCCCAAAAGATTATACAATCCCTACGGATGCTAAGTATTTCCATTGTACCTCCAATAATACTATCTATGGAACTCAAATGCAGAATTTCCCAAAATCAGCAATCCCTATGATTTGCGATATGTCTTCAGACATTATGAGTAGAGTCGTAAATGTGGCAGATTTTGATATGATTTATGCAGGTGCACAGAAAAATATTGGTCCCGCAGGAAGTACAGTAGTAATTATTAACGAAAATATTTTAGGCAAAGTAGATCGCAAGATTACGGCGATGCTCGATTATAAAATACATATTGAAGGAGGTTCTATGTACAACACTCCACCCGTATTTGCAATTTATGTAGCCATGTTAAATTTACGTTGGTTGAAAAAACAAGGAGGTGTGGTTGAAATGGAACGTAGAAATAATGAGAAAGCTGCTTTATTATATGCTGAAATAGATAGAAACCCTTTGTTCAAAGGCACTTGTGCAATCGAAGATCGTTCAAGAATGAATGTGTGTTTTGTAATGCACGATGCAAGCAAAGAAAAAGAGTTCTTAAACGCAGCAGAAGCGGCAGGTTGTATAGGGTTAAAAGGACATAGAAGTGTAGGTGGTTTTAGAGCTTCTATGTATAATGCATTACCACTAAGCAGTGTACAAGCCTTGGTGGATGTAATGGCTGAATTTGAATCTAGTCACTAGATACTAGTCTCTAGTAGTTAGACAATATTGCTTTCTAACGACTAACGACTAATGACTAACGACTAACGACTAAATACTAAATATGAAAATACTTGCAAACGATGGCATAGATCCAATCGGTAAAAAAATATTAGAAGATGCTGGTTTTACAGTTGACACGCAAAACATTCCTCAAGAACAATTAGTAACTCGTTTAAATGAGTACGATGCCATAACAGTACGTTCGGCAACGAAAATTAGAAAAGAACTAATTGATGTTTGCACCAACATTAAACTTATTGGTAGAGGCGGTGTAGGCATGGATAATATTGATGTTGATTATGCAAGATCTAAAGGAATTGCAGTTGTTAATACACCTGCTGCTTCTTCGCAATCGGTTGCAGAATTAGTATTTGCACATTTATTTTCTGGAGTAAGATTTTTACAAGAAGCAAATCGAGAAATGCCTATAAAAGGGAATTCAGCATTTAATGACTTGAAGAAAAATTATGCTAAAGGTATAGAGCTACGTGGTAAAACCCTTGGCGTACTTGGCTTCGGTAGAATAGGTAGAGAAACTGCAAAAATTGCAATTGGTTTAGGAATGAACGTAGTTGCATTCGATATTTTTGAGTTTAATCCAGAAGTAGAATTAGAATTTGCCGACGAGCAAAAAATGAATTTTAAAGTAAGTGCAGTTAGTAAAGAGTTTGTATTAAAAAATGCTGATTTTATTACACTACACGTGCCTGCAATAGATGGTAAAGCGGTAATAGGTGCAGAGGAATTAGCCATGATGAAAAAAGGTGCAGCCATTGTAAATTGTGCTCGTGGTGGCGTTATTGATGAGCAAGCCTTAATGGCTGCTTTAGATAGCGGACAGTTATCTTTTGCAGGATTAGATGTGTTTGAAAACGAACCAACACCTTCATCGAAAATTCTTGCGCATGCTAAAATCTCCTTAAGCCCACACATAGGTGCTGCTACGAATGAAGCTCAAGAACGTATAGGAGTGGAGCTTGCACAACGCATTATCGACGAATTGAAAAAATAATAGAATGCCTAAAATAAAAGCATTTAAAGGAATTCGACCAGCAGCTGATAAAACTTTGCAAGTGGTTGCAAAACCATTCGATCAGTTTTATACAGAAGCTGCAAAAGAAATTTTGCAAAACAATCCTATTTCATTTTTACATACCATAGAGCCTTTAATTGATAACCCTTATTTAAGAGGTTCTCGTGAAGAAATAATTTTCAAAAAAGCGAAAGATTTTTTCGAAGATTTTTTTGAAAATCAGGTATTAGTGCAAGATGCTAAAGAGGCAATTTATATTTATAGAACTTTTAATAAAGGCCATTGGCAAACGGGCATTTGGTGCATTACTGCAATCGACGATTATTTGGATAATACCTTACGAAAACACGAACATACAAGAGCTGATAGAGAGAAAGATTTAATTGAGTACCTAGACAATACCGGAATAGATGCAAACCCCGTTCTGGTAACCTATGCTGGAACTCCAGTAACTCAAAGCATCATCAACAAAACCATTACAGAAAAACCACTCGTTGATTTTTTTGCCGATGAGCAAGAACACCAACTTTGGATGATTAATGATGAAGAAACAATTAGAACGCTTTTAAGCGAGTTTGCTTCTTTGCCTGCTTCCTATATAGCAGATGGCCACCATCGTGCAGCAGCGGCTTCCTTAGCAGGTATACAGCGCCGTAAAAACAATTTAAAACACCGTGGTCATGAAGACTATAATTTTTTCACGACTTTATATTTTACATTCGATCAATTATTGGTGTATGAATTCCAGCGTTTAGTAAAAGATTTAAACGGGTTAAGTGTTGAAGAGTTTTTTCAAAAATTAAAATTTATTTTTGAAATTTCAGAAATTGAAGAATCTAAACCAAAAAATGCACATGTATACCATATGTACATAGAGCAGAAATGGTATGAGCTAAAAATCCCCGAAACACTATTAAACATTAGCGATCCGGTTGCTCGTTTAGATGTAAGTATACTTCAAGATAAAATATTAAACCCGATACTTGGAATTGAAGATCCACGTAGAGATAAGAGAATAAAATTTGTGGGTGGTGTAACATCTGTAGAAGATGTTGTGAAAATGGTTGATAGCGAGGAAATGAAAATCGCCTTTTTTTTATACCCAACTTCTATTGATGAACTAGTAGATGTTGCAGATGCAGGTAGTGTAATGCCTCCAAAATCTACTTGGTTTGAGCCAAAATTACATTGTGGCTTATTAATACATAAAGTAGACTGATAAACTTACTCGGCTTCTTCTTGGAAAAATTCTTGAAGTGCTCCGAAATAATAAACATCCCAACCATTTGCAAAATCTTCAAAATCATCATCAGGAATATTCGTATGCGTAAGCTCTACAGAAGTAGTGCCTGTTTTCTTTCCAGGGTGTAATTTCATTGTCACAATAGAATCATCTGTAATACCTTCGAAATACCAATTCTGAACAATTTTTTTATTTTCTTCGAACTCTACATTTTTACCACAAATATCACCGTCCCATAGTGAAAATTCTGAACCTGGTTCTGTGCTCATGATGGCTTCTGTACCTGTCCATAAATAAATGGTAGTTGGAACTGTTAATGCTAAATACACTTGGTCTGGTGTGGTAGGCAATTCGTAATATTTTTTGAAGTTCTTCATATTTCAAATTTATAAAAGGTAAGGTTCGCCTTTTTTTGCAATTTCAGTATTAATTCCCATTAATTCAACATTTGCTTTTAAAGCTTCCATCGATTCCTTTTCGCCGTGTACTAAAAATACCTTTTTTAAGTTTTCCCTTTTTGCCGATTTTATGTAGTTTATTAAACCTTCATGGTCGGCATGAGCACTAAATAAATCGGTTTGTTTAATACCCGCAAATACAGATAAATCTCTTCCGTTTATTTTTACAATAGGCGCACCATCTAGCAATCTTCTGCCTAAAGTTCCTTTTGCACAATACCCAATAAATAAAATATTGGCGTAGTAGTTTTGTATGTTATGGTATAAATGATCTTGTATTCTTCCGCCTTCTAACATGCCTGCAGAAGAAATGATAATGCAAGGTTCAAAGTAATTAGAAATCTGCTTACTTTCTTTTAAGGTTTCTACATATTTTAAGCCATCAAATTCAAACTCATCTCCAAATTTTTGGAAAAATGTTTGGGCCTCTTCGTTTAATAAGGCATGATGTTTTCTGTAAACTTCTGTACCTGCCATGCCCATGGGACTGTCTACAAACACATCAATTTTTGGTAGTTTTTTATCTTTAAAAATTTTATGTAAAGAGTATACTAATGCTTGCGTTCTACCAATGCTAAATGCAGGAATAATAAGCCTTCCAGGTTGTTTGATACACGTAGCTTCTATGTTTTCAATCAGTACTTCTTCAATGGTTTTATCTGTAGTATGTAAACGACCTCCGTAAGTAGATTCGCAAATTAAATAATCGCAACCCTCTAAGTATTTAGGGTCACTTAAAATCGGATAATTTTTTCTGCCAATATCTCCACTAAAAACAATTGTTTTTTCTATTCCATCTTCAACAATTTTTAGTTCAATTGCTGCAGCACCTAATAAATGCCCAGTAGGAATAAATTTAAGATGCACATCCTTTTTTATTTCAAAAGTTTGTTCAAACGGAATGGTAACAAAACGATCCAAGGTTTCCATCACATGTTTGTGCAAGTACAATGGGCGTTCTTGAAACTCGTTAAATGATTTTCTTTTATGATGATGTTTTTTCTTTTTAGCTTTTTCTACAAAAATATTTACGGAGTCGCTGAGTAATAATTCCGATAAATCTTTTGTTGCGGCGGTGCTTAAAATTTGACCGCTATAACCATGTTTTACAATGGTTGGTAAGTTTCCACTATGGTCTATATGTGCGTGTGTTAACAGAATAAGGTCGATGTCTTCTACATCAAATGGGAAATGATCATTTAATTGGTTGTTTTTTTTATTCTCATAATCTAAGCCGCAATCGATTAAAATTTTGTAACCATCTTGCAGCTCTAGCATGTGCATGCTTCCTGTAACTTGTTCTGCGGCACCCCAACTTATAAATTTCATTTAGCTTAGTTTTCTTGTAATTGCAGTTGACTTAAATACCTGTATAAACCAGAATCGTTATTCATTAGTTCTTGGTGCGTACCTATTTCTTTTACCTTCCCATCATCAACCACAATTATTTGATCGGCCTCTCTAATGGTTGATAATCGATGCGCAATAATTACCGAAGTTCTGTCTTTCATTAATATTTGTAAAGCTTCTTGTACCAAGCGTTCCGATTCAGAATCTAAACTACTGGTAGCTTCGTCGAGTATTAATATTGATGGATTTTTTAATAGAGCTCTTGCAATTGCAATGCGTTGACGTTGCCCGCCAGAAAGTTTTATACCGCGTTCGCCTACCACTGTTTGGTAGCCTTCTGGGAAAGAGCTTATAAAATCATGCGCATTTGCTTTACGTGCTGCTTCAAAAATTTCTTCATCAGTTGCAGTAATTTTTCCGTAACAAATATTTTCTCGAATGGTCCCACCAAATAGTAATACATCTTGAGGCACAATCGCAATTTGATTTCTGATGTCGGATAAACTGTATTCGTTTGCATTAACTCCATCAAATAAAATTTCTCCAGCATCCGGATTGTAGAAACGTAAAAGAAGAGAGGCGATGGTAGATTTGCCGGCTCCACTTGGCCCAACGATGGCAATTTTCTCCCCTTTGTTGGCTTTAAAACTCAAGCCTTTTAATACTTCCACTTCTTTTCTAGAAGGGTAAGAGAACTGAATGTTTGCAAATTCTATAATGCCAACTATTTTTTTATCAACTATACCTTGACGAAGTTCAATGCTAATATCTTCGTGCTTTTCGTCTAATAATTCGATTACACGTTCTGTGGCACCAACTGTTTTTTGTAGTTGAGCATACAACTCTGCGAAGCTGCCCATTGCAGCGCCAACGTACGTTGCATATAAAATAAAAGTGGTTAAATCGCCTACAGAAATAGCACCTGTTTGCACAAGGCTAGAGCCGTACCAAACCACAGATACAATGGCACCAAACAAACAGAAAATGATAAAGGCAGAGAAAGCTCCACGGTATTTAGCACCGCGCAAAGCGTACTTTATTACTTGGTCCATTGACGATCGATAACGATTGGTTTCGTAAGCTTCGTTTACAAATGCTTTTACATTGCTTATACCTTGTAATGTTTCCTCTACAATTACATTCGATTCTGCTAATTGATCTTGAGATTTACGTGCAATTTTTCTGATGAATCTGCCAAAAATAACTGCTACTGCAATAAGCACAGGAAAGATCGCAAGCATCATCAAGGTTAGTTTTACAGATACAAAACTTAAGGCAATAACGCCACCCACCAATGTAATAATTTGCCTAAGTAATTCTGCTATTGTTATGGTTATGCTGTCTTGTATTTGCGACAAATCTGCAGATATTCTTGAGTTCAATTCTCCTACACGACGTTGAGAGAAGAATGTCATGGGTAAAGTAACCAACTTAAAATACGTGTCTTTACGCAAGTCTGCTAAAGAACGCTCGGCCACTTCCACAAACCAAATAACTTTTAGAAAGGTAGTAATTGCTTGGAATAACAGTATTCCTAATAAAACCAAGGCTACAGTATTTATATTGCTATAACCTTTGGCCATGGTTGCAGCATCTATTAAACTACCCATAGCCTTTGGAAAGGCTAAAGATGCCAATGTAGAAATAATTAAAAACGATATACCAAGTATAAATTTGGTTTTATATGGTTTTAGGTATTTTATTAGAATTAATGCCTTTTTAAGGCTCTCTTTATTGATTTTTGCTTTCGGTAATTCTGCATCCTGCGCGTTTCCACTGTTAAGCTTCGCTCTTTCTCTTGCCATTTTTTTGTATTCTGTACAAATATTGTTTGTATTATCTTCAAACTATTTACTCTTTAAATAGTTTTTAACTAGCTAAATCTAATGTCTAGTATCTATAATCTAGAAGCATAGCGGTCTATTTAAGACAAAGGTATAAAAAGATAGAAAATAACTGTTATTGGTACGATTTTAGCTTAGATTTGATATATGCGTATTCTATTTTTATCCATCATTTTCAGCGTTTTCCTTTTTTCTTGTGAAGAGGAAGAGCAAGCCGTGCCAGAAAATGCACAAATTTCATTTCAATTTAAACATTATTATAAAAGTCAATTATTGGAAATTAGGGCCGATAATAATTTGATATATACGAATGAAGCACAAAACAACTGGAATGTAAAAAGTTTGAAGTACTACATATCAAAAATTATTGTTTACAAAGAAAGTGGTGAGTCGTATGATGTAAACATGTATAAGTTTGTCAATTTAACTGAATCAAATGCAAGCATTACCGACTATATTTTAAAAAACATTCCCGATGGTAGGTACACTAAAATATCCTTTATATTTGGAATAGACTCTGCACGCAATTTATCATTTGCTTTGGAAAACAATACAGAAAATAATTCGATGGAATGGCCTAGTCAATTAGGCGGTGGATATCATATTATGATGTTGGACGGAGTTTATTTAAACAATCAAAATCAATTGAGTGGTTATGGAATACATTTAGGTAAACAAGGTAACCAAGTGAAATTGGAATTCCCGATTGAATATACAGCAAAAGCAGGCGCCAAAGCAATTATTCAATTGAATATGAATGTAGACCAATGGTTAGATGGCTTAAATAAAATCAATTTAAATGATGGGTATGGTTACATTATGGAAAATGATGCAAAGCAATTATTATTTAAACAAAATGCAACGTCGAGTGTATTTTCAATTATTCAACAATAATTAATGAAACGATTTAGTATTATCCTATTTATATTTTCTGTATTCTTTACATTTTTAGTGGCATGTGACGATGATGATAAGCCAGTAAGTACTAATAAAGATGTAATACCCGATACGGTTATTACTAATTTTGGCCCGAGTCATTTTTCTGCATTTGAACAACCGGATAATAATCCATTAACTAAAAGGGGAGTGGAACTGGGAAGGATGTTGTTTTACGATCCAATTTTATCTAGTGATAGTACAATTTCTTGTGCAAGTTGTCACAACCCTAGCTACTCTTTTACTGATAATAAAAAATACAGCATTGGGGTAAATGGTGCAATTGGCAATATACAAGCAATGGCAATTGTAAACTTAGCTTGGCAACAAAAATTTTTCTGGAATGGAAGGTCTAGTAGTCTAGAAATTCAAGCAATAGAACCGGTTTTGAATCCGATTGAAATGCATGAAACGCCAGCAAACGTAGTCAAGAAATTAAAGGAACATGCAAAATACCCTAAGTACTTTCGGTCGGCATTTGGTACTGATGAAATTACGATGGAGCATATTGCCAAAGCCTTGGCGCAATTTGAGCGAACCATGGTTTCTCAAAATTCTAAACTAGATGAGTTGGTAATATTAAATGCATCACCGGCATCATTTTTTACAAATCCATTGGAATTTGAAGGCTTCAATATTTTTATGACAGAAAGAGGTGAGTGTTTCCATTGCCACGGCGGAGTTAGAACCTTGTTAACAAATTCTCAGGTGGATGTATTTAGAAATAATGGATTAATGAATGATGCAGAACAAGTTGGTAAAGGCTTGTATGAAGTTACAGGTTTAACTACCGATGCAGGTAAATTTAAAGTACCAATTCTTAGAAATGCAGAGTTCTCTAGTCCTTATATGCACGATGGAAGGTTTAATACATTGGAGGAAGTAGTTGAATTTTATAGTACCGGTATTAAAGAAAATAATAACATCGATCCGATCTTCCTTAAAAATTTAGACCGATTGGAGCAATTTGGAGGATTAGGTTTAAGTACTAGAGAAAAACAAGCATTGGTTGCATTTCTTAAAACCCTTACAGATACTACATTTATCAATAATAAATCGTTTAGAAATCCTTTCTAATACATATACTCAAGATTAGGTTAGTATTAATTTATTCTAATACTATGCCCAATAGCAGAATAATAGTGATATTATTTATCAACATATCAAGAATTCTTTCTTTATAAAGAATAAAATAGTCATCTTTACTTTAATTAGTAATACTTAAATAAGTATTATTGGTTTACCCATTACCCAATACCTTTTTTAAAACCTAAAAACTAAATTATGTACAGAATTAGATTCTCATCTAATGCTACTATGGTGTTATTTTCCATTATAGCAATGTTATTTATTACAAATAACACACAAGCACAAACTTCAAATTCAAATGAATGGACTTTACACACTGTTCAATCTGGTGTAAAAGTTTATTACAAAATTGCGAAATGCACTGCCACAAATTCGCAAGATCCACAGCAAATTTTGAATGATAATAACAATTCGACATTGGTATTAAAATTCGAAAATTTAGAAGCTGTTTCTAAAAACATTTCATGGTCGACAGAATTAAATGCAACTAACACGAATACCTTTAGTTCTGCATTATTAGCATCTAACACCAAAGAAATTGATTGTGAAAATTCACCCTCTTTATCATTAAAAATGACCTCAAGTTCTGTAGATCCAGTATCCATAGTAGAGGCATTAACATACCTTAATTTAACAGTCGTATCTAACTAATCTAAATAAATAATTAAATGAAAAATTTACTTCTCAGCCTTGGGTTAATAATAGCTATGCTATTTCAAGCCCAAAGTTCGGATGCGCAAGTGTTCCCAGGAACAACTATTGCAGATCCGAGCGACAATTTAGTAATGACTAATTGGATTGGGAACAATCCTGGAGGTACATTACTTTACAGACGTTCTAGAGATGGAGCCAATGCAACAGCTTTTCACAATTTATGCGATAACCAAGGAGCAACTGTTGTATTAATTAAAACTGCAAATGGTACTGTATTTGGTGGCTATGCATCTCAGTCGTGGGGTGGAAATTACAACTATTTACAGGCTAACAATTCATTTCTATTTAATTTAACTACAGACCAAAGAGTAACAAAAGGTGGTTATGATGGAATTAATGGTCCTTATGGAATGTATTCTGGTACTAATTATGGACCTACATTTGGATCGGGGCATGATTTGTACATAAATTCTGATATGACTAATGGGTATACCAATGTCGGATATGCATATAATAGATTTACCAATAATGGAATTGGTACTCAACAAGAAGTGGCCGCTTTTGTTGGTCCTGGATTGAGTAGTAATTCTTTTTATTCTGGATTTATTACAGAAATTGAAGTTTACAAAATCACATTAAATTATTCTACACCAGTAGTTATTGGTAGAAATATAAGAAGATACTTAGATAATGCTGGTTCAGTAACTATTACTGCGGCAATGATTGATAGTGCATCAACAGATCCTGATGGAATTGCATCTATATCAATCGATAAAAATAGTTTTGATTGTTCAAATATTGGAACTGGAACTGTAATTCCTATTACATATTCAGGAACAAGATCACAGGACACACGTTCTTACGGTGGTGGATATAACCCTAATACCAATCAGTTTTATTATCCAGAGTGGGCTAATCCAACTGTTTACGTTTACAATAATAATGGAAGTTTTGTAAATACATTCAATACTGGTCAAAATCAAATGATGCAAGTATGGATGAACCAAGGTAGTAGCGATTATTTTACTGCTAATTGGAGCTATAATAATTATACAAGAAGATCTGGTAGTAATACTGTTTGGACGTACACCTCTAATACTACAGCAGGTGGTATTACGTCTGACGGAGTGAATGTTTATGTAA
>CALRTZ010000052.1:0-20366 GCA_943371235.1 Sphingobacterium thalpophilum | reverse complement strand
GTCGTGCCACCAAAATCAGTCCCCAAAAAATATTTTTTCTACCCTAATTCCCCAGCTCTTTAATCGCAATCCAAGCCATTAAACCTGGGGCAATTTTCAACGATTCTTCGTCGATGTTGAAATTAGGAGTATGTACCGATGCAGTTATTCCTTTTGCTTTATTACCAGTGCCAAGTCTGTAAAAACTTGCTGGCATAATTTGCGAATAGTATGCGAAATCTTCTGCAGCCATCCAAATATCGAGGTCTAACACATTCTCTTTTCCTAAATACATTTCTGCTGCGTTTCTAGCATTTGTGGTTACTTTTTCATCGTTAACTAAAAAGGGATACCCTTTTCTAATTTCTAATTCTAATTTTCCACCCATGCTTTCCACCAATCCAGTAGCAATGGTTTTAATGTGTTCATGAGCTTTTGCACGCCAAGCCTCGTCGAGTGTGCGGAAGGTTCCTTCTATGTATACTTCGTTTGGAATTACATTCGTTGCACCGTTTGCAATTACTTTTCCAAAAGATAATACGGATGGAGTTTTTGGATCGGCGTTTCTGCTTACGACTTGTTGTAAAGCAACAATCATGTGTGAAGCAATTAGTACCGGATCAATGTTAAACTGTGGCATTGCTCCATGCCCTCCTTTGCCTATTACTTTAATGTATAACTCATCTGTGCTCGCCATGTATTTTCCAGATCGAAAACCTACTTTTCCTGAATCTATAAGTGGCATTACATGTTGACCAATAATTGATTCTGCTTTTGGGTTTTCGAGTGCTCCTTCTTTTATCATGATGCTCGCACCGCCTGGTAATTTTTCTTCTGCTGGCTGAAAAATTGCTTTAACACTTCCTTCCCATTCTTCTTTTGTATCGCTCAGAATTTTAACTGCGGTTAATAAAGAGGATGTATGCACATCGTGTCCACAGGCATGCATTATGCCAGCGTTTTTAGATTTGTATGAAACTTCGTTCGTTTCTTGAATAGGTAATGCATCTATATCTGCACGTAAGGCTACTACTTTTCTCGAAGGATTTTTTCCAAGCACGTGTGCAACAATACCGGTTTCAGCTTTCACTTCAAACGGAATATCCATTGCTTTTAATTGAGCTTGAATATATGCTGATGTTTCAAATTCTTGAAATGACAATTCAGGATTTGAATGTATATGATGACGATATGCTTGAGTTTCCGAGAAATATTTTTCAGAAAGCATTTTAATTTTTTCTAACATAATAGAATAATTATAATCCGTAATGATCAATCAAATATACTAAAGCCGCGATAGATGCAGCACCTAATTCTAATTCTCTTTTATTCACTGCTTCAAAAACATCTGTTTTTGCATGATGCACATCAAAATATCGTTGCGAATCCGGACGATATCCTATTAATGAAATGCCTGGTGCTTTTAATGGTCCAATGTCTGCACCACTGCCACCCTTTGCAATTTCATGCAATCCGTAGGGCTTTAACAAATATTCCCATGACTTTATTTTTGAAATCACATTAGCGGGTGCATCAATACTAAATCCTCTTGGTGTAAATCCACCGACATCTGTTTCAATGGCTGCAAGGTGTTGTTCTTTCAAACGTTTCGCTTCTTCGGCATATTTGTAACCACCACGCAAACCGTTTTCTTCATTCATAAACATTACTGCTCTAATAGTATGCTTAGGGCGGATGCCATTTAATTTAAATAAGTGTAATACTTCTAACGATTGCACACAGCCTGCACCATCATCGTGCGCGCCTTCTCCTAAATCCCAGGAATCTAAATGTCCTCCAACCGTAATAATTTTTTCTGGGTACACACTTCCTTTTATTTCACCAATAACATTGTAAGAAATTTTATCAGGCAGTGTATCACAATTAAATTTCATGAAAAATGTTGTGCTTTGTTTTTTTATACTCGCACTTAACAACTCTGCATCTTTGGTAGAAATTGCTGCAGCAGGAATTCTTGGAAAGTTATGATCGTAACGCATTGCTCCAGTATGTGGAAACTCGTCGATTCTTAAATTCATGGAACGAACAATGCATGCTACTGCTCCATATTTTGCAGCCTTTGCCGCACCACTGCCTCGTTGATTTACTGCGCCGCCGTAAGCATGAAATGTTTCTATATGCGTAGCTTCCATTGGGCGATTGTAGAAAACAATTTTGCCTTTTATGTTTGCTTCTCCTAGCTTATCTAATTCATCAAAGTTTTGTACTTCTATAACTTCCGCTTTTATTCCTTTTGCTGATGTTGCAACGGAGCCACCCAGTGCACAAATATTTACGACTTGTTTAGTGGTAGAAATTTCCGCTTTCGCTTCGTCTAATCTGCGCCAAACTGGAACTTTTACTTCCTGCAAATACACTCGATCGAAACCATACGATTTCATTTTCTCCTCCATGTATTTTACAGATTTCTCCGCATTCTCCGAACCACTTAATCGCGGACCAATGCTCTTGCATAAGTAACGCAAGGTTTCATAACAATCACTTTTTGTTAAAGCAGTTTTGTAAATATTACTGATGGTGCTAGAGTCGTTTGCTTGACTATAGCCCAATGCCGGAAGCAATAGAAAGTATAACAGTTTTTTCATAACTCAATATAGATATAATTAGCTAATTAGTCAATTAGCTAATTAGCTAATTAAAGTACGATCTCTTCCAACTTAGAATTGAAAAGTTTGTATTGTAAATACTGATAGTTATTATCTGCTTTTACACTGATCCATTTTTTGTATTTGAAATACCATTTCAATTGTTGAGAGATAAATCCTTTTTTCAAATAAGCTTCAATAAAAGGGTGTACCGTTAAGGTAATTCCTTTTTCATTTTGCTCATTTAACACATAGTTTAAATTATTTTCGATGTCGTCTAATAAAATAATACTTGCACGAATTTCACCGGTTCCTCCACAACTTGGGCATTTTTCTACAGTAACGATGTTCATTTCAGGGCGAACACGTTGACGAGTAATTTGAACTAAGCCAAATCTGCTTGGTGGTAAAATGGTATGTTTTGCTCGGTCTTCGAGCATTACTTCTTTTAAATGATCGAACAAAATTTTCTTGTTCGATGCTTTGTGCATATCAATAAAATCAATCACAATAATGCCACCCATGTCGCGTAAACGTAATTGGCGCGCAATTTCTCTTGCTGCCTCCATGTTTACTTGCAATGCATTTTCTTCTTGGTTAATTTCTGTAGAGCTTCTGTTTCCAGAGTTAACATCTATCACATGTAATGCTTCGGTATGCTCAATAATTAAATAAGCTCCACCGTGTATGTTTACTGTTTTTCCGAATAAGCCTTTTATCTGACGCTCTACTCCAAAGTGCTCGAAAATTTGTTCTCTGCCTTTGTAAAGTTTTACAATTTTCTCTTGTTCAGGGGCAATTTGATGAATGTATTGTTTAATGTCTTCGTAAATCTCAGGGCTATCAACATGTATATTATTGAAAGATGCATTTAGCATATCTCTTAATACTGTTGCGGTTTTATCCATCTCTCCAAGTATACGTTTACCGGGCTCGGTAGTCACTAGCTTTGCACTAAAACTTTCCCAACGAGCTACTAGCTCATTAAGGTCATTATG
Organism: Sphingobacterium thalpophilum; assembly: GCA_943371235.1. Lineage (GTDB taxonomy): Bacteria > Bacteroidota > Bacteroidia > Sphingobacteriales > Sphingobacteriaceae > CAJBVG01. The sequence goes on along the minus strand of CALRTZ010000052.1, from coordinate 16,783 downwards.
CAATTCGGCAACACCTTTGCCTTCAGAAACGGTACGTATAATTACTCCGAAATTCTTTGGCTTTACGCTCTCGATTATTTTCTTTAACCTGTTTCGTTCAGCGGCTGTTTTTATTTTTTTTGATACAGATATAGCATCTGAGAATGGTACTAATACCACATAACGGCCTGCCATTGATATCTCCGAACTTAATCTTGGTCCTTTAGAAGATATAGGTTCTTTAGCAATTTGAACTGGGATGATTAAATTTTTTCCGAGCACCTCAGAAATTTTTCCGCTCTTGTTAATGTCTTGCTCTAGTTTGAAGTTTTCTAATTTAATTACTTCGTTTTTAGGAGCAGTACGTACGCGTTTGGCATACTTCAAAAGGGATTGTACCTGCGAACCAAGGTCGAGGTAATGTAGAAATGCATCTTTTTCATATCCTACATCTACAAATGCAGCGTTCAAGCCGGGCATTATTTTTTTAATACGCCCAAGATAAATATCGCCCACAGAAAAGTTGTTATTTACTTTTTCGTGGTGTAATTCAATCAATTGCTTGTCCTGCATCAATGCTAGCACTACACCAGTAGGCGTGGCATTAATAACAAGTTCTTTGTTCAATTTAAATTTCTTTTTTCACACAAATCACCCTGCCATACAGAAAAATGAACAGCTATTTTCTATGAATGAAAATAAATAAGTCATGCACGAAAACGCTAAGCGCTCGTGCATGATAAAAGATTGTACAGCTTTGTTTAAAGCTTATTTCTTTTTATGTCTGTTTTTTCTCAAACGCTTTTTACGTTTGTGAGTAGCCATCTTATGTCTTTTTCTTTTCTTACCGCTTGGCATAAGTTCAATGTTTAAAGTGATACAATTATTTTTCTAATGTTTTTATATAATCATCAATCCCATTTACAATCTGAGGATCAATAACATACTCTTTTGCTTTTGTCAATGCGGTAATCGCACTCTTCTTGTCGCCGCTTTGTTCAAAAGCTTCTGCAAGTAAAGCATAATTTTCGGCACTTGGCTTTTTCTTTATAACCGTTTCAAATCTGCTAATAGCTTTATCAAATTGTCCGGATTTCATTGAAAATAAACCAAGGTTCAAATTCGCATTCACATTTTCAGGGTCTGCCTGTACTACTTCACGTAATAAAGTTATTCCCTGCATTGGATTCTCAGAACCTTCTACGAAGCATGTTGCCACACCTGTTTTAGCATCTAAGTTCGCTGGCGCAATTTTCATTGCCTTTTCGTAACTCGTTCTAGCTTTCTCCATTAACAAAGGAGTTAAGTTGCTATCCGAACTATTTCTGTATGCATCTCTAAATGCATCTCCAGCTTTTACATACAAATCTGCATTGTTAGCTTCTTTTTCACTTTGTTCTAAAAAGTAGAAACCAGCTACTGCAAATTGTTTGTATGCAAAATAAGCATCGGCTAATGCTAAACGGCTTTCTTTTTCCTGATCAGCCGATGCTTCTTTTAATTTTTGTTCTAATGAAGTGATGTTGTTCTTCACTTCCTCTGGAACACTTTTTAAAGCAGTACTCTTTAACTCCTCGAAGTTTAATGTACTTGCAGTTTCAGCATTCTGAGTTTCTGCTTGGCCACCTTTGCTCGTATTTGGAGCAATAATATCAAGGTTATACAATACTACTACGAGTACTATTGCCGAGAATATTAAGGTCCATTGTAACTTACTTAGGGAGCGCATAAATTATTTTACTTCTACTAATGCTTTGTTTTTGCTTGAATTTTTAACTTTCTCAACAAACGTCTTAGCCGGTTTAAAACTTGGCACAAAGTGCTCAGGGATAATAATGGCTGTGTTTTTTGAAATGTTTCTAGCAGTTTTCTTTGCTCTTTTTTTCACGATGAAAGAACCAAAACCTCTTACATACACATTTTCACCTTCTTGAAGTGAACCTTTAATTACTTTGAAGAAAGACTCCACTGTTTCTTGTACGTCTACTTTCTCAATTCCTGTTTTCGCTGCGATTTCAGCGATAATTTCAGCCTTAGTCATTGTTTCTATTATTTATTTATTATACAATTTATTGCTCTTTTTTGGGGATGCAATTATAGGGCTTTTCATTCATAATCAGAAATAAAATGTTAAAAATCACACAATTATTATTTTTAAACGACAAATACTAAGTCTTTGAAAATCTTATACTTGCTTTATTGCTCTATTTTAAAAGCTAAATCATCATAAATTTGAGATATTTGAGGCATGTATATTAGTAATACACTTATTTCATGGTACCATCAACATAAAAGAGATTTGCCTTGGAGAAATACTACCAACCCTTATTTTATTTGGTTGTCGGAAATTATTTTACAGCAAACCCGAGTTGAACAAGGCCGCCCGTATTACGAACATTTTATTTTAAAATATCCTGATGTGAGTGCTTTGGCTATGGCATCTTCAGATGAAGTATTGCGCTCTTGGCAGGGCTTGGGTTATTACAGTCGTGCTCGTAATTTACATTTCGCTGCGAAACAAGTGCTCAACGAATATAATGGATCCTTCCCTAATAGCTATGTAGAGCTCCTCAAGCTAAAAGGAGTAGGCGAGTACACTGCTGCCGCCATTGCATCTTTTGCGTTTAAGGAGGCCAGCCCTGTGCTCGACGGGAATGTGTTTCGTTTCCTCGCAAGGTATTATGGTGTACACACTCCCATAAATTCGCCAAAAGCTAAAAAAGAATTTATTGCCATTGCTTCTGAACTAATCGATCAAAACAATCCTGATGTATTTAACCAAGCAATTATGGAGTTTGGAGCATTGCAATGCAAACCTCAAAGTCCAATTTGTAACATATGTCCGTTTCAATCAAGCTGCTGGGCACTTGCAAATAATAAAGTGTCAGAATTACCTATAAAAGAGAAAAAAATAAAAAGGAGAACCCGTTTTTTTAATTACTTTATTTTGAAAAATGAAGGGGCTCTTGTGCTCAGAAAAAGAACCGAAAAAGATATTTGGCAAGAAATGTACGAATTCCCCCTCCTTGAAACCGAAAAGGAATTACCGGAAATGGAGGTTTTAAAATGGGCCATTGAGTCGAAATTCTTGTCGGAGAATATGGAAGTATTAAAAATATCCGAAAAAATTAAACATGTTTTAAGTCACCAAGATATTTTTGCAAGATTTTTCGAAATTTCCGACCCGCGTTTTCAGCATCAAAATCGCGATAAATACCTATATATTAAGGATGACGAAATAAGCTTTTTTGCATTGCCCCGCCTAATCGAGGCCTACTTACAAAAATAATTCATACCTTTATTTCGTTAAAAAAATACAAATTATGTCAGGTGTAAACAAAGTGATTTTAGTCGGACATTTGGGCAAGGACCCAGAGGTTAGACATTTGGAGAATGGTGTGAACGTTGCTTCGTTTTCTCTGGCAACAACCGAAACTATTACAAATAAGAACGGGGAAAAGCAAGACCTAACCGAGTGGCACAATATTGTGGTGTGGCGCGGACTTGCAGATGTTGCGGAGAAATATTTGAAAAAAGGGAAACAGATTTATGTAGAAGGTAAAATTAGAACTCGTTCTTGGGATGATAAAGAAGGAGTGAAAAGATACACTACAGAAATTGTTGCCGATTCGTTTACCATGTTAGGTAAAAAAGAAGACGGTGGAGGCTCTAATTCTGGCAACATGAATACGAGCATTCCTTCTGCAAATGAAATTGTAAACAGTGCGGGTGGTGAAGACGATTTACCTTTTTAATTTTAATTAAATCATTAAATTTTGGAAACACAGACGGATCCTTATCCCTCCCAAGAAGCAGTTGGTCTAGTGCAAAACTATTTAGCAGTTGACCAACTGTTTTTATACTTCTTCATAATTATTGTTGCTTTATTTTTATTGGCTTTATACAGCGCCGCCGAAAAAGCAATACTCAGAATTAAAGACAAAGACATTGCCGATTTAAAAAAATCAGACACCAAATCGGAAGAGCGTTTATTAGGCTTGCTCGATCAACCGATGCGTTTGCAAGCAGCACTTTCTATAAGCATAACTTTTTTACTGGTTATAGTTGCAACCATCCTAAACATTATATTTCACTACTATTTCCAAGAGTATTTAAGTTATAATGTGGAGATATTTTTGTTCAGTGTATTCATCACCCTTATACTTTTAAAAACAGCTACTTTTATACCAGGCTTATATGCTACAAGGTATTACCTCGGATATTCTCGCTGGGTAGTAAGTTTACTTTCTGCCACACAATGGATTTTAAAACCTATAATCGAATTGTATTTTTTTGTATTCAGAATCCTCAACAAATTAGTTCCAAAATCTTATAGAATTAATGAAGAGGAAATGAATCGCATGAACGATTCTGAACTAATAAACGAAGAGAACGAAGAAGAGCAAATGATTTTAAAAGGCATTGCGAACTTCGGAAACATTTCGGTAAAACAAGTGATGCGAAACAGAATGGATGTAGTAGCCATTGATTTTGAAATGGAATACAAACAAGTAGATAGAAAGATAAAAGATACCCGCTATTCTCGCTTACCTGTATATGAAAATAATTTAGACACCATAAAAGGAATTTTGTACGTAAAAGATTTAATGATCAATCGAGACGAAGTAAATTTTGAATGGAAATCCTTGATTCGCCCGGCGTTTTTTGTACCAGAGTATAAAAAAATAGACGATTTATTGAAGGAGTTTAGAACACGCCATACCCACATTGCAATTGTGGTAGATGAGTACGGCGGCACCTCTGGAATAGTAACCTTAGAAGATATCTTGGAAGAAATTGTGGGTGATATTACTGATGAGTATGATGAGGCCGATGATGAATTACGTTACTCTAAATTGGATGAACATAACTATGTGTTCGATGGCAAAACACCGCTTACCGATATTTATAAATTGTTAGACATTGACGAGGAAACCTTTGACGAAATACGTGGCGAAGCAGATACCATTGGCGGCTTAGTATTAGCTATTGCGGGTAGGTTTGTAATGACGAAAGAAAAAATAACATTCGAAAATTTTATTTTTACAGTAGAGTCGGCGGACAGGCGACGAGTGAAAAGAGTAAAATTTACAATTGTAACAGAAGATGAATAAAGCATATTTAGGAATACTATTAAGTATTTTTTTTATTTCTTGTAGCAACGATTATAGCCCTAAACCGCGAGGATATTACAGAATAAATCTACCAGAAAAAGTATACAAAAATTACAGCAGCGATTGTGCTTATTCTTTTAACATTCCTACATATAGTGTGGTGGTAAATGATAGCACTGCCGATGCAAACGAATGCTGGAAGAATGTTGTTTATAAAGGCCTAAACGGGCGCCTACATATGAGTTATTATAAAATAGCGAACAAGCAAATGTTAGCTTCTTTAATTGAAGATTCTCGCAGATTAGTTTTTAAACATACCGTAAAAGCAGATGGAATTAGCGAAACTCGCATCGACCATCCAGATGCAAAAGTACACGGATTGTATTATGATATTGAAGGCAACGCCGCTTCATCTGTTCAGTTTTTTGTAACAGATAGCACCGAACATTTTTTACGCGGTGCATTGTATTTCTATGCATCACCTCAAATAGATTCTATAAAACCTGTTTTGGATTTTGTAAAAAAAGATATTGCAGTAATGCTCGAAACGTTTAAATGGCAGTAGATAGTATGCTAGTGTGATAGTATGCTAGTGTGCTAATGTTAGTTGATTAGATTATTAGCACACTAACTCACTAGCATACTAGCACACTAATAAAGGTGTATTTCTTCTGCCTGAATAATTTCTTTCGTAACGTTATCCTGAATAAAAGCTACATAACTCATGTGTTTATCGCTCCAACTTGGGTCGAGTGTATGAGTATAAGTTTTGTTTGTATTGTAACCTTTAGGAATTATGCTATTAATGGTATATAACTTATCGCCCCAAGTAGAGTTTACAGCTGCTCTTAATAAGTGTCTATGAACAAAATCGGGCACATCTAAGTTGCCACCAGTTGGACTGCATTGCGCGTAATATTTCTGCCAATTTATTACACTGTCTTCTACGGCATATAATACTAATTGATGTTCAGCACTTGCTTCTTTTAAATATTTTGTAGCAATTTCGATTGTAACAGTACGAGTAGCTGCATTGTATGTTTTACTCATGTCTATTTCTGCTATTACTGCTGTATCTAACGAGGCAATGGCACTAGCCCATGCAGTTGCCGATAAAACTCTATCGCTATTGTATGGAGTTCTGCTCACCATACCAGCAGGCAAGCCTATACCGCAGGTATTACAACCAACATCAAAAGCAGTTGCTAATTCTTCGCCAGCGGTTGTACGATAATCAGTTCTAAATTTAGAACCACCAGGGTAGGGTTCTGCAAAAAAACCAACGTGCGTACTCACTACAATTACACGTTCGCCATAAATAGAATCTAATTTCTTTGCTTCTTCTGCAGCACATGGGCAGTTGCCACAAGTATGCCCAGTATAATCTTCTAACAATATTTTACGCAATGGTTTTGTAGTGTCAATGGTGTTGTTCACTTGTTCATCAAATGGACCTTCTAACACATCGCATGATGTAATCACTATTGAAAATGCGAATGCAATAAATAAAATCTTTTTCATCTTAATAAAATTAAAAAGTAGAAGTAATAGAAACTCCAAATCCGTTTGATGCTGGAATTTGGCGACAAACACCTCCTACACATAAAAATCCTTCACGCTGTTTACCGTATGATAACGCTATACGAGTTGCATTTTGTATATAACCGACTGATGTAGAAACGTAATGAACTTCTTTTAATGAATTTCGTGGATTTTCATAATTGTACTGATCTATTAATGCAAAGAACCAGTGTGGCGAAACAGTATATTCTACTAATGCCATCGCCCAAGAGCCGTCATCTTTTTTATTTAATAAATGTTGAAGTTCTGTTCTAACGGTATTCTTCTTGTTTATTTTATATTGAGTTTCTAAAATATTGATGTGAGAATATAAAGTGCCGAAACCCGACAATCCTTGCACCACATCTTTGTTGAAAATTTGATACATGTATGTGTACGTTAATTTCCAATTTGCATCTATTTTTTTAGTTACTACTAATTCCCAATCTTCATACATCAAAACTTTACCCGATGCGATTTTATTTACTTCGTACCCAAAATCGTCGCCAGTTTTACTAGTATCTAAACTACTAACATGCGAGTAAGCTAAACTTACCATGGTGCCGTATTTACCACCTAAAGTTGTACCTTTTTTAAAGTTGTATGATATTTCTGCTTGGTAACCAAACTCTCCGTTTGGTTGAGTTGCGTATGGATAGAAAGAAGCAAAGGCATACGTATATTGTTTAGTAATGGCTGGTAAATAATTTATCAGCAATACGTTTCCGGTAGCATCTCTATTCGATTTAAAATCCATGTTATCTACAAATTTTGCTGAGGCTAGTATACTTAAGCCTTTGTTTGCATAGGTTGCAGATGCAAACAATGCAGAACCTGGTTTATAGATGTATTGATTAGTAAACGATGGGTCGTTTATTTTATAAGCATACTCCGCATAGAAGTTCATTTTTGGAGTAATAATATTTAGTCGTGCGGCAGAAGATGCCACATTTTCTGGCAATATTTTTAATGGGTTTTGATCTTCTTGGTACTTACTAACGATGCTTGCACCAATTATGTATGTTGTACTTTTATCTGATAAAGAAGGAATCACTTCATTTAAATTTATTTCCCCATCAAAACCTCTCACAATACCTTCCCCTTTTTCAAAGAAAAAACGTTGTTGACCGATAACAGCTTTTAAGTAAATTCCTTTTTTAGGTTGATAGCGAATTCTCACTCCGTCCATAGCATTGTCTACTCCCAACCCTCGCTCTTCGTAGCTTCTAAAAATCAAACCCGTACCAAACTGCTCGTAGAAATTTCCAACGGTAAATTCTAAATTATCCACTTCGTAAGAAGCGTATCTATAGGTAATGCCACTTCCATTGTATCTGGAATCGAAACCCACCAAAGGCCCTAAATATGATTCATAACGTAAGCCAGCTTTAAACTTACCTCTAGTATAGTTGAGGTTAGCAAAACTGTTCATTCTTATTTTTTCGTCTATTTTTTGAGCGCCAATTATGCTGTCTTCAATATAATTTTGTGCATCAAATTGGAAATTACCATGAAGCTCACCGGCATTAAATTTATTTTCATTTTCTTGAGCGAATGCGAAGCTTGTTGCAAACAAACAACTCAAAATGAATATTTTTTTCATTTTATTATTCTTTAATCGATTCGCCTTTTGCTAATTTCTTTACCAATTCGTACAACTCATCTTCATCTCCAGGAGTATAAGAATTATGTTGCCATACTACTTCACCTTTTCCGTTAATTAAAAATGTATGAGGAATGTTATTTACATTTAAAGCACGTTTAAAATCACCATTGGGGTCTAAATAAATTTCGTATTCCCAACTTCTAGCTACTACGAAAGGTTGCACACGAGCAGAGTTTCTAGAATCGTCTGTTGATATGGCAACCACTTTCACGCCGGTTTCTTTTTGCCAGTCTTCATATACTTCAGAAATAGCTGTTAGCTCCTGCACACAAGGTTTGCACCAAGTTGCCCAAAAACTTATAATCATCGGTTTGCCATCATTTGACAAAAGCGAAGTATTAAAAGTTTCACCTGCAATTTTTTTCACATCAACTGATGGAATTTTGCTTTGAGCATTTGAAACGATTGCTGCACTTATCAAGCAAATCGTTACTAAGATTTTTTTCATTTTGTTTGTGCTTATAGGAAAGGTTAAAATTAATGATTTCCATTAAATTATAAACAAAAACAGCCAATATTTCTATTGGCTGTTTCAATATTATGTTAAAAAAAATTGAATTAGCGAGTTAAAGCAACTTTAGTGCTTACTACATCGCTACCAATTTTAATAGTTGCTTGGTAAATACCATTAGCTACAGATTCGTTAGCTGTCCAAGTTAAGAACTGAGAACCTCCAACAAATTTAGCATCAGCGCTAGTGTAGATTAAACGACCAGTTAAGTCGTAAATTTCTAAAGTAGCAGCTTCTGTAATTTTATTCAATTTCACTTCAAAGTTTGTAACACCGTTTGAAGGATTAGGGAACGTATTTACAGTAAATGCATCTGCTTTTTTAGTAGTGATACCAGTACTGAAGTTTTTCTCATTTGAATTATAAACCTCACCAGTATTAGCATCTGTAACCCAAGCTATAATGTGTACTTTATCTGGGTTAATACCTGCAGGCAAAGTATACGTATAATTATAAGTATGAGTTGAGTTAGCAGTTACAGAAGTAGGTAAACTAGCTTCTGTTCCTACCCAGTTACCTAAAATTGCACGAGCAACATGGTCATAAACCATTTGAGCTGCTGGTACTGGAGTAGGCAAATTATGATAGTTACCCATTGGTCCGTTTGCACCACCTGAGTAAGCATTGGCTTGGTTGTAACCAGAACCTGTACCTCTAACACCATCTTCAACAACTACGCAATTGAAACGTAAATCGCCAGATAAATCAGCAGCAAAATTAGCTGATAAATCAATGTTATAGCCTCTTGTACCTGCATTATAAGTTGCATTTACGTTGATGTCACAAGGAGTGTAACCATTAATTCTAATATCATATTCATCAAAGAATTGTGATGGGTCGAACTCGCCATTTTTACGATCAACTAAACCACTTGGGTAACCAGCAATGTAACCAGCTAAATTAGCATCGTATTCTGCAACTACCATTGGATCTGAGTTGTGCACTGCTACTAACATTGCTGTAGTAGGGTATACTTTATGTAATGAGTCCATGTAAACCGCACCTCTTGGGCACCATTGGCACCATGTACCAGTAGCTTCCTCAAATAATACACGTTTAGTAGGTTGGAATGCTAATGCAACAATTGATTGATTTAAAGTATCGTTCGCTTTGTTGTTATCACCTGTTAATTCAGCCCAAACTTTTACTGGCCATGTACCTGCAGAAGGAATTACAAATGGAGTAGAATGGTTGAAAGTATAGGTATCTGCTGAAGCAATGTTTAATCCTGTTAAATTTGTAGTATGTGTAGAACCATTCGCTGTGTATTTAATTGCTAAGCTAGTTATTGGACTAGAACCTGCGTTTAATACTTCACCAGTGATGTTTACAGTTGAACCTGCTCCACCAAAAGGAGAGAATGTTAATTTGTTCATTGCAACATCATTTGCTGGTTGAACACCATTGATAAATCTGTAGAAAGCATTATCTACTGGAGTATCTTCAGTACCACCATTTGTAACAACAGACGGGGTGTTTGGCGCACCATTTACAGTATATGCATTTGAACCATCAACCTGAACACCTATTGTTAATGAAAGTGGAGTTACATAAGTTCTTTGGTCTACAATGTAAATATCATTTGTAGTTTCTTCTAACACTATACCCCAATACGTCCAGTTAGATCCTGATGAACCAGGAGCTGAATAAGAAGTAAATTGAATCCAATACTGACGGAATGGAGCATCTCCAAACACTTTCCAACGAATAACGTCGTTAGCACCTTGGCCAGATAAACCCCAAATCATGATAGAATTATCAGGAATTGAAGCACTTGGCAATGCTTGGTTAGTTGAACTTGGTACAGCGCCTGCTGTTGTTGAGAAAGTTAATACACCTGATGTAGAAACTTTGTAAGCAGTTACTGGAGTGCCATTGAAATTAAATGTAAAGTCACTTGGTAATGTAGCTACTGTTGACCATGCTGGTGTAGCACTAGTAGTAGCGATATTTGTCCATCCAGTTGTACCTGGTTGCTCAATATCTAGGTTTACACCTTTTGGGTTTTCACCTGCAGATAAATTAGGCAAGTAGTAATATTGTGCATTTGCAATTGTTGCAAAAGCCAATACAATCATTAAAGTAAAAATTTTTTTCATTTTTTTATATAGATTTGTAGTGTTAAAGATGCACATTTGTATCAAATAATGTACCATAATTAGAGAAAAAAAATTAAACTAACAACAATATTGGTATAATTTTCGCTGTATAAGTTAAATTTCAATAAAATAACCATGAAAAAATCTTTACTTTTAGTGATTTTTAGTAGTATATTCTGTTTTGCGAACGCTCAGAACATACAAATTGTAGATCCTGTGACTAGTGTACTAGGCAACTCAGAGGAAATAGCGTACATTAATTTGCACGTTAAGAACAATTCTGCCGCTACCCAAGAAATTTATTTACAAAGAAAAATTGTTTCTTTAGTACCAGGCCACTTAAGCTATTTCTGCTTTGGTATTACTTGCTACCCTCCAGGAGTAAGCAAATCTCCTGACAATTTAACTTTAGCAGCTGGTGTAACAGACGAATCTGTGAAAACATATATCGACCCTCGATCTACTGTAGGAGTGAGTGTAGTAAATTATTGCTATTATAACTTAGCTAAAACGGATTCTGCATGTTTATTATTAACATACGATATGGCTTTAACAGGTATTGTAAATAATTCGCATTTGAAATTTGTGAAAGTATTCCCAAATCCTGCTGATGAAAACATCAACTTGACTTTTAATACAGAAAAGGTTTATTCAAACTCAGAAATTCAAATTACAGACTTAAGCGGTCGCATTGTAGCTTCTGAAGTAGTTAGCACTAAAGAAGGCTTAATAAAAGTAGATGTTAGCACTTTATCTTCGGGTATCTATGTTTGCAATTTAGTTGCCGATGGAGTTTCTATTGCACGCGACAAAGTTATAATTAAATAATGTGCAAATTTGAAAATGTGCAAATGTGCAAATAGGGTGCTACCCATTTACGCATTTGCACATTTTCATATCCCGAAAGAACGGGACCTGCGGTTTACACATTTACTCTCTGCTAGGAGAGTGGTGCAAATAGGCTGAGAATTTTCTAGCGCTACTAGGTTTCCTATTGTAAATAATATCTACCAAGGGGTCTAAGTTTTTAAAATTAGATCGTTCATTGTTACAAAGTATAATAATGGTGTGGCGGTTTTCTAAATCGCGCATGAAAAAAGTTTTAAATCCATTCCACCATCCGCCGTGGTAAACAATTACTTCTCCACTTTCTAAAGTGTACGTTCTCCAACCAAATGCATAATTAAATGGCCCTTCCAATTTTTTACTGCCCGGCATGTACATAGAATCCAATGTGCTGTCTGATAAAAATTTTCCGGAATGTAAAACTCTATCCCATTTATGCATATCATCAACGGTAGAATAAATTCCTTTGTCGCCAGTGGCTCCGTCTAAATAATCGTGCCTCACTTTTGAGCCCCATTTATCGTAAGCATCCACATATTTAAAATCGCCCAAATTGTTTACATCTAACACATGTGTATATTTCATGCCTAAAGGTTTGAAAACATCTTCTTCCATGTATTTTTTAAAACTCTTTCCACTCACTTTTTCTACAATTGCAGCAAGTAGTACATACCCTGTATTGCTATAATCCATTCGTCTGTCTGGAAAAAAATAAACCGGTGGCTTGTGTTTAATCATCATTTCAACAACACCTTGGTTTGTCAATGACGTTTTTCTATCCGAATATTTTTCACTGAAATACGTGTAATTGCTTAAGCCTCCTCTATGTTGTAGTAAAAGTTTTATGTTGATGTTTTTATATGGAAAATTTGGATAGAATTTTTGAATGCTATCATTCAAACTCAACTTCCCTTGTTCTACTAATTTCAATATAGCTGCTGCAGTAAACTGTTTACTCACCGATGCTAACTGATAAACTGAATTTAATTTCAGTGCATGTTTTTTCTTGCCCGGATCTTGATAACCGTAGGCACCTTTAAATAACACATGCTCGTTGTAACTAATAAGCACTGTGCCATGGAAGTTTTGTTTCGTAGCTAAAGCTTCAAAAAACGATTCAATTTTTTTTGCTTTTTGTTGAAAAGCAACCGTATCATAGGGGCTTAAGGGTTCTTCTAAACTTACTTTAGCAGTTTCTGTTTTTTGTGAACATGCTGATGCAAGAGCAAGTAATCCAATCGCAAAAAATTTCCTCATCAACTTAAACTTCTTTTATTTTATTTTTAAATAATGCATATACAGGAATTCCCATTGCCACAATTATTAAGCCTGGCCAAGAGTAGTTCGGTTTGTATATCAACAAAATAATACAAACTGCAGAAGCTAGTAAAATGTATAAAATTGGTATAAATGGATAACCGAGTGCTTTATATGGTCGCTCAGCATTTGGTTGTGTTCTTCTTAATTTAAAAATACCTAAAATGGTAAGTATGTAAAACAATAAAACGGCAAACACAACATAATCTAACAAGTCGCCGTACGAGCCCGACAAACATAACACACATGCCCAAATACATTGATAAACCAAGGCATTGCCGGGTACACTGTTTTTATTGAGTTTAGACATCCCCGAAAAAAACAAACCATCTTTTGCAGTTGCATAATATACACGAGCACCAGAAAGTATACAGCCGTTATTACAGCCGAAAGTAGAAATCATAATTAATACAGCCATCAACAAGGTTGCACCTGGTCCGCCAATAGCCTCGGCTACTGCGGCCGCCACTCTATCATTCGTAGAAAACTGTATTCCTCTACTCATTACATCTACTCCATTTGGGTCGCCATGTAATGGCAAAACCAATAAGTAAACCACATTCATTAAAATATAAATGAGCGTTACTAAGGAGGTGCCGATAACCATGCTTAACACTAAGTTGCGTTTAGGATTCTGAATTTCATCTCCAGAAAATCCAATATTATTCCAGGCATCGCTAGAGAATAAAGAACCAACCATGGCAATACCCAATGCTGGTACAATGCCCCAGGCTACAATGGTTTCAATGCTTAGGGCTCCGCTCGCATCTTTTGTACTACGCGTAGCCGACCACATATCGCTAAAGTTTGCAGTAGCAACATCATAATTAATACCAAAAAGGAGGCCTACTATTATTAAGCCAAAAAGCGCAACAATTTTTGTGCTGCCAAATATATTTTGAATCCACTTGCCGTTTTTTACTCCTTTAGAATTTATGAAAGAGAGCAGCACAATACTGGCAATGGCCAATAATTGCACGCTGCTAATTTTAAAACTACCAAGCTTTAGTAGAACATTGTCTTCAGAAATAATATCGGGCAATAATACACCCGTATATTTTGCAAAGGCTACACCAACAGCAGCAATGGTTCCTGTTTGTATTACTAAAAACAAGGTCCATGCATATAAGAAAGCAATGGGTTTGCCCCAAGCTTCGCGAAGGTAAACATATTGCCCACCAGCTTTTGGCATCATGGCAGCAAGTTCGCCGTAACTTATAGCACCGGCAATAGTAATGAAACCTGTAATTAGCCATATTAATAATAGCCAACCTGAGGAACCAACTTGCCTTGCAATATCCGAACTCACAATAAATATTCCCGAACCAATCATCGTCCCGGCCACTATCATTACCGAGTCGAACAGTTTTAATTCTTTCTTAAATTCTTGCTCTGCCATTTTTTAATTTTTTTTAAATATAGTAAAATCGAATTATCGAACTAGTGAATTAAGACATCATCATACTACAACCACCCCTCAACTCCGCTGCGCTACGTTCGGGGACCTCTGTCGTGGCTACAAAAGAAAAAGGATGTTTCGCCTTCGGCGAAACATCCTTTTTCTTTTCATTTATATTAAAAAAATAAACCTACGACATTACATTTTCTCCTTTATATGAAAATATGATGCATTATTAGAAAGTTGAAACTACATTATCCTAATCTTAATTTTTATTAAATAATTCATCCTCGCAACTACCTTCCTAACTTGATACCGTTCCTAGTTTTTTTATGATTTGCGATAAGGGTCCCCGAACGTAGCGCAGCGGAGTTGAGGGGCGGTGATAACCTGGTACTTTTCCTTCTTTTTTTATGACACGAGAGATAGGTCCCCGAACGTAGCGAAGTTGAAGGGCGGTGTTTTCGCTAATTCGCCATTTCGTTAGTTCGTTAATTCGCCAAAAGTCTTACTTTTGTAATACAAAAAACTAAGCAAAATGGTAAAAGAAGTTACAGTGCAAGAATTAAAAGCGATGAGAGATGAAAACAAAGATTTTCAACTGATCGATGTGAGAGAAGAATTTGAATACGAAACAGTAAACATACAAGGCGAATTAATTCCTCTTGGCAATATTTTGTTAGAGTCTGATAAAATTGCTAGAGACAAACAAGTAGTTATACATTGCAGAAGCGGAGCTCGCAGCGCAGCAGCTATTATGCAACTCGAACAACAATTTGGATTTACCAATTTGTATAATTTGAAAGGTGGAATTTTGGCTTGGATAGCGGAAGTAGATCCATCTTTGCAATCTTGATCGAATTTACGAACTAACGAACTGGCGAACTTGCGAAAGCAATTCTGTCGCTTATTCGCTAGTTCGCTTATTCGCTAGTTCGACAATTCGAATATGGTTTACAAAAAGAAAAAATACAGCTACTTAATAAGCACCGACCGCCGGAAGCTTAAGTCGGCATTTATTTGCGAGAACATACAAGAGATGTATTGGGGTCAAGACTTAAGTGCAGAGGAAATTATGAATTCTGTAAGTAATTCTAGGGCATATGGTTTGTACCATCAAAACAAACAAATTGGTTTTGCAAAAGTGTTGAGCGATTATGCTCGTTTTGCTTATCTCTCGGATGTATTTATAGCCGAAGAGTATAGAGGCAAAGGCTTATCGGTTTTTTTATTGAAAGGAATATTGGAAGACCCGGTTTTGGCTGATGTAAAAAAATGGATGCTCGCCACTCGAGATGCACATGGGCTTTATAAAAAAGTTGGGTTTACGAAATTGCTCGACCCGAGGTCATTCATGCAATTAAAAAAGGGCTAATGTAAATTAGCCCTTTTTTGTTTTATCAATGTTGCACCATTAACTTCTTAGTCTCTATTCCTTCAGCCGTAATTACTCGAATTAAATAGATGCCATTTTCTAAATCAGAAAGGTCTAGGTTTATTAAATCATCCTCGGTTTTTTCTGAATAAATTTTCGCTCCGTTCAAATTATATAGTTCAATTTCGAAGGGCGCTAAACTTAGGGATATAATACTTACAAAAGAACTTGCTGGGTTTGGATATATATTTGCACGTTCAATTGCAGCAGCAGTGTTTGTGTATGAACTTGTTCCGCCAAATTCATACAATCCTTTACTTGTACTTGCAAGTATACTACTTCCAATTAGTAATGATTTTATTTGTGTGCCTGAACTTAAGCCTGCGTTAAATGCTTGCCAAGTAAGGCCTGCATCAACAGATCTTATTATGGTAATGGTGTTTTGTTGTGTTGAGTCGAATCCTAAACAAAATATCTCATTGCCTCGGTAAAAAAAGCTTTCGAAGTAATTCTCAGTATAAAATTTAAATGTTCCATATTTCAATTGCTTCTCAAAAACTAAACTATCATTTTTTACTTTAAATAAACTGTCGGGTTTATTATACGCATTCTTTAAAAAATAAAATTCGTTGTTGTAAATACTTGTGTTTTCGTACCACAAATCGCCCATGCTATGTTTTAATAATTTCCAAGTACTTGCGTTGTTTTCTAATTGATAAATACCTGTTTTTTTAATGTTGTTTTCATAATAAGTATTTACAACAATTAAATTGCCATTTGTACCACTGTATGTGTTAAAGAAATTTGCATTACTTGGCACTGCCGTACTAACATCTGCCCAAGTGCCGCTTTGTTCGTTATAAAATTTATATGATTTTACATTCGATTCCGTAATGCTCATCCATACTCCATTATTA
>CALRTZ010000051.1:0-20512 GCA_943371235.1 Sphingobacterium thalpophilum | reverse complement strand
TGAAATATTCCATAAATTTTGTATTGACCATAACATTGAACATGTGAAAATACAGAAAGGTAAACCAATGCAAAACGGCTACATAGAGCGCTTTAACAAAAGTTTTAGACAAGGAGTATTAGATATGATGATCTTTGAAAATTTGGATCAAGTAAGAACGGAGACTGAAAAGTGGATGGAAGATTACAATAACAATCATCCTCATGATAGTTTAGGAAATAGAACACCGGTAGAGTTCCGTCAATATTTCCAGAGCATGCAATTAACCCAAAACACTAGCCAACAAATTGCATACTCTAAAAATATTGACGCTAATGATATAAATATTAATAATGAAAATCCTAAATTAGTGCTGTAGGATAAAAGGAGTACTTACATTACTAAATGCTTCTTCGTTAGAAATAATAGTTAATAGTCCATCAGCATTTGCTAGACTATCAAGCAAAGTTCCAAGCCAAGGTTTACCCGCTTCTAACGATTCCCAATCTTAAGTCAGAAATATATCACCAGTAAATCCCGATTCAATTATGAGTTCTTTGAACCTATTAGCTTCTTTAATAGCTGTTGATTCATGTGAAATAAAAACTTTTTTCATTCAATTAACTTTTACCAACAAATCTTGTCATTTCAATTATTGATGGATTTGAATCGCCAGAATCTTTATTCGAGATATATCCTGATTGACCTGACTCATAAATTGCTTTTGCTACTTCCATCATTAATGCGTTTCTAGTTACTATATCAGTAGGATCTAAAGAACTTATAAATAATTTAAATGAGTTTAATGTATTTTGACGATGTTTATTTACAGTATAAAGGTGGTTATGGACATTATATTGTTTGAATGTGAAAGTTATAATATAAATAGCAAAACTAATTATTAAAATTCTTGTGAATAATTCTAATGTTATTGCACCAACTGAATTTGGTACGCCCTTACTAATTTCAAAGTGTATAGGATAAATTGAATTTAAATACTTAATAATTATAATGAAACTTATAATAAAAACAATAGAGAAACATAACCAAATTTGCGCACTTCCAATTTTTATATTTTTCCAGTCTGTAAATAACCTAAAACTTGAGTGCTTTTGAGCTTCATTTTCAAATATTTTTGCATAATCTTGAACAGTTTCACCAGATGCCTTTGATTGCAATAAATTCAAAAGTTCATTTACATTTTTTGTCGATTTTTCTAATTCTGCTTTAAGATTATCAATTTCCGATTTATCCTTTTGTAGGCTAGCTAGACTTTGAGTTTTAATATAATTATAAACTTGTAAAAAACTAGACGGTGTAACCGTACCATTAGGTTGAGAATATGCTGTAGAATACAAACTATTATACCAACCCCTAATACTCTCAATTAATCTTGTTCTGATTTGAAAAGACCTTTCAGCATCTTGATCCATATTATAATTTAACAATGCCTTTGCTTGTCTATTAAATTCTGAAATAATTTTGAGCAATTCTGATTTTAAGCCAGATGGCATATGAATATTACTTTCAGAAAGTGATATCATTTCATCTATCATAAACTTTATTTCAATAAATATTGACTCTAATTCACTGAATGACTTTATACCCAATTCAGATCTTATAATATTGGATACGATATAAGTTCTAAATTCATTAACTTCATTGGAGTCTTTATACATAGAGTCTATCATATTGCTTTAAAATATCTTTAATTGCAATTTACGAATTTAACTCCTTGATTTTCTTGTGCTTTTTCCACATTGTTTCAATGAAAGTGTTTAGATTTTCGACTTTCCCATTTCCTTTACTAAGGCTTTACTAAGTTGGCACACCAGAAAACAAAAATGCCCTTCCTGATATCAGAAAGGGCATTCGTAAGATGTATGTAGTAGCCCGTAGGGGAATCGAACCCCTGTTTGAAGAATGAAAATCTCCTGTCCTAACCCCTAGACGAACGGGCCATTGAGATAACAAACGTGTTTGGTATCGCTTTGGGACTGCAAAAGTAATATTTATATCATTCTGTGCAAATGTTTTTTTCAAAAAAACCGGTATTTTTAGTGATTTTTAAGTGTTTGTTTATAAGTTGTTGATTTGTAATGGGTAACAAATGCCAAATAATCAGCTAAAATTGACTCAATCTATTCGTTTAGTTTTCAATGGCTTATTAGCACGTAAGAGATTTCATAAACAAAATTTGTGTTCAAGCGTATTTAATTTACACATTTCGTACCTTTAAAACATGAAAAAAATCAGAGTAGCCATTAACGGTTTTGGAAGAATTGGAAGAGTTTTTTTAAGAAATGCCCTGTTAAAACCCGAGATAGAAATTGTAGCCATTAATGATTTAACCGATAACAGTACTTTAGCACATTTATTTAAATACGATTCTATTCACAGAAGCTTCAAGGGTAGCATCCAAATTGCAACTGATGGCCTAGTGATAAATGGAACACTCATTAAAACTTTTGCCGAAAAAGATCCTTCAAATTTACCTTGGGCCGATTTGGGTATCGATGTAGTAATAGAATCAACTGGTAAATTTTTGAGCAAAGAAAAAGCAGGTTTACACATAAAGGCTGGAGCTAAAAAAGTGATTCTTTCTGCTCCTCCAACTGATAAAGACATTCCTACAATTGTGTTAGGCGTGAATAATTATATTCTTGAAGAGCACAGTCCAATCATTTCAAACGCATCCTGCACCACCAACAATGTGGCACCAATGGTAAAGGTATTAGATGAACTAGGGATGATTGAAGACGGTTACATTACCACCGTTCATTCTTACACCGGCGATCAGAATTTACACGATGCGCCGCACAGAGATCTGCGTAGAGCGAGGGCTGCAGCTGTATCCATGATTCCTACAAGCACAGGAGCAGCAAAAGCAATTACCAGTATATTCCCTCACCTCGAAAATAAATTAGGCGGTGCCGGTATAAGAGTACCCGTGCCAAACGGTTCGCTTACCGATTTCACTTGTTTATTAAAAAAGGAATTAACTGTTGCCGAAATTAATGCCGCATTTAAACATGCCGCCCAAAATGAATTAAAAGGAATATTAGAATATACAGAAGACCCTATCGTATCTATCGACATACAAGAGAACCCACACTCTTGTGTATTTGATGCACAACTAACTTCTGTAGTAGGCAGGCTGGTAAAAGTAGTGGGTTGGTATGATAATGAATGGGGCTACTCCAATCGCTTGGCAGAGCTCTGCATTCTTATTAAATAACATACACTATTTATTGAGTATAGCAGCAACACCTGGTAGCACTTTGCCTTCCATGTATTCTAACAATGCTCCACCTCCGGTAGACACATAAGAAACATCGTCTGATAAATTAAATTTTGCTACCGCAGCTGCAGAATCGCCACCGCCAATTAAAGAGAATGCTCCATTTTTAGTAGCTTCTACCACTGCCAATGCAATTTCTTTCGTGCCTTTTTCAAAACTACTCATTTCAAAAACTCCCATCGGGCCGTTCCATAAAATGGTTTTCGAATTGGCAATAATTTCTTTAAAGCTTGCAATCGATTTCGGACCAATATCTAAACCCATCCAACCATCAGGAATAGCATCGTTATTAGCTATGGCTTGTTGAGCTTCGTTGTTAAATGCATCTGCAATTACAGAGTCAACAGGCAATGCTAAGTTTACCCCTTTTGCTTTTGCTTTTTCTATTAAACTTAAGGCTAATTCTAATTTATCTTGTTCTACTAATGAGGAGCCTATGTTGCCACCCAATGCTTTCGCAAATGTGTATGCCATACCGCCCCCAATTATAATATTGTTTACGGTGTCTAATAATTTTTCAATCAATAAAATTTTATCAGAAACTTTTGCACCACCCATAATGGCTGTAAAAGGTCTATCAGCGTGGTTCATTACTTTCTCGGCATTTGTTAATTCATTTGCCATTACATAGCCAAATACTTTTGCACTCGGAAAATAATTGGCTACAATAGTTGTAGAAGCGTGTGCTCTGTGTGCTGTGCCAAAGGCATCGTTCACATACACATCTCCATGTTTTGCTAATTTTGCGGCAAACCCATCGTCGCCTTTTTCTTCTTCTTTATAAAAACGTAAATTTTCTAGCAATAAAATTTCACCTGCATTTAAGTGTGAAGATTTTGCGAACGCATCCTCCGAAATACAATCATCGGCAAATAATACCGGGGCATTGGTAAGCTCCGCTAAATGTTTTACGATATGTTTTAGTGAATACTTTTCTACGGGTCCTTCTTTTGGTCGGCCTAGGTGCGACATTAATACTACCGAACCACCATCAGTTAAAATCTTTTTGATGGTAGGCAATGCTGCACGCATGCGTGTATCGTCTGTAATTTCAAACGAAGCATTTAAAGGCACATTAAAATCTACACGAATTAAGGCACGTTTACCTTGGAAGTTGATGGAATCAATCGTATTCATCTCTGTATAATTAGTTGAAGCAAAAATAACACATTATCTCTAATCTCAAACTAGCACACTAGCATACTAGCACACTAACCCACTAATAATGTATCTTCAATACTACTCTCCTATTTACAGATTGATTTGCAGGTATGGGTTCTCCTTTGGGGTTTCTATTTGGTACCACCGGTTGAGTATCGGCATATCCAGAAGCTTTTAACCTGCCGGGTGTCATACCTCTATCAATTAAATACCTAACCACATTAGAGGCCCTGGCAACGGATAACTCCCAGTTAGATGGGTATTGTAAATTACTAATTGGATTATCGTCTGTATGCCCTTCTACGTCGATTTGAAAATCTGCTTTTTTACTTTTATTAACGGCATCAATTACTTTAAAAATTTTATCAACGATCTCCATCCCTTCTGGCAATAATTTAGCATCGCCACTGTTGTAAAAAGAATTGCTCAAAAACCTCATGTTTATGGCGTTGTCTTTATTTTCAATTTCCAAATTTTTATCCTTCACTTCTCTCATCAACATAGAATCTAGTTGATATTTAATTTCGCTTAATGGAGTAGATACTTTTTTGTTTTTTACTTTGTTGCTATAACTTGCCTTAATTTGATCCCACACGTTTTGATCAATATTTGCGGATGAAAAAAGTAAAATAAAAAAACACAACAAAAGAGTAATTAAATCGGCATACGTAATAAGCCAAAGCTCTTGCTCGGGTTCTCCTAGTAAAGCTTTTTTAACTTTCCTTTTATTATCTTCAACAGACATTTTACTTATTTTGTGGGTTTGGTTTGTGTATCTGTATCACGACTAACAAACGACATTAACTGATCGCGAATTACTAATGCAGGTTTGTTTTCTTTTATCAATAACATTCCTTCTAAAATAATGATCTCTCTACGTTGTGTATGTAATGCGTTAAATTTTATCTTCTTTGATAAAGGAATAAAAAATAAATTTGCAGAAGCTACTCCATAAAGTGTACCAATTAAACCGGTAGAAATACCCGGACCAATATTCGAAGGATCATTTAAATTATTTAACATCACAATCATTCCCAACACCGTACCCACCATACCAAAAGCTGGTGCGGCATTTGCCATGGCGTGAAATACATCTGATAATTGCAAAGACTGTGCATAATCTTTTTCAATACTCGTTTCACCCATGTTTCTTATGTCGTGAGACGAATAATTAGTATTGTATAAATCGAAAAGCATTTTTACAAATGCATCTTTTTCTGTTTCAGAAATGCTGTTCACAAATTCTTTTTTATCTTTTTTTAGTCGCTCCGACCAATTCACTACCATATCCACATCTTCGTTAATAGATAAGGCTTTGTGTTTTGTTTGACTAAATAATTGACCGAAATTTTTCAATGCTGCATATACCACATTTACAGGATACATTACAAACATAGAAGCAAGTACTCCCCCAAACACAATAAAAAAACCTGCGAAATGGATGAAAGGATTTTTAATAAAATTCGGCAAGTAATGTTCTATTCGAATGGCACCTGCTGTATCCATAATACCTATTACCATGAACACACTACATATGAGAAAGCCTATGAAGGATCCGATTGAAAATTTCATATTATTTTTTTGAAGTAATATCTTTTAGTTCTTTTGCTGAGGGTACTCTAATTTCCGGGTCGAGTTTAGCAGCTTGTATCCATAATGCTTTCGCTTTTTCTTCATCCCCCATCACATATAGTATACTTCCTTTTAACGAAAGGGCCTCGGCGGTTTCAATAATTTTTAACGATTCCTCAACATAATCTAATGCAGAACTGTAATCGTCAACATATAAAAACTCTTGAGCTCTACGGTAATTTTTAAGAGCAACATTAATGGCATCTTGTGCTTCTTTACTTACGTTTAAAGTACCATCTATTAAATCTTTTTTTGATTTCGGATCTGTGTTCATTTGTAATACAAACTCTTCGTTGCCTTTACCCACTGCATATTCTATTGAGGATGCATTGTTTTTGTATTTTACATTCACAGGATCTTTTAAAGAATATGCTCTTCTGGCATTCTCTGCAATTCGTTGTTGCTCTGCCAAATCTTGCACTGTATAACGAGTATCGCAAGACTGTATAGCAATAACACATAATAGCAATAATATACTACGGCCTATAGATGAAACTAATCCCATATCCAAATTGTTGTAATTGTAAAAAACTGTTTGCATTGCTAAGCTTATTCACTAACAAAAAATACCTAAAGTCTAATTCTAAACTTAAATTTTCTGATGCATTAAAAATAATCCCCTGACGTGCATAAGGTGTAACTGAATTTGAAACATATACGTTCATCGATTGAAATGCTTCTAACCAATATTTTCTAGGTTGATCGTTCTTCTTTAAAAACGCAAGCGAGTAAAATAAGCCTCCATGTGGTAGTACTGTAGAAAATTTGGCAATACCTGTATCCGTTCCAGAAGTTAATAAATTGAGGAAAGAAATACCTGCGTTAATACCATAAAAACCCGATTGATTTTTATTCATGGATTGTCTCCAATTCACGGCTAAATCTGCACAAGTAGCGGTAATGTTTTTACCATTTGAAATATCTACATTATCAATTACATACGCCTCTGTATTGTAAAATGCTACACCGGCAGTTGCAGAAAATTGAGCTTTACGAGGATTGTATAATTGAGGATTAGAATTAATGATGGTACTATAAATTAATTCTTTCGAACGCGATTTTACCAATTGCAAATTTACTTGATAACCTGTTATATGATCGTACGTTAACTGCACATACATTAAGGCCTGTAAGGAGTACTTGTCAATTACAGCTTCCATCTTCTCTTCATCCAGTATTAACCTCTCTAGAGTATTCTGACGGGTTATTGTTAAATTAGAATCTGTTCCATTTACAATGGTTAATGGCTTCTGTTTGAATTCTGGCGCAGCAATAATGGTAAAACCGCTTGCTGCAAATGCTCCTTCAATTCTACTTCTAATTTGAATGGCCTCGGTTTCGTTTATAATATAATCTGGATAATCAAAAGATACCAATGCGATTCTTTTGTATAACAAATCATTTAAGCGAACCTTGTCTACAATTTCATCCATCAATTCAACTAATTCTAGTTGTTTGCGAATGATGGGATTATTTTTATCTACTTGTGCTTTTAGATTCGATACCCCTACGGTTAATATAATAAACAATACTATCTTTTTCATTAAGCAACAAGTTTTAAAGTTCTACGAATAGAATCGATGATAATTTTACGTGATTGATCTCTTTCATCTGGACTTACAGGATTACCACTTTCGAGTTCAGATTTAATAAGCGATTGTTCACGTGGTGCACGTTGTGAAATAACTTTGCTTTGTACGTGCGAACTTAATCCGGTAAGTGCATTCACAAGTGTATTGGTATCTATGTCTCTTAAAGCTGTTTCTAATTGCAAATCTGTTAAGTAAACCACATTTTTAAATCCAACAAATTGTTGTTTAATATTATTAGCCAATTCTAAATCTTGTGATGCAATAGAACTAATCAATTGCTCTTGGTCTTCATCTTGCATTTGATCTAAGATGTCTAATATAGATTGTAAACCATCAAACGCTACGTTCTTCATTCCTTTCACATCAATTGCTTTCTTAGAGAAATAAGTAGCTACTTCTCTATATATTGAGGAAGATATAAAATCAATTTTACTCATCTTCATTAATATAGAAGATCGTCTATTGATTTCTATCATGCCCAACACATTTTTTGTGCGCTTGCTGTCTAGTTGTGCTAAGAGAATAGCCGACAAATTATCGTCCTCTTCTTTTAACATATGAATAATTTGCGAATCTATAATTTGATTTAAGAATTCGAATAGATCTTCGTTCCTATCTGGCTCCGCATTTAACGAAAGCAATTCTTTACTAAAATCTCGTGCTTCTTGGTATTTATCGTTATGAGATTTTAACTGATGGTTAGAAACTGCTTGATTTAAATCTGTGTACACATTTTCCGCCATAAATGGGCGAAGGAAATTTAATAACTTCGGATTTACCGCACTCAATGCATTGGCTGCTCTCGCTCTTCCTTCTTCAGGGTTAGTGAGCATCCAAGCCTCAATCATTCCGGCTACTTCCTTAGGGTTACTAATTACACTGGTAATAACGTGCTGGCGATTGAATTCGTAATTTATAATGTCCTCTGTTTGATATGATGAGGGCGCATCTGGGTTATTACCATTCGGATAAATTACGCTAAGCTCTTGGCCATTTCCATTTTGGCCGTTTAATAATTTTGGATCTTCTTCTTTATTTTTCTTCTCAGGATCTTTGCTCTTACGATAAAGTAGGTAGGTTACAAAAACAATAATTATAAAACATAATATCAATAAAATCACGAATACATATAACAAAGTATTATCTGTCTCTGCTTTTAAGGGTTCTTGTTTTTCATCCTTCTCTACAGGATCTTGTGGTCTAACCTCTGGTATATAGTTTGGTTGTTGTACAGGACGAGTATTAGCACCTGCACCGCCAGCAAATAAATCATCTTTGTCTTTCGGGAAAACCGATCGCTTAATTTTTACAACATCCCCTTTTGTTTCGTCGATAGGTATTATTGATCGAACTAAAGAATTAATAAAATCGATATCCGTGTTCGCATACGTAGTATCTACAATTATATTGATGTATAAATATTCAACTTCTTCTATGCTGTATGTATAATTTTTGGTTGTATCTGTTTCTGTGTCTTGATAGCCCTTTGGTAACACTGGCATACCTGGCAAGCGCTGTAAGGTTTTTTTCTTTCTATTGGCAGCTACAGGTTTTATTACCTCCACATTTCCTTTTAACATGTTAATGTCTACTAAAAATGTACTGGGAGAAAAGAATTTAGTTAACTCTTGCCTAATTACAATTTCAAAATTGTTCGCTTCATTCAGCGGCTCGGCACCTTGGCCATTTTTGGTTTGATATAAGAACGACTGTGCATTACTTGTTTGCTCAAATGTATTGAACAACAAGAATATGAGTACATAGAAAAACTTATACTTTAAATGAGTATTTATTCTCAGCATAGGTAAAAATTGGGTTTATGAATATAGTCGTTTTCTAAAAATATGTATATTTTAATAAAAAACAAACATTATTAAGTTCTAGATAACATTAATAATACCAAAAAATCAACTAACTATAATGTTATTGGCCCTTAACTTCAATAAAAAACATCTAAAATATTGCTTTTCAGGCAAATGCTTAACTATATTTTTTTTCAAAAAAAAAACGACATATATATATATTCTCAAAATTTGGGTGGTTTTATTCCAAAAATCAATCATTACTTTCCCACGAAGATTGTATATCATCAATCTCCCTACGGTCTTTTTTTGTAGGTCTTCCAGTTCCTCGATCTCTTTTTAGAACAGGAACTGTAAATACGGAAAACAATCGTGGGGTATCATTTACAGGGCTTAAATCTTCGTAATATTTTTGAGCTGTGGGCGCATCCACCCTTTTATCCAAAATCTCAATTACCTTCACAATTTTCTTTTGCTGATCTTTTTGAATATGGATAATGTCACCTTCTTTAACCACATATGAGGCTTTAATACTCTGGCTTTCTAGCTTCACTCTTCCTGCTTTACATGCATCACTTGCTAAAGACCTGGTTTTAAAAATGCGTATTGCCCATAAATATTTATCTATTCGCGTTTTATCCTTATTCTCGTCGGCCATAACACAAAATTTAATAATTAATGTTGATAGAATTATAATAGATTTCGTAAAATCGTATAAATTTACAGCATATGATTAATAAATATAAAGAATTAATAGAAAAAGCATGGGAAGAAAGAAACATGCTTACTTACCCAGATGTAATACAAGCAATTGAGTTTGTTATAGAAAAACTAGATAAAGGTGAAATTAGGGTAGCGGAACCTGTAATGAACAGATGGCATGTAAACGAATGGGTTAAAAAAGCTGTGTTATTGTATTTCCCCATTTCGGTGATGCAAGAAATAAAAGTGGGGCCTTTTGTTTTTCATGATAAAATGAAATTAAAAACCGATTACAAAGCAGCAGGTGTAAGAGTAGTACCGCACGCAGTGGCAAGATATGGTGCTTTTTTAGCAAAAGGAGTGATTATGATGCCATCATACGTAAACATTGGTGCGTATGTTGATGAAGGTACGATGGTAGATACTTGGGCAACTGTTGGCTCATGTGCACAAATTGGTAAAAATGTGCATTTAAGTGGAGGCGTTGGAATTGGTGGAGTGTTAGAACCCTTACAAGCAGCACCCGTTGTAATTGAAGACGGATGTTTTGTTGGTTCTCGCTGTATAGTAGTAGAAGGAGTTCGTGTTGAAAAAGAAGCGGTTCTTGGAGCAAATGTAGTATTAACTGCTTCTACAAAAATAATTGATGTAACGGGTTCTGAACCTGTAGAATATAAAGGAGTAGTGCCTTCACGCTCGGTAGTAATACCAGGTTCTTACACAAAAAAATTCCCAGCCGGAGAATTTCAAGTACCTTGCGCCTTAATAATTGGCAAAAGAAAAGAATCTACAGATTTAAAAACTTCTCTGAATGAAACGTTGAGAGAATATAATGTAGCAGTTTAATTGAATGGTGAATTGTAAATGGTGAATGGTGAATTATAGACATTAGTTTCCCATTCACAATTTACAATTTACAATTCACAATTCACAATTCATGAAAATCGGTTTCGATGCAAAGCGTGCATTTACAAATTTTACTGGACTTGGTAATTATAGCCGATCTACGGTAAAAATATTGGCCGATTATTTCCCATTAAATTCTTATTATTTATATAACCCTCGAGTTCCCGATGAGCATCAAATAAAGTTTTTAGATTTACCTCATCATTCTGAAGTACATATCAAAATACCTAAATCATTTTTTTATGAACTATTTCCATCCTTATGGCGAAGAATGGGTATTACAAAAGATTTAGTAAAAGATAAGATAGATGTTTTTCATGGCCTAAGTCATGAGTTACCAATTGGTATTGAAAAAACCAGCATTCCTTGTGTAGTAACCATACACGACCTTATTTTCTTACGTTTCCCAGAGTATTACAAAGCAACCGATCGTAAAATTTATGCAAGCAAATTTAAACATGCTTGCGAAGTTGCGGATTTAATTATTGCCATTTCCGAACAAACCAAAAAAGACATCATTCATTTTTTTAATATTGATGAAAAAAAAATACGCGTAGTTTACCAATCGTGTGCGAGTATTTTTCATCAACAAGTTAATGATATGATGTTGATGAAAGTTAGAGTGAAATATCAGCTACCAGAACGTTTTTTATTAAATGTGGGGACTATTGAAAAACGTAAAAATGCAATGCTCATTATTAAAGCATTAAAAAATACAAATGAAAATATTCCACTTGTAATCATCGGCAGAGAAACTTCATATGTAGAAGAATTAAAAGATTATTTAAAAGTACATCATTTAGAACATCGAGTTATTTTTCTTCATAAAATTACCTTTGATGAACTTCCTATCATTTATAATTTGGCAACCCTATTTATTTACCCTTCGAGGTTTGAAGGCTTCGGTATACCCATTATAGAAGCACTACAATGTGGCATTCCGGTAATTGCAGCAAAAGGCTCTTGTTTAGAGGAAGCAGGTGGACATGCTTGTGTTTATGTAGATCCCGACGATGATGTAGCAATGACCAATGCTATTAATTTGTTATTAAAAGAACAAAAAGATGCTGAGCGAATCGATGAAGGGAAAAAATACGTAGAGAAATTTCATCAATCAAAAATTGCAAAAGATTTAATGAATGTTTATGAAGAATTAATTGCATTTAAAAAATAATGGATATTCAAAAAATAGCTGAACTGTTAAAAAATAAAAACTACATCGGTATAGAGGTAGAAGATCGGTTTTATATTTTGTTTGATGCAAAAAATGAAGTGCTAAATACAAAATATACAGGTTACAAAAAAGCATTTGAGTTAGTATTAGAATCGAGTAACCGATTAGAAAGTTATGTGCATGAATTAAATCCACTAGCCTATGATATTGTGGAATTCTCTGAAAAGCCTATAGTGCTAATGCTACCTGGGGCTAAAAACATTTCTGAACTTGCCATGCAAGAACATCAAGCTATAAACATTAGAATAGTAAGAGATGGTAGTTTACAACAAATCATTAGAAAGTACAGATTGCCTTTGCTTTTATGTTTATTAAATGATGAAGAGCATGTTGAGTTCGATGCAGATTCAATTATTTCTTTACCAATGCAAGATGCTTTTATGGATGCGAGCATCCTAAAGTTGGAAGCAAATGGTAGAGTAGAAATTATTAAAAAATAAATTCAAGCATTTTTCTTTTCGTTTAAATTAATCAGGTAGTAATACCAAATTACACCGAAGGCATACAATGCTGCAGTTATTAAAAACACATTTGCATACATCATCCCCGAATTTCTCAATACTCTAAATATAATAGCGCTTAAGAACCAACTACCCGACCAAATAGAGGCGGTTAATGCCGAAATTATTTCTTGATTTTTTGGACCCACATAATTCATTACTAACTCTGATGCTGCTGGAGCAGCCATGTTCATTAAAGGTTGACGTAATAAAAAGAAAAACACTGCTGCAAAATAAGCCCAGCCGGCAGTACTATAGAACTCAGTACATGCAAGTAATGCTAGGGATACTACTGCTATGGTTTGTGTTCGAGTAATAGCAACTTTATATCCGTATTTGTTTTTAATGTGTGGCACCAAGAGTGCAGCAAATGCAACCGATACCGATGAAAATGCATTGATGATAGAGAACCGTTCGGCACTCATGTTAAATACTTTGTAAAAAAATAAATTGATGAATGGAATGGTAAGTCCTGCGCCAATAGCCAATATTAACGAGGGTGTCATGGCCATGGCTATAACTTTCCAATCAAAGCCACTTAAATCTTTCCTGCTTCCTTCTACTTTTGGTAATACCTCTACCCTTCCCATTTTCCAAACAAAAAATACACTTAAAATAGAAAGAGCTGAAATTAATAAGAGCGATTCGAACTCATGGAATAATTGCGGATTAAAATAATTCAATAAAAAAATAAGTGTGCCCGAACTAATCATGGCAAAACTGTAAGTGGAGTAACTCAAAGAAATAGCCGCACTCTGATTTTCTAAAGAAGTGTTTCGTAAAATAAAAGGCAATGCCAACACTTGCATACATGCATAAGAAATGCCCCACATGGCTAAGCAAACATGCACAAACATTGGCATTTCATATTCAACAGAAAATAATATACCCAAGCTAAATAAAGAAACACCCACCGATGCGAAATAAAAGAAAGGACGAATTTTGCGACCTTTAATGTATAAACCTAATGGGAATGCTAATAGCATCACACTCAAAAAACGCCATGAAATAAAATCTGCAATTTCCGGATCAGAGTATCCTTTTTTAGAAAGATAAATATTCAACACCATCATCATTGCTGCGTTTACCATTTGTATAAAAAACTCGGCGGCGATCATGAGCACTACCGATTTTTCTATCTTCCAATATGGTTTGAGCATTTTACTGAACATCGTGTATCTTATCTTCTATGTATTTTTGTATGTGATCTAAATCTTTGTAATTAAACCAAGTTATTTCTTCGTCGCGGCGAAACCAAGTTAACTGTCTTTTGGCATATCTCCTCGAATTTCTTTTTATTAAATCGATGGCTGTTTCTCTCGAATGTTTTCCATCAAAATAATCGAACCACTCTGTATAACCAACCGTTTGCAAGGCATACTCGTTTTTAAATGGATATAACTTTTTCGCTTCTTCTTCCAATCCTGCATTTACCATTTCATCAACTCGAGTATTTATGCGTTGGTATAACAATTCACGATCGTCTGTTAAACCAATTTTAATAATGTTAAAATCTCTCGCTTTTTTATTTCCAGTTCTAAGTTCCGAATATTTTTTACCTGTTAACAAAATAATTTCCAAGGCACGCATTAAACGTTGCGGATTTTGAACATCCACTTCTGCATAATACTCAGGGTCGAGTGCTTGTAATTTTTCTTGTAGCGATTGAAGTGTTTCATTTGCTAAATTCGCTCGCAGCTCCTCATCGCGTAACTCAACTGGATCAAGGCCTTCGCACAATGCTTGTATGTACAAACCCGAGCCTCCAACTGCAATAACGGTAGTATGTTTTTTAAATAATACTGATAAAGTTTCTAATGCTAATCGCTCAAATGTACCTGCATCTACTACTTCTTTAAATGAATGAGAATTGATGAGATGATGTTTTACACTTGCTAACTCTTCTGCACTGGGTTTTGCAGTTCCTATTTCCAACTCTTTGTAAAACTGACGAGAATCTGCCGAAAGAATTTCAGTATTATAGTGTTTCGCAAGCGCTATTGCCATTGCTGTTTTTCCAACTGCGGTAGGACCAAGAATGAGGATTAAATGGTGACTAGTGACTGGTGACTGGTGACTAGACGACTCACTGTCTGCTCCTATCTCATTGCTCTTTGCTACCCGCTCCTTGCTCCCTGCTCTCTGCTCCCTGCTCTCTGCTTTTTGCCCCTCGCTCATCGCTCCAAGCTAAATTTCCTCGTCGAACTCAGTTCCAAACTCATCTTTCTCTGCCTCTTCACTTTCTTCTTCCTCCGCTGCTCCGTCATCAAATCCCATTTCATCGCGGTCTTCTTCATCTACAGCATATTCCAACACATTTAAGAAATCGAGGTCGCCATTTTCTTCTGTAGCCGAAATAATAGGTACGTTACCAAATTGCTTTGGTGCTTCACCAACTGTTTTTACACATATTGGGTAGGCTACTTTTGCATCTTCATTAATCACAATTTTAATTAACTGCACATGGAAAGTCCAAGGTTTTTCGAAATTGAAAACGTAGTATATTTTTTGATGTGGATCAACAATAAAGTTTTTTAAAACTGATGCTTCCATCAAACTTACTTTATCATTTTTAACGTCTTTTTCGAACTGAGTAATTTCTTTGCCTTTATGCCAATAGTCGTTACTCATGTAAAAAGATGCCGAAGCATTTCCATCAAAGCCAATAGCTTGGTGAATGGTTTTATGGAAATCGGCAAATGTTTGATTCGATTTTATTTCAATATCTCTACTGATATCGTCGTAATCTTCGAAACTTACACGGAATTTATAAACAGCCATAGTGTATTCTAATCTTTATACAAAATAAAGAAATCTTATGATTAATAATGATTATTTTTTTCTTTTTAGTCCTAATTCTACGCCTTTTGCAAACATAAATTCGAGCGCCAAAGTCCTGTCATTGGGTATTTCCCCTTCTAAAATGGCCTCTCTAATGGCATTTTTAATAATTCCCACTTCTCTGCCTGCCCCTAATCCGAAATATTCCATTATATCGTTCCCATCTACCGGTGGTTGCCAATTTCTCAATTGGTCTTTCTCCTCTACTTCTATTAATTTCTGCTTTACGAGTTCGAAGTTATTCTTGTACTTTTTAACTTTGTATTCGTTTTTAGTAGTGATGTCTGCATTACACAAAAGCATCAAACTTTCTATATCCTCGCCTGCTTCAAACAATAAACGCCTAACGGCCGAATCGGTTACAGTACTCTGAGCCAGCACAATGGGGCGTAAATGCAATTGAACTAGTTTCTGCACCAATTTCATTTTTTCATTTTGTGGCAACCGCAGCTCTCTAAAAATCTTCGGAACCATGCGAGCCCCTTTGTCTTCGTGCCCGTGGAAGGTCCAGCCGATGCCCTCTTCAAAACGTTTGGTGGCAGGCTTCGCAATATCATGTAATATAGCTGCCCAACGCAACCATAAATCGTCGGTTGTTTCGCAAATATTATCGAGCACTTGCAGGGTATGGTAAAAATTATCTTTATGCGATTTGCCTTTTATGGTATCCACTCCATGTAATTGGGCCATTAACGGAAATATCAATTTTAACAAGCCCGAATCGAACAAGAGTTCAAAACCAATGGAAGGTTTATCTGCCTGAATAATTTTATTGAGTTCGTCGGTTATTCTTTCTTTCGAAACAATTTCTATGCGATGTGCATTTTTTTGAATGGCTTCAAATGATTCCTCATCGATTTTAAAATTTAATTGAGTGGCAAATCGAATGGCACGCATCATCCTCAAAGGATCGTCGGAATAGGTAATATCAGGATTTAAAGGCGTACGAATTTTCTTCAATTTCAAATCGCCTTGCCCATCAAAAGGATCTATTAAATGTCCGAAATCAAGGGCATTTAAACTGATGGCCATTGCATTAATGGTAAAATCTCTTCTATTTTGGTCGTCTTGTAAAGTGCCATCTTCTACAATGGGTTTACGAGAATCGCTGCGGTACGACTCTTTGCGTGCCCCAACAAACTCAATGTCCCAATCTTGAAACACCAATTGAGCCGTGCCAAAATTTTTGAAAACATTGACTTTGGTACCTCTTCCTATTTTCTTCGCTACTAATTCAGCAAAGTCGATTCCGTTGCCAATTATTAGAAAATCTACATCCTTAGAAGCCCTGTTCAAGAGCAAATCGCGTACATAACCGCCAATAACATAGGCAGGTGTTTTGCTTTCCTTTGCTACTTCAGAAATAATCTTGAAAATTGGATTATTGAGTAAATGCTTCATTTTGCTGCGAAGATAAGAAATTGAGTTGTGAATTGTGAGTTGTGAATTGTGAATTATATCAGAAATTAGTTAACTTTGAGATATGAAGAAACTCTTCACATACCTTGTAATCAGTTTATACATTTTGGGTAGCACAGAAGCTTACCAATTGTTAAAGATGGGTTATTTGGTGGAGCATTACCTCGAACATAAAGATGCCAACGACCTTAGTTTAGTTGAGTTTATTGATGTTCATTACATACAACCAAGTGTTGTAGATGCAGATTATGCGGAGGACATGAAACTTCCTTTTAAATCGCATCATGATTGCCAAGCGCAAATTACCCAATTCGCGAAATTACCATCCAACGATTTTTTTATTGATGTACCTTACATTGAAACCAATACAGAAATTACTGCATACAACTCTCCATTTACCGGTACTCAGTACTTGGATGAAATTTTCCAACCCCCACGTATTTAATTAGCTAATTTGCCAATTAGCTAATGTAGCTACATTGCTACGCTCAATTCACCATTTACAATTTACCATTTACAATTCAAATATGTTAAATGCCATCATTTCATTTTCTGTACGTCAGAAACTGATCATCGCGTTATTTACCTTTAGCCTTGTGCTTTGGGGTATATACGAAGCTACGCGTTTGCCTATTGATGCGGTACCGGACATTACCGACAATCAGGCTCAAATTATTACCATTAGTCCGGCATTGGGTGCGCCCGATGTAGAACGTCTTATTACCTTTCCGATCGAACAAGCAAATAGTAATATCCCAGGCATCAAAAAAATTAGAAGTTTTTCTCGCTTTGGTTTATCATTAGTTACGATTGTTTTTGAAGACGAGGTGGATATTTATTGGGCGCGACAGCAAATTGCAGAGCGATTATTAAAAGTTCAAAACGATTTACCCAAAGGAGTAGGTA
This sequence comes from Sphingobacterium thalpophilum, assembly GCA_943371235.1. Classification (GTDB taxonomy): domain Bacteria; phylum Bacteroidota; class Bacteroidia; order Sphingobacteriales; family Sphingobacteriaceae; genus CAJBVG01. The sequence continues at coordinate 2,537 of CALRTZ010000051.1, read as the reverse complement.
ACCCTGAGCTTGCACCCGTAACGACTGGACTCGGTGAAATTTACCAATACGTAGTGCGTGCAGAAAAGGGATACGAAGACGAGTATTCTCTCTCTGATTTACGAACCATTCAAGATTGGATCATTCGCCGTCAGCTCCTAGGAGTTAAAGGCGTTGCAGATGTGTCGAGTTTTGGAGGTGCATTAAAACAATACGAAGTGAGTATTAATCCTGCGCAATTGCAAGCCAACGGAATAAGTATAAACGAGGTGTTTGAAGCCTTAAACTCCAACAACTCTAATACCGGCGGGGCTTACATAGAACGAGGCGATGGAATTTTATACATACGTTCGGAAGGTTTATTAAAAACATTTGCCGACATAGAAAACATTGTAGTAAAAACGAATAGCTCCGGAACACCTTTGCGCATAAGAGATGTAGCCAAAGTTCAATTTGCAGAAGCAGTGCGTTACGGTGCCATGTGTTACAACGCCGATGGTGAAGTGGCCGGTGCCATTGTGATGATGCTGAAAGGTGCAAACTCATCGGAAGTAATAGATAATGTAAAAAGCAGAATCGATGAAATTCGAAAAACCTTACCAGAAGGAATTGTGCTCGAAGCATTTTTGGATAGAAGTAAAATGGTGAACAATGCCATTGGTACCGTGGAGAAAAATTTAATGGAAGGTGCGCTCATCGTCATATTTGTGCTCGTATTATTCCTCGGTAATTTACGCGCCGGATTAATAGTTGCTTCGGTAATTCCACTCTCTATGTTGTTCGCCATTATCATGATGAACTTATTTGGAGTGAGTGGAAATTTAATGAGTTTAGGTGCCATCGATTTTGGATTAATTGTGGATGGTGCAGTGATAATTGTAGAAGCCATAATGCATCAACTCAGCCATTCCAAAAGGTTTGTAAATATAACACGGCTTTCACAAACAGAAATGAACGAAGAAGTAAACAGTTCGGCTTCTAAAATGATGAACTCTGCAGTGTTCGGGCAAATAATTATTTTAGTAGTGTATCTTCCGATATTCTCTTTACAAGGCATAGAAGGCAAAATGTTTTCGCCAATGGCCGCTACGGTTGCCTTTGCGCTTGTTGGAGCATTTTTATTATCGCTTACCTATGTACCGATGATGAGCTCTTTGTTCATCTCTAAAAAAATAAAACACGAGCCTAATATTTCGGATAGGGTAATGATTGCCTTGGAAAAGAAATATCAACACGCCTTAGAATTCGTATTGAATCATAAAAGAAAAAGCTTAGCATTCGTATTCGCTATTTTCCTTTTTTCTATTTTCTTACTATCGAACATGGGTGGCGAATTTATTCCCGAACTAGAAGAAGGAGATTTTGCAGTAGATACTCGTGTACTTACTGGAAGTAATTTAAATACTACGATTGAAGGAACCCAAGCCACTGCAAAAATTTTATTAGATAAATTTCCGGAAGTAGAAAAAGTAGTCACTAAAATTGGCAGCGGCGAAATTCCTACCGACCCAATGCCTATTGAAGCGAGTGACATGATGGTTATTTTGAAAGACAAATCAGAATGGACCTCTGCAGAAAGCTATGATGAACTTGCAGAAAAAATGAGTGCAGAATTGGCTGCAGTTCCCGGCTTAACGGTGGGCTTTCAGTACCCAGTGCAAATGCGCTTTAACGAATTGATGACAGGCGCAAGACAAGATGTGGTGTGTAAAATTTTTGGCGAAGATTTAGATACCTTAGCATTGTATGCACATAAAATGGGTGAACTCATAAAAACAGTAGATGGCGCGAAAGACTTGTATGTAGAGGCTATTGGAGGCATGCCACAAATTGTAATTCAATATAAAAGAGAAGCATTGGCACAATACGGTATTAGTGTTGATGAAATAAATAATACAGTAAATGCTGCCTATGCAGGAGCCGTAAGTGGTAAAATTTACGAAGGCGAAAAACAATTTGATTTAGTAGTTCGCATGGATAAAAATTTCAAAAACGATATAGAAAGTTTAGAAAATTTATTGGTGAGCAGAACAAATGGTTCTTCTGTACCGCTAAACTTATTAGCAACTATAAATATTATTGATGGACCCAACCAAATACAAAGAGAAGATGCCAAGCGAAGAATTATAATAGGCTTTAACTTAAGAGGAAAAGATGTGCAAACCATTGTTACCGAATTAAAAGCAAAGGTGGATAAACAAATAAAACTTCCAGCCGGATATTATACCGTTTACGGTGGATCTTTTGAAAACCTTGTAGCCGCTACCAATCGTTTAGCTGTGGCGGTTCCACTTTCTTTGTTATTAATTTTATTGATGTTGTATTTTGCATTTGGTTCTGTAAAACAAAGTATCTTAATTTTTAGTGCCATTCCGCTTTCTGCCATAGGAGGAATTTTTGCCTTAAGCTTACGTGGCTTACCTTTTAGTATTTCCGCAGGTATTGGTTTTATAGCACTTTTCGGGGTAGCAGTATTAAACGGAATTGTATTGATAGCAGAATTTAACAGGCTTAGAAAAGAAGGTTGGCACGATGCTAGGCAAATAGTAATACACGGA
>CALRTZ010000050.1:0-20675 GCA_943371235.1 Sphingobacterium thalpophilum | reverse complement strand
CCTGGCACTTTAGAAATTATATTATTTCCATAAGTACTGGTATTTTCATTACTTATATCGAGCACAGAATTTAGCCCTAAATATATTGCTGTTTTCTTGCTATATATTTCAGAACATTTTAACGTAACATTACAATTTACGGCAGATATCCCCGACATTGAATATTCACCTATGGCATCCCCAATAATTAAATTTTCACAAGTCACTACCGGGATACTCGAACCGTTTAATACAATTGCGTAAATTAATGCATCGTTTATGGTACAATTTTGTATGCTAGTATTCTCTGAGAAATTCTCTGCATATATACCATAGTCTACGTTTTCAAATAAACAATTATCTATATTAAATGCTCTACCATAGGCTTTAATACCTGTTGCATTATTAAAAGTTGAATTATATATAGTTGCCGCAATGCCATTCGCACTTGTATAATATAATTCTATGCCATTAGTGGAACTTTCAAAATCACAATTCTCTATTGTAATGGGATAATTTCCTGAAGCTACTAATCCGTGGCCAAGACCAGCCACTTTTACACCGTCTAGATTTATTGGTGCTTTTACCACTAGCTTTCCGTTTGTAAGTTTTATATAAGCATTGTTTATAGTAAATTCTGAACCCGAATACGAAGTAACTTCTATCTGTGAGTTTTCAATTTCTAATACTTTATCTGTTTTGCTTGTTCCTGTATAAACAAACTTCGCATTCGCATTAAGTTGCAACGCTTGGCTATTATTGTTAATAAACTTAATGTAACCTGTACCAGTTTTTGTAAAAGTAGCATTGTTTAATACTTCAATTATACCATAGTTTTCTATAATTGCATTTGCACCATCTAAAAACACATTAACCCCCTCTGCTATAAATAACTTTGCACCTGCTTCTATAATTAATTTAGAGTGATTGTTAATTCTTAAATTAGAGTTGGTATTTAAATAAATAGAAGAACCAGATTTAACTCTAAATTCTGCATAATAATTTCCAGAATTATCGCCAATAACCATGTGAGCATTTGAACCCAGAGTAAAGCGTTTGGAATTACAAAGCTCATAACTCGCCGTTTGATTTATTGGCGGTCTGCTAGTACTGTAATTACCAAATTGTAGGCCTGGTGCTAAATTACTATTTACATACAACACACCAGAGTTTGATAAAGTTAAATGTTGGTTCAACTCTTGTACATTCGCTGAATAAGGCAAATTATAATTCAAGGAAGTTGAATTGATTGTTACGAGATTTTCTTTTTGCGTATGCGTATAGTTATAATAACCTAAACCACTTAATCGAATGGAATCTGGTATTGCAGTACCATCATAAAATTGATTTCTTTGCAAATAAACGATATCAGAGTTTATTTGAATATATAAACTATCTACTTCACGCACTATTCTGTTTTGGTAAAAACATTTATTTACTTTATCTACCAGCTGGCTACAATCCAATTCTTTAATCAATAATTCGTGGAAACGCTGGATGTCTCCAATTTTTCCATTGTTATCAGGGTGTGCTTCAGTATCACCATTTTTTATAATGGTACATATTTCTTCGAAAGTTAAACTGATATCATCTCGTTCTAATGACGACCAACTACTTTCATCATTATACAGGGTGTCAATAACAGTTGTCCTGAATTTATCCGCACCATCCCATAGGTCGTATAAATTGGTTGCTACATAAAATTCAGATGCATATCCATTAGTAATTAAATTATTCGATACGACTCTTCTTTCAAAATCGTTACGATCCTCGTCGAATCTGTTTTCATTATCTAAGAAATTATAATATGCATCGCATATTGTCATAAACGCGTTTGCAAAACCTTCTGTCCATGCTATACGACTATTCGAATTTGCAAAAATACTATGGCTAGCAAAAGAACCTGATTTAATGTCTATCCAACATTTGTTTTGTAATTGCCACATTAAATAGTGACCAAATTCATGCCACGTGGTACTTTCCGTTTGTACAAATCCCGAACCTAAACGAATGGCTGGGTGTGGAACAATTAAATGACCATAGTATGGAATGCCTGCTCCGCAAGATTCATCTGGGAAAAAATATGTTTCTATTGTTCCAGATTTAATTATTAAATTATTATCTAATGTTATGCCTGAAAATTTATTTGAATATTCATATGCTAAAACAGCTAGATGTACAGCTTTAATGCTTTCATGAAATGCTATAATATTACCCAGTTCCAAGTTGTTAATATTACCATTATTATAAGCCCAATCTACATCTGGCATGTCGTGCTTTTCTACATCAAAATAAAAATCGTTTCGTTTAGAGGCCCAAATATCGTAGTACTTGTTTCTACCTTTTACTCTTATAAATAACTTTACATTATCGTTTTCAAAAGCTCTACAAATATCTACCCATACTGCAAAATACCCATCAGAATCGGTACTGGTTTCTCCTAAACTTACATTTATCCAATTGTTATTTACTTCTATTATTTCAATTTCAATGCCACGTAAAGGAAGCGTATCATTCACTTGTTTGTCTTCGTTAAAAAAACTTGCAACAATTCTACCTCTAATATTTCCAACAAATTTTTTTGAAAAAGCACAACCATCACCGCCTCTATTGGCTTGGTTTTTTAAACTGTCTGGTAAACTGGCTGTATCAACAGCCATCATGGGTATAGAGTAAGCCATGCCTGGTACATGTACGCTTCTGTAATTGGTTTGCCATTCGTACTCGGGTGTAAAATTATTGGAAATATCAGAAACTGGGATGGTATTTGGGTCTACATATATTCTTGTGGGTTCAATTTCAGATTTTGCATACCATATTCGGTGTTGGCTTTCTAATGCAGGTTCGCCAATAATTTCGGTGGTATTATAAGGAGTAAAATATACCATAAATAATGCTCTTACTTTTTCGGGGCTTGTATTTATGTGATGTTCTACAAAAAATTCTATGGGGTAAAAAGAAAGTGTGCTTGTATTGTTTACAATGGTAAATACTATCTCGAATACATCTCCTTTTGCATACTCTCCGCTAAACTCGTAATTGACAGATTGTAATTCCCAATCTTTAGGTAAATGAATGCTTGGCTGAGTATTTACAATAGTTGTATCATTAAAATGATATTTAGCGGTTACCTCTAACTGGTTGTTTTGATGCTGGTGTTCTGTGTATAAAACATCAATGGTAAAAGGAGGTACAACATTTGCCATTGCGTCTATTGAAACAATCAATAGCAACAAGCACATCAGGTAAATTCTTTTCATAATTATTAATTAGTTAGCTATAAAATATTTCTCAATACTCCATACTCCCCCCGTGCTGTATCTGCGTTTCACAATACCAATATTTTTTACGTAATATTCTTCTTGAATATAGTCGCCTGCAGATTGTCCTTCATTATACATATGTATTACATCATAGTACATCGTATTATCAATTAGTATTGAGTCATAATTGTTTAATATAATTATTGTATTTCCTAAATTATCAAATCTTTTAAGTGGGTCGTAAAAAAGTCGTATTGCCGACCCGGCATCCCAACTTTGGTCTAATTCATAATAATAGGTCTTATCATCGACTCTTCTTGGTTTTCCAACTTGTGCAAGAACGTAATTTCTATTTTGAACCCTAATTATATGATGTTGGAATTTATTATTTGCATACTTCTCATTTACTTCTCTGGTGAAGTTATCAATTATTAAAAATGTATCTCTTTGATTCGAAGCCGAATCCTTATAAATCCAATAAGAGTCTTTTGGGAAGTACCAATATGATAAAAAGGTGGAATCGTTGGGAATTAATTTACGGGGTTCTTCATCATTACAACTAGCTTGTATTGATAAAAAGTAGGTTATAATTAATAAAATGTAGATAGATGCTTTCATATATGGCAGTTTATGGCAAATGATAAGCCAAAGCTATGCCATAAATTTGTTAAATCATATACATAGTGTGCTGTATTTTTTGAGTGGTGTAGGTATATTTTAGGTCACAAAGGGCGCTAAGTACACACGATGGTACACAAAGTTTTTCTTTGTGATACTTTGTGAGTACTTAGCGCCCATTGTGACCTAAAAATGTTAAAACCGATCCATTTGATACACCTTATCCATCTGGTCGTTATTACTTACGGATACATGTTGATCTTTTACATAACCTGTATGTATATCGATTACCCAACCGTGTACAGATAACTCTTGGCCTGCCGACCATGCATTTTGTACGATGGTAGTTTTGCAAACGTTTAACACACCTTCTACTACATTCAATTCTACCAAACGATCTTCTTTCGCTTTCGGATCTTCTAAGGCATCTATTTCTGCTTTGTGCAATCTGTACACATCTTTAATATGGCGCAACCAATTATCTATTACACCAAACTGTTTATTGGTAAGTGCTGCAGCAACCCCACCACATTTGTAATGGCCTGCTACAATAATGTATTTTACTTTTAATACGTTTACGGCATAATCCATTACCGAAAGTAAATTTAAATCGGCGTGACTTACCACGTTGGCAATGTTACGGTGTACAAATACTTCGCCTGGCAAAGTACCGGTTACTTGGTTTGCAGGTACACGCGAATCTGAACAACCGATCCATAAAACTGGGGGCTCTTGTCCTTTTGCTAAACGATGGAAATATTCTGGATCTTCTTGTAAGGTTTCTTCTACCCATTTACGATTTCCTTCTAATAAATCGTTATAGTTGGTGATTTTTGTATGTAAGCTATGTGGCATATTTTGAATTGTAAATTGTGAATTGTTAATTGTTAATTGCCAGCCCCGAACGTAGCGTAGCGTAGTTGAGGGCTGAATTGTGAATTAAATGTTAAATTTTGGGATGTCGTATTTATCTTTTACTTCAATGAGTTCTACTTCGATGTTTCGGGTGTAGGCATTATCTTTAAAGTTGTGTATAATTTCAATCACATCATGATCGATGTAACGCGAATTGGTAGCGTCGATGATCACTTTAGAATCGTTTGGTAAATGAGTGAAAGCATACATTACCGCACCTTTATTTAAAAAGGAAACTTCTTGTGATAATTCTAATCTGTATGTTTTGTTCGAGCCCTCTCCTTTTTCTAATTTAAAGAAATACGGATTACGCATATTAGTTCTTAAAATGTAAAATACTCCTACTACCATTCCAATACCTACCCCTTTTAAAAGATCAGTAAATACAACTGCTAAAAGCGTTACCATAAACGGCACAAACTGATCGTATCCTAAATTCCACATTTTTTTAATTAAAGCAGGTTTCGCTAATTTATAACCCGTCATTAATAAAATGGCTGCCAATGCCGAAAGTGGAATCATGTTGATGATGCCTGGTATAAAGAGCAATGAAATGAGCAACCAAAAACCATGCACAATACTACTTACTTTTGTTCGAGCACCTGAGTTAACATTTGCTGATGAACGAACAATAACCGCCGTCATTGGTAAACCACCTAACAAACCCGAAATTGTATTCCCTACGCCTTGCGCAATTAACTCGCGGTTGGTTGGTGATACTCTTTTTATAGGATCTATTTTATCTACTGCTTCTAAACTCAACAATGTTTCTAAACTAGCAACAATGGCAATGGTTAATGCAACGGTCCATACGGCTTTGTTCGTTAACATTTGCGAAAAATCTGGTGCAATAAATAATCCGAAAAACTCTTCGCTTGATTGTACCATTGGAATTTGCACAAAGTGTTCTGCAGAAATTGCTAAGGATGTTCCGGCAAATACTTTACCTAGAATAACTCCAAGCGCTACTACAATTAAAGCAGATGGAACAATGGCTAATTTTTTTACTTTAGGCCAAAGGATCAAAATTAAAATGGCAATTACACTGATTATAACTGCGCCTAAATTGATGTATTCGAATGCTGAAATAATAGAAGTAAACGTATTTTCATGATCTGGTTGATTGAAATCAAAATCACCTTGATAATCTTTATCGTACCCAACTGCATGTGGAATTTGTTTTAAAATCAGGATCACACCAATGGCCGCTAACATCCCTTCAATTACAGAGGAAGGAAAATAATCGCCGATGGTACCGAATTTCAACAAACCCATAATTATTTGTAGGATCCCTGCTAGCACAACTGCTGCTAAAAATAACTGGAAACCTCCAAGGGTAGCAATTGAGGTTAATACAATTACGGTTAAACCTGCCGCCGGACCAGAAACTGATAACTGAGAACCACTTATAGAAGAAGTTACTATACCTCCAATAATACCGGTAATTAAGCCAGCAAATAAAGGTGCTCCAGAAGCCAAGGCAATACCCAAGCATAATGGTAAGGCTACTAAAAATACGACTATGCTGGATGGCAAATCTTTCTGAAGATTTTTCCATAAGAAATATTTCTGTATGCCAGAACCAACGTTTTCTTTCGATGAATTCATTCGAATTAAAATTATAAATAAAATTTAGATTATTTATCCAAGATGGATAAGCTTTTTCAAAGGAGGTAGAGTCTTAATTAGGCCTGGTCTGGAGGCTGAATCGCTTCGAATGTATATTGTACATCAAGTGGATAGTGGTTTGTAAACAATACATGTGCTTGCAGAACCGCTTCGAAGTGTTTATTATTTAAACTGTTAAGGCTTAGTGATTTTGTTAGTTTGGCTTCTTTAGAAAAAAACTTACTCAGATCGTCTGTTGTATGATCCTCGTGTTCAATTTCTAATTGCATTATTAACGAGTTCATTAGCTTCTCATTTTCACATTGAAAATAGAGCGTACCCATACACAAGGCTACCTTTATAAAAAAGATGGAGCTAAATAAAGCGATGATTACATTCCTTTTAGTGTGCATAAACGTTTACAAGGATACTTAAAAATGGGGGAAAAAGATGCATAGATGTGTAATATTTATATGATTTTTACATACTTTAGCCTTATGAATACTAAGATAGATTTGCTTCGTAAAAAGCAAGAAGAGGCATTATTGGGTGGAGGTAAAGCCCGAATTGATTCTCAACATAAAAAAGGAAAATTAACTGCACGTGAACGTATCCATTTTTTAATGGATGAAGGAAGTTTTGAAGAAATTGGAATGTTAGTTACGCACCGTTCACACGATTTCGGTTTAGAAAATGAGCAGTATTTAGGTGATGGCGTAGTAACTGGCTATGGAACGGTGAATGGCAGATTGGTGTATGTGTTCTCACAAGACTTTACTGTGTTCGGTGGTTCTTTATCTGAAACACATGCCGAGAAAATTTGTAAAATCATGGATCTTGCCATGCAAAACGGTGCTCCAGTAATCGGGTTAAACGATTCGGGTGGAGCTCGTATACAAGAAGGCGTAGTTTCATTAGGCGGTTATGCCGATATTTTTTATCGCAATACCATGGCATCGGGAGTAATTCCACAACTCTCCGCCATTATGGGCCCTTGTGCGGGTGGCGCAGTTTATTCACCTGCCATTACCGATTATATATTGATGGTAGAAAACACTTCGTACATGTTTGTAACCGGACCAAACGTTGTGAAAACGGTTACACATGAAGAAGTCAGTTCTGAAGAGTTAGGTGGAGCAAGTACGCATTCTACGAAATCGGGAGTTACCCATTTTTCTTGTGCAAATGAAATAGAATGCATCAACCATCTAAAACAGCTATTGAGTTACATGCCTCAAAATTGTGAAGAGCGCGCTCCAAGTGTTTCGTATGAACCTGCGAACGAAGTAAGAGAAGAACTCAATAACATCATTCCGGAAAATGCTAATCAACCATACGATATACGCGAAGTAATTAATAATGTAATTGATGAAAATACTTTTTTAGAAGTACATAAAAATTTTGCGGAAAACATAGTGGTGGGTTTTGCTCGCATAGCTGGTAAAAGCATTGGAATTGTTGCTAACCAGCCGATGTTCTTAGCAGGTGTATTAGATAACAATGCTTCTACCAAAGCGGCACGTTTTGTGCGTTTTTGCGATTGCTTTAACATTCCATTATTAGTGTTTGAAGATGTTCCGGGTTTCTTGCCGGGTACCGACCAAGAGTGGAATGCCATTATAACCAACGGTGCAAAATTGTTATACGCATTTTGCGAAGCTACTGTTCCTCGCATTACGGTTATTACTCGTAAAGCTTATGGTGGTGCTTATGATGTAATGAACTCTAAACACATTGGTGCTGATATGAACTATGCTTGGCCTATTGCAGAAATTGCAGTAATGGGCGCTAAAGGTGCAGCCGAAATTATTTTCAAAAAAGAAATTTCGGAAGCTGCAGATAAAGATGCTAAATGGTTGGAAAAAGAAAAGCAATATTCAGACATGTTTGCAAATCCATACAGAGCTGCAGAACGTGGTTTTATTGATGAAGTAATAGAACCCTCACAAACACGTGAGAAATTAATTAAAGCATTTAAAATGTTAGAAAACAAAGTGAAGAATAACCCGAGGAAAAAACACGGAAACATCCCGTTATAGTGTGCTAGTGTGCTAGTGTGCTAATAAAGCATTTTAGTAACATATTAACTTAATAACCCAATAACATAATAACTCAATAACTCAATAACCTAATAAACAAATATGGCAAAGAAAGCAACTCCAAAAACAAAAGCAGTTACGAACAAGAACTCGATTGTGTTTTTCGAAAAATATATAAACAATGCGGCTCCTACTTCGTTCGAGATTTCGGGACAGAAAATATGGTTAGATTATATTCGTCCGTATGTGGATGAAACCTATGTAGATAATTATGGCACCGCAGTTGGTATTATTAATCCGAAGGCAGAGTACAAAGTTGTTATTGAAGCACATGCCGATGAAATATCGTGGTATGTAAATTACATTACGAGTGATGGATTGATTTATGTAATTCGCAATGGAGGTTCCGACCATTTAATAGCTCCTTCTATGCGTGTAAATGTGCATACAGAAAAAGGAATTGTGAAAGGTGTATTCGGTTGGCCAGCTATACATACTCGTAGTGGAGAGAAAGAAGAAACTCCATCACTCAAAAATATTTTTATTGATACAGGATGCACTTCTAAAGACGAAGTGGAGAAAAAAGGCATACACGTTGGTTGCGTAGTTACGTTTGAAGATGAGTTTATGCAACTCAACGATCGTTACTATGTAGGCAGAGCATTGGATAACCGTGCAGGTGGATTTATGATTGCCGAAGTAGCACGTTTATTAAAAGAGAATAAAAAGAAATTACCATTTGGATTGTATGTAGTAAATTCTGTACAAGAAGAAATTGGCTTACGTGGTGCAGAAATGATTGCAAATAAAATTAAACCAAATGTGGCCATTGTTACAGATGTAACACATGATACCACTACGCCTATGATTAGTAAAATTACGCAAGGCGATTTAGCATGTGGCCGCGGACCAGTAGTATCTTACGCACCTGCAGTGCAAATGAATCTGAATAAATTAATTATTAATACAGCAGAGAAAAATAAAATTCCTTTCCAACGCCAAGCATCATCGCGCTCTACCGGAACCGATACCGATGCCTTTGCGTATTCGAATGATGGAGTAGTATCAGCCCTGATATCATTACCATTGCGCTACATGCATACAACCGTAGAGATGATACATAAAGACGATGTGGAGAATGTGATTAAGTTGATTTACGAGTCGTTGCTGAACATTAAAGCGGGGCAAGATTTCCGTTACATGAAATAAATTGTACACTGTACGTTGTACAATGTACAATGTACAATGTACAACGTACAGTAAATATGAATAAGAGAGTAATTGCACTATTGATACTATTTATTGTAGGGTTTACCTTGCAATCTCATTCGCAATTACAGCGCAGGTACTTTACGTACAATGTTGAAAACGGATTGGCTCAGAATTCGGTATGGGACATACACCAAGATTACAAAGGATTTTTATGGATAGGTACTGCAGATGGTGTAAACAGATTTGATGGGTATGAAATGCATCATTATAAAAAAAATCTGAATGATTCGTCGAGTATTTATGGCATCACTTTTTTCGAATTTGCAGAACTCCCAAATAAAGAATTATGGATTGCGCATGACAGAGGTATTAGCATATACAATAGAGTAAGAAATAATTTCAACAACATTATAAAGTCAGAAAATACTCATCAAATAATTGGATACGATGGTGATTTTATATTGATTTTTGAAGAAAGAATGAGAATATTGGTGGTTAATATAAAAACAAAAAAAATTGTTAATGTAATAAGTGAAAAGTTTTTAAACGATTATTCAAGACATACCACTAGCAATGCTATAAAAATTAAAGATTACTTTTTCACTACATTTAATGGTAATCATATTTTAAAAATCGATTATAAAAAATATAAAGTTGAATTAATACAATTTAAAGAAAAACAACCAGAAATGTACAGGTTTGTGAAAACGTCCGATACCACTTTTCTAGGTTTCAGCTCCAACAAACTAAAGATATATATATTTAAAGAGGTAAACGGGAAATTAAGTTATACCACTCAACCTGTAAGCAATTATACACCTGTTAAGAGATCCACTGGTTTATATGAATGGGACCATAAACTTTATGCTACCAGTTTAGAAGGTTTTTATATCTTAAATAGAGAAACTTTTAATACAGAAGAGTACATACATAGTTTCAGTAACAACGAACTTTCTTTTAACTACATACAACATTTAGGGGTTGATAAAAGCAACAACTTATACATTAGCACGAATGGAATGGGCATTAAAATGTTCTCGCCTTATTTAAATAAATTCCCCCACCTCAGAACTCCTAATGAAAGAACAAACATGGTTAAGTCTATTCTTAAAACTAAGGATGGCAAAATTATAACAGGTGTTTACAACGAAGGCATCATTATTTATTACCCTAATAATACCTTTAAACAATTCAATTTTGAACCAGCGAACGAGAAAAATAACTCATTCAAATCGGTACTCGGAATGGCGAATCATTCTGACAATGAAATTTTAATGATGTTTAGTGACAGGCTAGTTTTATTTAACCATCATACAAATAAACATACTTATTTAAAAAAAACCAGTAATTTGGAGTTTCAGTTTTACCCATACATACAGAAACACGATAATAAGATCTACTACTTTTGCAACGATTCTACTAATTCGAAATTTTTTGAGTTAAATCAAAACTTACAACCCAAACAAATATTAAAAATTATCGACAAAAATGTTACTTGTTTTGTGTTTCATAAACAGAAACTAATAATAGGAACTGAACGTGGATTGTTTTTAAAAACAAATAATTCAAACAATTTAATTGAAACAAAAATTACATTGATGGTTAAATCTATTTGCATTAATGCACAAAATAGAATTTTTGTTTCAACCATTAATGGCTTATATGAGATAAATGAGAATGCAGAAATTCTTCGTAAATACGATGTTACCTCAGGTATGCCCGACGATTTTATTTACGGTGTGTTAGAAGATAAAAATGGTGATTTATGGTTGAGCCATAACAAGGGCTTAAGCGTATTAAATTTAAAGACTAGCAGGTTTAAGAATTATTCGGTAAAAGACGGATTACAATCGAATGAATTTAACACAGGTGCCTTTTATAAAGACGAAAACGGATTGTTGTATTTTGGTGGTGTAAACGGAATAAATATTATTGACCCTGATAAAATTATTATAAACAAAAATGCTCCAAATATTGCTATTAATCAAATTAACTTATTCGACGAGCCTTATGTTTCAGATACCAGTTATAATGAACTCAATCAGTTGAATTTAGAGTTTAACCAAAACACTTTATCGTTCGATTTTTCGGCATTAGAATTTACAAATCCATCCTTAAACACTTATAAATATATTTTGAGTGGGTATGACAATCAATGGATACAAAGTGGTACTAAACATTTTGCAAGGTATTCTAATTTACCTCCGGGTACGTATGGCTTTATGATTTTGGCAGCCAATGCTGATGGCACATGGAGCCAAGAACCTAAAATTTTAATTATAAATATAAAGGCTCCCTTTTGGCGAACGAATTGGTTTTATTTTTTAATGGGTATGTTAATTATTGGGTTTATCATTTCTATTATTTACTTACTAATTTACCGTCAGAAATTAAAATTAAACAGACAGCTAAAACTTCAATTTGAATTGGAGCAAGAGCGTTTGAGAATTGCCAGAGATTTACATGATAATGTGGGCGCACACCTCTCCTATTTAATTTCAAATTTAGATTGGATGATTTCTCATCCAGAAAAATTAAGCGCCGAGGAAGAAAAATTGCGTTTAGAGAACTTAACTGAAACAGGTAGGCAAGCTATTCTTACGCTTCGTCAAACCATTTGGGCCATTAATAACCAGGCATTATATATAGAAGATTTTGCAGATAAGTTTAAAGCTTTCGCAAAAAAGATGCTCGACTTTAGCGCACACATCAATATACATTTTGAAGAAGAAATTATTGGTAAACAAAAATTAAGTCCGGGTATTACGTTGCATTTATTTAGAATTTGCCAAGAAGCATTAAGCAATATTTTAAAGCATGCCGATGCTACTAATATTACCGTAACATTTAAAAGCGATAAAACCAATTTGTTTTATTTTAGCATTACAGATGATGGTGCTGGTTTCGATACAAGCGTTGATTACAGCAATGAACATTTCGGACTGGTAATTATGCGCGACAGAGCAGAAGAATGTGGGGCGAGGTTTAGCATACACTCTGAATTGGGTAAGGGGACTAAGGTGGAGTTGAGTATATAGCGGGGAGCGGGGAGCGAAGAGCGGGGAGCAGGGAGCAGGGAGTGGGGAGCAGGGAGCGGGGAGCGGGGAGCGGGGAATATACATCAAATGAGGTATTGTGTTGGGGTTTGAATTTGCAATTTTTGTATTGGTAATAATTCGATTTTTTAAAGAATATAGATGATAAAGGTTGCGATTGTAGACGATAAGCAGGCAAATAGGATTTCATTAGCTGATAAACTAACCTTTGATCCAGAAATAAAAGTAATTTTTGATGCATCGCATGGAAAAGATTTTTTGGTGAAAATGAAGGAACATCATAATGAAATACCTGATGTTGTATTAATGGATATTGATATGCCTGTGATGGATGGAATTGAAACGGTTAGCATTGCATCGGAAGTATACCCGGAATCGAAGTTTTTAATGTTTACGGTTTTTGATGACGACACAAAAGTGTTTGAAGCTATTAAATCGGGTGCAATTGGTTATTTATTGAAAGATGAAAAAGTAGACGTGGTGATAGATGCCATCCATCAAATTTACACCTACGGTGGCTCTCCCATGAGTCCTAGCATTGCTCGCAAAGCCCTTAAATTATTGATGAATACCGACAGCCCTTCGCCATCAAAATTAATTACAAACTTATCAGACCGAGAGATGGACATTTTGCAAGCTTTGGTTGATGGCTTAGACCACAGAGAGGTAGCCGAAAAGTTATTTATATCACCACATACGGTAAGAACTCACATCAGCAATATATACCAGAAACTACATGTAAACAATCGTGCTCAGGCGGTTAAAATTGCCATTAAAAAAAGATGGTTCTGAGGTATTGTAATAATTAAAAGACAAATCCCCACACTTCATACATATTATAATGATTTCTGTATATTTAGTTCATGAAATATACAATCCTAAGCTTATGCGCCTTTGCATTGCTTGCTTGCAATAGCAATAAAACTACTACAAACGGAATAGATCCTTTAGTTACACACATCGATTCGAGCGTTTCTCCTGCAGAAAACTTTTTTATGTTCGCCAATAATAATTGGTTTAAACAAAACCCAATTCCAGGCACAAAAAATAGTGTAGGAATTTTCAGAACCATACAAGACACTGTGAACTCTCAGGTTCGCCAGATATGCGAAAAGTCTGCTGCACTTAGCAATGCTGAGAAAGGCAGCAAAGAACAAATGATTGGCGATTATTATTTCTCTGGAATGGATACGCTGAGCATTGAGAAAAATGGATTATCGGCCTTAACTCCTACCCTCAACAAAATAAACGCCATAAAAAATAGCAGCGAAATATCTACTGTAGTTGCCGAATTACATAAAATTGGTTGCAATGCTTTATTCTATTTTAGAGTAGGTACCGACGATAAAAATTCTGCAATGAACGCAAGCTTTTTATACCAAGGTGGAATTGGTTTGCCCGATAGAGAATATTATTTCAGCACTACTGGCGAGAACCCAAACATCCGTGCTGCGTATGTAAAACACATACAGAAAATGTTTGAACTTACGGGATTGTCGACACAAAAAGATGCAAGCAGCAAAGTATTTAACATTGAAAAAAACTTAGCATTGGCAAGCAGGAAATTAGAAGATACCCGCGATCCTTATAAAAACTACAATAAAATTTCGAATGCAGATTTAGCAAAGAAATATGCTGCCATAGATTTTAACAGCTTGTATGCAAGCATGAATTTAAGTGGAACAGACAGTACGATTGTTGGGCAACCAGAATTTTTTGAAGCACTTAATAAAAATTTAAAAACAATTTCTGTTGATGATTGGAAATTGTATTTACAATGGAAATTAATTAGCAATTATGCTGAATATTTAAGTGCAGCAGTTGATGCTGAAAATTTCAATTTCTATGGTAAAACATTATCGGGCAGAAAATCTCAAAAGCCCCGTTGGGAAAGGATTGTAGAAGATACGAACGGATCTTTAGGTGAGTTAATTGGACAGATTTATGTGAAAGAATATTTACCAAAAGGCACGAAAGAAAAACTGCTAGAAATTGGAGAAAACGTACGTACAGTTTACGCCGATCATATTAAAAATTTAGATTGGATGAGTGCAGAAACAAAAGAAAAAGCACTCTCTAAATTACAAAAGGTAAACATGAAAGTGGGCTACCCAGATAAATGGAAAGATATGTCGAGCATCAGCATAAGCAGAACTAACTATGCCGCAAATGCCATGGCAGTGCGCACTTGGCAATTCAATGAAATGATAAAGAAAAATGGCAAGCCTGTTGATAAATCGGAATGGGGAATGACACCTCAAACATACAACGCATATTACGACCCTACCTTTAACGAAATATGTGTGCCTGCTTGCAACATCATCGTACCAGGATTTGAAGGTCGTATGCCCGACGATGCCGTGTTGTATGGCATTATAGGAGGCTCTACCTTTGGGCATGAGCTTACGCATGGTTTTGATGATCAAGGAAGCCAATACGACGAAACAGGTAACCTGCGCGATTGGTGGACGAAAGAAGACAGAGAGAAATTTAAAGCAAAAACAAAATTAATTGTAGAGCAATACAATGGCTACACCGTGTTAAATGGTTTACATATAAATGGAGATGCTACACAAGGCGAAAACATTGCCGACTTAGGTGGAACCGTAATGGGTTACGAAGCATTCAAAAAAACCAAACAAGGAAAATCTACCGAACTCATTGGAGGCTATACACCAGATCAACGTTTCTTTATGGGTTATGCCTATGCTTGGATGATGGTGTACACTAAAGAAACTTTAGAGCAACGTGTAATGAGCGATGTACACTCGCCAGCAGAATTCAGGGTAAACGGAGTTGTTGCCAACATGCCAGAGTTCCATAAAGCCTTTGGAGTGAAAGCGGGTGATGCGATGTTTAGGGGGGATTCGGTGTTGGTGAAGATATGGTAGCGGGTAAAACTTTTACACAGAGACACAGAGAGCACAGAGTAAGTTACTCTGTGCTCTCTGTGTCTCTGTGTAAAAGAAAAAAATATTTGTTATTCCTTTACAAACTTCCCTCTGAAACTTTTGCCTTCGAATTCGATATAGAAGTTATAAAATCCTTGTGGTAATTTATCCACTGTAATTTCATTTTGTTCTATACTTTGCTGTAATACTAATTGTCCGAGTGTGTTGTAAATACGAATGTTTGCGCTCTGCAAGGAGGTACTCGATATAAATTTCAATACTCCGTTTGTAGGATTTGGGTACACTTCAATTCTGATATCTTTAGCCGTACTAATACCGGTGCCAATAGCAAATTGTTTAATATCTTCAGCAATACATCCTTTAGAATCTTCTACATATAGTTTTATCCGCATGTTTGTATTGGTAGTTAACATTGATACTGGCAAAACTGCAGAATTACTTAAAATAACAGTTTTTGTTACATCATCATACCAATGAATTGTGGCGTATGGTTTTGATAAATATTTTGAATAGAAACGCAGTGTATCGGTATTGGTATTACAACAAGTATTAGAATCGTTTGCAATAAACACTGAGGGTTCGCTTATGTACACCGTATCAACTCTAGTGATGCTACATCCGAATCTTTTGGTAACTTTTATATTTATTGGGAATTTACCTATTCCGTTGTTCGACGTAAATATCCATAGCGGACTTCTAAAAAATGGATCAAAATACGGACCAACTTTGCTAAACAATCCATCATCACCATATACAAATACAGAATCGTCTGGATCTGGCGAATCCTGAACAATATTAATGTTTATAACTGCTCCCGGGCAAGCCGAATCAACTTTTACATTTACAATTGGGACTTTGTAAATTAAAACTGAATCGAGTTTATCATACCTACAACCAATGGCATCAATAACCGTGAAGGTGAATTTTTTGTAACCCGGTTTCGTAAACGTAAAACTTGCAGAGTCTTTATTAAACGAAACAAATCCTTCGTCGCCTAACCACCTTACATTTGTATAGGGCAACACTCCCCCTATTAAATTATCAACTTTAAATTTAACAAGATCGCCTGCGCATTTATTTTTCTTAGAAATTTGCGCTTGCATAGGAGTGTTTATTATAGAGTCGATGCTCGAAGCGTATACACAATTTTGCAGATCAACTGCAGTTACTTTGTAGTACACTTTTTGCCCGCATAAATTTACATTGTCAGTTGCAGTGGTGTTAAAATTATTTCCATCGGCATCAGTAATTTGTATCCAGTTATATGGAGTGTTTCCAATACTACGATACACCATGTATCCATTCGTATTTGGCAACTTACCGGTATTTAAAGGGTTCCAAGTAATAATTGCTTTGTCTTTTTTGTTAAGAGTTGCGCTAACTGCAATTTCTTTTATTACTTTTTCAAATTTTAATACATTACCGTTATCACAAGTACTTAAAAGTTTGATGGCGTATAATGAATCGGAGCTTGCATAAATTGATGTATCTGTATAGCTATTAATTGCATAATTTGTGATGCTGCGAAGCAGGGTATTATTTCTATAAATTTCATACCCCATAAAAGTGCTCGAATCGCCGGTGTTCTTCCAATTAAGCTCAACTTTATTAGTTGATGGAATAAAATTTACACAGGTTAATTCTGACTTTAAATAATTACCCGGAGGGTTAACGGTTATCGAAACTACTCTGGTGGCCTTCATTGGTAACCTGCAACTATCGTCTTTTACACTGATCACAAAATCGTATTTCTTTGGTGTAATTTGTCCGGCAGAATTATCGAATCTTAAATTATTACAACCCGTGCCCCAATAAATCCAAAGGGTATCATTACTTGTACTGCCATACGCAGCAGGTAATTGGTATCCGTATCCAAACGATTGACCGGCTGAATTTGTAATATTTACAGGTGGCGTGTTAAATGGAGTGTAAGGTGCATTGTTTTTGAATTTATTGAGCCTTGCACAAGGTGGGAATTCGCAATCAATAAGTGTATCGCTATTATTTAAGCCCATCGCTATTCCATTTACTGTTATTTCTAATGATTGAGAAGATAAAGCCATGTTGTTTGCAGTAGAATCTCTCACAACAATTGGAATTTGAACTTTCGTTCCAGCAGTTACAGTTTTCTGAAAACTCGGTTTGCCGTTTGCATCTATAAAAGGTGCGGCAATACTTGGTGCTCTGTTCAATTCAGATCCACCAGAAATAATAAAATTAATTCTGTAGTCTCGTATAATTTCAGATACTTTCTGATTGTCTTTGTAGGATGCTGCTTTCATCACTACGTTAAAAATTCCTGGCATTAATGGTTTGAATTTATATTCGCCGGTATTTGTATTAAAGTTTTGTTGAGTGGGTAGCAATCCAAATGGATTTAATGTATTATAAGATGGATAGTTTTCCCAAATATCTACAGCCGAATTAAACTCTGGGCAATCTGTATTACTTACAGAAAAAACTGGATCTTCAAAACTATAAACGATGTTGTCTAAATCTTTATCGATTGCATTCCCAGATATGGTAAAATCTAGCCCAGATGTGTAAATATTATACACTGGCACTTCTGCAAAATCTGGAGCCGAATCAAAACACTCTGCTACAGGGCTAGCAGTTGTAGACCCGTTTGCAAAGTACGGAAACATTTTTGCGATAATTACAAAACTGTTATCGCCAACATTGTTTTTTAAATTATTTGCATAAGGCCTACCTGTGCCATACCATGTAAACATAATGGGTGAAGCTGCATTAACAGGCGCTTGTATTCCGGTTAAATCTATAGGACCCGATTCGTAAACATATTGATCAAAAGCACCCGGTTCGGTAGTAGCACAAGAGTATGGGTTTACAGTTGGATTTATACAACCAAGCGTAATGTCCATATTGCTTTTTAGTGCCATTGTAATGGTACCGTCTGTTTGTAAACGAGGGAAATTTGTATTCGGAATAGTTGCATTGTTTAGGGCTACACTTAGTTGCCCAGTGGTATTGCATATTTTAACAGTTTCTATGCTAAGCATGCAATTATTACATGGCGTACAATTTCTGTACACGGTTAAGGTAAAGGTGTACTTACTTTTTCCTGATTCCTTTACACATTTCCAAGTTAGTTCGCCTCCTCTTAAATGCGACGAATAGACTTGAGAACTAAATAACAGCAGAAAAGCTAAAAGCAGTAGGTACAGTTTTTTCATAGAGTTTTGGCTTTGGTTGGATTGGAGCAAGAATCGAACCAAAGTGAAATGAATTGTGAGTTGTGAATTGTGAGTTGTGAATTATAGCAAATGATATGCTAGTCTGATTATGTGCCCTTCGTATGGTCGTATAGTCGTACAGTCGTATGGTCGCAAAAGCGTACCTTGCCTATATGAAAAAACTATTAGTATTACTAGTTAGCACCTTACTAGGTTGTGCAACTAAGCAAGAACCCTTAGAAACCGTAGCGCAAGTAGATTTGAAAAGATATACGGGTAAGTGGTACGAAATAGCTTCTTATCCGCAACGTTTTCAGAAAGGTTGTACCTGCACAACGGCAGAGTATACTGCCACTAATGATGGTTATATTATCGTAGAAAATGCTTGTAATAAAGACAGCGTTACTGGTAAAAAATCTGGCATAAAAGGAAAAGCTTTTGTGGTAGAAAATTCTGGAAATGCAAAATTAGAAGTACAATTTTTTTGGCCTTTTAAAGGAAAATATTGGATCATCGATTTAAATTCGGATTATACCTATGCAGTAGTTGGCCATCCGAACCGCGACTACTTATGGATTCTCTCTCGCACACCGCAACTCAACGAAAAAACGTATAACGAAATTTTGGAGCGCGTAAAAGCGAAGGGGTTTGATGTGGGGAGGTTGCAGAGGACTTTGCAGATTAGTGACTAGTGAATGGTGACTAGTGACTAGTAGGGCAAAGAGGTGCTAGTTTGATGTCGATGCCTTCGTATTGTCGAATGATCGTATGGTCGTACTAGATAAAACTTTTACACAGAGACACAGAGAGCACAGAGTAAGTTAACTCTGTGCTCTCTGTGTCTCTGTGTAAAAGAAAAAAATTATTGCTTTACAAACTTCCCTCGGTAATTCATTCCATTAATCACCAAGCTAAAATTATAAATCCCCTGAGGAAGTACGCTTACATTTAATTCATTTTGGGTTAAACTATTTTTTAATACAAGCTGTCCGAGAGTATTGTAAATGTTAACACTTGCGTTTTCAAAATTATTGCTCAGGTTAAACTTCAATACCTCGCTTACAGGGTTGGGATACGTAGTGATTTTTGTTACAGCAACATTATTTACACCCACAATATGCGAAACTACAATTGGTGAAGAAATAGAATCGAAACAATTTCCTCTATTTATGAAACAGGTGATTGATTGCATAGCAGCATGCACATTCCATTTCACAACTAACTCATTTGTATTGGCACCAGAAACAATAGATCCGTTCGCAGATACTAACCATTGGTACGTTGCATTGCTTTGTGGCTCTACTTTATAAGTATAAGTTTTTGAAGTATCGGTTACGTATATATTTAAGTTATCAAAATTAGCTACTGGTGAGGGGATGATAGTAATGCTTTGAATAGTTACCAAATTACAACCCACTACTGTATGTATAGTATCGATAGCTGTAGTAGATTGAAAATACTTTATACCATTTACAGAAACAAAACTATCGCAGGCTGTAACACTTGATGAAACTGAGCTGTAACAAGGATTACCCAAAACATATAACACATAATTTAGTGTATCTGCTAATGGCACAAAGCAAGTTTTATCGTAACTAATTATTTTAAATTTGTAAGGTACTACACTTGCACTATTGCTATCGGCTTGTATGGATAATCGCGCTAACAAAGAACCTTTACCTTTTACAATAAATTGTTCTGCATTTGCACCTCTTGTAATGTTACCAAGGGTATCCGACCAAGCTGCATCAATATAATTAGTGTCTAAAATATTATTTGATGTTGCACCTGGTTCTGCAATTATTCTAATAAATAAACTATCGTTTGGCGAATCGTTACTTCTTAAATTGATAATTTTTGTTTGTAATGAATTTGCCAT
>CALRTZ010000049.1:0-21203 GCA_943371235.1 Sphingobacterium thalpophilum | reverse complement strand
AAACTTCCTTTTGTACCTTCAATTTTACAATTTATAGAGTCTAAACTTTTAGTTACTAACAAGTCTTGTGCGAAAGCTATACTGAAATTCGATAAAATAGTAATGATAGTTAATAGGGTTAATTTTTTTAATGCCATCGCTTTTAAATGTTATGAAATGCTATCTTTTATAGATTCTCCAGCCTTTTTACTTTGTGCAGAAGTAAGCCAACCTGTAATTATACTTAATACCATTACGGTTCCAAACACCAATAGATAATCACTATAAATCATTTTTACCGGGTACTTCTGAATTAAGAATTGCTCCGAACCTCCAATGGTTACCAAGCCAAATTTATCTTGTAAGTATACAAATACTCCCCCAATTATTAATCCAATTACCAAGCCAATAACAGAAATTAACAAACTCTGTATAAAATAAATTAGCCTTATGGTGTATTGGTTCATGCCCATTGCACGCAACAATGCAATGTCTTTTTTCTTATCAATAATTAACATGGTTACTGCGCCAATAATATTACAAATAGCTACTGTTAAAATCAATGTTAATATTAAATAAACCGCCCAACGCTCCGTATTTAGTACTTTGTAGAGCGTTTCGTTTAATTCGTATCTGTTTTTAATAATAAATTCTGATGGCAATTTATCGCTCAATAATTTTTGTAATTGAAACATTTCTTTTTCAAATTGACAATATATTTCTAAGCCATTTATCGAATCGTTTTTTTCAAATAAATCTTGTGAAAAATGTAGAGATGTAAAAATATAACGTTCGTCTAAATTCTGTTGAACACTAAATATTCCTGCCGGAAAAAAATATTTTTGTTTGATGGATGAACTAGGATCTAAACTTTGTGTGTTGATGTTAGACTTTGGAGCAAACACATCTACATGTTCTATGGTTTGGCTAACATCTATGCCTAATGCATCCGAAATGCCTTTACCCATTACAGCATATTCGGCTATACTGTCTTCAAAGAAAAAATCACCTGCAATTAAACTAGAATCGATGCCCTTTAAAGTTAAGAAGTTTGCAGATACTCCTTTTACTATGCTGTAATACGGTGTATTGTTGTATTTTAATAATGCTTGGTCTTCAACAGTATTTACTAAAGTGTAAACAGTAGTATCTACCTTGTTTTTTATGCTGTTTAGTTTATTCGGATGAAAATAAGAATCATCCAACTTCATTATTTTTAAATCGGGACTTAATTTCTGATAATAAATTAAATTAAGCTCTTCGAATCCATTAAAAACAGAAAGTATAATAAATAAAGCCGCTGAGCCTATGCAAACTCCAATTACAGAAATAAAGGAGATAATGTTAATCGCTTGAGTCGATTTTTTCGAGAATAAATATCGTTTCGCAAAAAAGTAGGCTAAGTTCATTTATTACATATTTACAAATGGGTTATATAGTTTCTCAGCACCAATAGTAGTTTGTGGTCCGTGCCCCGAGAAAATAACCGTATCATCAGGTAAGGTATATAATTTATTTTTAATGGATCGTAGTAAGGTACCATGATCGCCGCCGGGTAAATCTGTTCTGCCAATACTTCTGTAAAACAACACATCTCCAGAAATTGCAAATCCTTGTTTCTCACAATAAAACACTACGGAGCCAGGGCTATGTCCAGGGCAAAACAACACTTTAAGTTCATCATCTCCAAAGTGTATTATTTCTTCATCCTTTAGTAAATCGATAGGTTCTGGACCTTCATCATACATAAAGCCGTAATTAGGGGCATATACTTTTACCGCTCTAAACACTTCCATTTCTGAGGCATGTAACCTTGTAGTTAAATTATACGTTTTGTTTACAAAAGCATAACCTAAAACATGGTCGATATGTGCATGTGTGTTCAACAATAGCGTTAATTGTATGTTATTATCTGTAATAAATGATGTTAACTCTTGTTCTTCTTGAGCGTTTGAACAGCCCGGATCTATAAGAATTCCCTCGTTTTGTTCGTTAACTAACAAATAGGTGTTTTCTTGAAAAGGGTTAAAACTGAATGTCTTTATTTTAAACATAAACAAAAATGATAAAAATTTACACATCTAAAGCAATGCTCTCAATTTTTTCCTTAAATTTAATGTTCTGATTTTTGGATGGTGAGAACTAATTGTTTTAAATATTCTGTGTTCTTAATAGCTGTGCTACTTAATTTTATAGCGCCTAATAAGCTGTTTGCACAAGCACAAGGCACTCAAACAGATTTTGGCAAAAACAGAGTTCAATACAAAGATTTTCAATGGTTCTATTACCGCTCTCCTCATTTCGATACGTATTATTATAAAGATGGTAAAGAGCTTGCTGCCATGGTGGGTAAAATTGCAGAGCAGAATTTACGTCAAATAGAAGATTTACTCGATTATAAATTAGAAGGAAGAATTAAAATTCTATCCTACAATAAATTCACCGATTTAAAGCAAACCAATTTAGGTTTAATAACCGATCAACAACAAAATACTGGTGGACTCACACAAATAGTCGGCAATAAATTGTTTGTTTATTTTGATGGTAATACTATTGAACTTCAAAAGCAAATTCGTAAAGGGGTTGCTCAAATATTAATTTCAGATTTATTATACGGTGGTAATATTCAAGAAAAAGTTTCGAACTCCACTTTACTTACTTTACCCGATTGGTATTTACCTGGCTTAACTTCTTTTTTGGCAGAAGAGTGGAACATTCAAATAGAAAACGAATTAAAAGACGGTATTGTTGAAGGTCGATATAAAAAATTTAATCGCATACCCGAGAGAGATGCCGCAGCAGTTGGACATTCTATATGGAAATACGTAGTTGATAATTTTGGAGCTGCATCCATTTCTAATATTGTATACATGACACGTGTAAATAGAAATGCAGAAAATGGTTTTAGTTATATAATTGGTTTAGACTTTAAAGAACTAGGTCCACTATGGTTAGACTATTATACAAAGCTTTTTAAAAATGATGATGTAAACAAAGAAAAGAACGACCCTCGAGAGCGATTTGTTCATAAAAACAAAAAACGATTTAAGAAACTAAATTATGTACAATTTAAAGTTTCACCAGATGGCAAATCCTATGCCTATGTGGTAAACCGAGAAGGCAAGTATTCGGTTTATATTTATGATTTAGTTACAAATAAAACAAAGCGTGTTTTTAAATCTGGGATGAAATCGGTAGCCTTCTTACAACAAGCAAGCACACCAATTATTACTTGGCACCCTAGTAGTTTCTTATTAGCCATAGCATTCGAAAAAAGAAGTATGCCATTTGTACAAATTGTAAACTTAAGAGATAAAAAAGAATCGATTACAGTAAACATGTACAAGTACGAAAAAATACTCGACTTCGATTATGCTAAAGACGGACGTAAATGGGTGATTTCTGCTTTGCGAAATGGCCAGTCGGATATATATGTTTACGACATTCCATCACGTAGGGATGAACAAATTACAAACGATTGGTTCGACGATTTAACTCCTCGATTTTTAGAAACATCAGACAATATTATTTTTAGTTCGAACAGACAAGAGGATAGCTTGAAAAATGTATTGTATTCTAAATTTCCGAATATAAATTCTTATGATTTGTTTATATACAATTATGAGCAACGCAACCCAGTGCTTACTAGAGTTACCAAAACACCGTTTGTAAATGAACTCAACCCCATTAGAATAGATACCATGCAAATGGCATATTTAAGTGATGAGTCGGGTATTATAAACAGAAATATTTTAAGCTTTGACAGTGTTGCCTTGTATAGTTTCGACACTACAATTTATTGGTACGATACCACTATTACGGTTTATAAAGATACTTTTACAACACACCAAGCAAGTAACTATTCTCGAAATATTATAGACCATGATCAATCGCGAAGAACGAGAAGGTTTTCTGAAATAATTTCTAAAAATGGGCAATGGCAAATTTTTGTAAAGCCAATAAATAAATCAAATACCGATACAACATATACCAGTATAACACCTTTTGCACTTAAGCAACAAAAAACTTACGCACAAAAAATAGCAAACATAGAATTTAAAAGGCAACAAGATTCGATAAGCCATGCGGATTCTGTAAGAATGATTGCGATTACAGATTCTCTTATTAAACTTGGAACAAATAGGTTGGATTCTGGAACGTATACTCCTAGTATATTTGACACGTACTACTTTCAATCAGATTTTCCTCGTAAAAAATCCGAACAAACTATTCCGGTAACTCAAAAAACAGCCGATGGTTTCCAAATTGTATACATCAAAAAAGATAAAAAATTAGAGCAAATACAAAAAGCGAACGCACTTAGTTTGGATGATTATTTTAAAAAATCGTCGCCTAAACCATATACTCCAGAAATATCAACCAACTATGTGGTAAGTCAAATAGATAACAGCTCACTTACTAATACTTACCAACAGTTTACAGGGGTTGGTCCCATATTTATTAATGCAAATGTAAACGCGTTAATAAAATTAGGTACAGCAGATTTAATGGAAGACTACAGAATTACTGGAGGTTTCAGACTAGCAGGTAATTTAACGATACCAGAATATTATTTGAGTTACGAGAATTTAAAGAAGAGGTTAGACAAACAATTTATATTTTACAAACAAGGTGGAAATAGCTTCTTCGGATTTAACGCTGTAAAAACAAACAGTTATGAGTTTAGGTTTGTAGCTAAATATCCATTTAACGAACACAGTGCATTGAGAGGTTCTGTGTTATATAGAAGAGATGAACTCATTTTACTTTCTACAGATAGTTTTAGTATTAATGTTCCTAATTTTTATGCTGATAATTTTGCGTACCGACTAGAGTATGTGTACGACAATACAATTAGTAAGGGCCTAAATTTATTTAACGGTACACGTTATAAAATATATTTTGAACACTTTAAAGAGTTTGGACAGAACAATGAAAACTTTGGCGAATTACTTAGATCTTTAGGTGGCCCATCACAAAACATGGTAAACATTGGGTTCGATTACAGACGTTATGAAAAAATTCACCGCCAAATTATATTTGCAGGAAGAGTAGCAGGTTCTTCTTCATTGGCAAAGCAAAAAGTTATGTACTACTTAGGTGGTGTAGATGGTTGGTTTATTCCAAGATTTAACAACGATATACAAATTGATCAAACACGAGAATATAAGTATCAAGCCTTGGCTACAAACATGCGTGGCTTTACGCAAAACATTAGAAATGGTAATAATTTTTTAGTGGTGAATACAGAAATACGATTCCCCGTATTTTCTTATTTTTTAAACAGACCTATCAAATCTGATTTTGTAAAAAACTTCCAATTAATGCCTTTTGCAGATGTTGGTGCGGCATGGTTAGGTTCAGAAATGTTTAGCGATGAAAACAGGTTTAATAGAATTGAGGTGCAGGGCGATCCGGTTTCGGTAACAGCCATACAATCTAAGTACCCAATTGTAGGAGGTTATGGCTGGGGAGCAAGATCTAGGCTATTAGGTTATTTCGTACGATTCGATATGGCCTGGGGAGTTCAAAACAATATGGTAGCCGAAAAACCAGTTTACTATGTTTCCTTAAGTTTAGATTTTTAATTTCAAATTTTACTTGACAAATGGTAGTATTATTGCTACCTTTAATTGAGGGATTGGGGATTGAAGTCTAGAGAGTTTCATACAATTGTAAGAAGGAATGGTTGGAGATTACTAAAATCTGAAGGAAGCCATTATATATACGAAAAGAATGGGTTCAAATATCCTGTTCCATATCATGGTTCTAAAGAAGTACCCGAAGGCTTAAGAAAAAAATGATTAAAGATATGGGCTTAATTATTTGATATGAAAAAATTGAATATAATTATTGAAAGAGGAGTAGATGTGTATGCTGCATATTCTGATAAGTTTGCAGGACTATATGCTACTGGCGACAGTGTTGAAGAGGTGAAAAAAAGCATTGACAAATCAATAAGATTGTATATAAAATATAACGACGATAAAATCGCTAATTATTTAAAATCTGATTATATAATAGAATATACATTTGATTTAGAAAGTTTTTTTAATTACTACAACGGAGTATTTACAAAATCTGGTTTGGAAAAAATCACAGGAATTAATCAAAAACAAATTCAACACTATGCCTCTGGTTTAAAAAAACCAAGATTAATTCAACGTAAAAAGATAGAACAAGCATTGCATAAACTTGGTGACGAATTGAAGTCTATTAATTTTTAAATAAAATTATTTCTCTCTAATCTGTATACTAAACATCCCTCTAATAAAAGAGTAATTAAATAAGATTACAGATATTAATAATATAAAATACGCAATCATTTTTTGTACCGTACTGCTCTCATCAAAATAAAAGAAAGCTACTATAAATGCTACTATTGGGTTAATGTAAATTAAGATACCCATGGTTGAAGAAGGCATTCCAATTAATGCATATAAACTTAGGAACAAAGGGATAATCGTAAAGAGAATAGAGATGATTACAATCTGAATCCAGAAATTTACATCGCTTGTAAAAGTTACATGTTCTATACCTGCAATAGGGATTACAAATACAGAAGAGATTAATAATTGAAGCATCAACACATTTAATTTATCTAAGCCCTCTATACGCTTCTGCAACATTAAATAAGCCGCATACAAAACAGCAATTATTACGGAGTAAATAACTTCGGTTACAAATCCTAAGGATAAAAATGCGATACTTAAAAAACATAAAACGATAGAAACCCATTTAATAGTGCTCAGCTTTTCTTTCAAAAATATAAATGCGAAAACAGCCGTAATTATTGGGCAAACCATGTATGCAAATGCTCCTGCTTGTACACTAACATGGTTAATTACATATATAAATGAAAACCAATTTGCAGTAACTATTAATGAGGAGTATAAAATGCGAAGCAATAATTTCTTTCGTTCTTTTTTGTCTAAAGATTCTAAATACTCAACATCTTTTTTGAATACTTTTTTTCTGATGACTAAAGAAATGATGATGGTAATAATTAAAGAGCACAATATCCTAAATACTAATATTTGCATGGATGGATGATCTTTAATCGCTCTTAACGAAATAGAGAAAAATCCCCAAATGATAGACGACATGGCGCCTGCAATAAAATATTTAGCTTTAGAATTCAATTTATTTAGTAGCAATCATTGATATTTCAACGTTTACGCTTTTGGGTAAACCTAATACAGCAACCGTTTCTCTTGCTGGGTATTCGCCGTTAAAATAAGTGTGGTAAATTTCGTTTACTTGTGCAAAGTGCGACATGTCTGATAAAAAAATACTTGTTTTTACCACATTAGAAAAATCCATTTCAGCCTCTTTTAAAATAGCTTTTAAATTTTTCATTACTTGATGGGTCTCCACTTCAATATCGCCCAAAAGCAAATGGTCGTTCTCTGGGTTAATGGCAATTTGTCCAGAAATAAATAACATATTTCCTGACATTACCGCCTGATTATACGGGCCAATTGGTGCAGGTGCGTTATTCGTTTTAATTATCTTTTTCATTCTTTTTAATTATAATAATTTTCTAATGATGTAAACACTTAAGGCAATGATAAACATCAGTATAGAAATTTTATTGATGGTGTGCATTGCACGGATGTTAAAATTACTTGGTCTGTTTGGATCTTTTTTTCTGAAAAAATAAGTTAGTACCTCTTTCATAATTTTATATTTTAAACTGATAAATCTTTACCTATGTCTCTACGAAAATATTTTCCATCAAACTGAATTTGTTCGGCATATTGATTGGATCTGCGCAATGCTTCTTGCTTATCAATATCTAAACTAGTTACTGCAATTACTCTACCGCCGTTAGAAACTACTTTGCCATCTAATACTTTCGTACCTGCATGGAACACATGAGTATACTCTATGTTTTCTAAAGAACTAATTTCTTTGCCTTTTTCATATTCTCCTGGGTAACCGCCAGCTACTAACATTACTGTTGCAGCATGTCGTGGGTCTGTAATTAATTTCTTTTCGTTTAACCTGCTTTCGGCCACCGCTAAAAACAAATCAACTAAATCATTTTCAATTCTAGGCACTACACTTTCTGTTTCTGGGTCGCCCATTCTTACATTGTATTCAATTACAAATGGCTCTCCGTTTACATTCATCAATCCAATAAATATAAAACCTCTGTAATCAATTTCTTCTTCAATTAAGCCTTCAACTGTTGGGATAATAATTCTGTCTTCTACCTTTTCCATAAATGCACTGTTGGCAAAAGGTACAGGAGAGATAGAACCCATACCACCAGTATTTAACCCAGTATCGCCTTCTCCAATTCTTTTATAGTCTTTAGCCTCTGGTAAAATGAGGTAATTAAAATTATCAAACAATACAAAAACCGAAAGTTCTATGCCGGTTAGAAATTCTTCCACCACTACTTTCGCACTAGCCTCCCCAAACTTTGCTTCTGCTAACATCAACCTAAGTTCGTTTTTAGCTTCTTCTCTGTTATCACAAATGAGCACACCTTTACCTGCTGCTAAACCATCGGCTTTTAAAACAATTGGTAAAGTATGATTATCTAAATACGCTAAGCCTTTTTCTAGTTCATCTTTTGTAAAGGTTTCATACGCAGCTGTTGGTATATTATGTCGCTGCATAAAACGCTTGCTGAAATCTTTACTGCCTTCTAATTCTGCTCCCTTTTTGCTTGGGCCAATTACCGCTATGTGTTCAATCTCTTCGTCATCAGCAAAAAAATCTACAATGCCTTTTACTAATGGATCCTCTGGCCCTACTACTACCATGTTTATATCTTGCTCGATACATAAGTTTTTGATGGCAGCAAAGTCTGTTGCAGAAATATCAACATTCTGTCCATATGCTTGTGTTCCAGCATTTCCGGGTGCAATAAATAAAGCTTCGCATTCTTCACTTTGACTAATTTTCCAAGCAAATGCCGATTCTCTACCTCCAGAGCCTAATATTAAGATGTTCATTTATCGAATTTTCGTCAAAGTTAATTATTTATTGCTTTTATCTCTACTCAGCAAAATCTTTACAATTTGCCACTATGCAAATTAGCTTATTAGCTATTTTTGGGATATATTTGTTCCTTATGCCATTCTGTCAAAACATTAGCTTTGGCTAGACTTTTGGTAATAGTGTACAAACAAATAATAAAGATTCATGTCAAATTTCATTTCATCTTTTGTATCGAAGGTTTTCGGGAATAAGTCAGATAGAGATATAAAAGAAATCAGTCCAATTATCGATAAGATTAATACTGAATTTCAAAAATTGCAGTCAATTAGTCACGATGAACTTCGTGCAAAAACTGCTCAATTTAAAGCTCGTATTAAAGAATATACTTCAGAAATTTCATCGGAGCTATCAGAAATTAGAAGCCGTATAGAGAAAGAACCAGACATGGATATTTCTGATAAGGTGGATTTATATGATAGAATCGACAAATTAGAGAAGAATGAAAACGAACTCATAGAGCAAGTATTAAAGGAAATTTTACCAGAAGCATTTGCTGTGGTAAAAGAAACCGCTCGCAGGTTTTCTACCAACGAATTTATTGAAGTTACCGCAACAGATGCCGATAGAGAATTAGCGGCACACAAAGAAAATGTAGTAATTAAAGGGGATAAAGCAACGCATGCAAGTACATGGCTAGCTGCCGGAAACCCAATGAAATGGGAAATGGTGCATTATGATGTACAATTAATTGGGGGTAGCGTATTGCATAATGGTAAAATTGCGGAGATGGGAACGGGTGAAGGTAAAACCTTAGTAGCAACCCTACCGGCATACTTAAATGCAATTGCTGGTAAAGGAGTACACATTGTTACCGTGAACGATTATTTGGCAAGAAGAGATAGTGAATGGATGGGCCCTTTATATGAGTTCCACGGTTTAACTGTTGATTGTATTGATAAACATCAGCCGAATTCTCCGGAAAGAAGAAAAGCATACCAAGCCGATATT
This sequence comes from Sphingobacterium thalpophilum, assembly GCA_943371235.1. Lineage (GTDB taxonomy): Bacteria > Bacteroidota > Bacteroidia > Sphingobacteriales > Sphingobacteriaceae > CAJBVG01. The sequence goes on along the minus strand of CALRTZ010000049.1, from coordinate 11,261 downwards.
ACTTTCGGTACCAATAACGAATTTGGTTTCGATTATTTGAGAGATAACATGGCGCATAGCCCAGAAGATTTAGTGCAACGTAAATTGCATTATGCAATGGTGGATGAGGTCGATTCAGTTTTAATTGATGATGCTCGTACTCCATTAATTATTTCTGGTCCTATTCCTCGTGGCGATCAGCATGAGTTTTACGATTTAAAACCACGCATCGAACGTTTGGTTAATGCACAAAAGAATTTTATTAATACGGCATTATTAGATGCTAAGAAATTAATTTCTGAAAATAAAGTTGACGACGGTGGACTTGCTTTGTTAAGAGCCTTTAGAGGATTACCAAAAAGTAAAGCATTGATTAAGTTTTTAAGTGAAACAGGAATGAAACAAATCCTCACTAAAACAGAAAATCAATACATGCAAGATCAACAAAGAGAAATGCATAAAGTAGATGCCGAATTATTTTTTGTAATTGATGAAAAAAATAATTCTATCGAACTAACAGAAAAAGGAATTGAATTAATTACTGCAAGTGGCGAAGATCAAAACTTTTTTGTGTTACCTGATGTAGGTTCTGAAATTGCTGAGATTGAAAAATCAACGTTAACAGACCAAGAAAAAATTACACGTAAAGATGAGTTAATGCGCGACTTCTCCATTAAGTCGGAACGTATACATTCGGTAAATCAATTATTAAAAGCCTATACATTATTTGAAAAAGATGTAGAGTATATAATTGATGGTGGTAAAATTAAAATTGTAGATGAGCAAACGGGTCGTATTATGGAAGGCCGCCGTTACTCTGATGGTTTACACCAAGCAATTGAAGCAAAAGAAAATGTTAAAGTTGAAGATGCTACCCAAACATATGCAACGGTAACACTTCAAAACTTTTTCCGTATGTACCATAAATTGTGTGGTATGACGGGTACTGCAACAACAGAAGCAGGGGAGTTTTGGGAAATTTACAAATTAGATGTTGTTGAAATTCCAACGAACAGACCCATTTCTAGAAAAGATAACGAGGATAAAGTATACAAATCTAAACGCGAAAAATACAATGCGGTTGTAGAAGAAATTGTAGAATTAACCACTAATGGAAGACCAGTATTAGTGGGTACAACTTCGGTAGAAATTTCCGAATTACTTAGTCGTATGTTGAAGTTACGCGGCATTAAACACCAAGTGTTAAATGCAAAGTTACACCAACGTGAAGCAGATATTGTAGCGGAAGCTGGTAAGTCTGGAACGGTAACCATTGCTACCAACATGGCGGGTCGTGGTACGGATATTAAATTAGGCCCAGGTGTAAAAGATGCCGGAGGTTTAGCAATTATAGGTACCGAAAGACATGAGAGTCGTCGTGTAGATAGACAGTTGCGTGGACGTTCGGGCCGACAAGGAGATCCGGGTTCTACGCAGTTCTTCGTTTCCTTAGAAGATGATTTGATGCGTATGTTCGGATCGGGTAGAATCGCATCGTTAATGGATAGAATGGGATTGGAAGAAGGAGAAGTTATTCAACATTCGATGATTACCAAATCTATTGAACGTGCACAGAAAAAAGTAGAAGAAAACAACTTCGGTGTTCGTAAGCGTTTGTTAGAGTATGATGATGTGATGAACTCGCAACGTACTGTAATTTATGCGAAGCGCCACAATGCTTTATTTGGCGAGCGTTTAGAAGTTGATATTGATAATATGTTGATGGATATTTGTGAAGAAGTTGCTTCCCAATATCAAGATGAAAAAAATTACGAAGGCTTCCGCTTAGAAATGATCCGTTTGTTCTCAACAGACATTGATATTTCTGAAGCTGAATTTATGGGAGAAAAACCATCTAACATCGCAACAAAGTTATACCATCATTTAACAGAATTTTACACACGTAAATCTGTGCGCATGGCTGAAGTTGCAATGCCAGTAATTAAAGATGTATTTGAAAGTAGAGGACAAACTATTGAAAACATTGTAGTGCCATTTACAGATGGGATGCGTCAAATACAGATTACTACTAATTTGAAAAAGGCGTACGAAAGCAGTGGAAAAGAATTAGTAAAAGCGTTTGAACGTTCGGTAAGTTTAGCCTTAATTGACGATGCATGGAAAGAGCATTTGCGCGAGATGGACGAATTAAAGCAATCGGTACAAAATGCAGTGTACGAACAAAAAGATCCGTTGTTAATTTACAAGTTCGAGTCGTTTGAATTATTTAAGCAAATGGTTTCTACTGTAAATAAAGAGGTAACTAGTTTCTTATTTAAAGGAAACATTCCGCAACAAGCAAGTTCGGATGATGTGCGCGAAGCAAGAACTGCTCCACGTAATGATGCGAAATTGAAAACCAGTAGAACGGATGACGCCATTAGAATGCCTGATGGTTCTTTAATGCCAGGACAAGAGCAGCAAAAAGCACAGCCTGTAAGAGTAGAACAAAAAATTGGCAGAAACGACCAATGCCCATGTGGTAGCGGTAAGAAATATAAAAATTGCCACGGTGCAAATGCCGAAGCATAAAAATTATGAGAATAGTATTGTTATGTATAGTACTCTTTTACTCAAGTAACATCTTGGCACAAGATAGTGTAGGTGTTACTTGGTTAATGGAACCCAAAACAGAACAATTATTACAGAAAAAATTAGAACTCGATAAAACCAAACCATCTATACAAGGCTACAGAGTTCAATTATACTATGGAGGAAATAGATCGGAGGCATTAGAATTAAAATCTAAATTCGCAGCCATGTTTCCAGAAATCGAAACCTATTTAATTTATCAACAACCATACTTCAGATTACGTGCCGGAAATTACCGCACCCGAATTGAAGCGTATAAATTATTTAGAAAAGTAGAAAAAGAATTTCCGTCAGTATTTATTGTGAATGATGAGATTGCCTTTCCTTGAAATATAGTAGTTAGTCGCTAGTCTTTAGTCGTTAGAAATGGACATCTCTGCGACAGTCTAAAGACTAACTACTAATTACTAACGACTAAACTTAGAGGCCAACATAGCCAACTTTTCTTTCATCGATTGTTCATCTGTTTTTGCAGGAACATTTTCTGTTTTAGAATTAGTTGTTTGTTTTGATTTTGGAGCACGTGGAGCTGTTTCAGATTTCATACTTAATGAAATACGTTTACGAGCAATGTCTACTTCCAATACGCTAACTTGCACTTTTTGTGAAACCTTTAAAATTTTTGCAGGATCATCAATAAACGTATTTGATATGTGTGAAATATGTACCAAGCCATCTTGGTGAACGCCAATATCTACAAAGGCTCCGAACTTAGTAAGGTTGGTTACAATACCTGTTAACTGCATTCCGATTCTTAAATCTTCCATGCTGTTTACTCCTTCCGAAAATTGAATCACTTCAAACTGTTCACGTGGATCGCGTCCTGGTTTTGAAAGTTCATTCATGATATCTTTCAGTGTTGGCAAACCAACTTCATCAGAAATATATTTATTCAATTCTAGCTTAGCTCTTATTTCTGCAGAGCTCATTAAATCGCTTACAGAACATTTTAAATCTTTAGCCATTTGTTCTACCAAAGTATAACGCTCTGGATGAACTGCACTGGCATCTAATGGGTTTTCTGCAGAACGAATGCGTAGAAATCCTGCTGCTTGTTCAAAAGCTTTATCACCTAAACGTGCTACTTTTTTTAATTCAGCACGAGTACGAAAAGCACCGTTTGCATTTCTGTATTCAATAATATTTTGTGCAAGTTGTGGACCTAATCCAGATACATAAGAGAGTAATTGTTTGGATGCAGTATTTAACTCGACACCAACTGCATTTACACTACTACTCACTACATCGTCTAATGATTTTTGCAATTTAGTTTGATCAACATCGTGTTGATATTGCCCAACGCCAATAGATTTAGGATCAATTTTTACAAGCTCTGCTAAAGGGTCCATTAATCTTCTGCCAATAGACACTGCACCACGTACTGTTAAATCGTAATCTGCAAATTCATCACGTGCAGCTTCGGATGCTGAATAAATAGATGCACCACTTTCGTTTACCATTACCACTAACACATTTTCTAGTTTCATGGTACGAACTACTGTTTCGGTTTCTCTTCCAGCAGTTCCATTACCAATTGCAATTGCTTCAATTTTATGCTTCTCACATAACTGTTTAATTATAGCTTGTGCTTCAACTAATTTCTTTTGTGGTTCATGTGGGTAAATAGCAGTATTATCAAGCAGTTTGCCTTGTTCGTCTAAACAAACAAGTTTGCAACCCGTTCTAAAACCAGGGTCAATAGCCATCACTCTTTTCTGCCCGAGTGGAGCAGCTAATAATAATTGTCGAGCATTTTCTGCAAAAACTTTTATCGCTTCTTCGTCGGCACGTGTTTTAGTAAACACTCTTGTTTCTGTTTCTATGGATGGTGCTAATAATCTCTTGTATCCATCTTTAATAGCAGTTCGAACTTCTTCTGAACATGCATTTGTATGGATGATAAATTTCTTATTTAAGTTTTCAATTGCCTCTTCTTCTTCTGGTGAAATTTCTAAAGAAAGAAACAATTCTTTTTCGCCTCTACGTAAAGCTAATACTCTGTGTGATGGTGCATCTTTAACAGACTCCGACCATTCGAAATAATCTTTGTATTTAATTCCTTCGGCTTCTTTTCCTTTAATAACTTTTGATCTGAAAAATCCTTTCTTTAAAAATAATTCACGAACCATTGCACGCGCTTCGGCCTCTTCAGAAATTCTTTCAGCTATAATATCACGCGCACCTTGTAATGCTTCTTCAACAGTGTTTACACCTTTTTCTACATCAATATATTTCTCAGCAAGTATTTTTGGATCCACAGCTCCTTGTTCGAAAACACTAATAGATAAAGGCTCTAACCCTTTTTCTTTTGCAACACTTGCTTTCGTTTTGCGTTTTGGTCTGTAGGGTAAATATAAATCTTCTAGTATGGTTAAACTTTGGGCAGCATCTATTTTTTGTTTTAGCTCATCCGTAAGTTTACCCATTTCTTCTAATGATTTTAGAATGGCTTCTCTGCGTTTATCTAATTCTCGAAGTTGTGTAATTCTATCTCTTATGGCACCAACTTGCACTTCGTCTAAAGTGCCCGTTACTTCTTTTCTATACCTCGAAATAAATGGAATGGTTGCACCTTCATCTAATAAATTTATAGTCGCTTCTACTTGTTGCTCACGAACCCCTAATTCAGCTGCAACTACCTTGTTGTAATTAATCATTTTAATAACTATTGAGTTACGAATATCAGAAACTTCTCCCATGTTTTCAACCAAGGATTGTAATAGTTTTCAACGATATTAAAACAAAAAAAGGTTTGCAAATTAATGCAAACCTTTTTTAATTAAATATCTAAATTCTAAATTCTAATATCTAAATACTAACTACTAGTATCTATTTAGATACGTACATTACTTCTTTTACCGCTTTAATAATTTTTGCAGCGTTTGGTAAATACGCTTCAATTAATGTAGGAGCATACGGCAATGGAACATCACCACCCATTACTCTTAATATTGGAGCATCTAAATAATCGAAAGCATCTTTTTGTACTTTGAAAGCTACTTCGGTTGCGATAGAACCTAATGGCCACGACTCTTCTACAAATACCATTCTGTTGGTTTTTTTGATAGAGTTAATTACCGTTGGGTAATCAATTGGACGAACCGATCTTAAGTCGATTACTTCTACGCTTACGCCTTCATTTGCAAGTTCTGCTGCTGCAGCCATTACAACTTTAAGCATTTTACCAAAGGTTACAATGGTAACATCTGTACCTTCTTGCACTACATTGGCAACACCAATTGGTAAATAATATTCTTCTTCTGGAACAAATCCTTTATCGCCATACATTTGCTCAGATTCCATAAAAATTACTGGATCTGGATCTAGTATGGCTGTTTTTAATAAACCTTTAGCATCATATGGGTTAGAGGGTACTACCACTTTTAAACCTGGGCAGTTTGCATACCACGATTCGAAGTTTTGAGAATGTTGTGAACTTAACATACCTGCACTTCCAGTTGGTCCGCGGAATACAATTGGAACAGAGAATTGTCCGCCACTCATCGACATCATTTTTGCCGCCGCATTTATTACTTGGTCAATGGCTACTAATGAGAAGTTGAAGGTCATGAACTCAATAATCGGACGAATGCCATTCATAGCTGCACCTACACCAATACCTGCAAAGCCCAATTCAGAAATAGGAGTATCAATTACTCGTTTTGCACCGAATTCTGCTAACATGCCTTGGCTTACTTTGTAAGCACCGTTATATTCAGCAACTTCTTCACCCATTAAGAATATGCGCTCATCTCTACGCATTTCTTCGTTCATAGCTTCTCTAAGTGCCTCTCTGTATTGTATTTCTCTCATAATCAATCGTTTGTATATGGACTAAATTAGACCGAATGCAAATATAAGATATATGGGAAAATTAATGAAATAAGTATAAAAGGAAATAACTTAGTTATGATCTTGATCCTCTTCATCCTCTTCTACAGGGAATTCGAAGCGGGCATCCCTGAAATTATTTTTCACAAAATTACACCATTCGCAATCCTTCTTCCCACAACCTGTACTAAACTCATGGTTCCGAATTTTTGCATATACATCTTGAATCTGTTTGGTAACAATTTGCACATCATCTGGTGTAATTACCACTTTACTTTTTTCATATTTATCTTTGTAAGGTTCTACAAAGTCGAATTCTGTACTTATTACTCTCCAATCTTTTAATCGATAATTATCAATAAGTATTTTATAGAAAACAGCTTGTCGCCAATAATCGCCACCATTGGGATCTTTTTCTGTTGGTCTGTTTAATTTCTTTTTTGCATTTTCAAACGAACCAGTTTTGTAATCCACCACATTTACATCATTCCCATTAAATTCAATTTTATCAATTTTTCCTTTTATCGGAATACCTTGAACTTCTACATTTTTTATGGCTGTTTCCGGACTAACAATTTTGTTCCATTCATGTATATACCTTGTGTAATATGGCGGAATTATTTTATGTCCGTATTCCAATCGTCGTTCGAACTGTTCTTTAGTAAATGCTTCACGATTGCGAATCATGTACCAATCGAAATCTTTTAGTAAGTTTTCAACCGGAGGGAATTCTTTTGTTTCCACCACTTCTCTAAAAAACTTTTCGAGTGCCCAATGTATAGATGAACCAAAGGTCATGCTATCGTTTTTGCCGCTAGGCACCATCACCAAATTTTGGAAATAGAATTTTAGTGGGCAATCTAAATAATTATTTAAATGAGTTACACTCAAGGTATATTTATCTAACACACTATCCACCCATGCATGGTCAATAGAATCGGTACTTACACGAGCATCCTCTTCTTTAAAATTTAGGGAGAAGAAATTTAAAATAGATTCATCTGCTATATTAATTTTTTCAACTTCAATTTTTGAAGTACTGAGTAGCTCTCCCACAAACATACTGCGTTCAATTTCTTTTCCTTTCATATCAGTTGACGAATAGGAAATTTGTAAGTTAGTTTTTGCACGCGTCATGGCAACATAAAACAACCTTCGAAGTTCTTCTTCATCTTTTCCTTTACTGTTTGATAAGAATAGCGTTTCCGGAATTTTATACGTTCGGCTCATTTTACGTTTGCCCTCCCAAACATTTTTGCTTGCGCCAATAAAAAATACAAACTGAAATTCTAAGCCTTTAGAACCATGGCAGGTAAGGAAATTAACTCCATGCTCATTAAATAAAACTTTATTGAGTTCTAAACTTAAATCGTTTTCTTTTAATAAATCGATAGTGTTTACAAATTCTTTCAATCCCATTTCTGGATCTCTTCGGCTTTCTTCTTTTAAGAAATTAAATAAAGAAGAAAGCACTTGCATTAACCAAGTTTTTTCTGGTGATTTTAATATGTAGGCTAATATTCCACCACGAGTAATTATTTTTTCGAATAAATTTTGAAGTGTAAAATTGTTAGATTCTTTAATCCAGTATTCTATGTCGGTACTTAAACGTCTTAATTGTAGAGTACTTGTATCCTCAAACATATCGGGCGTTTTTTTATTCATTTCCACCAATAAGTTTCTAATGGAGGTTTTATTTTTATTAGAATAATTATGTTGAGTAGCTGCAACGCTTAGTTTAGCAGCATCTATAGGATTGATATCATAAAAATCGTAATGTAAAATTTGAAATAAAAGTTCATCTCCACTATACGAAATTTCATTTTCGGCTGCCAAATACCTGAGTATGTTAATTAGTTTTTGAGCAAAAGGGATGGTAAGTATATTAACTCTCTTTTTAGTACTAACCGGTATTTCACGAGATTGGAAATAGTGTGCTAATTCTTCTCCGGCTTTATGTTCTTTGTATATGATGGCAATTTCTTTCGGGTCAATATTTTCATCGGTTATTAATTTATACACTTGTTCTGTAACCGATGCAAATTCTTGGATAGGTGTTTCGTACTCAATAATACGAGGTTTAATTGTAGAGCTAAGGTAAGAAGAATTGCTAGCTTTTAAAGATTTTGAAAGGCCTTCCATTTTAATACGCTCTGTATTAAAATCAATTAAATTTTTAGAAAGATCCAATATCGATTGTGTAGATCGATAATTATTTTCTAGCATAATTTTGGCTAAACTTTCTGGAAACCAGTTGCAGTATTGTTCAATGTTTTCAACGTTTGCACCCTGGAATCTAAATATCGATTGATCATCATCACCCACTACAAATACATTTGGGTTATCCCAATAACTGATCAACATTTTTATCAATTCATTTTGCGAACCACTTGTATCTTGGTATTCATCAATTAAAAAATATTCATATCGTTCTTGGTAAGTAATAAGAAAGTTCGGATCGTTTTTAAATGCTTTTAAGATCCAAAGAATCATGTCATCAAAATCATAACGATTGGCTTTATTCATTAAGTTTTGATAAGTGTTAAATTCATTTGCAGCCGCTTTTAACAACTCAATTTTTTCTTTTTCATCATTAAAAGCTGGTTTATAATCGCCTGCAGCGGCGCTGCCCGTTTTTCTAGCATATTTAAATGTTTTATAGAGTTCAGTACCTTCTTCGGCATTTGTAATCATCTCTATATATTCATCGGCTTTTGTACAAATAAAATCCGCTGTCCAGTTTTCACGTTTCATAATGGAGAACAACTCCATCAATCTTTTTATTTCGTAATACACATCACCACGATATCTTTTCAGCGGGTTTCCTTCTTTAAATTGATGAACTAATTTTCGGAAGAGTTCTATTTTTTCTAAATCGGATATTGCTTCTAGGTTTAGCTTGCCGAAATAATCTAAATTTTCTTGAATAATATCATTACAAAAAGAATGGAAAGTATGTATGTGTACACGATATGCATCGGGACCAATAAAATCGAACAAACGTTTGCGCATGGCAATGGTGCCAGCATCCGTATAGGTTAAGCAAAGAATGTTATGCGCATCGGTATCTGTTTCTATTAATATTTTACCAATACGAGCTGCAAGAATTTGCGTTTTACCAGTACCCGGACCAGCAATAACTAATACCGGCCCATCAATTTTATTTACAGCTGATAATTGTTTTTCATTTAAACCATCTAAGGCTTTTATAAATTTTTCGTTATTACGAATGAGGTCTCTGTTCATTAATTATATTTATTGTTTTATAAATTTTCCGGTGTAGGTGATGTTGTTGGAATTTGCTTTCAGGAAATATTTTCTTTGTTTAGTTATCAAATATAAATAAAAACTAAAGGAATCTTAGTTGCATTTATCATCCTGCATTTATGCAGGTTTTTAAAAGATCCTGCATATATGCAGTTTTTTGGTGGCACGACTTAAGTGGTGCCACCACTTAAGTCATGCCACCAAAATCGCTAAGAATCATTCTAAATTTCCACCCCTTTTTTAAACAAAAAAATCCCGCCTTGTGAGCGGGACTTCTTCAAATTTTTAGCTTGTTTTCAAAAAATCATGGTGTTGTTTTTACAACAATTACCATTAACTACATCCTCCTTGTGTACCACAATTCAAGCACTTGTAACAAGTTCCCGAACGGAGCATAATGTGCCCACAATTGGTACAAGCAGGGGCGTCTGATTGCGCGCCAGCAGAAATATCAAATGCTGGTTTCTTTGCCGCAAATTCGCCTGCAGTTACTTCTGCCTTTGGAGCAGGATTTGCGGTTGCAGTTTCCATTCTGTTTGACACATCTGGATTCTGATCGCCGTCGATCATCTGCGGATTACCAATAACCGCATTTTGCTCGGTAATTACGTGAACTAAATCTGTTCTGTTTAAGTACTCATAACCCAATAATCTAAAGATGTAATCAACTATTGATGTTGCACTCTTAATGTTATCGTGGCCAGATACCATACCCGATGGTTCAAATCGTGTGAAGGCAAATTTGTCAACGAATTCTTCTAATGGAACTCCGTATTGTAAACCTACTGAAATTGCAATTGCAAAACAGTTCATCAATGAACGGAAAGTTGCTCCCTCTTTGTGCATGTCTATGAAGATTTCTCCCAATGTTCCATCTTCATATTCTCCCGTACGTACATAAATCGTTTGGCCACCCACCGCTGCTTTTTGTGTAAAGCCTTGGCGTTTCGCTGGCATACTTTTCTTTTCAACCACACTAGATAACTGACGTTTGAAAGAAGTGTCTTTAGAACGTTCTAAAATTGCTCTTGCAGCTTCTAAAACTTGCTCTGGTGTAAGATCACTTAATCTAACATTTGCAGCTTCACCTAATACTTCTTCTACACTTTCAATTTTATCGTCAGATGCTTTTGTTGATAATGGTTGTGATAATTTACAACCGTCTCTGTAAAGTGCATTTGCTTTTAATCCTAACTCCCAACTTAATTGGTAGCAATCTTTAATTTCATCAACATTAGCCTCATTTGGTAAGTTAATAGTTTTAGAAATAGCTCCCGATAAGAATGGTTGTGCAGCTGCCATCATTTTTATGTGACCGTGTGCATGAATGTATCTTACACCAATTGTTCCACAACGATTTGCACAATCGAAAATTGGATAGTGTTCTTCTTTCAAATACGGTGCACCTTCTGTTGTCATGGTTCCACACACATACGTATTTGCTTCGCTAATTTGCGATCTGCTAAATCCTAATGCTTGTAATAAATTAAAGTTTGGTGCATTGTATTGCTCAGCTTTAAATCCTAATCTCTTCAAGCAATCTTCGCCTAATGACCATACGTTAAATGCAAAGCTAATTTCGAATGCAGACA
>CALRTZ010000048.1:0-21320 GCA_943371235.1 Sphingobacterium thalpophilum | reverse complement strand
CCACCAAAATCAATCCTTTTTAAAAATAATATATTCCATTTTATCCGCATTTTTTGATGCTAATCTAAATGTAGTATCAACTTCTAAATTGCTTGAATTTTTAAGAACATTCAAATCTAAATCGCCCTCAACACGTGCAAACCATGGATCCCAAATAAATACAAAATTGGTGTCTTTTAATAAATGTGGTTTAGTATTATAAATCATTAAAAAGTCGTTGGGGTTAAACACATTTCTATTTGAATAGAATGCTATACTTATGTCGCCAGACATATATGTTATTGATGGGTACTTAGTTTTTAAATAAGGCACCACTTTATCTTTTACCATTTTCATTTGCTCATCTAACAATAAATCTTCTTTAAAATTTATGGAAGCAGGGTTTGGTAAACAAGTAAAAATTACAATAAGCGCGGAAATTGAGTATGCTAGTATTTTTTCAATTTTAACAGAAAATAGTTGAGTTAAAAAACCTAAGCCTTCTATACATATAATTGCAAGCAATGGGAATACTGTTACAAAAACGCGATTTAATCCCATAGATTTAAATATGCCCAATGCCCAAAACGAAGCATGTGCAATGAAAAATGCAATGAAAACACCATACACTAGAAAAAATTTTTCATTAAAAAATTTACTTCGTTTTTCTGAAGTAAACATTGTGAACAACATTTTTATCAATCCAATTATTAATAAAAAATAGAGAATCGGTCCTAAACAATAATGAAATTGAATTATAAAATGCGACCAATTACCTTCACCATAAATACTGCTTAATTTCGCATACGGTATTTTATTAAAAACCCATAACAAATTATCGTTGTATTGATAACCAAGTAATGAAATTACCAAATGGCCAAGGGTAAGCAAGGGAATGTATTTCCAATTTTTAGTCCATAACAAAAACACAACTATCACTCCTAGAATTATTAAGCCTTCTGATCTTATAAATGGCATGAAAGAAATAATAGTAATGGCAGTAACTCTTTTATTTACTATCCATGCGTATAAAAATGCAGAAAGTATAAACGCAGAAAATGGCTCTGTTAATCCTGAAAACATCACCTCAAAAAATAAGGGTGCAGCAAATAATGGTATAAATATTAAGTGTGCATAGCTAAGTTTGAAGCGTTTCGCAATTTTATAAACGAACAACACCGTAAAGCTCGATGCTAATACATTGAAAATTTTAATTCCTGTAAATCCAAATTGTGCAAAAGGTGAAGAAATAATTGTAAAAACAGGCTTACCCCAATGATTAAAAAACAAAGAATGATCTTGCCAAGAATATTTCGCATACAAATAATGAAGTATGCTATCGCCATTTCCGCCTGTACCCTCAAATAGAATCGCAAAACATATAAATAAAAAACTAAGCGCTATCCAACTAATATAAAAAAACTGTTCTTTGCTAATTGTTTTCATTATTTACATTTTAAATAAACCATATTTTAAAATGCAATAAATTGCTCTTACACCATCTTTCCAATTAATTTTTTTGCCTTCCTCATACGTTCTTCCGTAATATGAAATGCCTACTTCATATATTCTAATGTTTTTAATTCTACTAATTTTGGCAGTTACTTCAGGTTCAAAGCCAAATCTGTTCTCTTTTAACACAACACCTTTTATAATATCTGCTCTAAAAAGTTTATAGCAGGTTTCCATATCGGTAAGGTTAAGGTTTGTAAACATGTTTGAGGCAAAAGTTAAAATATTGTTTCCAATAGAATGCCAAAAAAACAAAATTCTATGTGGGTCACCGCCCATAAATCTAGAGCCGTACACAACATCTGCAAAACCATCTAAAATTGGTTTCAATAATTTGTTTATCTCCTTCGGATCATATTCTAAATCCGCATCCTGAACGATTACAAAATCACCAGTTGCTTCCTTAATTCCCGTATGAATGGCAGCACCCTTGCCTTTATTAACTTTATGCTCTACAAATTTTATATATGGTTTATCCTTTACATATTCATTTACAACTATTGCCGTATCGTCACTTGAACAATCGTTTACAATAATTACTTCCTTCTCTATATTTTCAATAAGCTCTATCGCAGCAACTTTATTTAAAATTAAGTGTATCGTTCTTGCCTCATTATAGGCTGGTATAATTATGCTGAGTTTCATTATGGTTGGGGTTGAAAAAATGTATACTATTTGTTAATTCGTTTGCTATAATACGAATACCCACTTCTGTAAAAATATGTATTAATTCAATATATACAATCCTGGAAATTAAATAATTCTTTTAAATGATTATGTACTTGTTAATTTGATAAAAAACCTACTTAGTTAAGTTAAGTTGTTAACGTTTTAATTACTACTTTTATTGAAAATACCATTTTAATGTCGACCCCCTTAGCAGAACGATTAAGACCGAATTCACTCGATGAGTACATCGGGCAGGAGCATTTAATTGGCAAAACTGCTGTACTTAGAAAAGCTATAGAATCTGGCGTAATTCCTTCGATGATTTTTTGGGGGCCTCCCGGGGTTGGGAAAACTACCTTGGCAAACATAATTTCGCACCAACTTAATCGTCCGTTTTATGCCTTAAGCGCCATTAATTCTGGTGTTAAAGATATTCGTGAGGTTATAGACAAAGCCAAGAGTCATTCATTTTTTGGGAGCCATAATCCCATTTTATTTATTGATGAGATTCACCGTTTTAGTAAATCGCAACAAGACTCTTTGCTTGGTGCGGTAGAAAAAGGAATTGTTACCTTAATTGGCGCCACTACAGAAAACCCTTCTTTTGAAGTGATTTCCGCATTGCTTTCTCGTTGCCAAGTATATATTTTAAAATCCTTAGAGAAGGATGATTTAATAAAACTATTAAATCAAGCTATTGAAAAAGATAAGTGGTTGCGGGAGTATACAATTGAAATTAAAGAATACGAAGCTTTGTTACGTTTATCTGGTGGCGATGGTCGTAAGCTCTTAAATATTTTTGAATTGGTAATTCAATCTTTTGATGATAAAACTTGCATAATCGATAACGAGTATGTGATGAACATTGTACAACAAAATTTGGCAATGTATGATAAAGCGGGAGAGCAACATTACGATATTATTTCGGCCTTTATTAAATCGATTAGAGGAAGCGACCCCAATGCTGGTTTGTATTGGCTAGCACGAATGATAGAAGGTGGTGAAGACCCTTTGTTTATTGCACGCCGTTTGGTAATACTAGCATCCGAAGATATTGGCAATGCAAACCCTAATGCTTTGTTGCTTGCCAACAATTGCTTCCAGGCCGTTAATTTAATTGGCATGCCCGAATCGCGTATTATTTTAGCACAAGCCGTTACTTATTTAGCGAGTTCTGCAAAAAGCAATGCCTCATATGAAGGCATAGAAAATGCAATTGCAACGGTAAAAGAAACTGGAGACTTGCCGGTGCCACTACATATTCGTAATGCTCCAACCAAACTAATGAAAGATATTGGCTATGGAAAAGAGTATAAATATAGCCATGCTTACGATGGCAATTTTAAAGAGCAAGAATACTTACCAGATAATATACAAGGAACAAAATTCTATGAGCCCGGAAATAATGCTCGCGAATTAGAATTGAGAAAATATTTACAATCACTCTGGAAAGAAAAATATAAATACTAATGAAAATTGTTATTGCAAGTTACCATGATACCGGAAGGTATTTATCTGTAGTGCCCAATGAAGACGAAATGCTATTGCAATTATTCCGTTCTCATAAGCATGAAGTAGAATTAAAAGTATGGGATGATGAGAGTGTTGATTGGACGGCCTACGACATCATCATTATAAAATCTACCTGGGATTATTTTATTGATAAAATAGACAATTTTTATGCATGGCTCGATTATATAAAAGCTACTAACATTCCGTGTTTAAATCACCCCGACTTAATTAAGTGGAATGCCGATAAACATTACCTTTTAGACATTGAAGCTGCAGGCTTAACTATTGTGCCGAGTTTTATCATAGAAAAAAACGGAACGTTTAATGCGGAATTTGCTTTTACAAAATTTAACACGGAGGAACTTATTGTAAAGCCAACTATTAGCGGCGGTGCAATGAACACTCTTCGTTTAAATAAAAACAATGTAGATGAACATGTTGATGAAATAAATACTTGGTTAAAAGATCAGGCGTATTTAGTACAACCTTTAAAACAAGAAATTATTACAGAGGGCGAATGGTCGTTTTTATACTTCAACGGAACATATTCTCACCATTTATTAAAAGTTGCGAAAGAAGGTGAGTTTAGAATTCAGCATTTCTTTGGTGGAAAAATTGTTACTACAGATGTGGATGAAAAGCTAATAGCCATTTCTCAAAAATATATTGATGCCTTTGCCAAAGACTCTTTATATGCAAGGGTCGACGGGGTTTGGAGCAATGGTAAATTTGAACTCATGGAACTAGAATTAATAGAACCCTACATGTTCTTTTTTACCAACGAACACTCATTAAACAATTACTACACAGCATTCGAACAATTATCAAAAAAAATTATACATGAAAAAAATTAAGCTAATACTCCTTCTTACACTCGTACAATTTTCTGTTGCAATGGCACAAGAAAAAGTAGCTTTATACGATGTAAGCCTCGACCCATTTAAACAAATTGCTGAGGCCAAAATTAAAGCACAACAAGAAGATAAAAACATTATTATACAAGCCGGTGGGAACTGGTGTTCTTGGTGCAGATTGTTTCATAAATTTGCGAAAGAAAATAAAAAAGTAGATTCAATCTTACAAGCAAACTATGTGTATGTATTGGCTAATTATAGTAAGGAAAATAAAAACGAAGCATTTTTTAAAGCATACAAAAACCCAGGACGTTTCGGTTACCCAGCTTTTATAATACTTAACCCACAAGGCGAATTGTTGCACATACAAGATTCTGGATATTTAGAAGATGGTAAAGGCTACTCAGAAGAAAAAGTAAGCAGGTTCTTATTGCTGTGGAATAGGTATAGCACGAAATAGCAGAGAGCGGGGAGCGGGGAGTAAGCAACGACTTACTCCTAGCTCCCAGCTCAGCGCTATCCTTTGGATTGGCAAGTAAAACTCGTTTTCGGAACTTCCGTTTTTGCAATCGCATTAAAGCCTCCTGCGATTTCTGTAAAATTATCCCAACCGCGAGATTTTAATATGGATGAAGCAATCATACTTCTATATCCACCCGCACAGTGTAAAAAGAAATGTTCGTCTTTCGGGAAGCTTGCTATGTTATCATTAATAAAATCAAGCGGAATGTTATTTGCATTTTCTACATGCTCTGCTTCGAACTCTGATGTTTTTCGAACATCTATAATTTGATCTTTTTGGATATTAACTTTTGAAGCAAACTCTTCGGCAGAAATTCTTTCAATGGTATCTACTTCTTTGCCACTTGCTTTCCAAGCATCAAAACTTCCGTCTAAATACCCTATCACAAAATCATATCCAACTCTGGCTAATCTCATCACCGTTTCTTCTTCTTTTCCTTTTTCTGCAACCAATAAAATTTGTTGTTTTACATCCGGAATTAATGCGCCTACCCAAGGTGCAAATTGCCCATCGAGGCCAATGTTTATGGAGTTTGGAACAAAACCGAATCTAAAAAGATCTGCGTTTCTGGTATCTAATACTAATGCATCCGTTTCATTTGCGGCAACTTCAAAATCGTTTACAGATAATGCTCTTAAGCCTCTTTCCATAACAGTATCAATGTTATCGTATCCGTTTTTATTCATCGCAACGTTTAATGGAAAATATGCCGGTGGAGGTAATAATCCATCCGTAACTTCTTTCACAAATTCCTCCTCATTCATATTTGCACGCAACGCATAATTCAATTGCTTTTGTTCGCCAATGGTAGATACGGTTTCTTTACTCATGTTTTTACCACAAGCAGAACCCGCACCGTGTGCTGGGTAAACCGTTACCGAATCTGGTAAAGTCATTATTTTAGTGCGAAGTGATTGATAAAGGGTGGCTGCCAATTGCTCTTGAGTCATGTGAGCTGCTTTTTGTGCTAAATCTGGTCGGCCTACATCTCCAATAAATAAAGTATCACCTGTAAAAATCGAGTGCTCTTTCCCTTCTTCATCTAACAACAAATAACACGTACTCTCCATAGTATGCCCTGGAGTATGTAATACTTTTATGCTGATGTTGCCCACTTTTAATATTTCAGCATCCTTGGCAATATGTACCTCAAAACTAGGGTTTGCCAAAGGTCCGTATACAATGGTGGCACCAGATGCCTTTGCCAAATCAACATGCCCGCTCACAAAATCGGCATGGAAATGTGTTTCCAACACATATTTTATTTTTACACCGTCTTTCTCTGCTCTCTGTAAATATGGATTTATTTCTCTTAATGGATCTATTATAACCGCCTCGTTACCACTAACAATGTAGTATGCACCTTGTGCTAAACATCCTGTATAAATTTGTTCTATT
The DNA here is from genome assembly GCA_943371235.1 of Sphingobacterium thalpophilum. Taxonomy (GTDB): domain Bacteria; phylum Bacteroidota; class Bacteroidia; order Sphingobacteriales; family Sphingobacteriaceae; genus CAJBVG01. The sequence goes on along the minus strand of CALRTZ010000048.1, from coordinate 14,873 downwards.
TTCATGGTTCAAAAATTGAATTGCAAAAATACCGTTGATTTGTTACGCTTTATGCGATTTACATCACATTTCTGTTTTACAAAGTACGTTATTTACAGCATTAATAACAACATTAAGCAAAAAGGGTTCTAAGCCTTTGTAAAAACAATTTTAACATCAAAAAAGAGCTCTATTCGTATTAATTCATTAATTTTAACGTTCAATGTAATTATGTTAGGCGCTTACCAATTATTAATAGAGAAACTAGACACCTTCATCAGGAAGTTTTATTTAAACAAAATGATCAGGGGCTCTATTTATTTTATTGCCGCCCTGTTTATAACTTATTTGAGCTTAAATACACTTGAGTACTTTTTCTACTTAAGTGCCAGCTGGAAAACGGCTCTTCTTTTTATAAACATAGCTTTTCTGCTTTATCTTTTTGTGTTCTATTTTTTCATCCCTTTATTAGCGATGTATAAATTAGGCAACATCATTACGTATAAAAAAGCAGCCGAAATTATCGGTAAACATTTTCCGGATATAAACGATAAAGTAATAAACACCTTAGAGCTACAACAACTTGCAGCGCAAGAACCAGAAAAAAGTGACTTAATATTTGCAAGTATCGACCAGCGTATTGTAGAATTAAAACCAATACCTTTTGTTAAAGCCATTGATTTTAATAAAAACAAAAAGTACATAAAATATGCACTCGTACCAGTTTCGGTATTTGTGGTATTGCTGTTTGCATCGCCTGGTTTTATTAAACAGGGAACTAAACGAATTTTAGATTTTCAAACTTCTTATCAGAAACCAGCACCTTTTCAATTTATATTGAAAAATAAAAATCTTTCTGTAAACCAAGGAGAAGGCTTATTGCTAGAGCTGCAATTGCAAGGAGATTTATTGCCACAAGATGTATACATACATTACGGTGAGAATACGTATAAACTTGATAAAAAAGACATCTCTAATTTCGAATATAATTTGTTGAACATTCAAAACTCCGATGAATTATATTTTAGTGGTGCTGAATTTAATTCAGAAACATTCAAATTAAATGTACTAAAAAAACCAAGCATCTTAAGTTATACTGTTGATTTAATATATCCAGCTTATTTAAAAAGAATAAATGAAAGCGTACAAAATATTGGCGATTTGAGCGTACCTATTGGAACTAAACTGATTTGGAAAATTAAATCGGTACACGCAGATAATTTATTATTTTTAATGGATGGCAAAAGCAAAACGATTCCCTCTGAAAATAATTTTTTTCAGTTTGAATACAGAGCACTAAAATCTGTTCAGTATTATTTATCACCAAAACATCCGGAAAACTTAAAGGTAGACACGTTGGCTTATCAACTTGATGTTATACCCGATCAATTCCCAAGCATACAACTCGAAAAAACGAACGATAGCCTAAGCAATAAAACTTTTTATTTTAATGGGCAAATAAGCGACGATTATGGTTTTAGTAAATTGATGTTTGTAAGCTTCAACAAAAACACCAATGAACGCAAAACCGTACAAGTACCTATAGAGTTAAACAACAATTCACAGCGTTTCTTTTATTTATGGAAAATCAACGAAATTCAACTGGGTCAAGAAATTGAGTATTATTTTGAAGTGTATGATAACGATGGTGTAAACGGTGCTAAAAAAAGCAGAAGCAATATTATGAGCTACGCTGCACCTACTGAAAAGCAACTCGATAAATCTATCGATAAAAACAACGAAGATTTAAAAGATAAGTTGAAAGAGACTTTGAAAAAATCTGAACAAATTCAAAAAGAGGCTAAAAAATTAAACGAAAAACTTATCAACCAAAAATCTTTACGTTACGAGGAGAAAAAACAAATACAAGAATTAATTCAAAAGCAACAATCACTCGAACAAGAAATCACATCGATACAAGAAGAATTGAAGAAAAACAATCAGCTTGAAAAAGATTTTAAGCAATTTGATGAGAGCATAATGGAAAAGAAAAAGCTCTTAGAAGAAATGTTTGAAAATGTGTTGGATGAGAAAACAAAAGAGATGATAAAAGAGCTTGAAAAGCTAATGGAGCAAAATCAGAAAGAGCTATCGCAAGAGCAATTGAAAGATATGCAATTAGAAAACAAGGCACTCGAAAAAGAAATGGACAGAATGCTCGAGTTATTTAAGCAGTTGGAATTTGAGCAAAAGTTAAATGAAAAAATTGATAAGTTAAACGAGCTTTCAAAAGAGCAAGAAAAACTATCAGAAGAATCTAAAAACAAAAATGCAAATAAAGAGGAACTCTTAAAAAAACAGGAGGAGCTTAAAAAAGAAGCCACACAAGTTAAAGAGGAGTTAAAAGAATTAGATCAATTAAATAAAGAAATGGAAGATCCAGAAAATTTCGATTCGGAAGAAGAAGAAATGAAGGATATAGAAAAGCAAATGGAGAAAAGTGAAGAGGAGTTAAATAAAAACAACAAACAAAAAGCATCCGATTCGCAAAAAGATGCAGCAGAGAAATTGAAAAAACTCGCCGCTAAGATGAAGAAGACCCAAATGGATGGGGAAGAGGAGGAGCTCGACCTTAACATTCGTGCCCTACGACAAATTTTAGAAAACTTAGTTTCAGCTTCTTTTAAACAAGAGGCAACTATGGAAAAACTAAAACGCACTTCTATTAACGACCCACAATATGTTGCCTTAACTCAAATTCAAAAAAACATAAAAGACGATATGCGTTTGGTGGAGGACAGTTTGTTTGAGCTTAGTAAAAAGGTGGTTCAAATTAAATCTATTATCAACAGAGAAACGGGTAAAATAAATGAACAGATAGAACGCTCCATTTTATTGCTTGCAGAGAGAAGAACTGGAGATGCAAGTGTAAGACAACAATACGCCATGACTTCAATGAACAACTTGGCATTATTGCTAACAGAAATATTGGACCAATTACAAGCCGAGAAAGATAGTAAAGAAGGCGAGAGTGATAAACCAGGAAAGAAAAAAGGAAAGAAACCTGGCAAAGGGAAATCGGGTCAGTCTTTATCTAAAATGCAAGATCAGTTGAATAAGCAAATTGAGCAGATGAAAAACGGACAAAAACCTGGAGGGCAACAAGGCAAGGGACAACAAAAGGGTTCGCAAAGTGAGCAATTAGCTAAAATGGCAGCGCAACAGCAAGCCATTAGAAACGCTATGAGTCAACTAGAAAAAGAAATGAACAAGAATGGCAGCGGAGGCAATTCAAATCAGCTGAACCAATTGAAAAAAGAAATGGAGAAAACGGAAAGTGATTTGTACAATAGAAACATCACCCAAGAAACCATTAATAGGCAAAAAGAAATAATGACGCGTTTGTTAGAAGCAGAAAAAGCAGTAAGAGAACGTGAGTTAGATAATACAAGAGAATCTAAACAAGCGGAGCAAGTGTTTGATAAACCAAATGTGCGTTTTGAAGAATATAAAAAAGCAAAAATGAAAGAACTTGAATTGATAAAGACAGTTCCTGCAAATTTAAGTCCTTACTACAAAGAAAAAGTAAATCAATATTTCAAACAAATTCCCTAATGGCAATACATCTCTTCGAAGAAGACATCAACATAAAAATTAAAAACAAATTAGCTATTAAAAATTGGCTAAAAAGTACCGTTGAGTTGGAGAAAAAAAAACTTGGAGAATTGAATTATATTTTTTGTAGTGATGAATATTTACTCGAAATGAATGTTTCGTATTTAAATCACGATACACTAACAGACATCATTACATTTGATAACTCCGAAACAGAAGGTTTAATTGTGGGCGATATTTTTATAAGTGTAGACCGAGTGCAAGAAAATGCGAAAAAGTTTGAGGTGGAATTTGCAGAGGAGTTGCACCGAGTAATGGTACACGGAGCATTGCATTTATTGGGGTATAAGGATAAGAAGAAAGCCGAAAAAGAGAAGATGCGTGAGAAGGAAAATTATTATTTAAAGAAAAGAAAATTCTAATGTCAAAAACAGCAATAATTGCAGGAGCAAGCGGACTAGTGGGTAAGTTTTGTTTGAGTTATTTATTAATGGATAAAAACTACAGCAAAGTAATTGTGCTTAGCAGAAAACCATTTCCGATAAAAGACCCCAAAATTGAAAACATTGTGTGCGACTTTGATCAGCTTGCGCAACAAAGTGCAAGGTTAATTGCCGATGATGTGTATTGTTGTTTAGGTACCACCATTGCAGTAGCCGGAAGTAAAGAGAATTTCAGAAAGGTTGATTATGATTATCCACTAAACTTAGCTAGTATTACTAAGCAGCAAGGTGCAAAACAATATTTGTTAATTTCTGCGATGGGAGCCGATGCAAATTCATCTATTTTCTATAACAAAGTAAAAGGAGAACTACAAGAAAGCTTAAAGTCTGTTGGTTTTAAAACGCTGCATGTTTTTCAACCATCGTTATTAACAGGTTTACGTAAAGAGTTTCGATTAGGCGAGCGAGTAGCACAAGTATTTATGAAAGTGTTTACACCCTTAATGCTAGGCTCACTCAAAAAATACAAACCAATAGAAGGTATGGTGGTTGCGTATGCCATGCACACAAAAGCGAGCGAAGAAGCACAGGGTTTTTTTATTCATCCATCAGATGAAATTCAAACTATATTTAACAATCGAACTAAATAAAAAAGCGATGCATTCTTCAATGCATCGCCTTACTAACAACCTATATACTTAAAGATAATTCTTATTTATTTAGTGCAAACAATAGTACCGTTGCTTAACAAGGTAACTGCCGTGCGAGCACCGTTACTCATTAAGTAAACATTATATTCTATAGTCGTATTTGCAAGTGTTAATTTTTCTGCTCTGTTTCTCACATTTGTATTAATAGTATAATGAGCTGCAACTGTATCTCTTACCGCTTGAGGTAAAGAAGAGTATAAAGCTCTTTCGCCTTTAAATAAATAGGTGCCAGTTAAACTAAAAGTTAAACGAGTTGGAGCAGTGCGTTGTTGGCGAACCATTACGTTTATTACATTTCCAAATTGGCAAGTAGTATCTAAACGGGCACCAATAATTCTTGAGTTTGCATAGTTAGCACTTACATACGATGTAATGGTTGTAGGTAAAGAATCTACAGGTATGCCTCCGTGGCCATGCCCACCACCCTGGCCGCCGCCGCCATGTCTTGGACCACCTTTGCGTTGGTGCCTAGCAGCACTAAAATCTTCTGCATCTCCTAAACAATTTCCACTTGCATCAAATGCAATTTCTTCTGCACTATTAAGGGCAACAATAAACTCTGCTTCTGCACTTGTACTCGCTTGTAATGCCGACACTATGGTAGCATCTGGATAATTCTCATCAACATAGGTAACTATTGAAGAAGACAGTTCTGCAACATTTATTTCTTGGTAATTAGATGCTTTTTGTTCCTTAGAACATGCGCTAAGTACAACCACTATGGCCAACAAAGCAAATTGAATTTTTCTCATACCTGTTATATATTAGTTTATATAATCTTTGTCGCAACTAAACGTCAAAGGTTTAATCGTATTATAAAATTTAGTTTACTATTGTTTTTGATGAATAAAAAAGCGCCGAAACCAATAGGTATCGGCGCTTCATTTTTATATTATTTCTCTACACTATTTACTTGCAATATCAACAATTCTAGTAATTGATGTTTTACCATCAACCGTTAGGCGAACTATATACACTCCCGAAGCATTTTCTTTGTCTTCGTTTATATAATTGATACTGTGTTTACCTGCTTGCTGAGGTGAATCATTAACTAGGCTTGCTACTTTTCTGCCTACTACATCAAATATTTCAACAGTTACAGATTCTGCTGTTTCTGTTAATGTATATGCAATGTTTGTATTTCCAACAAAAGGGTTTGGAATTGCTTTTAAGTTTTGTGTATTACGTGCACTTGAGTTATTTATACCAATGGTTTTTACTTCAATGGTGTCAACATCTACACTTCTACAACCAGTAGCTACATTCGTAACTGTAAGCGTTACGAAATAAGTTCCCTCTGCAGTAAACTGATGTATTGGCATCAGCAATGCTGATGTATTGGCTGGGCTACTTGGATCACCGAAGTTCCAGTTGTAGGTGTGGCCTGCTTGTTGAGTTGCCGTAAACTGTACGTTTAAGCCATTAGAAGCTTGGTATGTATAAGCAGCTACAGGTATAGCTTTGTTTGTTACAATTATTGCATCTGTATTTACGCAACCGTTAGTATTCGTAACTTCTACAGAATAGGTCCCCGCCATATTTACTCTTATGGTTTGTGTAGTAGCACCTGTGTTCCATAAATAAGTAGCACCTGGGTTTCCTGCACTAATCGTAACGGTATCACTAGTACAAATGTCTAAGTCTGCACCCAAATTAACTACAGGTAAGGCATTGTAAGATACTTGTATAGTATCCATGTCAACACAAGTATTTGCAGTTACTGTTACAAAATAAATACCGGCAGATGTTGCTTGTATCGATTGTGTGGTTGCTCCTGTGTTCCATAAGTAAGTTGCTCCTGGGTTTCCTGCATCTAATGTTACAGGTGTACCCGCACACACGGCAATATTTATACCTAGGTTTACAACTGGGCTTGGAGTCGTAGTAACAACAATTGTATCTCTTGCTTCACAACCAGCTGCAGATGTAACATGTACAAAATAGATTCCTGCAGTAGTAACATCAATAGTTCGTGTGCTTGCACCAGTGCTCCACAAATAAGTTGCACCAGTTCCAGCATCCAGTGTTAGGCTCGTTCCATCACATATTAATTTATCTGTTCCTAAGCTAACTATTGGTGTAGGATAAATGGTTAAGTAACGAGTTATTACAGAATCGCAACCATTTGCTAAATTAACTACTGTAGCAGTAAATTTCAAGGTACTATCCTTGTCACCTGCAGAAGCGGTGTATTGTAAGTCTAAACCTGTCATGGTTACTGTACCTGTAGGAGTAGCTCCACTTAAGGTTCTAATCATTGGGTTTAACACGTTCCAAGTTGTACCTAAACCACCCACAGTAAATCCTGTTGGTGGAGTTAATGTATATGTTAATACATCACCCACACAAGCAGCATCCGCATTTGCTAATGTACCTGCATTAAATACCCCATCAAAAGGTGTTGCTTGGGCAACAGTTGCTCCTGTTGGCGATGGTGCTAAAGTAACCGTTACTTCTCTACGATCGCTTGGACAACCGCCCGTAATAAATGGTAAACTTAATACACTGTTTGTTGCATTTTTAGTTGTTGCAACAATGCTAAAATCGCTTAAATTATTGTTATCCTTATTTCCAGCTCTACTTACACTATTTGTAGCAGCAACAGTTGTTATGTTTACACCGTTACCTACCCACTCAGTAGCATAGTTTAGTAATTTACTGTTATAGGTAATTGCCGAACCTGCTATGTTTGATGCAGGCCAATTCATAAATAATGCATCAACCACCACATCATTTTGATCTAAAATCATTGCCCAACCAGTAAACGATGGGAATGCTCCCGGGTTCCAGAACAAATTGTTACCCCAATAACTGTCTGCTGTAGCATCAGTTTTGTATAACACTTGCCCTGGTTGTATGGTTGCAGGCAAAGTCCAAGCAATGGTATTCACCAAATTAATATTTGTATAACTATCACTCACAATAACTTTCCAACCTGCTGTATTTATTGGCGACTGACCTAAGTTTTGAATCTCAATCATGTCTGTTCCTCCGATATCTATCTCCGAAATTTTTAATGAACCAGACGATGTTCCTGCACTTGTTTCAACCCAATATTTGGTTGTACCCGTTATTGGAGGTGTTTGCAAGCTATCGTTGTTTGCCAATAAGTTTCCACCTACTGCCGCATCCCACCATGCATATGACAATGCACCATTTGTAGCAACTAGTATCGTTGAATCACCTTTACAAACTAATGCGTTTGCAGCTGTTGGCATTGCAGGTGTTGCATTAAATTCTCTTGTAGTTTTTATTGTATCATTATCACGAATCTGGTCTGTAGTTAACTCTGTATATACCGTTACTTGTGCTAAACCAGTAACATTAGAATTAAATGTGCCTAGGTATACAGTATCTCTACCAGATGCTGATAAGGTTTTCGTAAACGTTTTATTTAGTATTGTACTTACAGCACCTGTTAACACCGCTTTAATGTTAAATCCGGTTTGTGTAGCAGTACCTAAATTTACAATTACAAATCCAATACTATCAACAGGTTTACCACAGCTTAGTACCGCTGGATAAATAATACTCAACACTTGCACATCGTTTGCTGGTGGCACAAATTCATCGGCACCTATACATGGCATTACACCTCTATTTTCGCCATCAATATCTTTTGGCACTAGTGTTAAACTTGTTCCTTTTTGATACAAGGTAGCACCCTGTGCATGCAAATCTATAGTAGAAACATAATTGGGGTTACCACTTATAGAATTTACATCTTTAGTAGTAAACGATCTTAACAATGCTAAGTTGTTTAAATCAATACCATTCACTCTTGCTAAAACTCCTTGAGGGTTTGCCGAACCATTGTAATAGTTGTTATAATTAATATCAACAAAAGCGGTATCACTAACTGCAGAATGTAATGCGTATGCAACCGAAGTATCCGAGCCATTAAACAATCTGTTTACAATAGAATTGTTTCTGATGTTTAATTGACCTGCACCCGGACCAATATACAATGCCGCGCTTGTGTCGGGAATTGTATTTGTTGCAGATATCGTTCCTGTTAAATTTATAGAATTGTTGTAAATATTTACTCCTCTTGTTTGTATAATACCGATACCAATTGTTGCGGTAGTATTTAATAATCTAGAACCCGGTCCTGTTATTTCTCCAATAAAATTGTTCGCTATTAAAATGTTTTCGTTTGATTTACCAGAAAACACTTCAATTCCTCTTCCACCAAATGCTCCAGAACCCGAACTTACTTTTTCAATTTTATTATTGGTAATTTGTCCATTTTTAAACCCATCATACAATGCTATACCCCAAGCTTGTTGTGCAGCAGTATTGATAATGTTTTTGATGGTATTGTTATGTATTTTTGCGTTCTTGTGTACTACAATTGCCATACCGTACAATCTTAATTGTTCAGCAGGAACATCCGAACCAATAATGTTTCCCTCAATTAACAAACTATCCGATTCAAAACCAGCTTCAGATCCGCTATAAATACCAACCGAGCCTCTTAATATGGTATTGTTTAAAATTTTGACGTTATTATTTGAAGCACCCGAAGAGTACGGAATACTTGCTCCACCTATGTGAATTGGAATTGAATTTCCTGCTGTTCCAGCCCAAACTTCTGTGTTCTGAATAGTTACGTTATTTGCTCCTGCATTCTGTCCTAAACTAATAATTTGTATACCTGCACTTCCAGATGTTGCTGTAGTATTTTGTATTCTTAAGAATTTACCTGCTCCGTTAAAGCTACCATCAATGGTAACTCTATCTGCACCGTTAATTCTAATTAATCCACCTACAAAGGCACCTGTAATAGTTCTTAAGGTATCACTTACGGGTCTAATATTTATTTTGTAACCGCCAGCTCCTGTTTCAGAAAATGCATTTAATGCATGCACTCCTGTTTCACTTATGTTAGAAGTAACGATAATGTTTATATCTCCTCCTAACACATTTCTGTTGATGTATTCAAATAAACCCCCATTTCCAGAAAGTGTAGTATACGGCTTGCCCGTACCCACATTAAATGTTCCAGAAATAATAGATGAAATTCTATAAGAATTTGGTGTTCCCAAAACCGGGAAGTTTCCAGAAGTTAAATTGATTGAATTTGGATCGCTGGCCATTAACAAAGGTGAGTTAATAGAAATAAATCCTAAGTTATCTTTTGCAACTACAAAATATTGTATCTGGTCATTTGTTACTACTGCCGAATCTAGTTTGCTGTAATCTATTACAAAACCAAACGGTGAGTTTGTATTTGTTGTGGTAACATATTTCCAACCTTGAGTTGCAGAAGTATTATCATTATATACGTTAGCTGAAGTAATGCGTTTGTAATATAAACGCGGTCTACCTGTAACACTGGTATCTACGCCAGCAGCGTCTGTTATGGTTGCAAATGCATTTACTGTATAATTTGTAATGCTTGCAGTATTTAATATTGGAGAGAATGCAATTGATGGACCAGAGAAATCTCCAGAGTTTTCATACGCACCAATAGTTGGAGTTGCTGAGTTACGTGTAACTCCCATTATGTCTGTTGGTACAGTCGCCAATGGAGTGCCCGCACCTACTAATGCAGATCCAGTTTTTGGTACCATGTTTAACAATCCATTAAATTGTGGATCACCATCTATACTATTTTGATCAAAAGCTGAAGAGTTTATGGCTTTCCAAGCTGTTAGGTTTGCTCCTTGTGTAGTTCCCCATTGTCCGTAAACTACTCCACCGTTTCCGTTAAAGTGATTATAGTTTGAAGTAATAGTGCTTGTTGTGGTTGCAAAGTTTGCAAGTATGCGTGTACCTGTTCCATTAATACGATTTATATTTACCGTGTTATTTATAAACTGGCAATTGGTAGCTGCAGTAGTTTGTATAATTCCATAAACAGTACCAGCTCCTACACCACCAATATCTATGGTGTTGTTGTGGTACCAAGCTCCATCAGAACCTAAGCTATAAATACCATAGGCTAAACCCGATCCATTTACATTATACACAGCATTATTGCTGAAAATGTTTTCATTTCCTACCGTTGCGTCTGCAGATATGTATAAGTAATAAGATGAACTTGTAATAGTTGAACCCGTTGGGAATGGTGAGTGTATTTTGTTTCCTCTTGCTCTTAAATTTCTGGTTCCGGTTGCAACGTAAATACCGTAAAACGTAGAAATATTTAAGGTTCTTCCCACTCGATTTATCTCATTGTTTTCAATTGTTAAACTGTCGGTATATAATGAATAAACACTGTATACATACGCGTCTAATATTTTATTGTTCTTCACAACGTTTCCAACTGCCGACGTTAAATTACCACTAGTACCAACTACTGTTAACATGTAATAACCACCCGTTAAAACATTGTTTTCGATAGTGTTATAACTAAAGCTACCTTGAGTAGTTGCAGAGGTTGAACTGCCAGATAATGCTATGCCAGAAAAGCCTGTTGATGTTTTATCTTGACCTATCGTTATTCTGTTTTTTCTGAAGGTGTTTCTATTTCCTTCCATCAAACTAATACCAATTCCTGCAGTACCGTTTAAATTAATTACAAAACTATCTAATGTTAAGTAGCTAATTTTATTTAAGGTAAATCCATTGTTTAATGAATTTATAATTGCTCCATTTCCATTAATCGTTAACGGGTTGCTCGCATTTAATCTTGAAATATTTGTTAGGTTGATAGGGCCTGTAAACGGACCGGCACTTGCATTAACGTTAATGGTTGATGGACCGCAAACACCGTTCTGATTTAAGAAGGTTGTTAAGGCTGCAAAATTTGCAAAGTCTGCTCCAGAACCTCCTAGTGTAAATGTACCAGACAAACCAGTTCTTAAATTATTAATGTATGCAGTGTCATTGGTAGCATTAGCATCGGCACCTAGGTTTGGTGCACTTGTCCATATTTTAATATTATATGTAGTAGTTGCATTAAAGTTAAAACTTCCAATAGTTAGAGCTGTATCTGATCCAGATGATACAGATCCAATGTAATTAAATGCTGTTTGGTTTACTCCATTTACCGACCAATTAACAGATACAGAACTTAATGTGCTTAAGCCAAAATTCTTTACTCTTACAATTATATCATTAACACCAGGGCAAATACCTACGGGTGAAATTATAGAAGTTATACCTGCGTCATCATTAGCAGGAGTAAACTCATATGCTCCCATATCCGGGGTACTAGAGTTTCTTAAAACATTAGTGTAATCATATAACACAGTACTTACAGGCGTACCTGTATTATTTAATGCTGGTGCATTTGGTTTGAGGTTGCCAATAGAATAAGATCCAAAAAGAGGGTCTACACTTTCTGAGTTTTGATCGAAAGCGCTAGAGTTAGCCGTTTTCCAATCACCTATGCTTGCATAATTAACAGTTCCCCAGCGGCCAGTAAAATGTGTGCCCGCACCTGTAACCACTACGTGTAAATTGTTGTAATTAGACACTACAGGATTTGTAGTAGTAGACCAATACGTTGCATACTTTGCTCCTGTACCGCCTTTGTTTACGTATACGTTGTTGTTTAACCACTCTAAACCAACTGCAGCAGTTGGATGGTATAATGCATACACCAAACCAGCTGTTGCTGTTGGATTGTTGATGGCAACCGAATTGTAATAATACTTTGTGTGGTCTCCTCCACCATTGTAAACAGGATACATTGATCCGTTTGTTTCAATATTATGGATTATATTGTTCGCTATTATTGTTGGTCTTGCAAGTGTAGCATCGTTGGTGGTATAAATACCATAAAATGTATTCGTGCCTGTTTTAGCTTGTTCAAAAATATGATGTACATTGTTACGTTCTATAAGTCCACCTCCATAACCAGTGGTGTAAAATATACCATACCCAGTAGAAATTCCTGTTCTATTTAAACGATGTACATTGTTTGCTATTAACTGCAAACTATCTGCATACGCTACATAAACACCATACACATAAAAATCGCGTACTGTATTGTTTTCAATTATATTACCAGTAGTAGATGCTGCTGCTCCAGAAACTCCATAAAAATATAAAGAGTAGTACCCTCCAGATATTTCGTTGTTTCTAAATATATTGTTTCTGATGATAGCTCCTGATGCCGTGGCTCCCGCGTTTCCAGAAATGTTTAATCCGAAATAAGTTGTACCTGTATTATTAGCATCACCCTCTATTTTATTGTTTTCAATTACACAATTATTAGAAGCTCCAACATGAAGTGATGAACCTTTTGTGGAAGCTGCATCTAATTTTATTTTAAAATTTCTGAAGGTGGTATAACTTACACCTGATAATGAAACGACATAAGATGTAGGATCGTTTGCATCTGATAGGTGTTGTATAGTAGCACCGTTACCATTTATAGTTAACGTGTTTACAGAACTGAGGCCTAAAATATTAGAAAAAGCAGCTTTGCCTGTATACGTTGCACTGTCAACATTTATAACAACCGGTCCACAAACACCAAAGTTTGAAAGGTCACTAGCTACTGCACCTAATGTTGTGTAATCTCTGCCAATTGGCCCTACTGTAAAGGTTCCAGATAAAGATGGTTTTACCACTTTTGTTAAAGTGTCATTATAAGCAACAGTATCCGCTACTCCATTTGGAGAAGAGGTCCATACTTTTATTATTTTTCCAGCTGAAGTTGGAAAAGCAACAGAGCCAAGGTTTAATGTTGCACTCACAGATCCTGTTCCGTTTAAAGTATCTAATGTAGAAGTGTATGGTATCACCGGACGAGCAACCCCGTCTACACTCCAATTTACGTTTACTGATGTTAATTGGTTATTACCAAAATTTCTAATTGTTGCATAAATATTTTGTGTAGATCCACTACAAAAAGTACCAGGTGAATCTAGTTTTGTAACACCAGCATCGTTAAAGGATAATGGTAATAAATCAAATCCTAAATCGGCCAATCCTCCAGCACCTGCAGTACCAGTAGGGCTAGTAACTAATCCGTATAATCTTCTATTTCCTGGGTCTGCTTGCTGAAAAACAGAAAAACCAGCGGTGTATGCTGTTTGAGAAACTTCTACTATAAAGTTTTTAGTGGGGTCGTAAATAAAGGGCGTGGTTAAATCTATCACAAACCAATTATTTGCGCCGTTAGTTTGTATACTATAACTAGGCGCACTTAAACAGGTTTGCAATCCTGTTTCAAAAGGACCTGTAGTAAAAGTTGTTAAGGTGGTATAACCCATCTTAATTGTTAAGTTCGTATATACAAATGGTGTAGTTACCGCCGAAGATGTTCTAAAATACAACTTCGTTATTTTCCCTTTACTAATTGCTGTCGGAAAATTGGATGGAAAATACACCCACTGTACTTTATTGGAAGTGGTAGATCCAAAAGGAAAAGAATTCGCTGTTCCACCTGTTCCACCTTTAAAATAAGGTGGTGTTTGTGCAAAACTGCTCTGCACAAATACACTTACGATTAGCATAAAGCTTATCGCCAGTGTACCCCAAAATTGCTTAGTAAAAATGCTCATAATCGGTATGTTTTTTAATGTAAAAATATTAATAATCAACAGGCTGTAAATACAGCTATCAATTCAAGTTTAGATAAATTTAACCACAAAAACAACACTTTTCAGTATAAAACACCAAAAATATATAGAAATAAAGATATACTAAATAAGATATAAGACTAAAAATGTCTAATAAATATAATACAGCAACTATTTTTTCAACAAATGGTCTAATGGTAGTGGGCTGTTAGATTTAACTTCTCCCAACATTATATTACTATGGAATTGCCCAACATTAGGAATGGTTGAAAATTTATTCATCAAAAAGTTATTATAGGTATGAATGTCTGGCGATACAATTTTTAACATGTAATCGTAATTTCCCGACAAACCTGTAACTTCTAATACTTCAGGTAAATTTGAAACGGCTATTTCAAAATCTATCAAGGCATCTTTACTTTGTTCCTTCAAAGTTACGTTGCAATAAACCACAATATCTAAGCCAAGTTTTATTCCATCTAATACAGCTACATATTTTTTTATATAGCCATCATTCTCTAATCTTTTTATTCTTTCGTAGGTAGGGGTTGCAGACAAACCAACTTCTTTTGCAATATCTTTTATTGCTTTCGTTGAGTCTACTTGCAATATTTTTAATATTTCTACATCAATACGATCTAAATGTTGGTTCATGTTATTTGAATTAGATATTAAATTAACCAAATTTTATTGAGTATTGCAAA
>CALRTZ010000047.1:0-21644 GCA_943371235.1 Sphingobacterium thalpophilum | reverse complement strand
ATACAATGATCAGTATGATAATTATCAGCAAGATCATTATCAAATATTCGAATCGTTTAAATTAAACAAACGGAATCATTTAAATTTAGGTTATCATTTTACTAGAGGTCGTGGATATTTTCAAGAGTTTAGATACGACCAATCTTTTTCAAATTATAATTTAGATTCTCTTTTCGTTGGAAACGATACCATTACTAGTTCAGATATTTTAAGAAGAAGATGGTTGCGAAATACTTTTGAAGGAATTGTATACAGTTGGGAATATACTTCGCTTGATAAGTTTAGTTTAACCATTGGGGGGTCTGCAAATAAATATGATGGCGAACATTTTGGAGAAATTGTTTGGGCTAAATACGCCTCTAACTCTCAACCTGGGCATCGTTTTTACACTGGTTGGGGTAATAAAAAAGAGTTTAATATATATGCTAAAAGTAATTACCAATTTACAAATGCATTACAAGCTTTTATCGATTTGCAGTTTCGCTCCATTGATTATAAACTAGAAGGAAATAATAAAGACCAAGTAATTATTGATCAACAACATCAATTAAATTTCTTTAATCCTAAAGCGGGTATTTCTTATAGTATTACCAATGATAATAATGTTTATTTAAGCATTGGTGTTGCTAACAAAGAACCCAATAGAGACGATTTTATTAATGGTAAAGTAAATAACTTAATTCCTAAATCAGAACAATTGCGAAATGTAGAAATTGGCTGGAGAAAAAAAAGCACTAATTTTAATATTGATGTGAACACTTATTTAATGGATTATAAAAATCAATTAGTATTAACGGGAGAAGTAAATAATGTTGGGGAATATTTAAGAATAAACACCCCTAATAGTTATAGAGCGGGTATTGAAGCTAGTGCCACATTTAATTATACCTCTAAACTTAGTGTTTCAGCCAACATTGCTTTAAGTAGAAATAAAATTGCATCCTTTACAGAGTCTATATATGAATACGACGCTGATTATAATTATATCGGAGTATTGTTAAGAGAACATAAAAATACAGACATTTCTTTTTCTCCAAATATTGTGGCTGGTTCTAGAGTACGGTACAAGATTTATCAAAATTTATTTGTGAGCTTAGAATCTAAATATGTTGGAAAACAATACATGGACAATACTTCTAATGATTTACGTAAAATTAATCCGTTTTTTGTAAACGATTTATTTTTAGATTATAATTTGAGAGTTAAAAAAATAATTCCATCTTTTACAGTTACATTAAAGGCGAATAATGTGTTCAATGCTGTTTATGAACCTAATGGTTATACCTATAGTTTAATTGAAAGTGGTGTTGAAAACAATTATAATTTCTACTATCCTCAGGCAGGAAGAAATTATATGATGTCTATGAATTTCAAGTTTTAATTAATATAAAAAAAGGGAGCTAAATTTTAGCTCCCTTTTTTTTATTTACGTGTATATACTACATACGGAATTAACATTTCTTCCAAAGAAATACCTCCATGTTGAAAGGTGTTGTTAAAGAAATTTACAAAATGATTATAGTTGTTAGGATATACAAAATAATAATCTTCTTTTGCAAAAATGAAAGTTTGACTAACGTTCACTTTTGGTAAAAATCCTTCTGCAGGGTTTTTAATTTCTAAAACTTCTTTATGGTTATAGTTTAAGTTTTTACCTTGTTTGTAACGTAAATTACTATTCACTGTTCTGTCGCCTACAACCTTACTCGGCGTTTTAACTCTTATAGTACCATGGTCTGTAGTAATAATTAATCGCGATGGTTTTTGTGATATTTTTACGATGGCTTCTAACAAAGGAGAATGCTCAAACCACGACAGGGTAAGGGATCTGTAAGCACTCTCATCTGGAGCAAGCTCTCTTATTATTTCCATTTCTGTACGTGCATGCGAAAGCATATCAACAAAATTATATACAATTACATTTAATTGATTTTGAAATTTCTGATTAATACTGTCTACTAAATTTTTGCCTTCTTCATTGTTCACTACTTTTACATAAGAACATTTAATATTTTTTCTGAGTCGAGCCAGTTGTGCTTGTAAAAACTCTTCTTCGTGCATGTTTTTACCTCCCTCATCTTCGTCGTTTTTCCAAAGTTTTGGATGTTGTTTTTCCATTTCTGATGGAAGTAAACCAGAGAAAATGGCGTTACGTGCATACTGAGTTGCCGTAGGTAAAATACTCGTATAAATTTCTTCTTCTTCTAATCTAAAATATTCATTTATTATTGGCATTATAACCTTCCATTGATCGTATCTTAAATTATCAATTAAGATAAAGAACGTAGGAATTTGTTCTGATAATTGTGGAAATACTTTTTGTTTCATTAATTGATGCGATTGTAAAGGAGCTTTATCGGGTTCTTTTAACCAACGCAAATAATTTTTTTCTACATATTTAGAAAACAGTGCATTTGCTTCTTGCTTTTGATGAGTTAAAATTTCATGCATTCCGGTGTCTTGTAATTTCTCTAGCTCCAATTCCCAAAACACTAATTTTTTATACACATCTTTCCACTCCTCAATTGAAGAAACATCATTTAAGGCAATCCCTAAATTTCTAAACTCTTGTTGATATGCAGAATTCGTTTTTTCGGAAACTAATCGTTTGTTATCAATTATTTTTTTGAGGGTTAATAAAATTTGTTTAGGATTTACAGGCTTTATAAGGTAATCGGCGATTTTACTACCAATGGCATCTTCCATTAAATATTCTTCTTCATTTTTGGTAATAAGTACAACGGGCAATTCACTATAATTTTTTTTAATCTCTTGAAGCGTCTCTAAGCCAGATAAGCCAGGCATATTTTCATCTAAAAACACTACATCTACCTTTTCGGTTTTTAATAAATCTAATGCATCCGAACCATTTGTAGTACTTATTACTTTATAACCCTTATCTTGTAGAAATAAGATATGTGGTTTTAACAAATCTATTTCATCATCTGCCCACAATATGATTGTTTCTTGCATATATTTTATTTTAATTTCTCGTTTCCGTTAAAATTAACAAATTTGTATGGCTTTTATTGTTGTGCTTTGAATAAAAAGAAAATATTTAACGACCCTGTGTATGGTTTTGTAAGTGTACCTTATGAAATAATTTTTGATTTAATTGAACATCCATACTTCCAACGTTTACGCAATATTAAACAGTTGGGTTTAACTCATTTAGTTTACCCCGGTGCTCTTCATACACGTTTCCACCATGCACTCGGTGCCATGCACTTAATGGGCATTGCCTTGGAAACACTTAGGTACAAAGGCATTGAAATTACTGATGATGAAGCCAAAGCCGCTACCATCGCTATATTATTACACGATATTGGTCACGGTCCTTTTTCTCATGCACTCGAAAGCTGTATCGTACCTAGCATCCATCATGAAGATCTTTCTATTTTATTAATGAAAAGATTAAATGAAGAGTTTAACGGTGAGCTAACCTTAGCCATTGAAATATTTGAAGACAAACACACTAAAAAATTCTTGCACCAATTGGTATCCAGTCAACTAGACATGGATCGCATGGATTACCTCAATAGAGATAGCTTTTATACAGGTGTTTCTGAAGGAGTAATTGGTTTTGATCGAATATTAAAAATGATTTATGTGATAAACGATCAATTAGTGATTGAAGAAAAAGGAATTTACTCTATCGAAAAGTTTTTAATAGCACGCCGATTAATGTATTGGCAAGTGTATTTCCATAAAACAGTTATTGCAGCTGAGCAATTGTTATTAAAAATTTTAAAACGAGCTAAAGAGTTAGCCATCAACGGTCATGCTTTATTTGCAAGCCCCTCATTTGAGTTTTTACTGAAAAATAATCCAAGTGCCGATGATTTTAAAGGCGACCCTCGATTTTTAGATGCTTTTGCAAACATAGACGATCATGATATTTATACGTCTATAAAAGTGTGGACCAACGATACCGATAGAGTGCTTTCAGTACTGTGTTCGGAGTTAATTAATAGAAGATTGTACTCCATTGAAATCCAAAACGACCCAATTAACTCAGATCAAGTAGAACAAAGAGAGGCCGAATTAGCTAAAAATTGGCAAATAGCACCCGAGCAAGCGCATTATTTTGTTTTTACGGGCATCATTAATAATAATGCTTATAACCCAGATAGTGGGAAGATTTTTATTTTAACGAAAACCAAAGGTTTACAAGACATTGCAGTGTGTTCCGATGGTTTAAACCTTGAAGCATTATCCAAAACTGTACAAAAACATTTTATCTGTTACCCTAAATATCGCTGAAATGTTAACAAATTATTACACTTATTTCAATAATAGATTTGCAGCATTGAAGGATAATTTTATTTTTGTATAATGCAATTTAAGGCAATAGAAATTTGTGTATTACTCAATGGAGAATTAGAAGGTAATCCCGACGAAGTTGTCTATTCATTAGCTAAAATCGAAGAAGGTAAAAAAGGCTCTTTGTCTTTCTTAGCGAATCCTAAATACGAACCACATTTGTACACTACAGAAGCTTCTGTGGTAATTATAAACAAAGACCTAGTACTCGAAAAGCCCGTTTCTTCAACTCTAATACGGGTAGAAAATGCTTATACTTCTTTTTCGGTATTGTTAGAAAAATACAATACCATCAAATTAAATAAGTACGGAATAGAAGAACCCAATTTTATAAGTAAGAGTGCAAAATTTGGCAAAGACTGTTATATAGGTGCTTTTGCTTACATCGGCAATCATGTAATAATTGGTAATAATGTAAAAATATACCCACAAGTTTATATTGGAGATAATGTTACAATTGCTGATGGTACCACCTTATTTTCGGGTGTAAAAGTGTATTCTGATTGTGTGATTGGCCAAAATGTGATTGTACACTCGGGTGCAGTAATCGGTAGTGATGGCTTTGGTTTTGCTCCACAAGCAGACGGCACTTTTCAAAAAGTAGCTCAAATTGGCAATGTTATTATTGAAGATGAAGTGGAAGTTGGCTCAAATACAAGTATTGATAGGGCAACAATCGGTTCTACCGTTATTAAAAAAGGAGTAAAACTCGATAACTTAATTCAAATTGCTCATAATGTTGAGATTGGAGACAATACCGTTATTGCATCTCAATCTGGAATATCAGGAAGCACACGTATAGGTGAAAACTGTATTGTGGGCGGACAAGTAGGAATTGTAGGTCACATACAA
The DNA here is from genome assembly GCA_943371235.1 of Sphingobacterium thalpophilum. Lineage (GTDB taxonomy): Bacteria > Bacteroidota > Bacteroidia > Sphingobacteriales > Sphingobacteriaceae > CAJBVG01. Next base: position 16,469 of record CALRTZ010000047.1, on the reverse strand, counting down.
ATCGCAAAAGGATCACAAATAAATGCCAAATCGGGTATTTCCAAATCAATTACCGAAGAAAATAAACAATGGAACGGCACTCCAGTATCGCCTTTTAGAGATTCTCTAAAAATGCAAGCAGTGTACAGAAGGCTACCAGAATTAGAGAAACGCATTGAAGAATTAGAACAATTATTGCGCGATTTAAAACAAACCATCTAAAATCCTTCTCAAAGATTTTGTTTAAACATCGTTTCTAAATACATTTGTCAGAATATTAGGTTAGGAATGAACGTAAAACAAACTACATTAAAAGCCCCTGTTACAGTGGTTGGAGTTGGCTTGCATACAGGCACAGAGGTTATTATGACCTTCAAACCAGCGCCAGAAAATCATGGTTATAAATTTCAACGTGTTGATATAGAGGGATCGCCAATTATAGATGCCGATGTAGATAACGTTACAGATATCTCTAGGGGTACTACTTTAACACAAAATGGAGCAAGTGTTTCTACTGTAGAACATTCATTAGCTGCATTGGCTGGTTTAGAAATCGACAATGTTTTAATAGAACTTAATGGACCGGAAGTACCTATTATGGATGGTAGTTCTATGCCTTTTATTGAAGAAATTGAAAAAGTTGGCATAGTACAACAAGATGCAGATCGTGAGTATTTTGTAATTCCTAGTAATATAAATTACGAAGAAACAGAAAGGCACGTAGAAATGACAGCCATGCCTTATGTTGATGATTACAGAGTAACCGTAATGGTTGATTATAATTCGCCAGTATTGGGTAGTCAGCACGCTTCACTTTCTTCAATCTCAGAATTTAAAAAAGAAATAGCATCGTGTAGAACCTTTTGTTTCTTGCATGAACTTGAAATGTTATTAAAACATAACCTAATAAAAGGAGGTGATTTAAATAATGCAATTGTGGTGGTTGATAAAGTGGTGGAAGATGAAGAATTAGAGCATTTAGCAAAATTATTTAACCGCGAAAAAATTGCAGTTGCCAGAGAAGGAATTTTAAATAACATAGAATTAAGATACCAAAATGAGCCTGCACGCCATAAACTATTAGATGTGGTAGGTGATTTGGCTTTAATTGGCATGCCACTAAAAGGGCACATAATGGCTGCACGCCCTGGCCATGCTGCAAACGTAGCCTTCGCTAAAAAAATTAAAGCACTCATTAAAAAAGAGAAAGCAAAAAAATACATTCCAACATACGATCCAAATGCGAAGCCTGTTTATGATATAAACGGGATAATGAATATTCTTCCTCACCGTCAACCATTTTTATTAATCGATAAAATTACCGAGCTTACACAAAAACATGTTGTAGGGATTAAAAATGTAACGATGAACGAAGAGTTTTTCAAAGGACATTTCCCTGGAAACCCTGTAATGCCGGGCGTTTTACAAATAGAAGCGATGGCACAAACAGGTGGAATATTAGTATTAAACACGGTTCCTGATCCTGAAAACTATTGGACATATTTCATGAAAATTGAAAATGCACGCTTCAAGGATAAGGTACTTCCGGGAGATACTATTATATTTAGGTGCGATTTAACTGCTCCTATACGTAGAGGAATTTGCCAAATGCGAGGAATTGCCTTTGTTGGCGATAAAATTGTAATGGAAGCAGAATTAATGGCACAAATTGTAAGAAAAAGTTAAACTTAACGAATGATATCTCCACTTGCCTCAATACACCCCAAAGCGAAGATAGCCGACAATGTAACCATTGAGCCCTTTACTACGATTTATGCAAACGTAGAAATTGGCGAAGGTACTTGGATTGGTCCGAATGCTACTATAATGGATGGCGCACGCATCGGAAAAAATTGTAAAATTTTTCCAGGTGCAGTAGTATCCGCAATTCCTCAAGATTTAAAATTTAGAGGAGAAGATACCCTTGCCGAAATTGGTGATGGCACTGTTATCCGCGAATGTGTAACCATAAACCGTGGTACCGTAGATAAAAATACCACCAGCATCGGTAAAAATTGTTTGTTAATGGCTTATGCACATGTTGCTCACGATTGTATTTTGGGCAATAATGTTATTCTTGCAAATAACGTAAATCTTGCAGGCCATGTTACAATAGAAGATTATGCCATATTAGAAGGCATGGCCGCAGTTGGTCAGTTTCTAAGAATAGGCTCACATACCTTTATTGCCGGTGGCACTTTGGTTCGTAAAAATGTTCCACCTTATACAAAAGCAGCCCGCGAACCTATTTCTTATGTAGGTATTAATTCTGTTGGTTTACGTCGCCGTGGTTTTACTGACGATGAAATTCGCCAAATAGAAGATATTTATAGAATACTCTATGTTAAAGGATATTCTATTTCGAATGCTGTACCGATGATTGAATCTGAAATTACCGATAGCCCAATAAAAGCAGGTATCTTAGAGTTTATCAATTCATCTACTAATGGCATTATGAAAGGTTACTCACGCGATTAATGCATATTCAACTAGCGCAAATTGGTAAAAAATTTAACAGAGAATGGGTGTTTAAAAACATACAACTCGATATACCTTTTGGCTCTCGTTTAGCAATATTAGGTTCCAACGGCTCTGGCAAGTCTACTTTATTACAAATTATATCAGGTATACTAAGCCCCTCAGAAGGAAGCATCGTTTACAAACATCAAGCTAAAAACATTTCTGCCGAACTAGCTTTTTTAAACATCAGCATTGCATCTCCTTATTTAGAACTCATAGAAGAAATGACCTTATCGGAAATGATAGATTTCCATTTCTCTTTTAAAAATAGGTATCAACAAATTTCTAATAAAGAATTAATAGACTTACTCGGCTTAACCACTTCCATCAATAAAGAAATTAGATACTTTTCTTCGGGTATGAAACAACGTACAAAACTATTGTTAGCCATACTTTCTGATGTACCTTGTATTTTATTAGACGAACCTTGCTCTAACCTAGATAAACAAGGCATAACTTGGTATCATAGCTTATTAAACAACTACTTGGGCGATAGAACCTTAATTGTATGTTCTAACCAAGAATATGAATATGAAATCTGCGATAAAAGCATTTCATTGTTAGATTATAAATCGGCCTAATGCCTAAATTTATTATCTTTGCTGACCTTTAAATAATAGAATAATAATAAATATATATGGCAAAAGCATCTGATGTAAAACAAGGAAACGTTTTACGTTTCAATGGTGAACTAGTAAACGTAGAAGAATTCATTCATCGTACACCTGGTAACTTACGTGCATTCTACCAAGCAAGAATGCGTAACGTGAAATCAGGTAAAATTGTAGAATATCGTTTTCGTACAGATGAAGAAGTACAAATTTGTAGAGTAGAAACTAAAGATTATCAATACTTATATGAAGATGGAGATTTCTTTGTAGTAATGGATAACGAATCGTTTGAGCAATTTAACATTCCGAAATTCTTATTCGGTTTTTCTGCAAAATTTATTTCTGAAGGAATGAATTTAATTATTGCTTTTGAAAGTGATGAACCAATTATGGGATCGGCTCCTACACATGTTGAATTAGAAATTACATATACAGAACCAGCTGTAAAAGGCGATACCGCAACGAACGTTACTAAAGCAGCAACGGTTACTAACGGTGCTGAGATTCGTGTTCCTTTATTTGTTAATGAAGGTGATAAAGTAAAAGTAGATACTCGCACAGGCGAATACGTAGAGCGTATAAAACAATAAATATATTGATGAAATTATAGAAAGCTCTTGTTTAAAAACAAGGGCTTTTTTTATTCAAACTTCCACAACTTACTCGGACTAATAGCATAATTTAATTTTACATCATGCGAATCTATGTCTTCGATAACATCAATCGGTTCGAAATAACTGAGTCCAAATTTTACTACATCTGCCCTGCATTGTACTAAAAATCGGTCGTAAAATCCTTTGCCATACCCAACCCTGTAACCCTTTTTATCGAAAGTAAGTAAGGGGCATATCACCATATCAATGTCGTTGTATGGAATTACGATTCCATTAACAGGTTCCATAATTCCGAAATTGTTTTCAGATAATACAGTGCTTCCATCGTACAAAATATTTTGCATCTCAAAAGTTTTAAAATTACTTCTGGGAATTACGAGCTGTATTTCTGGTTTAATGAGTTTTAAAAAACGGATAACAGGAAAAGTATCTATTTCGTTTTTAGATTTTATAGGTAAATAAATATGTACCGTATGGATGTTCGTAAAATCGAATGTATTAAGCTGATCAATTACACTTTGCAATAAAGCACATTTGTTTTCATCACTTAAAGTTTCTCTTTTTTCGAGAATATTTGCGCGTATTAATTCTTTGTTCACCTTATTTTAAATTATGGCATTAGAATTGTTAAATTTATAAAATACAATTGATATTCAACTATATGAAGAAATCATTACTTCTACTTTTTTTATTGCCTAGCCTAGCATTTGCACAATTGTTTAATGCTGATAAAAAAGCCAAATCAACTACATTTTTAGAACTTCAGAAGGAGTTTGATGAGTATAGACATTCAAACGACTTACAAAAAACAAAGGGATGGAAATGGTACAAACGTTGGGAATCTCATCATGAACAACGCATGAACCCCAACGGCACAATTGCTGATGAAACCGTGTTTTTAAAAGAAGTAGAGAAAATCAATGTGTTAAAAAATAACGCTTCTAGGTCTTCAGTTAGCAATTGGATTCCTGTTGGCCCGAGTGAGTTGCCACCTTCTATTGATGCCATTACCTCACACGGTATGGGTCGTATAAACTGTGTGGCTTTTCATCCTACAGATTCTGCCACTATTTTTGTGGGCGTGGCTCAAGGTGGTGTTTGGAAAACTACCAACGCAGGCCAATCTTGGATACCTCTTACCGATAATTTACCCATCATCAGAATAAGCGATATTGCTATTGATCCTACTAACCCTAACACTATGTATATTTCTGTAGGCGATTATGCATACTTAGGTGTAGCCTTAAATACAGATGGAAGAAAACGCCAAACGCATTACGGAATTGGTGTTTATAAAACTACAGACGGTGGGGCAACATGGAACCCAACTGGTTTAAATTTATCTTTAAACGAACTCGATGAATCACTAATAAGAAGAGTGTATGTAAATCCATCAAACTCTCAAGAGCTTGTGGCTGCAGGCATTTCGGGCATTTGGAAATCGTATAATGGAGGTAGTACTTGGACGAACAAACAAAGTTCTATTATATGGGACATGGAATCGAATCCATTAAATGCAAATACCATTTATGCGAGCACAGGTTTTGTTAGTTCTTTAAATACAGGCGATGCCGGAATTATTAAATCAACCAATTTTGGCGAAACATGGACGAGTTTAACAACTGGAATTCCAACAAAAAATGCGCAACGTGTAGAAATTGCAGTTTCTAGTGTTGATACAAATTATGTGTATGCAATTACTTGTGGCTTAGATAGAGGTTTCGAAGGTTTTTATAAAAGTATAAATGCTGGAGCAACATGGACAAAGCCATACAATTCTACAGGGTATAATTTGTTGGCATGGGATGACACTCAAGGTGGCGGAGGCGGCCAAGGCACATATGATTTGGCAATAGTGTGCGATGGTACAAATAAAGATAAAGTGTACGTTGGTGGTATAAATATGTGGGGCACTGCAGATGGTGGTGCTACATGGAACGGCATGTCGTATTGGTTGCCATATTATGGTGAGTATTTGCACGCAGACCAACATCAGTTTGCTTATAATAAATTAAATAATGCTTACTACGTTGCCAATGATGGTGGTTTGTATAGAACGGATAATCCAATTATTGGATCCTGGACATCTGCCAATTCGGACCCAAATTATAAATGGCCAACACGTTGGAGATTTTACGGAAGTGGAATGCAAATTACATCGTTTTACAGATTGGGATTAAGAGAAAGTTTTGGAGATGTTATTGCAGGAGCACAAGACAATTCAACCTATTATAAAAATAACAATCAATGGCTGAACATGATTGGTGGCGATGGTATGGAATGTATATTACATCCAACAGATGAATTAACATTATACGGTTCGGCTCAGTTTGGTTATTTAGTTCGTTCATATGATGGTGGTTTAAACTTCGACTTTTTGGGGATTGGTGGTTCCGAAAATAGTGAGTGGACTACCCCTTTTAAATTAGAAAAGGGAAACCCATTGAATATGTATGCAGGTTTTGAAAATATGCATTTCTCAGATGACGAAGGAAGTACATCTGTACAAATTTCAAATTTCTCTAAGATGGCTAACGGTGTTGGTGCAGTAATATCAGCATTCGATTTATCGGATTCAAATTCCGATTATATATACGTAGCAAAAAGAATTAACCACCAACAAAATGAACCGATGAAGTTTTATGTAACTACAAACGGTGGTCAATCTTGGACAAATAGAACACAAGGTTTACCCGACTCGTTATATTGTACATATATTACTGTAAGCGATGTGAACCCGAGTACTGCTTGGGCTTGCTTTAGTGGATTTGCAAGTGGAGCAAAAGTATATAAAACAACTAATGCCGGCGCAACTTGGACAAACATAAGTTTTAATCTCCCTAACATTCCAGCAAATACAATTGTATTGCAGAAGGGTTCTGCGGCAAACATCGTTTATGTAGGTACAGATGCTGGTGTATATTATACACACGATGGAACAAATACTTGGGAGTTATTTAGCAACATGTTGCCGAATGTAATTGTAAGCGAACTAGAAATACATGCCGACTCGAATAAAATTTTTGCTGCAACTTTTGGCAGAGGAATTTGGATGAGCGATTTAGCAGATGTAAATGTTGGAGTACAACAAAATCCAATATCAAACATCAATTTTAAATTATACCCAAATAAAAATGAGGGTACATTTAACGTAAACGCAACAAACATAGAAGTACCTGCAATTAAGATAAGTGTAGTAAATATTCTCGGGCAAGAAGTATTTACAGAACAAGTAAAATTGCAAGGCAATACTTTTGCAAAAACATATGAGTTGAACCTATTGCCTGGTATATATTATTTCAGAATGTTAAGCGGTAAGTATTCTAAAGTAGAGAAGTTTGTAGTGGAGTAGTTTATAATTCTTTCTGATTTATTTAGATGATGGTAGAAGACGTTCGTCAAGTTTAAGGTCGATAAATTCTACTATCTCTACTTTTCCAAAATCTTTATAAAGCGGATTCAGAATATAATTGTGTTCCAAAGGAACAATTGTTGAAGGGACTTTTAGTGCAAAAAAATTCCTGTCTTTTGCTAATGTTGTAAATTCTTTAGTGGTTTGAGATGAATACGGATATTTATTCCAACCATCTGGCAAAGAATCCATTTCTTTTATATTGAAGTTCTTGGGGATTTCGATCCTTGCAATAAAGATTTCTGTTGGAAGATTTGCAACATTATCCGAATGGACATAATATTCTAATAATGCCAATGCAATATTCTCAGAACAATATACTGCTCTCGTTCCAACTTCATTCCATCTTCCTCCTACTTTTTCGGCACCAATTCCTGTTAATGTAGAGTCTTTGTATTTTTTATTTACAACACGATAAACTACCATCAACTATAGACATTATATTGAATTCTATAAATTTCGTTTTCAACTAATTCAAATCCAAAGCTACTATCTAATAAATCGAATGGTTTTTTATTGCCTAAAGCTTTTGATGGTGTATCCAACCACGATTTGAATTTTTCTTGCGATTCAAAAACTTCAAAACCTAAACCAAAAAGTTTTGAGATTTCATAAATTCTTTCTGAAGTTTCAATATCATATACCTTCTTCTTTTGCATACTGCTTATAGATGATGGTAGTATATGTTCGAATTCTTTTTCGGTGGCTCCTAAGTTTTCAATTAATTCTTTCCAGTCGTTTTTCTTAACACCAGTTCTGATTTTGCTTATTAATTCTAATTTCAAACTTGGTGCATCGCTCACATGGCTAATTAGCCAAGAAGGCGAATACTTCTCCGTTTTTTTAGGATTATTTGAGCTAATATTTTGCGATTTTTTCTTAACAGCTTTAGAGGTCATAATTGTATTTTTACTTGCTATTAATAGTAAATTTACAATTAATTATTTTAAATACAAAAAAATTTATTGCAAGCCAATCTCCTCAAAATAACTTACAATCAACTTTTTCAATAAATACTCTTGCTCTAAAACTGTAAAGGCTGGAATGGCTTTTACCACTTCCCAGTGTGGCCAACCATCTTGGTCGAGGCCCACTAATTCGTAGAAACCCATTTCGCTCATTAACCTACAGGTAGCAATGTGCATGAGCTCTTCTTTCTGTCGCTTCGAGAATTTTTTTGGTCCTTGCCCCAATTCTTGAACGCCGATTAAAAACAAAAACACTTTAACATCCGGTTCGTCTGAGTCGAAATCCGCTTGTATTTTTGCACAAAGATTTTTCCAATCTTCGTTAATCTTTTTTATGTCTAAATTTAAACTCATGCTTCTTGTAGTTTTTGTTTGCCACTCATTTCTGTAAGCAATGCAATGGCATGCGATACAGAACTTACTTGGTCGAATATCATTAATAAACTTGTTTTCCCTTCTTTCATTTTTACTCCTCGCGGATTTCTTTGTACAAAATTTAAAATAGCATGAAAGGTTTCCGATTCGTAAAAACCAGAATGCGGGTTCGATGGGAAATTACCGCGCAATACATTACTTTTTAAACTCAATTTTTCGAAACCTATTTCCTTTGCCAACCATTGTAAACGAAGGGCATTTAGCAATTCGCGTACTTGCCTTGGTACTGGCCCAAAACGATCTTGCAATTGTAATTCAAATGCTTTTAAGTTTTCTTCTGTTTCTATTTTGTTAAGTTCGGTATATAAATTCAATCGCTCCGCAATATTTGTTACATACTCATCTGGTATTAACAATTCTTGGTCGGTATCTATTTGGCAGAAACTTACATGTGGCGGTGGTGGTTGATCTTTAAATAAATCTTTAAACTCATCGTCTTTTAATTCTTGTATGGCCTCGTCTAAAATTTTATGATACAACTCGAAACCTATTTCTGCAATAAAACCGCTTTGCTCTGCACCCAATAAATTACCTGCACCACGTATGTCTAAGTCGCGCATGGCTACTTGGAAACCACTACCTAAATCCGAAAACTCTTCAATGGCACTTAATCGTTTACGCGCTTCTGGAGTAAGTACCGAAAGCGGAGGACTCAATAAATAACAAAATGCTTTTTTGTTCGAACGCCCCACACGCCCACGCATTTGGTGCATATCACTCAATCCGAAATTTTGTGCGTTGTTTATAAATATGGTGTTGGCATTAGAAATGTCTAAACCAGATTCTATAATGGTAGTGGCCACTAATACATCGTACTCTCCCGACATAAATTTGAGCATCACATCTTCCAATGCATCGCCCTCTAATTGTCCGTGCCCAATGCCTATGCGCACTCCGGGGCAAATTTTTTGCAACATGCCTGCCACGTTTGCAATGTCTTGCACTCGGTTATGTATAAAGAACACTTGCCCACCACGTTCTACTTCAAACTCAATAGCCTCTTTAATTAATTTTTCATTAAACACATGCAGCTCGGTAGTTACCGGTTGCCTGTTGGGTGGAGGTGTGTTTATAATAGATAAATCTCTCGCACCCATTAATGAGAAATGTAAGGTACGCGGTATAGGAGTAGCAGTAAGTGTAAGCGTATCTATGTTGGCGCGAAACTGTTTTAATTTTTCTTTCGTACTCACCCCAAACTTTTGTTCTTCATCAATAATCATTAAGCCTAAATCTTTAAACTTAACATCTTTACTTACTATTCTGTGTGTGCCAATTAAAATATCAATTTTCCCATCCGCTGTTTTTTGCAGAATTTCTTTTATCTCTTTGTTGGTTCTAAACCTGTTGATGTATTCAACATTACACGGGAAATCTTTTAAACGCTCGCTAAATGTTTTATAATGTTGCATTGCCAGGATGGTTGTAGGCACTAGTATGGCAACCTGTTTGCTATCGTTTACCGCTTTAAACGCAGCGCGTACAGCTATCTCCGTTTTCCCGAAACCCACATCGCCACACACCAACCTATCCATAGGGTGCGGACTCTCCATGTCTTTTTTAATATCTGCTGTTGCCTTTATTTGGTCTGGAGTATCCTCATACATAAACGAAGCTTCGAGCTCTGTTTGCAAATAAGTATCGGGCATAAAGGCATTTCCCATTTGCGCTTTACGTTTCGCATATAGCTTTATTAAATCGCGGGCAATATCTTTAACTTTTTTCTTGGTATTCTTTTTTAATTTCTCCCAAACATCCGAACCGAGTTTGTGCATTTTTGGTGCAGTGCCATCTTTGCCAGAGTATTTAGAAATTCTGTTTAAAGAGTTAATGTTTACATACAACAAATCATTATCAGCATAAATCAAACGAATGGCTTCTTGTTGCTTACCATTAACCTCTATTTTTTCTAAGCCAGCATATTTACCAATACCATGGTCTATGTGTACTACAAAATCTCCAGGTTTTAGTTCTCTTAATTCTTTAAGTGTTAATGCCTGCGACTTCGAGTAATTCTTATGTACTTTATATTTATAATACCTATCGAAAATTTGATGATCGGTGTAAAATGCAAATTTTAATTGATCGTCTATAAAGCCTTCGCGTATAGAAATTGGTATCGGTGTAAACTGTACTTTCTTACGTTCGTCTTTAGAGTCTTTGTAAATATCGTCGAAAATAGAATACAAACGTTCTATCTGTTTCGTTTGATCAGCAAAAATATAATTCGCTATATTTTCCGATTCGTTCTTTTTTAGATTATGAATTAATAAATTAAAATCTTTGTTAAACGAAGGTTGCGGACGAGTTTGGAATATAATGCTTTCATCGGCATTAAAATAAAACTGCTTACCAAACTCAACACAGGCAAAGCTTTGCAAGCTAGTGTTAAATTCTGATGAGCTTTGAAATACTTCTTTCGGGTCTAAATATTCTGGATGCAGAATTAAATCTTCCTTACTTAAGGTACTATAAATTTCTGTTGCTTTTTCTTTTCCTTGGTCAAATATATCATACGTAAATTGAACATCTTTAAACCAAATGCTAGTACCACTTTCTAAATATTGTAAAAGCGAAGCTTGATGGTTTGCTAATTTTAACGATTGTATATTCGGAATAATGGCAAGTTCTTTTACCGTTTCTATCGACAATTGATTTTCGATGTCGAATGTTCTGATGGATTCTATATGATCGCCAAAGAATTCTATTCGATACGGAATTTCATTGGAGTAAGAGTAAATATCAACGATGCCACCACGTATAGAATATTGCCCGGCTTCGTACACAAAATCAACACGTTCAAATTCATATTCTGATAAAAATTCGTTGATGGTATCAATAGAACAACGCTCTCCACTTTTTAATTCAAGAGTGTATTCGTCTAGCGCAGCTTTGTCCATTACCTTTTCGGCAATGGCTTCGGGGTAGGTTACAATTAGTTTCCCAAATTCTGAGGTATGCTTTAACTCATTGAGCACCTCAGCGCGTTGCAGTACTGCTTGCCTATCTATATTAGTAATGTCAAATGCTTTGCGAAAAGAGGATGGAAAAAGTAAAACTTTTTTATCGCTTAAATTTTCTAAATCATTTTGGAAGTAAACAGCTTCTTCTCGGTCGGCAAGGACAATAACTTGCCCTTGCTTTTGTATAAAATACAAAGCTAACGATGCCATGGCATCCGACGAACCCACCAACCCCTTCAAATGTATATGTGCATTTTTTTTGGAGGCAATTGCACGAGCCATTGAAGATATGCGATCGTCGGTTTTGTAAAGTTGAAATAAATCTTTAATGTTCAATTGCTTGCAAATATAGTAAAAATCGAATGGTCGCCCCTCAACTTCGCGTTCCGCTTCGTTCGGGGACCGGGTGCTCGCTAGTTCGTTAATTCGTCAGTTCGTTAATTCGCTAATACGATTTTTCGAATCCATATGCCATACAACACATGTGCCACAGGCATGGTAACCAATGCTAAGAGGAAAAATAAATAAGAAACTCTTCCTGCAGTAGAGCTAAAGGTTAACAAACCAGTAAGCAACATTAACAGAGAGAAGAGGTAAATGTTTCGAGATAGTTTACCAACGAAGAGTTGATTTTTATAATCGTCTTCTTGTAAATTTGTTTTAGGGCTGAGTATTAGAAATACCAAAATAGCTACCACATTCATACCTGTAACAGCCCACATGGTTTGGGTATAAAATGGGTTCATTTCTTTGTTCCAAGCATAGTTATCTATTAAGTAAGCAAATACCGCTAGCAATATGCTAATAACGGTTAAGCGAATGAGTACCCAGTTGTGCGATTCTTTTAAATTCATGCAGCAAAGGTAGTACGAAAATCCGAAAGACAGAAAGACAGAAAATTCGTTTAATTTTTAATTCGATAGATCGATTTTATCTGCTTTCCACCCTTTTAGAAAAACGACCTTTTTTCATTTAGAATTTATTAACACACTACATTTTTGCTATAAAGTACAAAATGAAAAATACAGCACACTATGTATATGATTTAACAAATTTATGGCATAGCTTTGGCTTATCGTTTGCCATAAACTGCTATATATGAAAGCATCTATCTACGTTTTATTAATTATAACCTACTTTTTATCAATACAAGCAAGTTGTAATGATGAGGAACCCCGTAAATTAATCCCCAACGATACTACCTTTTTATCCTATTGGTACTTCCCAAAAGACTCCTATTGGATTTATAAAGATTCGGCTTCTAATGAAAGGGATACTTTTCTGGTTGTTGATAATTTCACAAGGGAGGTGAATGACCCTGATGCAAACAACAAGTTCCAACATCATTGGTATAGAGTAAAAAATAGAGGTATTGTAAGAACACAGAATGGAAGACCTAAAAGCTATGATGCTAATAGTTATTATTATATTCTAGATCAAAGATGGGACAATGTAGGCATAGCCATTCGTTTTTTTTATGAACCATTAAATAGATTTAACAATTTGGGATACACAATATATCAACAAAAGATTTATGATTCATTAATAATTGGTGGTACAGCATATTATAATGTTATAGAAATGTATAATAAAGGACAAGGGTTAAATGATTCCATAATGCATGAATATTATGCAAAAGACATTGGCATTATTAAAAGAATTTATGATAATGGTGTTATTTGGAATTTAGAAAGTTATTACATCTCAAAATAATTAGAAATTATGAAAAAATTTTATTTTATTTTCTTGCTTTTGATTGCTTCTATAGGCGCAATAGCAAATGTTATCCCTGCTTTTACCATTGAGGTTTTATACAAAGAACACCAGCATCAAAATAATCAGCTAGAAATAACCGCTAAATATCATTTTAACGATACCATATTTGTAAACACCCAACCAACGATTCTATTGCCTGATGAATGGGAATTACAAACCATTAATTATGAATTTAGTGGAGAATATGCAAAAGGAGAAGAGTTGGAAGTTATATTTACCATTGTAAACAATACTAATTCACTTTCTTTTTACCCCATAGAGTTTTTTGTAGAACATCATCTAAATAATAGTATAGAAAAAGTAAGAGCTTTGTTCATGGTATATTTTACTCCTTATAATACTACCGAAATTATTGGAGAAGCAGCGCTCGAAAGCCAACAAAGAATCTGGTATGCAAAATCTGAAATTGAACCTACAAGAATAAATGTAGACCCCAATACAATCCCAGTTTCTGATATACCAAGCAATTTTACACCCGAGTACGAATGGCAAACTAATTACCGTAGTGTACATGTACCAGGCTTAGCCTACTCTATACCCATGATGGCCGTTGATACGGCTAGTATACCTGATAGTTTGAAAAACCAAGCCAATCGAGGAGGCGATGGTTGTTTTTTATCTAAAAAGTTTGTCGGAAACATTAGAGGTAGAATAGTTGCGGAGTTTTTTAGAGAAGATACGGCAGTAATAGACACAATTCCATTACGTGGTATCGAAATTGAAATAATAGAAGTAAATAACAATTGGATAAATGTAACATTAGGAGAAACCAGTACAGATTCTGATGGGTATTTCGCAGTATGGGTAGATATTTGTAGAGCCTTTGAAAACAATAATGTAAAACTCTTCGTAAGAGTAAAAGGTAGAAACAAGTATTATGAAATTTGGGCCTCTAAACGAAACGATTTTTATTTTGATGTAGAAAAGCACGATATGCCAGATGTAGATTGGGCATATGACAATGGTAACATCAAAAATTTGGAACTGGGTAATATTATGGCTTACCATGAAACTATTAAAGCGGTACATTTAGCCGTATTAGCGTATGAGTATGCAAATAAATTTTCTGGCATAACATTAGAAAATAATTTAATTATTAAATCCGGAACTAAAGAAACTTATTTCTTTCCAGATGTATCATGTGGAATAGGTGTTCCATATTATGGACACCTAGTTGTTCCACATCCAGCCATTCGTTTAGGTTCGGGTTTTGTACAAACTGAAAGCACCACTTGGCATGAGTTTGGGCATTTTTTAATGTGGCAGTTACAAAACAAATGTTGGATAGACATTAAATCAGGTTCATTTGCTAGTCATAGTATTTTTAAAAATTCAAACAGTCGTATTGCCTGGACAGAAGGTTTTGCAAACGCATTTATGACTATTTGTGATGCGTATTATAATTACTTGGATGATGAATTTAGTTATGATGAAGTTGGTAATAATTTTGAAACAAGAGAACATGGTATTCCTAGCTTAAATTCAATTACCAATGGTTATGCATCAGAATTCTATGTTGCAGCTAATATATATGACTTGTGGGACGGAGCAGATAAGTTTAGAACACCAATTTTATTAGCAGACTATAACGATGCCGGATATTGGTTATCAAATGAACGAGATGATATCAGTTTAACTTTCGAAGAAATTTGTAACATTATAAAAAATGGAGACCCGGAATCACTTCCAGAAAACAAAGGTTATATTGGTGACATACAACGTTTCCACGAATTATTGATTAAGGAATTGGATTGTAGCCCGCTGTTAGATAAAGTAAATAAATGTTTTAACCAAAATAGAATAATTCGTGAAGTAAATAATTTACAACTTCAAATAAATTCTGATATAATTTATTTGGAGAAAGACTCTTTCTATGTAGGCAACGCCATACCCGATTCAATACGATTCAATGAATTGGGTAGGTATGAATATACTCATATTCAAAAAGAAAATCTTGTATCAATAAATTCAACATCTTTAAATTACAACTTACCATACTCAGCAAATGTTCAAGAATTGAATCAACATTTAACAATATCAAATTCTGGAGTTTTGTATGTAAATAGTAATTTAGCTCCTGGTATACAATTAGGTAATTATAGTACTACTAGACCACCAATTTATCAAACGGCGAGTTATGAGCTTTGTAATTCCAAACGCTTTACCCTGGGCTCAAATGCTCACATGGTTATTGGCGATAATTCTGGAAATTATTATGCAGAGTTTAGAGTTAAATCTGGTTCTTCTATTTATTTAAATACCAACTCTAATTTAAGAATTAACAATAACTCTAAATTGATTATAGAAGCGGGTGCAAAGTTATTTATAGCAGAGGGAGTTAATGTGTTTTTAGATGGTGCAAATGCAACTATAGAAAACTATGGCATATTTGAAGTATTAAACAACGCTACTTTTACAAAAACAGGCACAGGTTATATTAAGTTTATAAACAACAATAGCCAAGCATTACAACTTAATGTCAATGCTAAGTTTGTTTATACCGGGACCGGTATAACAGATAAAGTGCTAGAAATTGAAAACTCACAGATAGAAGTTACTTCGTATTCGGGTTCAGAATTTACTATAAACAATGCTTATATAAAACTTACAAACGGAAAGCTAGTGGTAAAAGCACCAATAAACCTAGACGGTGTAAAAGTGGCTGGTCTTGGCCACGGATTAGTAGCTTCAGGAAATTATCCCATTACAATAGAGAATTGTGATTTTGAAAGCTCAACTAATGGCATAGAATTATATTATACAAGTGCAAATGGCATTGCGGCAACCATATATAATTCAACGTTTAATAATGCAACAGGAATTAAAGCCTATGGTAGGGCATTTAATGTAGATAATTGTTTATTTGAAAACGTAGACTATGGTATATATGCAGAGAACTTCTCTGAAAATTCTAGCATACAAAATTGTACCATAAACGATGCATTAATTTACGCAATTGTATTAAACGGTTCGAGTATCCCGGTAGTGACTTGTGAAAATTTAATTATTGGGGATGCCATAGGTGAATATTCAATGTCGGGAATATCTGCCGTAAATTGTAATGTTACGTTAAAATGTTCTGAAATATATAGCAAGAAAACAGCAATATATTTAGGGCTAAATTCTGTGCTCGATATAAGTAATGAAAATACCAGTACTTATGGAAATAATATAATTTCTAAAGTGCCAGG
>CALRTZ010000046.1:0-22584 GCA_943371235.1 Sphingobacterium thalpophilum | reverse complement strand
GGTTTTGGAACCATGGGTCCTACTGGCGCCGGAACAGATGAGTTACAAGGTGTTCAAGATGGTGTAGATGTTTACTTTGGTACGTTTGCAAAATCAATGGCCGGAATTGGTGCATTTGTTGCAGCAACAGAAGATGTTACTAACTTCTTAAGATATAACATGCGTTCGCAAACCTTTGCGAAATCATTACCAATGCCTATGGTGGTTGGTTTGTTAAAAAGACTAGAATTATTAAGAAATAATCCAGAATTGAAGGACAATTTATGGAAAATCGTACATGCCCTACAGTCAGGATTAAGAGAAAGAGGCTTCAATATTGGCATTACAAGCTCTCCAGTTACCCCAGTTTTATTATCAGGTACCCTAACGGAAGCTACTAATATTGTGATGGATTTACGTGAAAATTACAGCATATTTTGTTCTATTGTAACCTACCCAGTTGTACCTAAAGGCGTGATAATGTTGAGGTTAATACCTTCAGCGATCCATACTTTAGCAGATGTGGAGGAAACCCTAAACGCTTACTCTGAAGTAGCCGAGAAATTGAAATCTGGCTATTACGAGAGCAAGTCGCCGGTAGAAATGAATGCTTAAAAATTAATTCATTTAGCTATTGATAAGCTCAAAAATTCATTTTACATTAGTAAAACAAACAATTATTGTAAAACCAAATCGTAAAAGGAGTTTCCAAAAATGAAAAAATTCAACGAATTCAAAAAAATGCTCGCTGATTTAGAAGCGGATGCTGACAAATTTTATAACAAAGGTAACAGTGCTGCTGGTACTCGTGTTAGAAAAGGAATGCAAGACTTAAAAAACTTAGCGCAAGCAATTCGCTTAGAAGTTCAAGAAATGAAAAATACGGAGCAATAGTCTTATTCCAACAAAATATTCAAAGAACCTTTTAGATAATTTCTAAAAGGTTTTTTGTTTTTATGACTTTGCTCATTTTTTTTCCTTCTTAGTTGCCCCACATTTGTGGTATGAATATACATGAGCAAATCTTAAAAAAATACAACCGTCCTATACCTCGATATACAAGTTATCCTACGGTTCCGTTTTGGACTCATTACCCCGAGCAAAACGAATGGAAAGAGCATGTAAAAGCTCAATTTGTGCACTCAAATAAAACAGAAGGCATCAGTTTATATATACACTTGCCTTTTTGCGAGAGTTTATGTACCTATTGCGGGTGTAATACTCGCATCACCGTTAACCATGCCGTAGAAATACCTTACATAGAGGCTTTAGAAAAAGAGTTTAGCTTATATTTATCCTTATTTAATGAAAGACCTCGCATAGCCGAGCTACATTTAGGTGGTGGAACCCCTACATTTTTTAAGCCTGAGAATCTTAAGCGTTTAATTGATTTTATTTTTAAACATGCGGATGCTACCGAAGATGCAAGCTTTAGCTTTGAAGCGCATCCCAACAATACCAATATAGAACATTTACAAGTATTGGCTGATTTAGGTTTTAAAAGGTTGAGTTTAGGTATACAAGATTTCGACCCACACGTTCAGCAATTAATAAACAGAACGCAGAGCGTTGCTGATGTTCAAGTTGCCACAAACAATGCCAGAGCATTGGGTTATAACTCCATCAATTTCGATTTAATTTATGGCTTACCAGATCAAACCCTCACGAGTATAAAAAATACCATTACAGAAGTTGTGAAATTAATGCCAGAGCGCATCGCATTTTATTCATATGCACACGTGCCATGGTTAAAACCTGGGCAGCGTAAATACAACGAATCGAATTTGCCAAAAGACGAAGAGAAATATGCGCTTTATGAATTAGGTCGCGAAATGTTAGAAGAAGCCGGATATTTAGAAATTGGCATGGATCATTTTGCATTACCCAACGATTCTTTATTTGCCGCTTTTAAAACCAATAAACTGCATCGTAATTTTATGGGCTATACAGAAAAACATACCCAATTGTTAATAGGCTTAGGCGTTTCATCGATCAGCGATTCTTGGACATGCTTTGCACAAAATGAAAAGAAATTAGAAGACTATTATAAACGATTAGAAGAAAACGAACTTCCAATAATGAAAGGTCACATTTTAACGGAAGATGATTTAAGAAGGCGAGCGCTAATTTTAGAAATGATGTGCCAATTGAGCACCAGCTTTATTCCGGAATTATTAAACGACAATGCAATTGTATTATTAAACGAAATGCTTGCCGATAATATGGTGTATATTTTTAATGATAAAATAGAAATATCGTACACTGGCAAAGCACTGTTAAGGAACTGTTGCTCTGTGTACGATGCTTATTTGAGTAATGATTTTAAAGGCCAGCAAAAATTTAGCATGGCCGTTTAATCAATAATTATAGGATTACTTTTTTAGCTTGAAAATTATTTTTTTCGGAATGAACATTAATAATATACATACCATTTGCGTACTCCGTAGTGTTTATTACTTCTGCTGATGTTCCTTTGTAAATAGTTTTTCCGCTCAAGTCATTTATACTCACTTCACACGGTTCTGTTATAAAAGATGGAATCACAATTTCAATTGATTCTTCATTTTGTTTAACACTGAATTCTATCTTATGAAACTTATTTAATCCCAATCCATTTTCATACGCTAAGATGCTCTGGTTTATCCAATCAATATAATTAGATACTCTTGTGTATACCCCCGGAAATTCTTGAGTGCTGTGTAAGCCCATTCCAAAACTTACCAATCCAATTTGAATTCTATTTCCAGCCGAATCTGTATCAAATAAAGGACCTCCGCTGTCGCCTGCTGCAGCTCCAGTTGCCGAGGTATCCAATCTGCCAGCTACAATCATAGTGGTGTCTATTAGGCCTGCATACTTACTTACTTGGTTTGCAATGGTGTTTGGAATAACATTAACTTCAGCAATTTGCAAGGTATCTGGTTGTAAGTGTACCAATACTGTATCGAAAATACCGAAGCCAATGACATCAACCTTATTATATGGTTTTTCATAAGATAGGTTTGTAGGGTCTATAAGATTGATAGGACTTCCATTGGCCGGTGTTTTCAAATGTATTAATGCGATGTCGCCTAACATGCTTACACCAGAAGGGTCGAAGTATGGGTGGCGAATGATATAATCAGAAGTTATTTTTTGATAAGTAGGTTGAGGGTTTCCTAGGGTATATAAATTTACCAAGGCGGTTACACTGTCGAGATTTTCTTCTGTAAAAAAATCTACTACACAATGTGCGGCAGTAAGCACCCATTGCGGGCGAATAAGTGAGGCACCACAAAATGGACTGTAGGGAGGCCCAAAAGTGTTTGCATCTGTTAAACTTACCATAAAAGGGTAATTGTTCGCAGCATTTTGTCCGCCTACCACATCTGGTGTAGGATCTTGCGAATGCGACTTTTTAGAGCTCACAATTACCACTACACTGAAAATAAGGATGAATAATTTTTTGTTCATAGCTTTTTTTAGACTATGACAACGGGAGGGGGAGGGGACCCTTATTGAGTTGTGAATTGTGAGTTGTGAATTGTGAATGGGGGGACTGCATTGCTATTTAAGTCTCTTCTTTTCTTTAATTGGTGGTAGAAAATTTTCATCTGTTACTACTTTTTTGCCAGTTTGTTGCTCTAATTGTAGCCTTGCATCTTTTGCTATCTTTCCACCTTTTTTGCTGGCTTTGGCATTTTCTTGAAGTCCTTTAGCTTCCTCCGTTTCGGCAATTTGCCTTGTAGAAAGTTCGGCTAATGCTGTAAAAATGAGTTCTGCTTCACTCATGTGATCTCGTAGGTTTTGAGATTTTAATCCTTTTATTTCCTTGTGTTTTTTAACTGTTAAACCCGTCCATTCTTGATGAATAATATTGGTGAGCAATGCAAATTCATCTGCTTTTTCTACACCGCTATCTTTCCAATAATCGGTTAATTTATTTCTGGTTTCTTGCCCAGTCATTCGTTGCTGAATCCACTTTTCACTTCGTCCAAGTTTTTGCCAATTTTCTCTAGCCCTGTCTATACTTTGACTGGGGTCGGCAATTTCTTGCATGCGTTCATATCCAACTTTTGCCAGCCATTGTTTAAAGGGTTCTGCTTTAGGCGATGGGATTGATTGGATAAGGCGTAATAAATTTGGAGTATCAAGGCAATCCGTAGCATAATTTTTGCCATCAGCTGCTTTAAATTTCAGTTGTACGATATTTTCGTACAACTGACTTCCTTCCTTAGTTAGCTTCTTTTTTAAATCACTCCAATACCTTTTTGGAATGCTACTACCTGTTAATATTTCTATTACATCAATAATGGAAAAAAACCAAATTTCCTTTTCCGCATCCCATTGGCTACGTACTTTTTTACTTTCAAATAATTTTATGCCGCTCATAAATCAATTTTTTATAAATGTTCAATAATATTTATTTCTTCATAAGTCATGTACTAAAGTTGGTAAAAAATTAGTCTTTTTGGTTTTATAAATCTTTGATGTATGTTAATTGGTTAAATTAAGTCTTTATCTTGAAATGATGTTGGTATACTGAAAAAAATGATGATTTTTAGGGGTACTCATAATAATTTTCACATAGTTTATTTTGCAAACCTAAACTTCCCCAATTCCCTCAACACTACCTGACTTTATCTATTTATTTCCTCCCAATCCCAACCTAATAATAAGAAAAAAATAATTATTACTCACAAAAAAAAGCAGCTCCTCACAGCTGCTCCATCATTCTAAAATCGTTCAAATTATCCCCACCTCACACTTCATAACTCACACCTCATAACTCATACCTCAAAACCCTTCCACCGCTGCCTTCAACTTCTTCAACACCCCATCATTCGGTGGCATCAATGGCAAGCGTACCGTATCGCCACAGATCCCTTTCATTTTTAGTACTGCTTTAATGGCGCCTGGGCTACCGTCTGCAAATAATAAATTAATGATGTCTGTTAATCGGTAATGTAATTTACGTGCTTTTTCGAAATCGCCTGCCAATGCATAACGCGTCATTTGTGCGTATTCTTTTGGCCATGCATTGCCAACTACAGATATTACTCCGCTTGCACCCAATGCAATTAATGGCAACGTAATTCCATCGTCGCCAGAAATCAACATAAAGTTTTTAGGTTTATGTTTTAAAATGTACATCATTTGATCGATGTTGCCCGATGCTTCTTTTACGGCAATAATATTTTTAAAATCGTTTGCCAATCGCAAGGTTGTTTCGGCAGTCATGTTTGAGCCTGTGCGACCCGGTACGTTGTATAAAATTACCGGTAGGGGAGAATGTTCTGCCACCATGCGGTAATGTTGGTACAAACCTTCTTGATTCGGTTTGTTATAATAGGGTGCCACCGATAAAATAGCCGTGAATCCTTTTTTATCAAAATGATTTAAATAATCGCATACCTCGCGCGTATTATTACCTCCAATTCCTGCTACTAAAGGAACTCTTCCATCCACCGTTTCTACGGTAATGTCAAATATGGCTTGCTTTTCATCTTTTGTTAAAGTAACCGATTCGCCTGTGGTGCCCATCGGTACTAAATAGTCTACTTTATTGGCGATTAATGAATTGATTAGTTTTTTATAACTTTTAAAATCAATACTGCCATCTGCATGAAAAGGTGTTACTAATGCTACACCAGTGCCAATTAATTTTGAGCTCATTTTTTTAATATTTTGAGGTAATGGTTTAGTTGTTCAATATACGAAATCATGGTTTCTCCTTTATCATCAATCATAAAATCATACGCATTTACCGTATTTACGTTGAATTTACCAATGCGCATGCGCGCTCTAGACAAAGATGAAATATAATTGATGCTAAATTGGTTTGTATAATTTAAACTGATTAATAAATCGAAATTGTTTTTATAAAACTTTTCAATTGCATTTAATTTAGGTCGATGGAAAAAATCGAAATCGCTTTCAAAAATATACCTCGCATCAATCTGCTGCCCTTTGTATTTTTTCTTATAATCTTTAATGGCTATATACCCAATGTACTCCACACTTTTGCCAACATCCGTTAAGCTCTTTACATATTGTAATGCTGTTTGAATATCTTCTTCTGTGTGTGCTGTAAATAATACACCTACTGTTTTTGCATCTTCAAATGGAACGGTTTCTCGCTGTACTCTTCTATTCAAAAGTTCTTTCTTTAACTTTCTACCCGCAAAAAAATGCCCAAACCTTCTAATTAACTTTTTCATATTATTCTCGAAACCGGTCGCAAGTTAAAAAATAATTTAGCATGGAGCAAGAAGCAAGGAGCGAAGAGCAGGGAGTAATGAGCAGGGAGCAAATAGCGGAGAGCATTAAAGCTTAAACAACTATCCCGTACGTACGGGATTCGAAGGCCCAATTAACAATTAACAATTAACAATTAACAATTAACAATTATTGAATGAGCATCTTCTCTAGCTCTTCCTCAGTAATTAAGGGTACATTAAGCTTCTGCGCTTTCTGTAATTTACTTGGCCCCATGTTATCTCCCGCTACCAAAAAGTTAAGTTTAGCGGAAATGCTGCTCAGTATTTTACCGCCATTTGCTTCTATTTTTTCTTTAAGCTCTTCTCTAGAGTATTTACTAAACACTCCAGAAATTAGAAATGATTTGCCTTCTAGTATTGTGCTCTCCATCACAATTTCTTTTTCAACAATCTCAAACTGCAAGCCTTGTTCTTTTAAAAATTGGATCAACTCTTTATGTTCTTCTTTCGCAAAATAATCGAGTATACTTTGTGCAATGCGTTCGCCAATTTCATCTACCCCAATGAGCTCTTCAAAATTTGCCAACATCAATGCATCAATATTTTTAAAAGCCATGGCTAATTTTTTTGCAACGGTTTCGCCAACATATCGTATACCCAACCCAAACAATACTTTCTCGAATGCATTCTCTTTTGATTTTTCTATACCCAGAATTAAGTTGTGTACAGATTTAGAAGCAAACCGCTCGAGTTGTAAGAGTTGTAATTCTTTGTCTTTTAATTTATAAATATCGGTAATACCCGAAATTAATCCAGCTTGGAATAACTGTTCAATGGTTTCATCGCCCAAACTATCTATGTTCATTGCCTTCCGCGAAGTGAAGTGTTGCATCTTACCCACAATTTGTGGAGCGCACTCGTCTTCATTTGGGCAATAATGATGTGCTTCTCCTTCTTTTCTTACAAGTTCGGTTTTGCAAACTGGGCAATGTGTTATGTATTGAATTCTATTAGCTCCTACTTTTCTTTTATCAACATTTACCTCAATTATTTTCGGAATTATTTCGCCACCTTTTTCTACTTTCACCACATCGTGTTCATGCAAGTCTAATTTTTCTATTTGATCTGCATTGTGTAAGGATGCCCTTTTTACAGTGGTTCCAGCTAAGAGCACAGGTTTTAAATTTGCCACAGGTGTAATGGCTCCAGTTCTGCCCACTTGGTAATCAACACTCAATAATTGAGTTTCTACTTCGGCTGCTTTGTATTTATAGGCAATTGCCCAACGAGGTGATTTGGCTGTAAATCCTAATGCTTTTTGTTGCGCATACGAATTTACTTTTATCACAATTCCATCAATATCAAAACTCAATTTTTCTCGCTCGCTTGCCCAATGGCTTATGAATTCAAAAACTGCGTCAATGGTTTTGCAAAGTTTGTAAGTAGTAGAAACATGGAAGCCCCAATTTTTTGCAGCCTCTAAACTTTCATAATGGGTTTCGAACGATAAATTATCTGCTAATAAAAAATACAAATAACAATCGAGTCCTCTTTTCGCAACCTCTCTAGAGTCTTGCATTTTAAGGGTTCCGGAGGCAAAGTTACGTGGATTTGCAAAAAGTGTTTCACCAATTTCTTCTCGTTCTTTATTCAACAAATCAAAAGTAGTGCGGTGCATAAATACTTCGCCACGTATTTCAAATGTAGCAGGGTAATTTCCTTTTTGTAATTTTAAGGGGATGGTATTAATTGTTTTTACATTAGCCGTAACATCGTCGCCTTTTGTACCATCACCTCTTGTAATAGCTTGCACCAATTTGCCATCTTCATAGGTTAGTCCAATGGCTAAACCATCAAACTTAAGCTCACACACATATTCAAACTCATCGCCAATTGCTTTTTTTATTCGCTGATCGAAATCAATTAAATCTTGCTCAGAATAGGTATTGCCTAAAGAGAGCATTGGGTATTTATGTTCAACTGTTTTAAAATTTTTGGTGATGCTGCCTCCAACACGCTGACTGGGAGAATCGTCTTTGAGTAGCTCTGGAAATTCTTTTTCGAGTGTTATTAATTCCTCTAAAAGCATATCAAATTCTCTATCAGAAATGATGGGTGCTGATACTTGATAATATAGATGATTGTGTTTATGTAATTCTTCGGAAAGCTCGGCTATGCGGACTTTTGCAGCTTCAATATTCATGAAACTAAAGTACCACAATTAAACGATTTATAAAAAGAGATTGTGTACTATTTCGAATTAGTTTTTGGGTGAAAAATCTATTCTCAAGGAAAATATATTTGAATACAATGCGTCTGATAAGTTACCAATATTGGTTAAGGCATAATCGATACTCACATTTTTGATTTTAACACCTACCCCAAAATTCGGCTGAATATTGGTTGTTTCAGAACCATCAAAATCTTTTATTTTTTGTATGTTGCCTATGCCTGTTCTTAAATAGGCAATTTTACGGTAATCTATTTCTAAACCTATGTGTGGATCAATCGAAAATGGGTCGGCACTTATCAATACATTTCTTTGTCCGTCGGTACTGATATCGGTATTTACTTCTGCCAATAAACCAAATTTAGAAGTGATTTTTGTTTGGTAAGCGGCTCCTAGAATTAATTTCGGATTGGTTATTTCTATAGAGTTTTCGGGTATTTCATTGCCTGTTCTAATAAAGGCATCTTTGGTAGCATCATCTAAATTATAAGACCAAGTATTAAACGTTGTGCTAATGTCTCTGGCCATTGCCCCAAAACTAAAATGCGCTAATTTGTATTGTACACCGAAATCGAGCCCAAAACCCCAAGCCTGCGCGAAATCACCCACACTGCGTTCTATCACTTTCACATTTGCTCCAATGCTCAATCGCTCATCTTTCATTTTACGGGCGTAACTTGTCATAAATGCATAATCAACTGCCGAGAAAGAACTTATTCTATCGTAGTTTATATTTCCGCCGGCATCAATTAATTCGGTAGTATTCGGAATATCGTCTACCCCAAAACGAATTACAGAAAATGCAAAGTTTGATTTATCGTCGATTTTATAAGCCAAGGCACCGTAATCGTATTTAGCAATGTCGCCAAAATACTCTGCATGCATTAAACCTACTTGTAAATTGCCCGTCATTTGCGTTAATCCTGCTGGGTTCCAATATCCCGAGTGTACATCGCCGGTAGAAGCAACCACCGAGTTCGACATTCCAAAGGCACGTGAACCAACACCCAATGAAAGAAATTCATTACTGTATTTTCTGCTTTGACTGAAGGATATGCTGCTTATTGCACTAAGAAGTAGGCAAAATAGGATTAGTTTTCTCATTAAGTAAGTGGGCCTCAATTTCATCAAATATAAAAAGATAATCTTGTTCTACTATATCCATTAATTCTGCAATGTTTTTATGCATCAACCTAACATCGGTTTCCGTAAAAAATTGACGAGTTAATCTATATTGTATTCTGTTTAACGCATAAACAATGCTTTCATTACTTTGGTAGCTCAATAAATATTTCGATTCGCAAAAGCGTTCGTAAAATTTTTCAAACTCGGCTGCGTTTTCTATTACATTTAGTTCTAAAAACTTGATAATCTGTTTAATATCGCATTTTTCTAAACTTTCATAAAAACCAATTCCATTAATTTTATGATTAATTAACAGCAGTGTATCAAGCATTATTTCTAAACCCACATGTCCAATCATAAAGGGTTTTACTTTATTGTTTTCAAACGGAATGTTACGCATACGTTCCGTTATCATATGCGATTTTTCTAGGAAATAAGTTGCTTCATGGAAATAATGGTCCACTGTTAAATGCCTTTTCCAGCCTTCATAAATGGAACTAAATATTGGATTCTCTGCAAATTTAGCTTCGTGTTTATGTGGATGAACATTCCAACGGCGGTTGTTATTTTTCACTAAATCGGGGAGGGCAATGCCTAAAATATAATAAGGATCGGTGTTTTGTTGATCAAAATAATAATGTGATAAGTAGTTCATTCCCCTGCGTTGTAAAAATGCTATATTTGAAGCCTAATTTAATGAATTAACCGATGAACAAGAATTTTGTTGAAGAACTTAAATGGAGAGGCATGTTGCACGATATAATGCCAGGCACAGAAGAGCAGTTGAATAAAGAGGTAACGGCTGGTTACATTGGCTTCGATCCTACGGCAGATTCTTTACATGTTGGGCATTTGGTGCAGGTTATGACGCTTATACACTTTCAAAATGCGGGGCATAAACCATTTGCATTGGTTGGCGGTGCTACAGGTATGGTTGGCGACCCTTCTGGCAAATCGGAAGAACGAAATTTATTGAATGAAGAATCGTTGACCCACAACGTAGCTTGTTTGAAAGCTCAATTAACAAGGTTTTTAGATTTTAATTCTGATGCAGTGAATGCAGCAGTAATGGTTAATAATTACGATTGGTTTAAGTCTTTCTCCTTTTTAGATTTTATACGTGATGTAGGGAAACACATTACCGTGAATTATATGATGGCGAAAGATTCGGTAAAGAAACGCTTAGAAGGCGATACCGGAATGTCGTTTACCGAATTTTCTTACCAGTTGGTGCAAGGCTATGATTTTTACTATTTATGGAAAAATCACCAATGTTTAGTGCAAATGGGAGGTTCAGACCAATGGGGCAATATTGTTACCGGTACAGAATTTATACGCAGAAAAGATGCTGGTACTGCATACGCAATTACTACGCAACTTATTAAAAAATCCGACGGCACTAAATTCGGAAAAACAGAAAGTGGTGCGGTTTGGCTAGATCCTAAAAAAACGAGCCCTTATAAATTCTACCAATTTTGGTTAAATACTTCAGATGCTGATGCAAAAAACTACATCCGTATTTTCACTTTGTTAGATAGAGAGAGTATTGAAAAGTTAGAAGTTGAGCACGATGCTGCACCTCATTTGCGCATTTTGCAAAAAGCAATTGCAAATGATATAACCATTAGAGTTCATGGTGAAGAAGCTTTAGAAATGGCTATTAAAACTTCTGAGTTTTTATTTGGTGCAGGCGATTTAGCTTTTCTACAAAAATTAAATGATGAGGAGATTCTAGATGTATTTGATGGCATCCCTCAGTATCCAATTTCTAAAACTGAATTAGCAGCAGGTATTAATATTGTTGATTTATTGGCAGAAAAATCATCGGTATTCCCATCCAAAGGAGAAGCTAAAAAAATGATTACAGGTGGTGGCGTTTCACTTAATAAAGAAAAAATAAATAACGTAGATTTATTAGTTAAAGAAGATTCTTTAATTAATGGAAAGTATTTAGTTCCTCAAAAAGGAAAGAAGAATTATTATTTACTAATTTGCTCTTAGTACATTTAAGAATTACAGAATCTCTACACTTAAAAATTTATGGATAACATTATTTGTAAAAATTGCTCTACTAAATTTCAAGGCAAATTTTGCCCAAATTGTGGGGAGAAGGTATTAACAAATAGTGATTTCAAACTAAAAACATTTATTTTACAAGGGCTTGATGTTTTTACTCATTTAGATTCTAAATTTTCTAAAACATTTATTTCATTAGTAAAAAAACCTGGAGAGTTAACCCTTAATAATTGGGAAGGAGTGCGCATCGCATTTGCGAAACCTATTCAGCTGTTTTTTATATTAAATGCCTTATTTTATTTACTAAATAGCTCAACAGTAAATTTCAATATTTTTAACACGCCATTAAATAATCAGTTAAAATATTTTAGTTATTCTGAATATGCAAAAACTGAAACCGATAAAATAGTTGAAGAAAATAATTATACGTTTAACGAGTACCAAACAAAATTTAATGAGAAATCAGATAACTTATCTAAAACATTAATATTTATAATGATACCCATACAAGCATTACTATTATGGTTGTTTTTTTATCGTAAAAAACCATTTTATGTACAGCATTTAATTTTTGCAACTCATTATTTTTCTTTTGTACTAATTTATTGTTTAGTAATGATTGCCATTACGTTACTCGCTGTATTAATTCAACAATTTATTCCGAGTTTAAATGCGATGTATTTATTAAACGATGGGACGTTTACTTTACTTGGTATTATATTTATGTCGTATTACTATTTTAATGCATTTAAAAAATGTTTTAAATTAAAAATGATATACAATGTTGTGCTATCTGCCTTTTTTGTATTTAGTATGTATTATGTTTTAGAGATTTATAGATTTATTTTGTTCTTAATTGTTCGTCAAACAATTTAACTTATTGAATCAACAAGTTGCAGCCACGAATATCTGCATTGTCAAACCTACCAATTACTTCAAAGCGTTCGTCGGCATATTTTTTACCCAGGTCTTGTGTGGCTATAAATGAGCAGGAGTGAATGTTTGCGAGATCTATAATGTTAATTCCACCCGTACGTTCTGATTTTAAATAAGAAAAAGGATCTTGAGTTTCTCTGATCATAATTTTCATCCATGGAGGAGTTCTAAATATACCCTTACCAGTAGAGTATGCTTGAGATAATAACTCCGTCATTCCATATTCCGAATGAATGTTTGTTAAATGAAATGCATTGCATAAGCTTTGATGTACCTCTTCTCTCAACATTTCTTTCCGTTTGCCTTTCATACCGCCCGTTTCCATTACGATGCAATGTTCCATTTCAAAAGGAAATTGTTCAGCAAAATCTAATAAAGCATAGGTAACCCCAATTAACAATACTTTTTTGAGTCCATCATTCTCAATTATAATATTTTTTATTTTCTCGTATTCATTTAAATAAAATCCACTACGTTCGTCGTTAGAATTTTTAATTAAATGATCGCACATATAAACTAACGACGATCCATTTCGTTCTAAGTAAGAAGGTAGTAAAGCAATTACAACATAGTGTTCGATGTTTCCATAAAAGAGTTCGAAAGCCTTTTTGAAACTCTGTTCGTAAATACTGAGGTCGGATAAAACATGTTTACTTTGAACAGATCCTGTAGTGCCACTAGAACTAAATACGGTTTCTGTATTTTTTATATTAAAATCGGTAACGAGGTGAGATTTAAAAAATTCTACAGGTAAGAAAGGAATGTCTTCTATACGTTCTACTGCGTTTGGGTTAATCGCTAAATAGTTTACAAACTCCTTGTAAACGGGCACCTTAATAGCCTGCTGTCTGAAAATCTCTAATGCTATCTCCTCAAATTCTAGGGGGTTATCAATTGAAAATATAGCTTCTGGAGTAATTTCATTCATGCTTGAACGTTCATTATAATTATTGTAAATTTACATTCAAATTCTTAATTGACACACAAATTGATAAAAAATACTAGCATTTTTCTTTTAATACTTACTGGCTTAAGTATGTATGCTTGTAATAAGCTAGAGGAATATGATGATCGACCGATTATCACGGAAGGCTCTTTTTCACTGTTACAAAATGCACAAGGTAAAGATACCTCCTTAGTATTAAAATTTACGTTTACCGATGGAGATGGGAATGTTGGTTTGAGTACTACTGATACGATGCCGCCTTATGATACCAATGTGAAAATTGATTACCTCGAAAAAATTGACGGAGTGTTTACCAAAATATTAATTCCGGGGACAACAGATACGCTAAATTTTAACTCTAGAATTAAAACCTTTGGTTCTAACAATCCCACCAAAGCAGAGGTAGAAGTCAAAGTAAATATAAGCGTAGTATTGGCAGATACTGTAAAATTCGATTATTACATCTTAGACAAAAACCTCAACCGAAGCAACAAAATGACCACCGGCACCATCGTCCTCAATAACTAATTCACAACTCACAATTCACAACTCACAATTCAAACCATGCTCTATTGGAAAGCCCTTCACATCATCTTCGTAGTAACCTGGTTCGCCGGCTTATTTTACATTGTACGATTGTTTATTTATGATGTAGAGGCGAATACAAAGGAGAATGAAGTACGAGATATTTTGCAAAAGCAATTTAGAATTATGCAACGTAGGTTATGGTATGGAATTACATGGCCTTCTGCAATTATCACCCTAGTTACGGGAACCTATTTAGCTTATATAACTAATTATTATACATCGTTTTGGTTGATGTTAAAACTTTCTTTTGTATTGTTATTGTTTTTGTATCAATTAATTTGCCAGAAAATATTTAACCAATTACAAAATTCGGAAGTAAAATGGACATCATTTCAGCTAAGAGTATGGAATGAGTTAGCTACTTTATTTTTGGTAAGCATTGTATTTATCGTTGTGTTAAAAGACACACTAGGCTTGTTATACGGTATGGCTGGTTTAGTAATTGTTACTGTGGTTTTATTAGTAGCAATACGAATTTATAAAAAGGCAAGGTTAAAAAGTTAAGCCTGAATTCTATTTTCATCCGATTCATTTTCCTCCACATTTATTTCATTACTAATTGCTTGTTGCAATGCATTTTTAATTTTCCCGAAAACTTCTGGGTGCCAATTCTCTTCAGATAGCTTAGATACTAAGCCCATAGCCAGTTGTGCAATGCCATATTTTACTAATATGTTCGACTTTTTTAAGATCACCCTCTCTACTAAAAAGCCTGCAAGAATAGTAAGGCCGGTGGTTACAATTGTTTTGTTTTTTGCTTGTTGATGAAAGAACGATTTTACCCCAGCATTTAATAAAGCACCCGGTTCTAAATCGTCGGAAAGATTATCGAATTTAGTTTGCAAGCTTTGTTCCTTTGCTTTTATTTCTAATTGTAATCGGTAAATTTCTTTCTCGAGATCTAACTTATTTGAGATTGTTGCCATGGTTTTCTTCTTTAAAAAGTTCGCGAATAATGGTATTGCTGATGTAGTTTTTTAATACTTTTCTGAACAGAAATGCTACCATCAACATAAAAAAATAAATGCCTGCAACACATAAAAATCCTAGCGAAAAGCTTTGTAATACTTCTGCTAAATAATAGGCCAGTGCGAAACTACCAAACACAAATGCCATAGATGCAAAAATGATGAGTACTGCGCTAGAGCTAATACTGGATATTAGTTCGGCAGCCGTTTTTCGAATCTGCAAACTGAGTAAGCTAGAACGTAAATTGATGTACGTTTTTAGTTCTGTTACCAAGGCTAACACATCGTCTTTTATATTTTTATTGTCTTCCATTTTATCGATAATTAATCAATTCTGGTTTAGAAACATCAAAGTCTCTTAAGTTTAAATTATTTATACCAAAAGGGTTAAACTTAAAATTTGTACCCGTACCTGTTGGTATGTTTGGATAGAATCCAAAAGTTATTTGTATGGTATTTACTACTAGGTTTTCTTTTCTTAATAACAATCCTAAGCCATAGGCCTGATAAATAGTATTGGGGTTAAGGTTTGCATACAAAGGACTTCCAATTTTGCCAAATCCTGCAAAAACTACAGATGCGACTTGTACACCTGCAAAACTAAAAGGTGTATATATTATGGACTCTAATTTTAGTAATGTTTTATTTTTTCCTAAAACAGAAAAACTATTAAATCCATAAAGTCCTTCAGTGCCTCTTCCGTTTAGGGTAACGGATTCTGTCGACAACCTATTTAAACCATTGGTAACTTGGAAATAAACAAACTGACGCATGTTCCATTTGCCTCGCGACCATAAATCTGAAAAATAACTAGCGTCTACGTTAAAAACACCTCTAGAAGCGATATAATTATTGTAAAACACGCCATATTGTATAGAGCCAGACAAATATCCAAAATTCATGATATGTTGACCAGCAGAATACCTTAAGGCATTATAAATGTATTCAGACTTTTCCTCGTTTAATATACCAAAGATAGCATTAAAACTTCGCCCTTCTGGTATATCTTCTGTATTTCCGAATCGGTATATTTTTTTGTCTTTGTAATACCTACGACTAGAAAAACCTAAACTAAATAAGTAAAGGTTTACGTCGCGAAACGAATCTGAGGTATCTAATAATAAATCTGGGCGTTCAATATAATCGGTTTTCACATACCTAGTTCCGAGTACCAATGAGTTTGTTCTGCCATTTTCTTCATTTTGATTAATTTTTACACTTCTTCCGAGCCAAACATCACTCACATTATAAATTAATTTTGCTGGTATGATAATGCCGTCAGCAACCGCATATTCCTTGTTTTCATTGTATCTTGATATACCTGCCGAACCTGCCCATTTAGTAAGTGGAGAGAAAAATGTTCTATTAAAATTGATGCCATGAAAGCGTAACAATGGCGAAATATTATAAAATATTTTACCATCGATATATGTATTTTTGATATTGTTGTCGCTTAACTCACCTTGCCAATTAGAAAACTTACCCTTCGTAATATCATACTGTCCGGCTTGTGTAATGCGAGAACCTGTACCTAATAAATTTGATTCAGTTATTCTGAATTCAGATGAGGTGGTGCTGGCCCCAACACTTGCATTTATAGACCAACGGTCTTGTACTACCACAACTAAATCAATAGAGTCGGCATTTCTTTTTGTTTTGGCAGGGATGATTATTCTTGCATCGCGTATGTATTCTTGTCTACGCAATAAACGCTCCGATTCTTTTACTCGAAGAGGATCTACTTTATCGCCTTTCTTAAATAATATTAAACTTTGAATATTACTTTGCCTAGTACCCAAGTTTACTTTGTTACCAATATCTTCAATAAAACCACGCCTCAAAATTAAGGTGTCATCTACTTCGGTACCAAATGGGTCTAGTGTTTTAAAGTATACGTTTCTAATTATTTTGCCCTCATATCTATTTATGCGATCTTGTTTTTGCTTAGATTGCATATTATCTATAGGTTTTACATCTTGTTGAGGTTGACGATATAAATTTTTAAAAATGAAACGACCGAGTTGTGTTTCATTAGAAAAATGAAACATTGAACTATCAAACTTTGTGTAGTGTTTTACTTTTGATGAGCTGTCTGAAACAGGCGCAGCTACTCCATTCTGTATAAAAGAAGCAGTTGTTAAAAAAAATATTAAAAGGAGACTAAACGCCTTCTTCTTGTTCATCTTTTTTAATTGTTAATTCAGGGTTTGTATAAGGTTTAGTAGTTTTATTTTCGTAGATAGAAATTAATAACAGAAAAAACGAAATCAATAATGGGCCAAACACTAAACCTAAAATACCAAACATTGGTAAGCCAATAATTACGCCCACTATAGAAATGATAGGATGTATATTTGCAATTTTTTTATTAATAATTAAACGTAAAACATTATCGATGTTTGAGACAATTAATACACCCCAAACTAAAATGCCAATACCCGAAAAATAATCATTGTAACTCAATGCAATTATACCTGCCGGAATAAACACCAATGCCGAACCTACCAAGGGTACAAAACTAAGTAAGGCAGAAAGTACTCCCCAAAACAGTGGATCGCTGATGCCAAAAATTAGAAAACCTAGTCCCACGCAGGTTCCTTGTGCAAATGCAATTATACCTTGCCCAATTACATTTGTTTGAGTTATTTTATGAAGTTCTTCTGCTAATAGATAAGAGCTTTTTTCTTTAAAAGGCAAATATTTGAGTAAGGCACTCTCGAAATTTTCATATTCTGTAAACATAAAATACAAAACGAAGTACATAATGGAAATCAATAAGAATATATTTAAAATAGCACTTACCAAACTAGGGAAGGAGCCCAATGCCCAGCTCTCTAATTTTTGAATGGTATCTACCACTCTGTCCGAGTTCAAATCAACACCTAATAGCCCAGAAAAATGATTGAGTATGTTTGTTATTTCTATTGGATTTTTTGTGTAAAAGCTAATTTGATTGATAACCATCCAACTTAATACTAGAAAAGGAACAATTAGTACCAGGAATGAACTGAAGATGATAAACAATGCAGACAAAGATCGTTTCCATTTTCTGTGTTCAATTAGCTTTATAAAACTGTTACGCATTAACGTGTACATAACAATAGCTCCTAAGCCTGCAGATACAATGTCTTTGAGTGAATAGGCTAGAAATGTGCCTAATAATACTATTATGATGAAAATGAATATTTTTTGTTGTTTAGAACTGTAAATCGACATGTTTTTAGCTTAATGCTTAAATATAGTACAATTGCACCTAAAAAGAAAAACCGGAGCGGGCGCCCCGGTTGTTTCTATTAACGGAGTTACCCATTCTCCGTATAAACTAAACTAAACTGTAGGAAGTTTTATGATAATCTTTTACTATATAAAATAGCGACCATTAAACTTATATTAGATATTATTAATAAAAAATGTACCAAACCTTGTAATCCTATTATAAAATAGGTGTAAGCCCATGCTGAAAATAGAATACAAGTTAATAGATATAGTGTTTTCTTCATTAAAACAAGCTTTTTAATTAAAAATCTTATAAAATACTTAGCAATAATTTTTCTTTTTTGATGTGTAGAAATATATTTTCCCAAATTTAATTTTGAGTAATTATTTCCCCATTTTGTAGAAAATACGCTATGTAGAACGTTGTTTCAGATTCCTCATTTTTAAAAAAACCTATCCTATTTTAATAGAATAGGCTTTTTATGTCGGTAGACGTAGAATCTACTCTATATATAGCGAATACCAAGCCATTAATTTAAATAAACAATGCTTGCGTTGAGGATAGTGGCAAAGCTAACCCACAATATGTATAAAAGTTGAGTTGCTGCAAGCCATTTTTCAATTTTGTAAAGTGTAACAATAAAAATAATAAGTGTAACTAATAACAATAGAATATCAACTAATGCAAAAGCCGGGTTCTTTAATCCGAAAAATAAAAAAGACCATGCAATGTTGAGTATATATTGAAGGATAAAAATAGTTAACACCGTTTTTGTTAATGGGTGTTTAGATTTTAACAGCCCCCATAAACAAACCCCTAGCAAAACAAAAATAGTAGTCCAAACTGGACCGAATAAATAATTAGGCGGATTAAAAAAAGGCTTAACTAGGGTAGGGTACCACGTACTTACAGATTGTGCTGTAAAATAAGCTCCACTAGAACCGATGATAATACAAATTATAATGTAAAGTAATAAACGTAAGGTTGAATTAAGCTTCATGATTTCTTGCTTTAACAGGTATTTTTACTGTAAAAGTTGCGCCTTTACCTGGTTCACTTTTCACTTTAATATTACCATGGTGGTTAAATATAATTGTTTGGCTGGCGGTTAAGCCGATGCCAAAACCTTTTGTTTTATTTGTATAAAACGGTTCGAATAATCGTTGCTGATTCTCCATAGAGATACCCACTCCGTTGTCAATTATTTCAATTGATAATTCTTCTTTTTCTAAAACGGAGTTTACTACCAGTTTCCCATCCGTTGATTCCATTGCTTCAATTGCATTTAAAATGATATTTAAAATGGCAATTTTCATCTTTTCGATGTCAATTTCAATCTCAACATCTAGAGAAATGTTTAGTTCGAGTTTTATGTTTTTTAACTTCAACCTGTCTTTGGCAGCCTCTACACAACTCAATATAAATAATCTTGATGACACATTGTTGAAATCTAATTCAGTTAACTTGGATGCATTCATTACTTCAGAAATCAATTCATTTATTCTTAATGTATTTCTTTGAAGTATGTCAATATACAAATCTGTAGCCTCGTTATCCTTTATTTCTTCTTTTAATTGCTCTACAGACAATAATATATTGGTAAGTGGATTTCTAATTTCATGTGTCATTAAACGTGCAAATTTATTTGCAGATTGTATTTTTTGATAATTTAAAATGGCTTCCTGCCCCATTATCTGATCGGTAATATCCATAAAGGTTACCGCAATACTGTCTGCAAATTTTGTTACATAAATATCGTAATGACTTTTAGTTGTATCTGTATAAATAGTAAATCGGTCGGGCTCTCCAGTAACATATACATTTTTATACTTATCAAATAGATAGCTTCCTGCTGGGAGTATTTCATAAAATGAATTATTCATTAAATGTTCAATTGAATAACCCATGTCTGTTAGCGCTTTATTATTAGCCATCGTCCATTTAAAATCAATCACCTCATTGTTTTCATTTTTTATAGGAACCATAGACATGATACTGTTAAGAGAAGCATCTAATACACCAACTAAGGTACTTTGTATTTCTTCATTCGATTTTAATTGTACGTCTAACTCTTCAGAAACTTTACTTTCATTTTTATAAGTATCAATATAATTTATGGTTAGCCCTATAAATGGAACGAAGTACGAAACGGATTTTAATATTTGTGCCGAAAAAAAATGATAATCGTAAAGGTCTGTCGACCCAAATGCCATATGAAGTTGAGCAATAATGGAAGGTATTAAACTTAGAATTAATGTCTGAGAGAAAGTGTTTTTATTTTGCTTGTAAAATTTTGGAAAAACAAAAAAACCAGCAATTAAATATAATGCTAAAGGAATTAAATCATATGGATGAGAAATAAAGGCATTAGGGTACACCATTTTAGGGGTGCTTATAGATTCATCTGTAATAATTAGTACGGCATTTACAGAAAGCAATAAAAAAATAACCCCTATAAATCCGATAAAATAACGTTCGCTTTTATACTCCTCTATAAAAGTATCTTTTCGTTGTAGTAAAAATATACTTACTCCAAACATCAAAATTAACGCATGGAATACTCTTGAAAATAACCACGTAAATGAACTGATGTAAATATCGCTTAATTGGTAGTTGATAATTTGATCGGCGCTAATAATATGCACTAGATCGAGCATACCTGCACAGAATAATGCAATACCCACAATTGGAGTACTTGCGTTTTTCTTAATAAAATAATCTACAAAAGAAAGTATTGTAGTAACGAAAGCAATGGTGATAGAAAAACTTACAATAAAGGTATGTATAAATTTACCTTTTAAAAGTGGTGTAAGAATTTCATTAGAAGCTAATTCATTTATAGTTTTAACATCACTTAAATCTATTATTTTATTTGAATAATTAAAGTTGAAACCAAATAAATAAAGTATAAACGGAATACTACAAATAAATGTAGTGATCAAAAAATACAATGGGGTTATCCCGTATTTATTCACTCTCGTCATTTCCCGGCTTATTTAAATTATACGACTTCATTTTATTATACAAAGTTTTTCTATCAATATTCAGCATCTTTGCTGCTTTCGTTTTATTGAATTCTACTTTGCGTAAAACGTTGTAAATAGTTTCCATTTCTGCTTCTGCTGCAGCATTTCTTAAGCTTATATCTTTAGGCTTCTTTTCTGTTTTTTTGTTTTCAGAAAAAGAGAGTTGCATGTTATTTACAATTTCTTGTGGCAAACTTTTGCTTTCAATAAAATTGCCCGAACTTAATAAACATGCACGTTTAATGACGTTGTTTAATTCACGTAAATTTCCTGGCCATTGGTAGGTATTAAAACTATCCAACACCTCTTCATCAAATCCTATAATGTTTTTTTGCAATTCTTTGTTGGCAATATCCAAGAAGTAATTTGCAAATAATAGAATGTCTTTTTCACGATCGCGAAGAGGAGCGAGGTTAATACCAAATTGATTAAATCGGTGATATAAATCTTCACGAAACTTACCAACCTTTACAGCCTCTAATAAATTTTCATTAGAGGCAACTATAATACGTACATCAATAGGAATCTCTGTATTCCCCCCAATTTTTTTGAGTTTTTGTTCTTGTACTACTCTCAACAATAGGGTTTGAGTATCATAAGGTAGATTAGCTATTTCATCCAAAAATAAAGTTCCATTATTTGCAAGCTCAAATAATCCTGTTTTATTATATAGCGCACCCGTAAAGGAACCTTTTTCATGTCCAAATAATTCTGAGCCGGCAAGTTCTTTAGAGATAGATCCACAATCTAAGGCCACAAATTCGGCATCTGCTCTTTTACTTCGTTCGTGAATGGTTCTAGCTACAGATTCTTTACCTGTTCCTGTTTCGCCATATATAATAACACTATAAGGAGTTGGGGCTACTAAATCTATTTGTTTATAGAGTTCTTTAGATTGTTTACTAGTACCAACTACGTACTCTGAATTATTTTTTTTACTATTTGATTTTACAATGCCTGTATCTGTTGATATAGAAATGTCTGAGTTTAGTGCTTTTCTAATACTCACTAATAATTCGTCGGGTAATACAGGTTTTGTTAAATAATCAAACACCCCCATTTTAATAACTTTTACTGCTACCTTAATGTCTGAGTACCCAGTTATCATTAGTATTTTAACATTTTTATTTAATGCTTTAATGCCATTAATGAGTTCGATACCATCCATGTCGCCCAAACGAAAATCGCAGATGCAGAGATCGTATGTATCTTCTTTAAGCATTTCTATAGCAGTGTTACCTTTATGTGCACATTTTACATCGTAATCATTTTTTTGCAAAAACTTTCCGAGCAATGTACACATATCAATATCATCATCTGCTATTAGAATTTTATGTTTACTATTCATTATGT
>CALRTZ010000045.1:0-22596 GCA_943371235.1 Sphingobacterium thalpophilum | reverse complement strand
TTAAATAAAAAATAAAAGCCCTGATTTACAGGGCTTTTATTTTTTATTTTGATGATTTAATTAAACATTCTGAGTTACTTTTGGTGCTGCAGCCAATATCTCTTCGCTAGCCCCATCAGCATATTGTTCGAAATTCTTCACGAATTTATTTGCTAAATCGTTTGCCTTTGTATCGTATGAGTTTTTATCTGCCCAAGTATTTCGTGGGTTTAGTATTTCAGTTGGAACGTCTGGGCAAGTTGTTGGCATTTGTAAACCAAATACTGGATGTGTATCATATTGAACATTGTCCAATTTTCCGTTTAATGCAGCTGTAATCATTGCTCTTGTATAGCTCAATTTCATTCTGCTACCAACACCGTATGAACCGCCCGACCAGCCTGTGTTTACTAGCCAAACGTTTACTTTATTCTCTGTCATTTTCTTGCCTAACATTTCGGCATATTTGGTAGGGTGTAATGGTAAAAACACTTTTCCGAAACAAGCAGAGAATGTAGTTTGTGGCTCTGTTACTCCAGCTTCTGTACCGGCCACTTTTGCAGTGTAACCAGATATAAAATGATACATCGCTTGGCCTGCATTTAATTTAGATATTGGAGGCAAAACGCCATATGCATCACAAGTTAAAAAGAAAATATTTTTAGGCGTTCCTGCAATTGATGGTTCAACTGCATTTTGAATGTGATTTATTGGATATGCTACTCTTGTGTTTTCGGTTTTAGAAATATTGGTAAAATCAACAGTGCTTGTGCCATCATAACATACGATGTTTTCTAATAAGGCGCCAAACTTAATTGCATCCCAAATTTCTGGTTCTTTCTCTTTACTTAAATCAACACATTTAGCATAACAACCGCCTTCTAAATTGAAAACAGATTTGTCCGCCCAACCATGTTCATCATCACCTATTAAACCTCTGTTTGGATCTGCTGATAAGGTAGTTTTACCTGTACCTGATAAGCCAAAGAAAATTGCTGTATCTCCATCTTTGCCAATGTTTGCTGAGCAATGCATCGATAAAACATTTTTATCATGTGGTAAAACATAATTTAAAACCCCAAAAATTCCTTTTTTAATTTCACCTGTATAACCGGTGCCACCAATTAGAATAATTTTTTTACTGAAATTTAAAATCGCAAAATTATGCTGACGAGTACCATCAATTTTAGGGTCTGCTTTAAAACCTGGTGCATTAATAATTGTCCACTCCGGATCGAAGTTTAAAATTTCTTCTTTAGTAGGTCTTAAAAATAAATTATTTGCAAAAATGTTGTGGTAAGCTTGTTCTGTAACCACACGAATATTCATACGATAAGTAGGATCTGCACATGCGTAAGAATCGCGAACAAATACTTCTTTATTAGATAAATATGCACAAACTCTGTTGTACAATAAATCAAATTTTGCTGGGTCAAATTTGATGTTTACATCTCCCCACCATACTGAGTTTTCGGTAGTTTCATCGCATACTACGAATCTGTCTTTAGGAGATCTTCCTGTAAATTCACCTGTATCTGCAGCTAATGCTCCAGAATCCACTAATGTGCCTTCTCCTCTTGTAATTGCTTCTTCTACAAGTTCCGCTGGCGTTAAATTCCAATAAGCGGCTGCTACATTGGCTAATCCAAGGTCGGCAATAGTTGCTTTGGCCGACTTTAAACCAAATTCGTTAGTCATATTAATTTGCTTAGTTTTTGTATTTTGTAATAGGGGCGCAATTTACGAAAATTTGATATTATTCGAATATCAATTGTGTTGAAATGTATTATCCCCCTGCTTTTTTGGCTTTATAGCCCGATTGTTGTAATAAAAGCAATATTTTATCTCTAAAATCCCCCTGTATCATTATTTCACCCTCTTTTACGGTTCCACCAACACCACATTTTGTTTTTAATAGTTTGCCTAAAACTTCCAAATCCTCGTTTTTTCCTATAAAACCAGTGATTAATGTCACCGCCTTTCCTGCTCTTTGCTTTTTATCAAGCATAACTCTTAAGTCTTGCTTTTCATTAGGAAGGGTATCAAAAATTTCTTCTTGCTGATGTTGATACTCGAAATCGGGATTAGTTGAATAAACTACACCTTGTATGTTTTTATTTTTTTTTGACATTTTCTGGTACAATAATATTGACAGACAAAGGTATAATTTCTATTGCTAAATTTTTTTGCTCCATTCTAGGTTCTCCATCTAAATGAATGGCTGCTTCATATTCCCTTTCAATATAAATTTTTTTGGCTTTAAACATTTCTACGTACTTAGAAGATTCTGCAGTTTTAGTAAACATTCTGGTTGCCAAAAAGGGGATTTTATACCAAGATATTGGTTTTACAACTACTATATCTAACCAACCATCTTTCACATCAGCGCGAGGGGCAATGTGCGCATCATTACCATATTGAGATGAGTTTGCAATGCTTACAATAAATGCTTTTCTTATAAATACATTTCCATCTAAATTTAATTTATACTCTTGTGGTATATAATTTCTTAATTCTTTAAATGTAGTTCGAATGTACCCTACCAATCCTCTTATTTTATTGTGTGCAAACGATTGAGAAATATGTGCATCAAAACCAGAACCTGCAACATTAAAGAAAAAATGATTATTTAAACTTGCTGCATCTATTGTATCAATATATAATCTATTAATATTTTCAATTGCACTTTCAATAGATAAAGGGATTTTCAAACTTCTTGCTAAACCATTCCCAGAACCAAATGGGATAATACCTAATATAATTTTTGAGTTAATTATTGCTTTCGCGATTTCATTTACGGTGCCATCACCACCAACGGCAACAATTATTTCATACTGATCTTTTACCGCAGCTTTAGCAAGCATAAATCCATGTTCTACTTTTTCTGTAAAACTAATTCTGTAATCAAAGAGGTTTTTATTCAAGTGCTTTTCAATTAGCCCAGGAATTTTTTTCTTATCTCTGCCTCCAGAAATAGGATTTATAATAAATAATATCTTCTTTCTCAAAGCTTGCTATTATTGTAATTGTTTTTTATTAAAGTTGAATTATACTTTTGAATAAATGCTTGTAATTTTTTTTTCATGCTGTCTTTAACTTCTAATTCAGTGTTAACTAAATTATTTGTCAAATACCAATCATTCGTGTAATTATATAAAGCGGTAACATCTTCTCCAGTGTACTGTATAACATAAGCAGAATCTATTAATTGATACACACCATCTCTATAATTTATTGTATATCCATCAACTTCGTTGCGCCATACACTATTTCCAAATGATTTAAATGTTGAGTCGTAATGTAGATAATCTAATACACTTGGCATTACATCTATTTGAGAAATAATTTTTTGAGACTTGCCTTTCCAATTTCTAACAGGATCAAAAAACAAAATTGGTATTTTATAATAAGAAACTTTTGTGTCATAGTATAAATCATCTGCATCTGGAGTATGATCGGGTAGTATTACAAACAATGTATTGAAATACCATTTTTTAGTTTTTGCATATTCAAAAAACTTTTTCAAAGCATAATCAGTATAAGCAAAACCTTTGTGCTTGTCAGATTTTATGTTTTTAAATTTCTCTTTATATTCTGATGGTATTGCGAATGGTGGATGAGATGACAAACTGAACATTGTTGCAAAAAATGGTTTGGGTGCAGAGCCTAACGTTTTTGCGAAATAGTTAAAAAAAGGCTCATCATATATGCCCCAATTTCCATCATAATCTGATGTATTGTTGTATTCATCCATTCCAAAATATTGGTCGTACCCGGCTTTCTTTGCGAAGGCATCAAAATTCATGGAACCATTAAATCCACCATGGAAAAACATTGAATGATAACCTTTAGATTTTAACAGATTCGGAATCGTATTTATTTCATTATTTTGGTAAACACTGCCCGAGTATGATTCGTCTATTAATGATGGAATACCTGCAATAATACTTGGCATAGCTTCATTCGATTTTTTACCGTTCGAAAATGCGTTTTCAAACACAAAACTTTCATTAAACAAACTATCCAAAAATGGAGTATAAATAACGTTTTTATTTATCGCTCCAATATACTCATTCGAAAAACTTTCTAAAATAATTATCACCACGTTTTTGGGTGTAAATAGCACTTCGCTTTCGTAATTTTTTGTTGTGTTGATGTATGAATTTAATTGCTCTTCTGTAAAATAATTTTTCTTGTCGAGTGTTTTTTTGCCATACGATTGTATGATAGTAAAAGTTGTGTTTAATGTTAATGAAGAATTTTGTGGATTACCATATTGCGAGGCACTAATTATTTGAATTGGTTTTGTTTGTAAACCACCGCGTGCTATAATTACCAACACACCAACATATATTATTATTGATAATACTTTTAAAGCTATGTATGG
Source organism: Sphingobacterium thalpophilum (assembly GCA_943371235.1). Classification (GTDB taxonomy): domain Bacteria; phylum Bacteroidota; class Bacteroidia; order Sphingobacteriales; family Sphingobacteriaceae; genus CAJBVG01. Next base: position 18,230 of record CALRTZ010000045.1, on the reverse strand, counting down.
TTTCTTTTCTTGTAAATAAACAGCTCTTGTTTTTCTATAAAATTTAAACAAGAAATAAGTTATTATAGATGAAATTAAAATTAACCACCAATAATCTTTAAGATAGGTAGGAAGCAATTTAATAATATCATTTTCGCCACTAAACAACTCAATACCTGTTCTTTTCTTCTGAAACCGATAATATTCAATATCTATAATATTAAATAAAATAGCTGTGAAGTTTAGTCCAACATAAATTACTTCCAAAAACTGCTCGTAAATTCTGTTGGGTCTGGCAAAGATGGTCGGGATAAATAATACTATGTATACCAAATTGATGTAAACAATTGCCGAAAGATCGAAAATGATGCCAGCAAGGAACGAAATTCCAATGTCTGTAAAACTAGAATTTGAGAAACTTTGAAAATTATAGACGTAAAATATAAGTCTACAAACAAAGTAAACCCCTAGTAATAAGAGCAATCTGTGTGTTAAAAGCTTAATATGTATAAATTTATATGACAACATCCCTTAATTAGAATTTCTAGCACAATATTATTTGATTTTTATTGAATATTAACTGAATATAAAAAATTATTCTATTTTTGTGCCTTCATTCTTGTGGATTGATTTGCTCGATTGCAACCACTTTAAAAAAAAGGCTAAAGCAGGTATTCTGCAATCTACCCTTTTCAGTACACAAGATTTAACACTAAATTAAAAATATGTCTTATTTATTCACTTCGGAGTCCGTTTCAGAAGGGCACCCAGACAAAGTTGCAGATCAGATATCTGACGCACTAATTGATAATTTCTTAGCTTTTGATGCGAATTCAAAGGTTGCTTGTGAAACTCTTGTAACTACAGGACAAGTGGTTTTAGCCGGTGAGGTTAAGTCTACCGCTTACCTTGATGTTCAAGAAATTGCACGTGGTGTAATCCGTAAAATCGGTTATACAAAATCTGAGTACATGTTCGAAGCAAATTCATGCGGTATTTTATCTGCTATACACGAACAATCTGCTGATATTAACCAAGGTGTTGAGCGTAAGAAAAAAGAAGATCAAGGCGCTGGTGACCAAGGTATGATGTTTGGCTATGCTACTAACGAAACTGCTGATTATATGCCCTTAGCATTAAACTTAGCACATTCGTTGTTAATTGAATTAGCGGCTGTTCGTAGAGAAAACAAAGAAATAAAATACTTACGCCCGGATGCTAAATCTCAAGTTACGTTAGAATATGATGATAATAATCGTCCTGTAAGAATCGATTCTATTGTTATTTCTACTCAACATGATGATTTTGATTCGGAAAAGAAAATGTTGGATAAAATTAAAGCTGATATTATTAAAGTTTTAATTCCAAGAGTAATGAAGAAGTACCCTAAGTACAAATCATTATTCAATGATAAAATTAATTATCACATTAACCCTACTGGTAAATTCGTTATTGGTGGTCCACATGGTGATACTGGTTTAACAGGTCGTAAAATTATTGTTGATACTTATGGTGGTAAAGGTGCACACGGTGGTGGAGCATTCTCTGGTAAAGATCCATCTAAAGTAGATCGTTCAGCAGCATACGCAACTCGTCATATTGCAAAAAACATGGTAGCTGCTGGTTTATGTGATGAAGTACTTGTTCAAGTTTCTTACGCAATTGGTGTTGCTAAACCAATGGGTATTTACATAAATACTTATGGTACTGCGAAAGTTAATATGACAGACGGCGACATTGCTAAAAAAATTGAAAAGATTTTTGATATGCGCCCTTATGCAATTGAACAACGTTTAAAATTACGTAACCCTATATATTCTGAAACTGCAGCATATGGTCACATGGGACGTAAAAACGAAATCGTTACAAAAACATTTAAGTCGCCAGGAGGTAAAGACATCAAAGTGAAAGTGGAATTATTTACTTGGGAGAAATTAGACTTTGTAGATAAAGTGAAAAAAGAATTTAAAATTAAATAAATTCTAATATTCAACTAAACAAAAAAGCCCCGAAATTTATCGGGGCTTTTTTTTGTTTATACTAAAAATTTATAAATTAATGCAACTAACATACTTATAATAATTATTTGCAATACAATTGTTTTTATGATTGTATAAAATGTGTTTTTATGAGAAAAAATTACAACATAAGTCCAAATCATTAAAATGTTTCCTAATAAAAAACTAAATGAATTAATATAACTGCTATATGCTGCTGTTACATGCCAAATTTGTAATGGTAATAAAATAATATTGATAAGAATTCTTTGCCCTGATAGATAAGTGTGCATTATAAAAAATTCATAAAAATTCAAATGTCTACATTGAAATATAATCAATGATAATATAGAATAAGTTAAAATGAAAAAAAATTGAATTTGTATAAAATACTCCTTAATATATTTTTCAATATCAATTTTAGAAACGCTATCAAAATTTCCTTTGATCATTGTAAAATGAGAGCTATTTACTAATATAATATAAGCGCCCGCAATAAAAAATAGAAAAGAAAATGGTCTAAAATGATGTATTCGAGCACCATTTAGAAATGATAATATTGTCTTGCCAGGATTTGTAAATAATTTTTTTGCTGTGTATAAAAATCCACCATCAAAATGAATAAACGTTTTTTGAATTTCTAATAAAATGAACTTCAAGCTAACTCTATCTACATTTGATGACTGACTGCAATTATTGCAATAATTACCCAAGAATTCATTACCACAATTTTTACATTTTATTGTATTCATTAGTACATTCTATTTGCCCTTATTTTTTTACTAACCTCTAACCTATATCCTACGAATACTTGATATAAATTCCTAAAGTCTGTATTAATAACGGGTATATTATCTTTCAAAAAACTGCCTGCATTAAAATCTGCATAAACACCAGCATAAAATTTTTCACCATTGTACCCTAAGCTAGTTTGTCCATTTAATCTGAACAGACCCGAACTATGACTTGATTCTTGAATTTGCAAGGAACTGTTCTTTTGATCTACTTTCGAGTAAATTACACCCAAACCCGGACTCAGGCCAATAGAAAAATATAGGTTTTTTAAAAAAACCAAATTATAGTGATAACCCAAATTAAACCCTAATTCATAATTATTTGATCTTAAAATCGAATCAAACAAAGGTGTATTTTTGTCATCAATTGAGTAGATCCTATAATTTACACTAGCTATAAATGAACCTGTACTTTTAAGTTGTCTTTCTGTTTGAGAACTAATTGATCTAAGAGAATATTTAGGGTTGAACTTATAGCCAGTTGTACCCTCTATAGCACCATATTCCATTTGGGGTTTTTGTATGTAAACGTCACCTGGCTTCCAAGTTGGTCTAAAATCTTTGGTGTTTTCTAAATAAAAACCGTCAATATATCTAAAGTTAAACTGATTAAACCAATTTCTTCTTATTATACTAAAACCAAAATTAAAGCCACCCGTTTCACCCTTTTCGACTTCTTGTGTATTTAGCCCCAAATCTTTGGGTGTAAAATTATACCAGATTGAGATTGATTTATAATCTGCAGAAAATTTAAGTGTTGTTCCGGAATTAGTTCGAATATCGTATAAATTATTGTTTGATTTTAAAGAGAAGAATTCATAATAATTTTTCAAGGTTAATCTAACATTCATATATTGATTAATTTGATCAATATATCCATCTTCAACAATATAATCTTTTGTTACTTTTCTAATTGAATCACCACTTACTACTTGCAAAAATTCGGGGTTGTTTTCTGTTGATACGGTTTTGTTTTTAACATAAGATGTTTCAATTTTATTCAGCTCATTAGCCAAGCCTATTAAGTGTTTAAAATCATACAAAACGATGATTTTATCATATTTGCTTTCGCTTATTGATTTGGCTAGGTGCTGATTTCGATAATCTACAACTACTGTATTAGCATTTGGTAGTACCATTATAAGTGGTAAGCTTTTAGTTAAAGGCAAAGACTTGTCCTTATCGCTTAATTTTATAGGTCCATTTCTTTTCTCAAATTCCGCGATAATTTCTAAGCCATTTAAATCAGTAGGCATACTCGAATTAGAATCTAAGCTAAAAAGGTTTCTATCATTACGTAATACATATCCTTTATCGAGAAGTGGCTTGAATTGCTTCTCTTTTACCTCTTGAGTAGGCACATATCCTAATAATTTGCGCAATTTTCGCAAACTACTATCTGGCATATTTTCAACACTCAAGTTTTCATAAAAGATCACATAGCCTTCATTTTTTGATTCATTTAAAACCTTTTTGGTGTTCTCGTAAAATTGTGGTTGACCCAAATTTGTCATTCCAACAAATCTTACTTTCTTTTTGCTACTAACTATATCTGTATACTCGGCATTGTATGAATTTATTTTATCAACGTTTTTCAAGTTTGCACAGCTAGTTAATATTGATGCTAATACTATTATTATTGCTAATTTTTTACTCATTTTGGATGGTTGTTGGATAATAATATATAACTAATATATAATTTATATTTTATAAATAAAAAACATATAACTATCTTGGTGTACACTGATTTATCAAATTAAATATAACAAAATGAGCACAAATAACTTTTTTTTAGATTCTAATTCACAATCCAAGACTAGAGTGCAGCCAAGCATGATTTATGCATCAGTTATTTTATTGGTTTACATGACTATTTTTTCTGCTATCTGGATAATAAATGATGTAGATTATAAAACCATCGGCAAAACTATTGAAAGCACCAAGTTGCATTATGCAATGCCGACTATAGTGTCAAGTTTTGTTGTAGCTTGTTTATTAACCATATTTGGATGGTGGCGAATTGTGCTATTTGACAAGGAAAAGTCTGGACCGAAATGGATTTGGATAGGCGTATTGGTAATGATTCTTATTTCTATATATAATTTTTCTGCTATTAATTTTAATAACGTTTCTTCAGAATTATTGCTTTATAGTATACTTGGTGGTATTGGGGTGGGTTTTGGCGAAGAAGTAATTACAAGGGGAAGCATGGTTGTTGGCTTAAGATCAAGAAATTTTTCCGAAAAAAAAGTTTTGTTACTTAGTTCATTAATTTTTGCTGCTATACATTTACCAAATATGTTATTTGGATCACCTGTTTTATCAACACTGATACAATTAATTCTAGCATTTATAATGGGCTCGCTACTTTATATCACTAGAAGATTAAGTGGCAGTTTATTATTACCAATGTTTTTACATGGACTTTGGGATTCATCTATATTTTTACCGGGAGCATTTGGTGCTAAAACCAGTATGTACATATTTTTAATTTACCCGATTTCTATCTTATGCATTATTGGTTATTTAAGGCATAATAAAACTAGGGTTGCATAACAAAAAAAAGCCCCGAAATTTATCGGGGCTTTTTTTTGTTATTTCAACGTTTCATCCAACCATCTAAAAAACTCTCGTTGCCACAAAATACTATTCTGTGGTTTAGTTACCCAATGTCCTTCATCTGAGAAATATAAAAATCTACTTTTAATTCCTTGCAATTGTGCGGCAGAGAATGCTTGCAAGCCTTCGCCCAAGGGTACTCTAAAATCTTTCTCGTTATGAATAACTAAAATTGGAGTATTCCAATTTTGAACAAATTTATGTGGCGAAAAACTTTCGTAAGACACTGGTTTAGGTTTTTTCCAATATGGGCCTTCTAAATCATGGTTTACGAAAAATATTTCTTCTGTTGCTCCATACATGCTCTCTAAATTAAACACACCACAGTGTGCAATAAATGATTTAAATCTTTTGTTGTGATGTCCTGCTAACCAATAAACAGAGTAGCCTCCATAACTTGCTCCAACAGCTGCTCTTCTTGTGGTGTCTACATACGTTTCTTCACTAATATCATCTATTGCAGAAAGTAAATCTTTCATTGCTTGTCCGCCCCAATCGCCAGAAATTTGATCGTTCCACTCTTGGCCAAATGAAGGCAAGCCTCTTCTGTTTGGTGCTACAACAATATATCCTTTTGCTGCCATTAATTGAAAATTCCAACGGTATGAAAAACCTTGACTAACGGTACTTTGTGGACCACCTTGGCAAACTAACAATACTGGATATTTTTTTTCCTTATCAAAATCTGGTGGATAGATCACCCAAGTCAACATCTCTTTTTCATCAGTTGTAGTAACCATTCTTTTTTCAACCTTACCTAACTTTAAATTACCTAAAAGCTCGTCATTGGTGTGCGATAAATTATACATGTTCCCTTTCAGGGTTTCAATTCTATAAATTTCTGTTGGGGTACTCATGTTTACCTTTGTAGCAACAATGTGGTTTAATTTTCCATCAAAACTTACATCAATATTGTTTAAATCGCTCATGCCATTTGTAATTTTTCTGATGGCGTCTTTTTTAGCAATTGTGGAGTACATATAAAGTTGATGTACAGCATCCACACAGCTTGTAAAATAAATTGACTTTGAATCTTTTGTCCACAAAATATTATCAGCGCTTTGGTCCAATACTTTGGTCACTTCAATTGTAGATTTAGTGGCTAAATCCATCAGCATTATTCTGTTTTTATCTGCTTCAAAACCTGCTCGCTCCATGCTCAACCAAGCAATAGATTTTCCGTCTGGTGAAAACCTTGGATCTACATCGTATCCTTTGTTTAAAGAGGTCAGATTTATGGTTTTACCGGTTTCTAAACTATATAAATAGATATCAGTATTCGTGCTTACAGCATACTGAGTTCCGCTTTCTTTCTTACAGGTGTATGCTATAAATTTTCCATCGGCGCTCCAGGCCATCTGCTCTTCGCCACCAAATGGCTGTGTGGGTGCATCAAACCTTTCTGTAGGCATTATGTCTGTAGTAGTGCCTAGTTTACCATTATCATAGGTGCAATACATTACATGGCTGTATGCTCCGTCTTCCCATTGTGTCCAATGGCGCATTGTTAACTCGTCATACTGCAATGCATTTGCTTTTGGCAAATCAGGATATCTCTTTTTTAGTGTATTGTCGATTTCAACATCTTGCGAAAAATAGATGTGTTTTTGCGTAGGCGAATAATTAAAATTATACACTCCTCCATCAATCTTGCTTATTTGTGTTTTTTCTGTACCGTCTGGGTTCATTTCCCAAAGTTGAGACTCTCCACTTTCTGAACTTAAAAATCCAATTTTTTTACCATCTGGTCTCCACCTAGCATTTGATTCGGAAAAGCTAGTGTTTGTAAGCCTTTGAGGGTTGCCTCCCATTACCGGAACTGTCCATAAATCAGTAGAACCTTTGTTATCTTCCACTTTATATGTTGTGATTTGATAAACGACCATTTTGCCATCTGGTGAAACTTTTGGTTCTGCCACTCTACCGAATTTCCATAAAGTTTCTGGTTCCATTTTGTTTTGCGCATAAACACATTGGCCTAAGAGCATTGCTGATATTAATAAAACTTTTTTCATGAGATTATATTGAACTAATTAATTACATCCATTGTAAGCCATATAAAGAACGACCAACCAAGCTATTCCTTTTATCAGAAAAAAAAGGAAACCTGCAAGTCCAACTCTTTTTAGCCACATTTTTTTGTTTTCGTTCATATTAGAAAGAAATCGAAAAATTTAATTTAAATGCTAAGTTATCTTTTTCTAACACATTTTTATAAGCCCCATATCTATAATATGTTCCAAGCCCAAAGCCTATGTTATATAAATCGGATTTTAATACAAACAAATCACTTAGCAATATTCCACTTTCGGCAAAACCTTTTTCCATGGTTTTAAATATAATGCCTGTATGTTGGGCTTGGTTATTTAGTGACCCAATTCCATAAGCACTAGTAATAGCTAAGCCTGGTTTAAAGTTCTTACCCTGATACAATAACTTACCAAAATCATGCTGAACAAAAATTGCTGCATATTGTGAAGTTAAAAATTCATTCATTCTCATGGTTTCAAAGTATCCTTGAGAAGCTAAACTAAATTTGCCGTTAAAATTAGCTCTTCCATTATAGGCAAATGGATAAGGTACATTGCCATTTATATAACCTGCAAATAATTGCACATGTGTTATTCCGGCATTTCTAATAGTAAACGATTTTTTTACCTTGGCATCAACTTTCCAATAAGTACCATTCCATAAATTATTTAAGCCTTCTGCATAAGCCACATTTAACCACACTATTGGGTACTTTGTTCCCATTGAAATTCGTTGTTTAGATTGTCTCATAAATTTTTCTCCATAAGCCCAACGAGTTGTTACTCCATACTCCCTGATATCAAATTGAGAAATAGAAATTCCATTATCTAAAAACTGATATGTATTGGTAATAGTGCGTTTGTTTTGCGAAACATATAAATAATGCAACAAATATTTTTGTGAGCGTATGCTTAATTGTGCATCTAATCCTTCTTGCCAATCCATGTTCCACACCAATATGTTTCTAAACGAATCGAACTTATTGCGTTTATCGCCTCTGAAATTTGTAGCACCCGATTCAATTACATCTTTGTAAATGCTCGCCTGCAATTCTATGTCTTGCTTTAAATAAATCGGAACTTTTAATATAGATCCGTATTTAAATTGTTTGTCTTTTGTGCCCCAAGCACCATATACATCTACCGAAAAATATTTGCTAAATTTTTCAGAAGTACCAATGCCCAAACCGAATCGTACTCCTTCATAATCATTATATCCACTTAATATTCTTTTTATATCGAACTGAACATATCCCCAAGGAATATAACCCTTCGAAATCACATCAAATATTTTAACTTTCTCATCTAGTTTCTCTGCTCGTCCAATACTATCAATAATATAATAGGTTTGTTTTTCTTTTTTATCCAAAGTGTCTATCCTATACTTTGATAATAAAGAATCCGAATTGTTCTTAATAGACTTTCTATCATAATCAATCACCACACCATCAAATTTTTTATTTTGTTGTTCAACTCCAATTTCAATATCTCTAATATAAGTTCTTCCCGAACCCTGCATTTTTCTGGTGTTTACAGAAACTTGATCAATTTCTAAATCAGTATTAAGTTGAGTAGGAAACCAAACTCCTTGAACTTTTTCATACTGTTGTTGAATTTTTATTCTAAAAGTTGAACTCTTCACCGGTTCTGCAATTACGTTTTGTACTGCGTAACCATCTTTGTTTATATACAAAACACCTTTTAAGCCATCAAAATTTTTATCCCTGCCTGGTTTAAACGATATAACAAAAATGCTGTCTTTGTTCTGTACCAAAGTGTCTTCTAAACTGAAAAAGTATTTGGTTGTGCTTCCTTTGCTTATTGGGCTTAAATAATTTTTATCTAATACCACCATGTAATCTTTGTAAAAAGAGAATGATTGAAATTGTGAAGCGATTAATACAAACATTGGGTTTTTTAAACCAGAAATTTTTACTGCTTTTATTTGTTCCTTATTTTTTTCGGGATATAAAAAATCTCTTTGCGTTACCGTTTCGGTTAAAAAAACATGTTGCTTACCAAACAAAGAATCGCCAGAATATTTTTCTTTATCAATTTTTGCTTTTAGAGAATCTTTTTTAAATTGATAGTTTACATTTGTGCTGTCGAGTGTTTTTATTCTATTTGCATACATTCGTTCATACAAACCTGAATCTTCTTTGCCTGTAAATACAAACTTGTTGTATGACATGTATCTAAAAGATCTGAGTTTTTCTGGATTGTTTTTATCTTTATTTTCGTATACTTTTTTAATTATCTTATTCGCCGGGTTTTCGCCTGCAATTACTTGTACTTCTTTAATTAAATTCTGTTTCGGGCTCATCGAGAGAGTTGCATCAATACCACTTTGTAGATTATAAACCACATTTTCGTACCCAACATAATGGAGTTTTATATTGATGTTATCTCTTGTATAATTTAATACAAACTTGCCATCAATATCCGTTTGAATTCCTCTCGTATCACCTTCAATAGAAATCGCAACAAATGGTAATGTTTTTTTTGATGTTGCATCAATCACCTTCCCTTTAAATTGGTATGTTTGTGAATATGCGGTGTTTAGTAAAAGTATAAATAGCAGCAGAAAGTAATTTTTTTTCATCCTATAGATATTTTAACATAATTAAAATTTAATTCTAATATAATAATTATAGTAACAGTAATTTTATGGAATCAGACAAAAACCCTTGGACCATTAACTCATCAGAAGAAAAGTATGATAACCCTTGGATAAACGTTGTAGAACACCAAGTAATAAACCCTGGTGGTGGCAAGGGCATATACGGTAAAGTACATTTTAAAAACTTAGCCATTGGTGTTATTCCGATTTTTGAAAACGGGGATACCATATTGGTTGGACAGTACAGATTTCCTCTTAACGCTTATTCTTGGGAAATCCCGGAAGGAGGTGGTAAAATAGGTGTTGAGCCATTGGAGTCCGCAAAGAGAGAGCTTTTAGAAGAGACTGGATTAAGCGCAACTCGTTGGAACCATTTACTAGAAATGCACCTTTCTAATTCGGTGAGCGATGAATTAGCAATTATTTACGTTGCCGAAGAACTAATACAGGGAGAAGCAATGCCTGAAGAAACGGAACAGTTGCAATTAAAAAGAGTCCCGCTTACACAAGCTTTTGAAATGGTAATGAATGGCGAAATTACAGATTCAATGAGCGTAGCTGCCTTGTTAAAATTAAAAATAATGCGCTCTTAAATTCGTAACTTAACATTACTTATATTTATTTACTTTCAGAATATTTCTATCTAAATTTAATAATGAAAAAATTACTATTCCTATTTGCAATTACTGCATTCTCAACAAACACACTATTTGCGCAATTGGGTGCTGGTTTGCCAGATCGTTTTACACGTAAAGATAGTTTGCGTGGTACCCTCAGCAACATTAGAAATAATTATGATGTTAAGTTTTACAACTTAGATATTAAAATAGATATTGAAAATAAATTTATTTCAGGTTTTAACGAAATTACTTTTCTAGCATTAGAAAATATTTCACGTATACAAATCGATTTGTTTGATAATATGAAAATCAACAAAATTGAACACAACAATAAATCTTTAAACTACACTAGAGAGTTTAACGCTGTGTTTATCGATTTTAATAAAACCATTTCAAAAGGAAGTGTTTCTAAAATAAAAGTTTTTTACGAAGGAAATCCAATCGTTGCTAAACGTGCTCCTTGGGACGGTGGATTTGTTTTCAAAAAAGATAAAAACGGCAATGCACATGTGGCTGTTGCTTGCCAAGGAACCGGTGCGAGTTTGTGGTGGCCAAACAAAGACCACCAAAGTGATGAACCAGACAGCATGGCTATAAACATTACTTCCTCTAGCTTATACGAAGAAGTAAGCAATGGCAGATTACGTGCTAAAAAAGATCTTGGCGATGGTTACACTCGTTTCGAATGGTTCGTTTCTAACCCTATAAATAATTACAATGTAAGCGTAAATATTGCCGATTATTACCACTGGACAGATACGTACATAAGTAAAGTTGATGGAGAAAAATTATCACTGGATTATTATGTTTTAAAGGATGACAAAGAAAAAGGGTTGACACAATTTGAACAAGTAAAACCAATGATGGATGCTTTTGAAAAACGTTTTGGTAAATATGCTTTTTATACAGATGGATACAAATTGGTACAAACACCGTATTTAGGAATGGAACACCAGAGTTGTGTTGCTTATGGTAATGCATTTAAAAATGGATACCTAGGTTTTGATTTATCTGGATCTGGCGAAGGAATGAAATTCGATTACATTATTATACATGAAACTGCGCACGAGTGGTGGGGAAATAATGTTACCAGTTATGACATTGCCGATATGTGGATACATGAAGGTTTTGGACAATACTCAGAAGTGGTTTATTTAGAAGAACTTTATGGAAGAGAAAGTGCTACAAAGTATTTAAACGGAATTAAAAAAGGTATTGGAAATAAAGAGCCAGTAATTGGACCATACGGAGTTAATAAAGAAGGCAGCGGAGATATGTATCCAAAAGGTGCATTGTTTTTAAATACGTTGAGAAGTTATATTAATGATGACAAAATTTGGTGGGACATAGTAAAATCTATACAAACAGAATACCGTCATAAAAATATTTCAACCAATGATGTACTTGCATTAATGAATAAAAAATCTGGAAAAGAATTGAAACCTGTTTTTGATCAATACTTAAAACATGCAAACTTGCCAGAGTTAATATTGTACACAACATCAGAAAACAATGCAATGCTTTTAACGTATCAATGGAAAACTGATGTGTCTGATTTCAATATGCCAATTGATGTTTTTATTGATGGTGAGAAACAGCGAATTTACCCAAGTAATACTGTTCAAACTAAACGATATGAAAATCTAAAGCTGGAAAATTTCTCTGTTGATAAAAATGGTTTTTATATTAAGATTTCTCAGAATAAATAAGGTCGTGTTTTACCCATCTAAGTTCGTCGAAACTATATTCTTCGTTTAAAATCGCTCTAATTTCATTTAGCGATTTGTCCGGATTTTCTAATAAGCAAGCTTTAATGGGTAAAATTCGATCGTTGCTCATTACTTCTTCTACCTTCAGTTTGCCTTGTTTTATTAATTCGTATAAATGCGAATGTATGGTGCTCGATTTTAAATTTCGTTGCATTACAATTTCATCTATACTTAGTCCATTTTTATATAGCTCAAACGTGGTTTCATAACTATCGCCTTTTTTAACTTTTGGTTTTTCTTCGGCTTTGTCTTTTTTGCTCTTTTTTACTTTTTCGGTTTTAAGCTTTTCAGTTTTATTAAACTTCCTCCAATTCGTATCTAAACTTTCTTTTATATTATTCTTATTGATGTCTTTTTTATAAATAAAAGCATCTACAATATGATATGCTTTGTTTATATGATTTATTTTTTGAAAAACAACCGACTCTAACTCGTCTAATTCTTTTAAATAGGTTTTTATTCTTTTTAAATCCGAAATGGTTTCTCTGTGTTCGGTTATAGAAATACAAAATTGCCTGAGCTCTTTCTCAAAATATTTATTTGCATCGAACAACCTTTGGTGTAATTTAAGTATATCCTGCGATTGGTAAAGGGCGTTTAATTGTGTTTTAAAACTCTCGGCAATATTTGCAATTTTTTGCAGTACAAGTAATTGTTTAATAGACCATTCTTTAAATGTTAACTTGTTGCTATTAGATTCTTCTGTTTTAAACGTATCTAAATGCTCCATCCAAACTTTTTCAATGCTAATAAAATCGAATGCATTTTTATTGTACTCTAAAATGTATTGCCACGATTCAAAATGTAAAATATCATTTGCAACAGATGTCTCTATTTTGTTTTTTTCGTAATCAATAATCGTTTCGTCGTTTTTAATGCCATTGATTTGTATAGGCGATGATAGTATTAAACCATCTAAACTTTTTAACCTAGAGAGTGCCACATACGTTTGTCCTGAGGCAAATACATTTCTTACATCTAATATTGCTTTTTCAAATGTTAGGCCTTGACTTTTATGTACTGTAATTGCCCAAGCAAGTTTTAATGGATATTGTTTAAATGAGCCTAAAATTTCTTCTTTTATTTCTTTTGTTTCTTCATCAACAGTGTATTTAATATTCTCCCAAGTATATTCGGGTACTTCTATACTCGTTTTACCATCAATTAATACTCGTATTTTTTGATTCTCTAATTCGGTTATCATTCCGATTTTACCGTTGTAATATTGTTTGTCGCTTGATGAATCGTTTTTTATAAACATAACTTGCGCACCAACCTTTAACTCTAATCTTTTCTCAGTAGGGCTAATGTGCTCTGGGAAATCATCGTTTATCTCTGCATTAAAAAAATAAGATTTTGAGTTTATTTTCGACAGTTCCTCTTTGTTAATATTTTCAGCTTTTATGTTATGTGTGGTGAGTGTAATGTATCCCTCTTTCGATTGGATTTTATTTTCATTGTAAAAAGAATTTAAATAGTTAACATCTTCTTGTGATAAGGTATTATACCTTACTTTATTTAAAATATCTGTAAATCGATTATCGGATTGTCTGTAAATTTTATCCAACTCAATATAAACAGGTTTGTCTTTCTCGAGTGCTTTTGCATTAAAGAAATAAATGCTACTATAATATTTTGATAAAACCTCCCATTCCGAATCTTTAACAATAGGTGGCAGTTGCAGCATATCGCCAATAAACAATACTTGTATGCCTCCAAAAGAATGTTGATTTTTTCGAACAGCGCGTAGTATAAAATCAATTGCATCTAGAGTGTCAGCGCGCAGCATACTCACTTCATCAATAATAAGTAATTCGGCTTCCCGTATTATATTTCTTTTCTCGTTTGACATGCGCATGTGTCGGAGAATACTGTTTTGAGTTTCGAAGTTTGCATTAAAGCTTGATTGAAACTCTACTCTTGCTGGAATAAAAGAAGCTAATGGCAATTGAAATTGCGAATGCAACGTAACCCCATTCGCATTTAATGCTGCTATGCCTGTAGTGGCTGCAATAATGGTTTTTTTATGCGTAGTTTGTGTGATTCTTTTTAAGAATGTAGTTTTTCCGGTACCCGCTTTTCCTGTTAAAAATACATGTCGTTTAGTATGATTAATAAATCTCTCTGCCAGTTCAAAATTTGAATTGCTGTTTTCTGTATCCATCTTCTCTTCCATTGCCAATAAATTTTATGCAATTTAGAGCAAAAATATTAGAGGCACAACTGCATATATGCAGGTTTTTTTATAGTGTGAAATGCGTAAATTAGGGTTTAAATAAACATTCACTATTCCGGAATGCTTTTTCTTTCCATTTGTTTAATGATTTTATTTACTTCAGATTCTGTGGATCTTAATTTGTTCTGACAAAAAGTTATTAATTCTGAAGCGCGTTTAACTTTATCAGCTAACACATCTACCGAAACCGTATCGTCTTCAATTTCTGTCGCAATATTCTTTAACTCATCGAATGCTTGCTCATACGTCATATTTTTTTCCATCTGTGGTTATTTTATTTTTTACCTCTGCTTCAAGTTCGGTTTTATACATGTTTATTTTTAATACATCTCCGATTCCGATTGCGTCTGTTGTATTTATTACTTTTTCATTTACACTGATAATTGCAAAACCTTTTTTTAAAATGTTTACCGGACTCATTAACTTCATCACTTTTACGTAATGATTTAATACTGCAGTTTTGTTGGAAATGTTTTTACCAGATTGTGTTTTTATAGTGTGGTTAATATATTCTAATTGCTGAAGTTTACTGTTTATAATTAATTGTGGTTTATTAGTAAATAAAATAGTTTCAGAAATTAGAACGTTATTTTTTTCGCTCAAATAACCTTTTGAATAATTAATAATGTTATTATTTAAATTATCTATTTCCGAATTTTCTTTTTTAAGTAATTGTTGAACGTTCGACACTACATTTATTTGAGTGTTTTGTAAGGCTGATTTTGTATTGCTTAATAATTGCTGTGTTTTTATCAATACATTATTTTGAATATTTAATACTACCTCTTCAAAATCTTTATTATGCGAGATGATTAGTTCTGCGCATTTTGTAGGTGTTTTAGTGGGACTGTGAGCCATTAAATCAACAATGCTAACATCTTTATGGTGACCAATGCCTGTAATAATTGGGATTGGAAATTTTGCAACCGCTCTGGCTAAATGGTAGGTGTCAAAAACTAAAAAATCAGTTTTAGCTCCTCCGCCTCTTATCATTACCACACAGTCATATTTTTTGTTGCTTTGGTGTATGCTTATTAAGGTGTTTATTAATTCTTTTTCGGCATCTCTACCTTGTACGGTCGAAAAATAATTGTCGACCTCAAATTTATACTCGTGTTGGTTATTGTTGATGGTGTGTATAAAATCTGTATAGCCTTCGGAATTCGGGGAAGCAATTAGTGCAATGCGTTGAATAACCAATGGCAATTCCAATTCTTTATTGCGTGTGATGTATTCATCATCTATAAGCTTTATAAAATCAGAATTATCTGCCACTAATTTTTGAAGGGTTGCTCTTCGTTGCTTTTCAATATTGCCTAAAGTAAAAGTGGTATCAATGTCAATTAATGTTAAGGATAAACCATACAAAGAATGATATTCTACTTTAACTTTAATAAGAACTTGTATACCCGATTGAAAAGTTTGTCCAGTTTGAGTTTCAAAATTTGCAATATTTGCAGAACCTTCCGACCATGATTTTGCTTTGAACTTTGCAACTTCCACTTCAGAGCCAATGGTTTTTTCTACTAAATCAAAATAATGCCTATCCGTATCGGGGTAAAATTTATGGCCAGAAATTTCTGCAACAATCCAATAAAATTCGTTTGAAAAAGTTTGTTTAAAAACTTGTTCTATTTTACGTGATAGTTCTGAAAGTTTGATGTAGTTTATTTCTTCCACAAACAAAAATACTATTTCATTTTTTGTTTTATTTCTTCTGGAAGCAAATAATTTTTCTTTTTAAAGTTGATATAACTTTCGGATGCAGAAGATTGGTTGAGTACATAATAGGTAAATGCATACAGTTCGTTGCCGAGGCCTTTGTTTATAACAAGTTCATCGGTTGCACGTTCCATTTTCTTGTGATAGGTATTTAAACATTTGTACAATATACCACAGCTCAATACAGATATATTGCTTCTTTTTTCAAAATCCACAATGTGTGCAAGTTCATGTGCAATTATTCCAATCTGTTGTTTTAGGTTTAATTCAGAATAAGATACTGCTCCAGTAACAGCAACATCAGAATTAACATAAATTACATACGAACGCTGAGTTTTAACTATACTAATTAGCTCTGGCCTTGCCGCCATAGTAGTCGCAATTTTTTTAAACTCAAATTTGATATGTGTATTTTTTAATTCAGGATAAAATGAGAGCGCGATGATGGCTGGCAGTTCTGTTTCAGGTAAAAAAAATTTATTTATACCGAACTCCTTTTTCATTTCTTCGTATGATATTGTATTTGCTTTTAACGAAAAATCCGTTAGAAGTATTAAAAACAAGCCTATCATCCATATTACACGCATGTTTAAATATAATGAATTTTAGCTTGATTTTCAAATCATTATCTATATATTTATTGAAAGTTTAACTTATGAAAAAGTACATTTTTGCATTATTCATTGTTGTATGTACCCTGTCAGCTAATCAATCCTTTTCACAATCGGGTGTTGATGAAAATGCTGTTTACACAAAAGTAGATAAGATGCCTGAGTTTCCAGGAGGGCAGGTGGCACTTGTAAAATTTTTAAGTAAAAATATTAAGTACCCATCAAAATACAAAAAAGACAAAGTAAATGGAAGAGTATTTGTTTCATTTATAATTGACAAAACAGGAAAAGTAACACAAGCTAAAATTGTGAAAAGCTTAAATGAAGAGTGCGACAAAGAAGCGTTGAGGGTAATATCGAAGATGCCAAATTGGTTGCCTGGAGAAAAGGATGGAAGCAAAGTAAATGTTCAGTTTGGCCTACCTGTAAATTTTGAATAAAATTTAGTCTTTAGTAGTTAGTCTCTAGTCATTAGACTGTCTAAAGACTAATGACTAACTACTAAATACTAATAATTAAGAATTAGATACAACATTTGCTACTAAGAAATCTCTATTCATTCTTGCAATGTTAGAAAGTGAAATTCCTTTAGGGCATTCTGCTTCGCAAGCACCTGTGTTGGTACAATTTCCAAATCCTTCTTCGTCCATTTGAGCAACCATATTTTTTACACGAATGTAACGTTCTGGTTGGCCTTGAGGTAATAAAGAGAGTTGAGAAACTTTTGCAGAAACGAATAACATAGCAGAAGCATTTTTACATGCGGCAACACAAGCACCACAACCAATACAAGCTGCAGCATCAAACGCCATGTCCGCATCTTCTTTACCAATTGGCAATGAATTCGCATCGCGTGCATTTCCTGTATTTATAGATATAAATCCACCAGCCGCAATTACTCTATCAAATGCAGAACGATCTACGGTTAAATCTTTGATTACCGGAAAAGCTTTTGCTCTCCAAGGTTCTACAACAATTGTATCGCCATCTTTAAACGAACGCATGTGTAATTGGCAAGTAGTAACTCTATCTTTCGGACCATGTGGGCGGCCGTTTATATACATACTACACATGCCGCAAATTCCTTCTCTACAATCGTGGTCGAACGCAATTGGCTCTTCAGCTTTTGTAATTAATTGCTCGTTCAAAACATCCACCATTTCTAAAAACGACATGTCTGGTGAAATATCTTTTACTTGGTAAGTAACTAATTTACCTTCAGCATTTGTATTT
>CALRTZ010000044.1:0-22716 GCA_943371235.1 Sphingobacterium thalpophilum | reverse complement strand
TTAAACTTTGGCGACCAAACACTTTTAATTTTTCTCGGGGCCTATCGGCTTCGGACCATTCTTTAATGGTTAATCGATTTCGTACATCCTTCTTCACAAGGTAAAGATAAGTACAAAATAAAAAATCCCGCATCAATTTGATGCAGGATTTTCAAATGAATATTTTATTAATTCCGAAGAGCTATTTTACTAGCTTAACGCGTTAACGAATTTCGTTAACTTAGATTTGTTGTTAGCCGCTTTATTCTTGTGAATAACGTTTTTCTTCGCTAAACGATCTAACATAGAAATAACTTTCTTCAATAAATCAGAAGCTTCTGATTTTGTGCTTGAAGAACGTAATCTTTTGATAGCATTACGAGTTGTTCTCGCTTGATATCTATTTCTCAAACGCTTTGATGCATTTGATCTAATTCTCTTAATTGCTGATTTATGATTTGCCATTGCTTATTATTTCAAAAGGACTGCAAATATACGGGCTGAAATCTAATTTCCAAAGAAAAACTTAAAAAAGAAGAAAACATCTTATCTTTAGCCTTAATTATGCGTAAAACTACACTTTTTCTTGCAATTCTGGTACTAATGGGTACCGGTTTAGCCTTTTCTTGGGGATTTTTTGCACACAAAAGAATCAACAGACTAGCTGTTTTTACCTTACCAAAGGAAATGATGGGCTTTTATAAGAGCAATATTGGCTTCATTACGGAACAATCGGTTGCTCCAGATAAACGCCGTTATTCAGACAAAGAAGAAGCACCTCGCCATTACTTAGATGCCGACCATTACCATCCTACCGAGCCCTTTAAGGTGATTCCTCAACAATGGAAAGAAGCAGTAGCCAAGTACACAGAAGACACTCTTAAGGCCTATGGCATTGTTCCATGGCGCATACAAGAACGTTTGGCTCAACTTACCAATGCCTTTAAAGATCGCGACTCTGCAAAAATTTTATTTTTCTCTGCAGATCTAGGTCATTACATAGCTGATGCTTGTGTTCCTTTGCACTCATCTGTAAATTATGATGGGCAAATGAGCGGACAAAAAGGCTTGCATAGCTTTTGGGAATCGCGTTTGCCAGAACTTTTTGCCGACGACTATAACTATTGGGTTGGCAAAGCAGTTTATATAAACGATCCGCTCGACGAATCTTTTAATCTATTAAAAGGAAGTTTTGCAGCCTTAGATTCTGTGTTGCTTTATGAAAAACAACTAACAGAACAATTTGGTGCCGAAAAAAAATACAGCTACGAGCAAAAGGGCAAAAAAAATGTTCAAGTATATTCCTACGATTTCTCTAAGGCTTATCATGATAAGTTAGACGGTATGGTAGAACGCAGAATGAGAGTGGCTATTAAAGCTGTTGGTAGTTATTGGTACACTGCATGGGTAAACGCTGGTCAACCAAATCTTAAAAAATTGGTGAACAAACAACAACTAGCAGAAGAAAAAGATAGAATCGCAAAAGAAGAAGAAGCCTATAAAATGGGGAAAGCCATCGGCCGTAAAGAAGAGTAGTTAGTGTGCTAGTGTGCTAGTGTGATAGTTTGCTAGTGTGCTAGTGTAACTGAATAGCTTATTAGCAAACTATCACACTAGCATACTAGCATACTAACTATGCGTAGCTATTTAACATTACAGGCATCACCAACATCAATACATCTTCGTTATTATCTGTATTCACTGGCAATAAGATTCCTGCTCTGTTTGGAGTCGACATTTCTAAAATAACTTCTTCGGTATTTAGGTTGCTTAACATTTCAATAATGAAACGTGCATTAAATCCGATTTCAATATCCTCGCCTTCGTATTGACAACTTAAACGCTCATGTGCTTCGTTAGAGAAGTCCATATCTTCTGCAGAAATTTGCAACTCTGAGCCCGATAATTTTAAACGAACTTGGTGAGTAGTTTTGTTTGAGAAGATAGACACACGACGTAAGCACGATAATAATTGGCTACGGTCTATGGTTAATTTATTAGGGTTGTTAACTGGAATTACCGCTTCGTAATCTGGGTATTTCTCATCAATTAAACGGCAAATTAAATTAACATTGTTAAAAGAGAAAGACGCATTAGTGTTGTTATATTCAACATTTACGCTGATATCTTCAACTGGTAACGACGATTTTAATAAGTTCAACGCTTTTTTTGGTAAGATGAACGAATTAGTAACATCTGCCTTTGCATCTCTTCTTCTGTAACGTACTAATTTGTGTGCATCTGTAGCAACAAATGTTAAGTTTTCGGTCGACATTTGGCAATACACACCTGTCATCGCTGGACGTAACTCATCTGTACTTACTGCAAAAATAGTTTTAGAAATTGCCTCCGATAAAATTGAAGCAGATATCATTAAGGATGCAGATTGCTCAATTTTAGGAATTTTTGGGAAATCTTCCCCGTTCTCTCCAACTAATTTGTACTTACCATCTCCAGCAGTCATTTCAATTGCGAAGTTATCTGCGTTAATAGTAAATGTGATGGGTTGCTCTGGTAATATTTTCAGAGTGTCTAATAATATTTTTGATGGAACAGCAATTTTACCATTTTCTTTTGCCTCAACGGTTAAAGAAGTTGTCATGGTGGTTTGCAAATCTGTTGCCGAAACGGTTAAATTTCCGTTGTTTATTTCGAAAAGGAAATTTTCGATAATTGGTAATACCGTGTTAGTACTTAAAGCACCACTTATTACTTGTAATTGCTTCAGTAATGCCGAAGAAGATACAATAAACTTCATTTCTAAATTCTAATTAGTTTAAAAGCAAATATATAATATTAATTGAGCTTATTGAAGTGGTGCCGAAAAGAAATCTTTATAGCTCACAATCAATTTATTAAAAACTGCATATTGCCCATTATAGAGGCTTTTGCCATTTAAACGTACAAAACAGCGATCGGGATCGAAATCGTAATCTTCTGATATGGGTAAAAATTTAACGCCATCAAAATACCTTTTGTAAAGTTCTACACTTTGCTTGGTCCCTTCCTTATCGTACACCGTTATGGTTGCCAAAAGATTCTCTTCGGTAAGCAATTCCCCTAAATTTGGAATCTTCCTAGGGTCGGCCATATTCTCGTATTGAATGTCGCTGTAATTCACTAAATATTTCCTTAAAAACTCCCCGTTAATTTTTGCACTCGCAGTATCACCGGCTTCGTTATATAAAGTAATATAATCCTTTCCTTCAATTCTAAGTGTAAAGGACGCGTCCTTGCTTTTTGGATATTCAATTTTAATTATTTTGATATTTAAAGGTGCATACCTGAAAATCTCTCTGTCTTTCCACACCAACACATTCGTGTTAAAACGAACTGTTAAGTAGCCTTCAAAGCCAGGGATATGCGTAATAAATGGATCATCGGCTCCATCTAACATCATAAATGTTCCAAAACCATCCATGGTTGGCCCACCAACAAAAAACTTCCGCTCTAAATCTCCATCTGTAAAAACCTCTACTTGCACAGCACCCGTAGCAAGTTGCTTCATTAAATTCGGTCGCATTGCTTTATTTACAGGGGCTTTTACCTCCACGCGTTTAATGGTTTCTAACAAAGTGCCAATAATATCTCTTCTCACTTTTACAGAATCATTGGCAAACCAAATCTTGTTGGTTTTTGTTAACACCAATACTCTCCCTTGCTTATCAGATATTATAATTTTATCAATAGATGCAGTATCTTCTACTGCAAACGATTTTAACTCAGATTTTATAGTACCAGTACCACCGCGCTTATAATACAACACTGCTGTAATTATTAGCAACAACACTAATATTAAAATATAGATCCTATTTTTTTTCATGTAATTATGCGTATTTCTTTTTTCTTCTATAAAACAAAACAGTACCAACTAGTATCACCAACACACTTGGTATAACAAGGTTAAATACTTGCCATCTTAATTTCTCTTTTTTAATGCGTTCAGAATCTAACATTCGCAACTTCACTTCTTTAGATCGAGCTGATATCAAATTATAATCATCTGCCAACCAATCAACAGCATTTTGTACAAATATACTATTAGAAAAAGTTCTTCTGGTAAACCTATCAAACCCTAATGGATACACAGCACTGTCTCGTGGCGAAAAATAATTTTTTATAATATCTCCATCAGAAACTACAATCATTCGAGTAGTTTTACTTTCTTCTAAAAACTTTGCATTTTCATTTTTAGAAATCAACCTGTTTCTAAATACGGATGTAAAAGTACCTTCTAAAGCAACCGCAGTAATCATGTTGCTTTTAATAAACTGTTGAGGATTTGGTTCAATAGATAACATTTGCAAAGCTACTCTTACCGGAGCATTTAATACTTTAGTGTATTTTGACGATTGCAACAAAGGTGTTTTAATAATTTTAGGAACATCTATGGTGTCTATGGTACTTGCAAACTCTGAACGTACCCCGTCTAAGTTTTTAGCTACAGGGTGTGTACTGTTCGGAATAAAAATTGGATAAAATAACCATGGAAATAATTCTTGCTGTGGCTGAGCTCCTACATTGCCCGTAATTACTGGTATTGGCGCGCATTGTATGTCCTGTATTAAATCCGTATTCACACGTACTCCATACCTAAATAATTGATCTTCTAGATTTAATTGATAGGTACTAGTTAGCATCATTTGCTCTGCTCCCAAACTATCCATGTCGGCATTTAATGGATCAATCATCCATAATATTCTACCTCCATTCATTATATACTGATCGAGATTGAATTTCTCGGCTTCTGTAAATACTTGTGTAGGACGAGCAATTATTAAAGTTTTGTATGGAAATAAATCTTGTGGGCTTGTTTGTCTCAAATTCACAAAATCCACTTCATAATACGTTCTAAGCGTTTTTATAATGTCGCCAGTTTTAAAGGTATCTAACTCACCATGTCCTTGTATAAATGCAATACTTGGGCGACTCAATTGAGTTACTTTTTTTATGTTGTTTACGATTTGAAACTCTAAATTAATGACCGAATTATTTAACACTTCATCGGCTGAGTTTGCAACAGAGGAGCTTTGTAATAGTTGAAAAGCTTGCTCTCTGCCTCTATACGTTACAACAGCTCCTGGTATGATTAGTTGCTGACTTTGTCCGTTCTCATCTCTAACTTGTACGTTTATAGGAGTTAATCCTTTTTTAGCTAATTGTTGTATAATTTCTTCTTTCACTTTTGGATCGGCTTCATCCGTAGCGTTAATAAACTCGTATTCTAAATTACTACCTGCGTAGGCTTTTAAATCGTCGAGTGTTTCTTTAGTTGCATTGCGTAAACGTTTAAAACCAGCAGGAAATTCTCCTTCTAAATAAACTTGCACATATACTACATCCTCTAAATTTTTCATATAAGATTTACTTGCATCAGAAAGTGTAAATCTTTTTTCCTTCGTAAAATCTATTCTGAAAAATGCTAATGTCGATATAAAATTAGCCAATATAATAATAAGCACTAGTACCACTAAAGAAGTCCATGCTTGTTTTTTTAAAT
Source organism: Sphingobacterium thalpophilum (assembly GCA_943371235.1). Classification (GTDB taxonomy): domain Bacteria; phylum Bacteroidota; class Bacteroidia; order Sphingobacteriales; family Sphingobacteriaceae; genus CAJBVG01. The sequence goes on along the minus strand of CALRTZ010000044.1, from coordinate 17,237 downwards.
TTGATGATTTTCTCTTTTCCATATTACCACTTTCTGCTTTCCAAAATTATTTTGGTTAACAAAATAAAGAAACTAATAAAGCCTATAAAATATACTCCATCTCTTGAGTCGAAAACTCCTCTACTCATAGATAGGTAATGTTCATTAATACCTAAGGCAGATATCACATTGTCTACTTTCCCAAACAAATCAAGTTTACTAAAGGAGTCAAAACCTGCGTAACAAATAAAACAAATAAATACAGCAAGTATAAAAGATACAATTTGGTTATCACTTAATGATGAAGCAAAAATACCGATGGCTACCATACTTCCAGCTAAAAACACCAAGCCAATGTACGATCCAATAACTGCACCACTGTCTATATTTCCCTTTACACTTCCTAATTGGTAAACGGTAATGTAATAAAGTATGGTTGGCAGTATTGACAACACAGTAATTACTAAACCAGCAAAATATTTGCCTAAAATTATTTGCAATTCTGTAATAGGTTTGGTTACTAATAATTCAATTGTACCTGTTTTATTTTCTTCAGAAAAAGAACGCATCGTAATTGCTGGTATCAAAAATAAAAACACCCAAGGAGCAATGTTGAAAAAACTATCCATACTCGCAAAACCATACTCCAGTATAGAAGTATCTGGGAATACCCAAACAAACATACCCGTTACCAATAGAAATACTACTATGGAAATATAAGCAATGAGTGAGCTAAAAAATCCTGCAAGTTCTTTCTTAAAAATCGTCAGCATCTTTATATATTAATTATTTTTTTTAGTTAATCTGCGAAAAACATCTTCCAGTTTTTCTTCTTCTTTCTGTATACTCAATAACACCAAATTATTTTTTACTGCAAAATCAAAAATGGCAGCTCTCACTTGTTCATCATTAGCTGTAGTAAGCAACCATAATTTTTCATTTACCTGTTGAGCTTTTTTTACACCTGCAATACTTTCTAGTTTTTGGTGATCCATCACTTTGTCAAACTCAACTTTAAATACATACTCACCTACAACATGTTGCTGTAAGTTTTTAGTATCATCATTCGCTACAATTTTTCCTTTATTAATAATTACTACTTGGTCGCAAATGGCTTCCACCTCTTGCATAATATGGGTAGAAAGGATTACTGTTTTCTCTTGACCAATTTTTTTAATGAGTTTTCTAATTTCCGATAGCTGATTCGGATCTAAACCTGAGGTAGGTTCATCCAGAATTAATACATCAGGGTTATGTATCATGGCTTGTGCTAAGCCTACTCTTTGGCGATACCCTTTACTTAACTCTGCAATTTTTTTATGTTGCTCACGCTCTAAACCCGTAAGCTGAATCATTTCCTGAATTCTTGCTTTTGGGTTTTTCATGCCATGCATACCTGCCACAAACGCTAAATATTCTTTCACATACATTTCTAAGTAAAGCGGATTATGCTCTGGCAAATAGCCAATGCGTTTACGCACTTCCATAGAATGGGTATTGGTATCAAAACCACATACGCTTACATTCCCTGAAGTTGCAGGAATGAAGCAAGTGATAATTTTCATGGTGGTAGACTTCCCAGCCCCATTGGGACCTAAAAATCCGAGTATTTTACCGGGTTCTGCCATAAACGAAACCTCGTCGACCGCTTTCTGGTTCCCGTATACTTTACTTAAACGATTAACTATTACCGACACGTTTATCTGTTTTTGAGCACGAAAGATAAGTATTTTATCTTATTGGGTAGCGATTTATAAAATTATATCTTTGCTGCATGAGTACTAGAGAAGATATTTTTAAAAATGTGGTTTCGCACTCGAAAGAGTACGGATTTGTGTTTCAGTCGAGTGAGATATATGATGGCTTAAGTGCAGTATACGACTATGGTCAATTAGGCGCTGAGTTAAAGAACAATATAAAAACCTATTGGTGGAAATCGATGGTGCAAATGAATGAGAATATTGTAGGAATTGATTCTGCGATATTTATGCACCCGAAAATTTGGAAAGCATCGGGCCACGTGGATGGTTTTAACGACCCTATGATTGATAATAAGGATTCTAAAAAGCGCTATCGTGCTGATAATCTTTTAGAAGACCGAATTACCAAATACGAGCGAGATGGCAAAACTCAAAAAGCAGCCGAATTACAGGAAGCCTTGGATAATGCCTTAAAATCTGATGATTTAAGCGTTTTAAAGCAATTAATTATCGACCATGAAATTGCATGCCCTATTTCTGGAACCAGAAACTGGACAGACGTTCGTCAGTTTAACTTAATGTTTAGCACTCAGTTTGGATCTTTAGCCGAAGATGCGGAGGCTGTTTATTTAAGACCCGAAACGGCACAAGGTATTTTTGTGAACTTCTTAAACGTGCAGAAATCTGGTCGTATGAAAATTCCTTTTGGCATTGCACAAATTGGTAAAGCCTTTAGAAATGAAGTAATAGCACGCCAGTTTATTATGCGTATGCGTGAGTTCGAACAAATGGAAATGCAATTTTTTGTTCGCCCGGGTACAGAAATGGAATGGTACAAACATTGGAAAGAAGCTCGTTTAAAATGGCATTTAGCCTTGGGCACACCTGCAGAATCTTACCGTTACCACGACCATGCTAAGCTTGCTCATTATGCTAATGCAGCGGTTGATATAGAATACGAATTCCCGTTTGGCTTTAAAGAAGTGGAAGGAATTCATTCTCGTACCGATTTCGATTTAAAACAACATCAAGAATTTTCGGGTAAAAAAATGCAATTTTTTGATCCAGAAATTAATCAGAATTACATTCCGTATGTAATAGAAACCTCTATTGGTTTAGACCGTATGTTTTTATTAACCATGTGTAATGCTTATAAAGAAGAAGATCTGAGCGAAGGCGATAAAACAGATTCGAGAGTGGTGTTGAAATTTCATCCAGCATTAGCGCCTGTAAAAGCTACTGTGATGCCATTAACTAAAAAAGATGGATTGCCAGAAAAAGCGAGAGAAATAATGAACATGTTGAAACTAGATTTTAATGTTCAGTATGATGAGAAAGATTCGATTGGTAAACGTTACCGCAGGCAAGATGCTATTGGCACTCCGTATTGCATAACGGTTGATTATGAAAGTTTAGAAAACAACACTGTTACTATTCGCCACCGAGACAGCATGCAGCAAGAACGAATTTCTATAGATGCCTTACATGGGATGATTGCGGAGAATACAGGATGGGCACAGCTTTTGAGATAACTGTACATTGTATTTTGTACTTTGTACATTGTACTTTGTATGATGCAAATAAGTACGAATTTCCTTTTTCGAATTTTCGGCTTTACGAAATCAGTTTCATAGCAAGCAATTTCCCATCAATACTGTAAATTTTAAAATAAAAGGGTGCGACTAATTATAATAAAAGCACATAGTAAAATCCGTTGCAACTAGTATATAAAGAAGATACATCAACTGGCTTTTTTATTTTAAAATTTATAGTATTGAAAAAAAAAATTTCTTTCATCTTTTAATTTTTATTCTTTCATCCTTTAATTTTTTTGAATAAAAAAGCAAGTAAATAAGTCGAAATCTAATTACTTATTGCAACGGTTTTTAGCACTTAGTTTTCTAATCAATTTATCACTTCTTTTTATTCAAAAAATTTAAAGGATGAGGGTACAGATGCGGTAGATGAAACATAGTAGTATATTCCTGCTCGACATTTCGACATTTCGATTATCGCAACCTATTAAGCATTTCCCATCAATACTGTAAATTTTAAAATAAAAGGGTGCGGCTAATTATATTTAAAGCACACGGTATAAGCCGTTGCATCTAGTATATAAAGAAGATACATCAACTGGCTTTTTTATTTTAAAATTTATAGTATTGAAAAAAATTTTTTATTCAAAAAATTTAAAGGATGAGGGTACAGATGCGGTAATTGAAACATAGTAGTATATTCCCGCTCGACATTTCGACATTTCGATTTTCGCAACCTATAAAGCTCTTCCCATCAATACTTTAAATTTTAAAATAAAAGGGTGTGATTATTTTTATAAAAAGCACAAAGTATAAGCCGTTGCACCTAGTATATAAAGAAGATTCATCAACTAGCTTTTTTATTTTTAAATTTATAGTATTGAAAAAAAATATTCAAAAAATTTAAAGGATGAGGGTACAGATGCGGTAATTGGAACATAGTAGAATATTCCCACTCGAAATTTCAAATTTTCGACAATTCGAAAATTCGGCCTTTCTTAACTACTATTGCACTATAATCTTCTGAACATCAATTAACATCTTGTCTGCATAAAACATAACAAAATAGACACCATCAGGTAGATCTACAATAGAGAGTTTACTGACATTATTAATAAAATCGAGATCGAATTCTTTTACGTTTTCCGACAAACAATTTTGGATAGTTATTTTAACATTTTGAAAGTTAGATAAATTAGTGATGTTTATATTTTCATTACTTGGCTTAGGGTAAATATTGAAAAGAGATTTTTTTACTTTGTCTATGGAAATACCTACTGGTTCTAAATAATAACTTGCCATTTTTGAAACATCAGTATTTAACATCTTAGTAAAAGAACCTGTAATAATAAGTTTGTCGTTAACTAATGAAATATCCTCAATTTCAGCATTTGCACCCAACCTATTTGTATATTTTATGCCATCCCAAGACATCATTACCGTATCGTTTATTGTTTTGGTTTTAGAATTCAAATAGGTTCCCATAAACAATTCTCCCCGATATTCTTTTATTGCATATTCATAAACCAACTCAGCAAATCCATGGAATCTACTCCAATTTACGCCATCCCATATTGCTCTGCCTTTATAAACATTAGATAAATGGGGATATGAACCTGCTTGTAGAAAACCTCCAAACACAATTAACTTGCCTTTATAGGCAACGATTTTTGATACCGCTCCTTGGTGCACACCACTATCAAGATCCGACCAAGAATTTCCATCCCATTTGGCTATATGTTTTACTAGTTTGTTTCCTGCATTTTCAAAAAAACCACCTACATATAACTCATTATTTAAAATGGCTAAACTATTTACCTCGTTTACTCCTCCTCCACATCCACCACCTACATCCGACCATGCAACCCCATCCCATTTGGCTATGTTCTTAACTGTTTTTCCTCCTATTCTTTGCAACTGCCCTGCAACATATAATTCACCTTTGTATACTATCATATCATTTATACTCCCCATTGAGTTGGAAGAGGTAACACCAAAAACATTTACCCATGTGTTTCCATTTAATTGTAATAGTGGTAATTGCCCTGAATTACTTTTAAAAGAAAGACCTCCTCCCATTAATAATTTACCCCCATACACCATAAAAGCTCGTCCGTCTGAATATGTATTTAAAGAGAGATCCTTCCAATGAGAGCCATTCCAATAAGCCATTCCTGCGCTTGCGGTATTATCGGGTAAAAAGGTGAAATTGCCTCTAAGTATAATGGAGTCGTTCCAAGGATAGGTGTGAACAGCCATATCAGGAAGTACACCAGTACCTATCTTCACAATCTGTTGACTAAATGAAGAATAAGAAATCAAGATAAATGCTAAAATTTGTAATTGTCTCATTTTATTTTCACAAGTTTCTTCACTCCAATTTGTGTACCGTTTACCACTAATTTATATAAATAAATACCCGATGCAAGGGATTCAATATCCATCGGCAAAACACCTTGCTTTGTATTTATATTCTTCTTGCTAATGAAAGCCCCATTGATGTCGTATATTTCTAAAGCAGCATTTGTAAAATCGTTTACTTTATATGGTATAGAAAAAGTATAATTAGATGGGTTTGGATAACCATTTCCTAAAAAACAAGTGCTAGCATCAAAATGCTGCGAGTGAATTGTTTTGTTGTTGATCCTCCATCCATTTTGATTACAAGATACAATGGTATCACCATAAACAAGTTTAATTAAGTTTCCCGCTTGTTTTCTTTCCATGGTTTGAGGGCATTCTGCGGCAAAGGAGTATAAAAGGTTTTTTTCGGCAGAATCCATCTCCCAATACGTTCGGTTGTTCAATGTCAAGTTAATTAAGAAACTGCTGTAATCGGCAAAATTTTGGTCTGCTTCATTATTTATCATCATTTTGCTTCTATAAGTATCTGCTTTGTTATAATCCCCTTGAAAGTAAGCATCGCTAAACTGCATTTTAGTAATTTCATTAGAATAATCATTGTCTAAAAAATCCAAAGAATTCTCTAATTCATCTGTTTGATCTTTTATTTCCAAATAATTCGTAATGTAAAACATTTTTTCTTTCTCTGTTTTATCAATGTCAATTTCAACCGCCTTCGGAGTTCTTTGATTTGGATTATAAGCAGATAGCTCTTCAGTTTCAGCTTCTATCCCTGGAAATGTTTCTGCTATCACCTCATTTAATATGGCTTGTAGGTTATCATAAATAGGTAAATTCTTTCTCATAATGGTTAGAAAAGCCTCCTCACTAATGGTATTAGGATTTGCCAATAGAACGCTTAATACATTTTCAGACAGAGGAGAATGATCGACCAATGTACTGCTAATATCATCCCAGTCTTCAGTGTTCGTAAGCAAGGAAATGAGCGTTTCAGTATTGTTCTGATCTAAATTTGCAACCAAATTTGCCATTTCACTACTAAAGGTATTTACAACCCCTCGCAAAGCATCAACGTACGTGACAATAGGCTCTGGCTCTAAAATTACCGGTAACACGCATGATGTAGCATAATTCACATAATCTACCTCATTATTTAGTACCTTGAAAAAATCGTTATCAGGGAGTGGAGTACAAAAAACATCTCGGTGTCTGTAATAATAACTTAAATTGCTTTGAGCAGAATTCTCTACTTTTCTTACAGGATTGGCACTAATTCTATCGAAAATATTGCCAGCAGGGGTAGTGTTTGGATACAATACAATATTTGTTTTAGGAATTCCCTGGTTCCCGAATTCATCACTGATTTGCCACACATATTTATCGCTGTTGTTGTTTGTAGATAAAAAACTAAACTCGTTACACTTCATGAGCACTTTTTTATTATTGCCTTCCGTTCGAATAAAAGGCATAAAACTATTGGCTTCTATATTATTTCCGGTTGATTTATTCCCAATAAACCCGTAATTAGCAGAAAAAGGATCACCTTTGATTTGAAGTGCTGTACCGTAATCTTTAATGATATTATCTCTTACTATAAAATTAGCCGATTCCAATTCAATTGCAGGGCCTTCTGTTGAAATATTTGCTTGGGCTGGAAGGTTGAGCCATCTAATTGAATTTAACTCAATATTCTCACCATTAGAACCATTTGTTTTGATGCACTTTTGCACTAAACCAAGAAATCTATTACTATAAATTGTATTATTAGAATAAACATCAAAAATCCCGTTAATATAAATAGCCAATGGTGAATTATCAAAAGTATTTGATTTCACCTTTATTGCTCTTGAATTACTTAATGTTATTGGATGATTTATGCCATTGAATGTATTGTTTGTTATTTCCACACCTTTCATTTGTATCACATCTATACCTTGGCTACTCCTACCTATAGGAAAGTTAATATTCGGATTAGAGCCTAACATATGCGGATTTCTACCCCTTAATTCAAAATAATCTTCATTGTCAGAATAATAATAGGGGTCTTTTAAACCCCAACTTGTAGATGTAAACTCTGAATTTTTAATTACACTTTTATTATAGTTAAAATATCCTCCACCATAAAATCGAATACTTGTTCCATTATTTACAAAATTGGCATTATCAATTTGAATCATGCCTCCACCTGTTTCAGATATATGAGCATTGAATTTAAACATTTCGTTATTGCCAACACCAATATTTGCTACTAGGCTTTCCCCCACTGTTATTCCAACATGTGCATCTTGAATAGTTGCGTCGTTTACCATAGTTAAGGTCCCTTTTACATAAGTCTGTAAAATATCGTCAAATACACTATGGACTTCAATACCAAACCACATAAATTCATCTATACCAAATAACCTTTGGTCTTTATATCCTCTTAGTGTGCAACCATTTAACTTTAAAAAAGCTCCAGGCTCAATTATAATTTTTCCGTATGGTCCAAAATTAATAGTTCTATTTCTAATTTCAAGAGAGGCACCGGTTTTAATACGCAACTCCCCTTTTACCTCAAATCGAGCACCTGTCTCATCCAAGATTAAAGGATTTGATATCGGTGCCATTTGACTTGTAATGTTGATATTAGTTAAATCAGAAAAAGGGTTTCTAAATTCATTTAATTTTAAAGTAATATAAGTACTATAATTTATTCCAGTAGGGTTGGAATTTGAATAAGTATTTGGTGCAACATAAATTACACCCCTATCTCCTGACGAATCGCATTTGTTTCGACGAAAAAATTTAACAAAATAATAACCTGGTTTTTCATAAGTATGACTCACAATTTCATCGGGATAACTTGTCGTATATGTTTGTCCATCTCCAAACTCCCAATATATTTCATTACACCCAATACAATCCGTACCAAAAACAACGGGTATATCTTCAAAATTATCGTTTTTTCTTAGCTCAATTAATCTTAGATTATGTAATGGATATCCTACAAATACAGTAACCTCATCGTAAACTGCGCAACCTTCAGAATCTTCAACTTTAACTTTATAAGTTGTATGTGTATTTGGATTGGCTATTGGGTTTGCAATGGTAGTAGAGCTTAATCCCGTGGAAGGTGTCCATGTATATGTATATACAGAGCTTGCCCCACCAGTTGCAGTGGGTGCACCCCCTAATTGTACTCCTTGTAAAGCACTATTGCATTTATCTTCTCCTGCATCAGCAATCAATTCGGGATTAGATTCATATACTTTGACATCCTCAATGAAATAATAGGCATCATCGCAAGTTATACACCCACTAACACCAACTGGACTATAATTCATCTGCCAGTCACTATCAAAATTACCAATATATAAATATTGCTCAGTTCCATTTGCAGTAAATGATCCTTCAATTTTTGTCCAATTTTGAGTATCTGTAATTATTTGGGTGCTTAAAATTTGAGGTACTTGTGGGTTATCTCCATGAGTAAAACTATTGTTTGTTGCTAAACTATGTCTTATACTAGAAAAATAAACACCTATATTGCTACTAAATGTTAGATTTTTATCAGCTGCACTTACATATAGCTCCACTTTATATGTCTTCCCATTTTGAAGTGGTTCAATTAATTTATTTCCAACAAATTCTCTGTAACCCAAATGGTTACTAGTTGAAGGATATGTTCTATTTGAAAAAACATATATTCCAGCATAATTATTTCCTGTTCTTGGTATTTGGTAACCTTCAGGACTTTGTGGAGTTTGATAGCATAAAGTAGAACATCCTCCTGGACAAGCGAATAAATCTGCTCCATTGTCTGTAACTCCAGCATTGAACCAACCATTTGCAAAATTTATTTTTGATGATTGTTCAGGACATTGACTGATTTGCTCAAAACTAAAATTACTCACATAATTACATTTAATATTCGCCAATTCATCCTGATAAATTAAAGTTAAAGAGTTTAGATACTCATAACTAGAGATTTCTTCATTGAATTCTCCTAAACGAATAAACTCGCCTGATAATAGTACTCTATCACCAACAACTTTTGGCCCAATTTCAATCTCATTATTTGTGACAAAAACGCCGTACATTTCTACTATACTTCCAATGGTAATTTTACCACTTACATTCCAAAAAATATTTTCAGGACGTATACCCTCTATCTGAATCTTCGTATTATCATCAATATTCAAATCTCCCTGAATGTTAAAAACTAAAATAGAATTCATATCTCCTGTAAAATGTACATATCCTCCATTTGTTAAGTTCAAACTGTTATTTATCTCAAAAACTCCGTTCCCAAATACCAAGCCATTTAATTCCGTTTGGTTTACATTGGTGCTTTCAAGTGAGTTCAAATAACTTCTAAGTGAACTGATATTGTCTGAAAAATGTTCATTATGCACAACAACATCTAATGAATTAAGAATTGAACCATTTTCTGAACTATAAGAAGCATACATTACTTCACCTTTTACAAAAGAAGAACTATTGCTTATTAATTCAGTATTTGCTCCTATGGCTATATTATCTAAACTTAAATTTTGTAAATCTGGTTTGCTTACAATAACATTAGAAACATAGGTTTGAGAGTGAGAACAAAATGAAATAACAACTAAGCTTAGTGTTAGGATTATTTTTTTCATATGTGAAAATATAATTAGTTTATTTATAGATAATGAAATTATGCAATAAGGATAGAAAAAATTCTAATGAGCAAAAATTAAGCCATATTTTAGTAAATTGGCAATTAAAAAAGTGACATTAAGTACTAGACACTAGAATAGGGCATTAAATACTGAAATAGAAATACTGAAATAGAAATATTAAATCAAAATTAAATTATGAAAAAGATGTATTTATTGTTTTGTTTTATTTGGGTAAACATCAGTTTTGCGCAAGTTCGTGAGATTGGTTTGAAAACAGGAATCACAAATTCTCTTATCAACATAAATACAATTGATGCGAGTGGCAATAAAACTAGTTTTAATACCGCAACTGGGCAAAGCTTTTATGCTCAATTGTACACTCAGTTTTATAATTTTCAGAATTTTAGTTTACAAGGTGGTGTAGGAATAATTGAGAAAAATTCAGACTATCAATATAAAATAAGAGTAGGCAATATTGGCGATTCTGTGCACATAAACACTTTGGTAGAAACTCGTGCATTTTTTTTGGAGCTCGATGCAAAACTAAAACTCCTTATTCCGGAATTACCAACTGTAATTCCGTATTTATTAATGGGCCCTCAACTCTCTTTTTTAAATAAACAATCTGCGACCATACCCTTTACACTTGCAAGCTCGCAAATACAAGGTAATGTTGGCTTCGGAGCCGACATCGATTTTAAAAAAATACATGTATTTGCAGAATACAATCGGCTCTTAAATTTCAACAATAATTACAGTGAGGATGCTAATTATGAATATTCTGAAAAAACAGGGATCTTTTTAATTGGCTTAAAGTTCTTAATAAAGCCAAAAAACACAAAATAAATGCGCTAGGATTGTATCTTTGAAGCATGATTATAAAAACCGCCGAATTTATTATTAGCAATACTCAAATTGATAAAATGCCTGCTCCTAGCAAGCCTGAGTACGCTTTTATAGGCCGATCAAACGTTGGTAAATCCTCTTTAATTAATATGCTTTGCCGCCAAAAAGGATTAGCTAAAACCTCCCAAAACCCTGGCAAAACGCAAGTTATTAACCATTTCATCATAAATAATACTTGGTATTTGGTTGATTTACCCGGATATGGTTATGCGAAAGTGTCGCAAACTACCCGCAAATCGTGGGAAGGTATGATTAAAACTTACTTAGAAGAACGCCAGAACTTACAATGTGTAATGGTGTTAATAGACTCTAGGTTGGAACCTCAAAAAGTAGATTTGGCATTTATTGATTGGTTAGGTGGCAAAGGAATTCCGTTTTGCATTATTTTTACCAAAGCCGACAAACAATCGAAAAGTAAAACCGCAAGCAATGTAGAAATGTTTAATAATACACTTCTAAAAAATTGGGAAGAATTGCCAAGCTTTTTTGTTACTTCTGCAGAAGAAGGCACCGGTAAAGAAGAAGTGTTAGCATACATCGATGAAATTAACAGAGCCTTCGACCCTACTTTAACGAATGAATAAGTAAATGAAAAATTACCTTTCGCTAATTAAATTTAGTCATACCATTTTTGCATTACCCTTCGCTATTATTGGTTTCTTTTTAGCCATGCGAAATACAAATGCTCAATTCGATTTAAAATTATTTTTATTAATGATACTTTGCATGGTTACTGCTCGCAGTGCTGCCATGGCTTTTAATAGATACATCGATAGAGATATAGATATACAAAATCCTCGTACAAAAAATAGAGAAATTCCTGCGGGAATTATAAAAGCCGATACCGCTTTATGGTATGTTATCTTAAACTCTCTGTTATTTATATTATTTACTTATTTCATCAATACCATTTGCTTTTATTTATCGCCAATTGCTTTGTTAATTATACTTGCATATAGTTATACCAAACGTTTTACCGCGCTTTGTCATTTTGTGCTTGGACTCGGTTTATCGTTAGCCCCTATTGGTGCATACCTAGTAATTACTGGGGAGTTCGCGCTTAGTCCGGTTTTGTTTTCATTAGCTGTACTTACTTGGGTAAGTGGCTTCGACATCATTTACTCGCTACAAGATGAAGAATTTGATAAATCACAAGCCTTACACTCTATACCCAGTGCTATTGGCAAAGTAAACGCTTTAAAACTTTCCACTTATATCCATGTTTTATCGGCTGTATTTGTAATCTTACCCGGATTTATAGATTCCTATTCTTGGTTTTATTGGATGGGTGTGTTGGTGTTTTGTAGCATGCTTGTATATCAACATTTATTAGTAAAACCAACTGATTTAAGTAAAGTAAACTTAGCCTTTATGACTACCAACGGAATTGCCAGTATATTTTTTGCTGCATTCTTTTTACTTGATTTTTTCTTATTATAATTCAGCCTTTACATGTATACCTTAGATAAATTAAAAAGATCATTTTTACCCGAAAGCCTTGAAATTACTTGGCAAAGCATAGAACCTTACTTCATCAAACTAGAAAATAAAACAATAAATTCTGTTGATGAATTAGAAAGTTGGTTAAAAGAAAGAAGTGAATTAGAAGCAGTGCTTGAAGAAGATTTCGCATGGCGTTACATTCGCATGACATGTGATACGCGTGACGAAAAAATAAAACAAGCATTTGAATATTTTGCAACAGAAGTGGAGCCTCATTTAGCCGAATACTCCAATAAATTAAATGAGAAATTTTTGAGTTGTACGTTTGTTGAACAACTTGATACGGTAAAGTATGGAATTTATATTCGTTCTTTAAAAAATCAGTTTGAAATTTTCAGACAAGAAAATATTGAGTTGTTTACCCAATTACAATTGGAGCAACAACAGTACGGAAGCATAGCCGGTGCTATGAGTATAGAGTACGATGGGAAAGAGTACACATTAGAGCAAGCAGCTAATTTTATAAAAAGTACCGATAGAGAAATACGTAAAATAGTTTACGAAAAAATTCAAAACAGACGCTTAGCAGATAAAGAAAAACTCGATGAATTATTTTCATCTCTTATAAAAGTTCGTCACCAAGTTGCCTTAAACGCAGGTTTCGAAAACTTTCGCGATTACATGTTCAAAGCATTGGGAAGATTCGATTATACGGCAGAAGATTGCTTTAATTTCCACGCTGCTATTGAAAAAGAATTAACACCCCTGTTTAAAGAATACGCAGAAGTGCGTAGAGAAAAATTAAATTTACCGAGTGTAAAACCTTACGATACCGAAGTAGATGCAAGTGGTAAAATGGCTTTGAAACCATTTGAAGGTGCTGATGATTTGATAGACAAAAGCATTGCTTGTTTCCATAAAATACATCCATATTTTGGCGAGAAATTAGCCACCATGAAAGAGCATCACCTCATCGATTTAGATTCGCGTGCAGGTAAGGCTCCTGGAGGGTACAACTACCCCTTAGCAGAATCAGGTGCTCCTTTTATTTTTATGAATGCTGCTAATGCCATGAGAGATTTAACTACCATGGTACATGAAGGCGGGCATGCTGTACATACTTTTTTAACCAACGATTTAGAGTTAAATGATTTTAAACGCACACCTTCTGAAGTTGCGGAAGTAGCTTCTATGAGTATGGAATTAATTTCGATGGATGCATGGGATGTATTTTTTAGCAATGCCGATGATTTAATTCGCGCAAAAGAAGAACAATTAAAAGACAGTTTAAAAACCTTGCCTTGGGTAGCAACTATTGATGCTTTCCAGCATTGGATATATACAAACCCGGCTCATACTGTAGAAGAACGTACGAAAGCTTGGGAGTTATGTTTTGATAGATTCGGATCGAATTTTGTAAATTGGGATGGATACGAATCATTTAAACAAAATCTATGGCAGAAACAATTACATTTATTTGAAGTGCCTTTTTATTATATTGAATATGCAATTGCTCAGTTAGCTGCCATAGCCATTTATAAAAACTTTAAAGCGAATCCGAAGAAAGCAATTGAACAATACATGGATGCCTTGAAGCTTGGATATACCAAAAGCATTCCGGAAATATATGCAACAGCGGGTATTAAATTCGACTTTTCTGTAGATTACATAAAGGAATTAGTGGCTTTTATGAAAGAAGAAATAGCAAATTTGAAGCATAATAATTAAAATCCTATTTTTGAAACATGTTCAACGGTAAAAAAGTTGTCGTTGTGTTGCCGGCCTACAATGCAGCACCTACTCTAGAAATTACATACAAAGAAATCCCGATGGATATTGTGGACGATGTAATTTTAGTGGATGATGCTAGTAAGGATAATACTTCAGACTTGGCTAGAAGTATAGGCATTAAACATGTAATACGCCACGAAAAAAATAAAGGCTACGGAGGTAATCAAAAAACATGTTATGATAAAGCACTAGAATTAGGTGCCGACATTGTAATTATGCTACACCCCGATTATCAATATACCCCAAAGTTAATTATAGCCATGACAAGCATTATTGGCAACGATTTGTACCAAGTTGTATTTGGCTCGAGAATATTAGGCAAGGGAGCTTTAAAAGGTGGCATGCCACTATACAAATACATCGCAAATAGATTCCTTACCTTAACTCAAAACATTTTAATGAACCAGAAACTTTCGGAATACCATACTGGTTACCGTGCGTTCTCTAAAGAAGTTTTAACAAGCATCAATTACCATCATAACTCCGACGATTTTGTATTCGACAATCAGATGATCGCTCAAATATGTTATAAAGGATTTGACATTGCAGAAGTTACTTGCCCAACTAAATATTTCGAAGAAGCCTCTTCTATTAATTTCAGAAGAAGCAGTATTTATGGCTTAGGCGTACTAAGTGTTTCGTTTGGTTATTTCCTAGAGAAACTGGGGATAGGGAAAAGAAAAATCTATAGAAGCTAGATATTAGTCTTTAGTCATTAGAAGGCTGAACCTGTTCTAAGGACTAAAGACTAACGACTAGAGACTAGTTTTACTGGCATCCGCCTTTGTACTTCACACGCTGATCTATTTGGTCTGCACCACCTGCCCAAGCACGTTTACGTATCGTTAACTCCAATTCTTTTAACACTGATCCTGCTGGTATATTTAAAAATTGATTTGGAATCATATACAATTTAAATTTACCTGTAGCATCTTTTTTCATGGTTAACTTAGGATTGTTTTGCAATTGCAAAAATCTCGAAGGCTCAATTGTTGCAGTGGCTAGAGTTACAGTATCTTCAATGGTAGCTTTTATGTATAACAACACTTCCCCATCTGCTAAATTTTGCATCGTGGTTTTTTTCTCAATTGTGTTATCGTAAATTATTGCTAAAATTTGATCTTGAAGAATTGTAGAGGGATAAGGGTACAACGTACCTTTGTCTAACTTAGGAGCATTCACAACTAAATTGATATCTGTAGATTTAATATCTGGATCACCGTAACCACCGCCGTTCTTAGGTTTCACTAAAAAATTAATCCCTTTAGTGTAAACATCTCCTGCAGGCACTTCGTAAAATTCTGTAGGTATCATTTCATAATAATACACATGTGTACCTTTTGTATCATCCTTAGTCATTTTCAATAATTCGTTAGAATTTTGCCAAGGTTTTTCACCCTCACCGTTTGCTTTTGCTGTTCCAGTTGGGTGTTCAAAAGGCGACCATGTCCAGATATAAAACGGACCTGGATCTGCCATTAATAATTGAACATGTTCTAAAGACTGATCTAATTTAGTTAAATCGATATATAACTTAACCGTTTTAGTTACGTCGGTAGGATCTGGTTCTATCCATGCAGTTTGTGCTGAAGCTACTCCAGCCATCACTATAATTGCGATTGATAATACTATCTTTTTCATACTAAATCCCCTTAATTTACTGAACGATTAAAACTCAAGTCGTATGTAAAAGCTGCATTTCCATTGCAGTTTATCGACTTACTAATTTTCAAAGAATTGTCAACGGTACGAATAGGAGCCAATAAATTAAATTCTACAGTTGCATCACCATTTGCTGGTATCAATAAAATTTTAGTAGGAAAATTGATGTCGTCAAATTTCCATTTACCAGTTGTGGTACCAAAAACATTAAATGGCAATCCTGTAGTATCACAAGCATAAGTAGTATCTGTACCCGATATGGTAAACACAATATTTGGCAAAGAAGCATTGCTTGAAAAGAAATCAGTCATATCCATTTTTTCTTCTACAATAGTTGCTTTATCTGTAATTATAAAATCAGTTAATACCCAACGAGCCACTACTCCATCAATTTTACTTGCTGGTAAGCCGATGCTTTCGTATTCTTTTTTACATGCAGATGTACTGAAAACTATCAATACCATTACTGCTAAAATTATCTTTTTCATCATTTTAAATTTACGAATTAATTACAACCTCCGGTTTCGTTTAATATAAATACCGAAGTAACTTCTGTACTCGGGAATTGCAAAGCCAAGCCTGGACAATTCCAAGGTGCAGATCTAATGGTAACTCCTGTTACAGGTTTTACTGAACTTGCTCCAAACGCACCTAACCTTTTCATGTAATAAGTTCTATCTCCTTCACAGAATAATTCTTTTCTGCGTTCTTCTCTTATCAATACTAATAAATCTGCACCCAATGCAGTTGTAGCTTCTTTAGCCGTATTGCCTGGATAAGCTCTGTTAATTATTTTATTGATGTCTGCAACTGCTGTGCTTAAATCTCCTGTTTCTGCAGCAACCTCTGCTCTCATCAATAATAATTTTGTTAACGTGATGTATGCAGAACCAAAATAATCATTGTTAAACTTCTTACTTACAAAAAATTCATTCGCTTGACCTTCGTTAACAACACCTACTAATCTTGCTCTTATATCCGTTGTATCTGATGTAATTAAATCATAGATTTCTTTTCTTAATCCAACATCAGGAACTTTCGTATCACTTCTATATCTATCAATAAATTGTCCACCTCTATTATCATTTGCGTTGTTGCTAATAAATGAAAATACAAACTCATTGCTAATGCCTGTGAGGTTTTGGTTGAAACGATCAATAGAATCTGATAATGTATAAGGTCCAGCCATCACCTCATCAAGTAATGTTCTACATTCCGCT